>CANMWK010000002.1 GCA_947501615.1 uncultured Tenacibaculum sp. | reverse complement strand
AGTTATCAGTTATCAGTTATCAGTTATCAGTTATCAGTTATCAGTTATCAGTTATCAGTTATCAGTTATCAGTTATCTAAAATTATTGTTTTCAACATCTGACCAAACAAAAACTATAAACTTTTATTCACTAATTTTCAACTTTTAAAACATTCAACCTTCTTAATCCTGTAAGAATTAAACAATTATTAATTAGATTTTTTTATTCATTTTTTTGTTTTAGTTCTCGACTGCGCTCGAACTGACATGAAACAACCTTCAAACCTAAGAACTTTCAAACATTCTAACTTTTCAACCTTCAAAACTAAACATTCGTTTTCCATTGATATGATTCGTCTTCAAAAAGCTCTTTCCCAAATATTGGAACTTCAGATTTTATTCTATTTACAATATATTCTGTTGCTTCATAAACATGAGGTCTATGTGGCGCAGAAACAAAAACAAAGAAACACACTTCTCCTACATTTACTTTTCCTAAACTGTGATACGTATGCATACACGTTAAATCAAACTTTTCAAAAGCTTCTTCTCTGATTTCATGTAGTTTTTGTTCTGCCATTTCTTGATAACAACTAAACTCAATTGCACTAACTACTTTATCTTCTACTTGATCTTTTCGAATCTGACCTAAAAAAATATTATGTGCTCCAACTTGTGTTTTTACTTGATGTTTCGCAATTGCATTTGCAATAAAATCTGGAGTGATTTGACCTTCTATGAAAACTAATTTTTTCTTCATTTTGTTCTTGTTCTTCCCTTACTTTAAAGATACTCTATTTCTTTCGTACTGTTTTAATTGATTTGTTTTAAAATCTATTCCCACTAGTGCTGTCCAAAACGCATCGGTTTCTGGAATAAATTGACTTGTCATAAATAATCCTTGACCATTTAAAGTCAATGGTACTGTAATTATTTCTGTTATCAAGTTTTTATTGATTATAGAATCAGTTGGTACTTTATTTTTAAATAAATAGAAACCATGTTTTGCAACTTCTTTACCATATGATCCAAAAGATAGAAACGAAATTGTGTCTTTATCTTTTATCATTTTATAATGTGCGTATACATCTGTCGGTTTAAATTTGTTTTCCTTTAAAGTTTCTTTCAAATAGACATTATCTTTTAAAAACCTATAATTATTCTTTGCTATAAAATCATTAACCGTCGTACATACATATTGTTTATTTTCATTGAGCTTATCAGTCGAACTATATGTAGCAATAATCTGACTCTCTATTTGATCTGAAAAGTATTCGTAGTTTTTTAAGCGTAGTGTATCTATAACCTCCTGATTGTCGTCAAACACTAAAATAGTATTCAAATTACTAATCTCTAAATATTTGTTCGCTACATCATCTTCGATCTTAAATCTTGTATATTCAATACTTTTTAAAATTACATCACTAGTATATTTTTCGAAATTGTTATGGAAATCTTCTTGAAGTATTGTTGATGTTGTTCTTTTAAAATTTACAGGTAAATAATAATCTTTTCCCTGACTTATTTTTTTTAAAAGTCCTACATAAATAGATGTATCATCAGTAATAACTAATTTATTCTCTTCTATAAGCTCTTCTTTAATTTCAACCTCATAGTTTTTAGTTTCTCCATCAGATTCTACAATTGTATCTTTTACTATAGCAACCTCTTCTACTTCTTCAGGAAATGTTTTTTCTTTTGCTTTTTTGGACTGACAAGCAATTGTAAGAAGTAATAAGATAATTAAAGTATATCGCATTTCTATTCCATTTTAACCTCCTGCAAAAGCAGATAATATTGCTACCTCATCAGCTTCCTTTAAAAGTATTGCCTCTGATTTAGACACTAAATTATGATTTACTGCTATTTGCATATCTTTTAAATCGAGATGATACTTTTCTTGTAAAAACGCGACTAAACCTGAAATTGAATTTTCCGCTAGATTAATTTCTTCAGATGATTTTTTTGCTACATCTGCTATTTTTCCAAAATAAATAACTTTCATTCTTACACTAAAAATAATTTTATAGCTGCTATTGTTAATACTACTGCCAATACATATTTCAACGTATGCATAGCATACTTTTTACTTCCATAAATAGCACCTAAACTTCCGCCGATTAATGCCACTGGAATAAAGTATAAAACCTCCAACGGAACTATCCCTTCATTTATGGTAAAACCTATTAATCCTGAAATTGAATTCACAAAAATAAATAAGGCTGAAACTGCAGCTGCTTGTTTCATATTTCCCCAGGCTAAAAGCACAATAACCGGACTTAAAATTATACCTCCTCCAATACCAATCATCCCCGAAAAAAGTCCGATACAAGCTCCTATGAATAGTGAAATTACTAAATTATTCTCTTTTAGTTCTTTCTTTTCACCTCCAAATACATTTAACATCTTAAGAATTGCGAAAATCAGAAAAAAACCTAATATTTTTTTATAAAAACCAGCATTCACTGAGATATAACCACCAATAAAAGCTGCTGGAATGGAACTCATCGCAAACGGATAAAATAACTTCCACTTGAAATGTTGATGTTTTCTGAAAAACCAAAACGATACTCCAGAAACAAAAATATTGAGTACTAAAGCTATCGGTTTCATAAATAAAACAGGAAACGTAAATAAAGCCATTAATGCTAAATAGCCACTCGCTCCTCCATGTCCGACACTTGCATATAAAAAAGCAACTACAACGAGAATTAATAAAAATGGAACTAATACTTCTAGCTGTAATACTTCCATCGATTAACTAAGTTTTATGTATGTAATTTCTTCTCCTTTTTTTATTTCTTGCACATCTTCTGGAACGATTAATAAACCATTTGCGACAGCAAAAGACTTCAACATCGAAGAAGCTTGACCCGTTAATTGCGTTGCTTGTTCGTTTTCTATTATTCCTTTTAAGAATAAAGTTTTACCAAAAGCGTTTTTAATATCACTTGTTGCTTTAGCTATACTTCTTGGTAAATGATAATTTTTGTAACCTAACTGTGCTTTTATAACTGGTAATACATAAGAATAAAAACAACTTAAACTAGAAGCAGGATTTCCTGGTAAAGCAAAAACCAATTTCTCATCTTTTTGTCCGAACCACAAAGGCTTCCCTGGTTTTTGATTAACTTTATAAAAAACTTCCGACACATTATTCTCTTCCAACCCGCGTTTTACAAAATCATAATCCCCAACAGAAATTCCGCCTGAAACTAAAATAACATCAGCAAAATCTAACTGATTTTTAATTGCTGTTTTTGTTGCTTCGAATGTATCTTCAACTTTTACAATTTCAACCTCATCGATTCCTAATCTATGTAAAGCTAATTGTAAAGTAATCGAATTACTGTCGTATACTTGCCCCTCTTCTAAGACTTCTCCAACAGCTTTCAACTCGTTTCCTGTAATTAAAATACTAACTTTAGGTTTCTGATACACTTTTACTGTACTTAATCCTAAACCAGCAATAAATCCAATTGCTGCTTCGTTTAAAACCGTTCCTTCTTCTAAAGCTATGGCTCCTGTTTTTATTTGTTCTCCTAAAGGCCTTACGTTAGAAGATTTTACAGGCAGTTTATCAATTGTTAGTTGATCTCCTTCAACACTTGTCTGCTCTTGCATTACAACAGTATCCGCTTGATCAGGAACTCTAGCTCCTGTAAAAATCCGTACAGCTTCACCTTCTTGTAATGCTACATTTTTTGAATCGCCCGCCTGAACTTCGCCAACTACAGTAAAACTTGAGATTTCACTGTGAATAAATGCATATCCATCCATTGAAGATTGCTTGAACGGAGGCATATTAATTGGAGAAACTATGGCTTCTGCTAAAACTAAACCTAACACTTCTTGTATTGGTTTCTCTATAATTTTATTGGGCTGACAGTAATTTTCTATATGTTGAATTGCTTCAGAAACTGAAATCATGGGTTGATTAATTTTTGGTAATCTTCAGGTGTATCAATATCGAGTAATTTTCCTGAAGAAGCTACAATTTTTATAAATTTTAACTCAGAATTTAACAATTGTTTTGCGCCTTTATCACCAGTTAAATTTAAGAGTTTAGGATAGAATGTTTTAGGAAAAATTGCAGGCACACCATTAAAACCATCGTATCTAGAAGCAACAATACATTCTTTATTTTTCTGATACAAAGTAACCATTTCGTTGATGTAAGTAACATCAATTTTAGGCTGATCTCCTAAAGCAATTAAAATAGCGTCGTAATTTGAAAGTTTTGTTACTCCTGAATAAATACTTGAACTTAATCCTGAAGCAAAATCTTTGTTAATTATGTAACTTACAGTGTAGTTTCGTAAGCTTTCTTGTATTTTTTGAGCATTAGCACCCAAAACAACATAAACATCTTCTGAATTAAAAACATTAATACTGCTTTCTAAAACTGTTCCTAGTATTGAGCTATTTTTATACGGAAGTAATTGTTTTACACTTCCCATTCGAGAAGCTTTCCCTGCTGCTAAAACTAGCATTGCTATTTTCATATCTTACTTCTGAAGATGGATTTTACCTTTTATTTTACGTAAAGAATACGGTTCTTTTTTTCGAATTACTGCTAAAATTTCAGCAACAATTGAGACTGCAATTTCTTCTGGAGTTATTGCTCCAATATGCAATCCTGCTGGACTATAAATTTTATCTAATAATTCCTCTGACACGTCTTCTTTGTAATGAAACAAGTCGTTTTCTAACTGATCTCTTCTTTTTGTAGAACCTAAAATCCCAATATACATTGGATTGAAATTTATAATTTTCAATAAATATTTTAAATCTTGAACGTAATTATGGGTCATTAGCACTACAACAGTATCAGAATCTATAGTTAAATCAACGATTTCCGGAGTACTTGCAGTTACTTTATTTGCTCCAGGAAAATCAGTGTTAGATTTTGGATCTTTAATTGAAGTAATCACATCAACTTCCCAACCTAACAAACTAGATACTGACGTTAATTTTACAGCATCATGTTCTCCTCCAATAATTAATAATTTTGTTAGTGGTTTTAGTTTCTGAGAAAACTTTTGCAAATCATTTGAGAACTCCAGCTTTTCACCAAACGTGTATTGTTTATCATTTTGAAAAGTAATAGTACTTCCATAATCTCCTTTAGACTCATCTTCGGCTACAAAAGAAGCATGAATAGTAAACGCTTCTCTATCCGACAAACGTTTCTCAAAATCATTGATAAAATCATTTGAAACATAAAAAGGTTCAATTAAAATGTACAAGACTCCCTCACAACCCAAACGATATCGTCCATCGTAAGTAATAACTTTAGCTATTCCATCTTTAAAAACTGACTGCGCTCTTAGCTTCACCTCTTTTTCTACACAACCTCCACTAACTGTTCCAATCATTTTCCCGTCTTCACAAATCAGCATTCGAACACCTGGTTTTCTGTAAGAAGAACCCTCTAAATGCACTACAGTTGCCAATACATTTTTCAATCCTTTTTCCTGATGAAGTACAGCTTGTTTTACTATGTCTACAAATTCATGTGTCATGTCGTTAAATTAGCAATAAAAAATCAAATAATCATCGTAAGTATATTTTTCGAATATATTTAATACGATTAACAATTAAAAACTTCGTATAACTCTAATACAGTAAAATAAAAAACCCAAGCGAAAGCTTGGGTTTTTATTGATTTTTGTTAGATATTTAAGTTAGGTTAATCGATTATTTTTGATCGATTACTCTAAATGTAGTTCTTCTGTTTGCAGCGTGCTCACGCTCAGTACAAGAAACACCGTCTTTACATCTGTTTGTTAATCTAGCTTCTCCATAACCGTTTGCAGTTAATTTACTAGGGTTTATACCTTTAGAAACTAAATAATTCACTACAGCTTGAGCTCTTCTTTCAGACAAAGATTGGTTACTAGTTCTAGAACCTCTAGCATCTGTATGAGATTCAATAGCAACTGCTACACCATCTTTTAATACTGGTAATAAACGAGCGTCAATAATTCTCTTAGCTCCAGAAGTTAATGTTGCACTTCCTAAATTCCAGTTAATTGGTAATGGCGTATTTTGTACTATTTTACAATCTACTTCCTTCCAAGTTGTTAAACCTCCCTTAGAAACTAATACTTCTTTAGTTACAGTTTTAAACTTAGCTTCTACAGCTTTTTCTTCTGAATATGCATCCTTCTCTAAAACAGTTTTCTTAATTGTAGCATATTTTGGCTCAATTTTCACTGTTCTTGTTGTTGGAGGAGTTGCCATAACTCTTTTCTTCATTGTCGTAGTTACTTCAGGAATATCAATTTCTCTAGCGCCTTGAACAGCTGGAATTGTTTTCTTGATTGTAGTCGTTACTTCAGGAATGTCAAACTCATTTGTAGTTGGAGGAGTTACCATTACTCTCTTCTTAACAATCTTAGTTATTGCAGGAACATCAACCTCTCTTGTTGTAGGAGGAGATACCATTACTGTCTTTTTAACTATCTTAGTTTCCGCTGGAATATCAACAATTCTAGTAGTTGCAGGTACATCAACAACTGTTCTCTTAATTGTTTGTCTTTCCTCTGGAATTACAACTTCTCTTGTTGTAGGAGGAGTTACCATTACTCTCTTCTTAACAACCTTAGTTATCGCAGGAACATCAATTGTTCTTGTACTTGGTGGTGTAACCATTACTCTCTTCTTTACTGTTTCAGTAACAGCTGGAATATCGATTGTTCTTGTAGTTGGTGGAGTTTTCATTACTCGTTTCACATAAGAAGCATTTCCACATCCTCCAGGAGTATTCGCATCATCACATGTTGCAGTAGTAACAACAGAAGCATCATTCGATAAAACCGTCTTATCTACTGTAGTAAATTGCGCTGGGACTTCTTTATAACACCAATAACGACAGTCGTTAGGATCAGAAGAAGTACAATCAGGAGCTCTTTCACTCATTTGCCATCTAGCAGATTTAGCTCTTACTTCTATAACCTCGCTATCTTTAGAAAATGCAGCAGGAACAACTCTCAATTTGTTTCCATACTCTCTCTTTTTGTAAGCGATTGTTTCTTTACCAAAAGTAGCTGGAATAACTTCTAAACGTTGGCTAGCTTCTTTAACTGTTACTACAACATCACGCATTTCGTATTTTGCAGGTACAACCTCCACTCTTTGTGAAGCTTCTTTAACTACAACCTCTACGTCACGCATTTCATATCTTGCGTCAACAGGTACTAAACGCTTACTTTCTTCTTTAACTACAACTTCTTCAGTTACTGTTTTCATTTTAGCAGGAACGACAACAATACGTTGACTAGCTTCCTTTACAGTGATTACTTCTTCACGTTGTTCGAATTTAGCAGGAACCTTAATTAGTTTTTTGTACCCTTCTTTAATCGTAACAACTACGTCACGCATTTCATACCTTGCAGGTACTACTTCTAAACGTTTTGCTGCTTCTTTAGTTACAACAGATACATTCTCTACTGAAGGTCTTCCTAAAGTTTTCTCTAATCGCTTACTAGCTTCTTTAGTAACTACTGTAAAACTTTGGTTTTCATACTTTGCTGGTACTACTACTAGCTTTTCTCCTCCTTCATCTACTAAAACTCGTTCGGTTACAGTTTTATACTTAGCTGGATATGTAACAATTCTTTTATAGGCTGGCGCCACTTCTATTGTTACATCTTGATTTTTCCAAACTTCAGGAGTCTTACAGCGAACGTAACACTTCCCAGGTTCTGCATTTGTAGGCAAGTCTTGTGCAGATACCGTAAATCCGACAACTAAAAGAGCACCGGATAACATAAGTCTTCTCATAATGGATAAAATTTGTTTTTTGATTACTTAGCTCTTGTGTGACACATTTATGGGGGAACTAGTCACAAGCTAAACAAATATAAACAAATTTTGTTACTGTTAAAGACTTGTTAAAGTATTTTATAATTTATTAAAATACAAACTCTTAACAATTCCGTCTGAGAGCCCTATTTTAGGGACAAAAATTCTTCGTGCTCCACTCCATTTCATTGCAGAAAGGTAAATTTTTGTTGCAGGAACGATTACATCAGCACGATCTGGGTTTAAACTTAACTCAGAAATTCGCTCTTCGTAGGTCATCTTTTTCAAATATTCAAATTGCGCATTTAAATAAATATATGATATCGGTCGACCAGCATCTAAACCCGACATTTTGAAAATCTTATTGATATTTCCTCCTGAACCTATTAAAGAAATTCTTTTATATTCTTTAGTGTGCTTCGTAATCCACTCTTCTACCTTAGCGAATATTTTTTTATTCTTTTCTTTTGAGTTATTAATCAAACGTACTGTTCCTATTTTAAACGACTTAGAATTGATAATTTTCCCTTCAGAAAAGATAGTAAGCTCTGTACTACCTCCACCTACATCTACATATAAATATGTTTCATCAGAGTTGATAAGATGCTTTAAGTCTGTAGAAGAAATAATTGCAGCTTCTTTTGCTCCATTTATTACATCTATTTCAATTCCTGTTTTTTTAAGTACTTTTTCAACAATTTCTTCACTATTAGAAGCTTCACGCATTGCTGAAGTTGCACACGCCTTATACTTTTCAACACCATGTACCTTCATCAATAATTTAAAAGCTTTCATAGCATCTAACATTCGATCGATATTATTTTCAGATATACTTCCTGCTACAAAAGCATCTGCTCCTAATCGAATAGGCACCCTTACTAAGGATGATTTCTTAAACTTAGGGGCTTTCTTTTTATCTTCTATTACATTTGCTACCAATAATCTAACGGCATTCGATCCTATATCTATGGCTGCGTATTTCCTTATCTTCAAAAGTAGTTCGTTTTATTTATGATATTTAGGAAACTCAACAAGAACTGTGGTTCCTTTTTTAATGTCTTTCCAATACTTTTCTTTAAACTGAATTCCTACCACTCCGCAAGTAGTTACATGTGCTATGGGTTTGCTCCCAAACTTATTTACAAAAGTGTTAATTCCATGATCGTGGCTAAATATAATTGCACTATCAAAATTATCGTCTAAAGCTTTTACCGTTTTCACTAGGTAACCATCACTAAAACTATACAGCTGTTTGCTAATCTTCAAATTAGCCATTGGGTATCCAAAATTTTCACAGAAAATTATCCCTGTTTGCAATGCTCTATTTGCACTACTAGAAATAAACACATCTGGTCTTTGAATTTTTTTCGCTAAATATTCAGAAACTAAATGAGCATCATTAATTCCTCTTTCTTTTAACGGTCTGTCGTGGTCTTTTACACTTGTGTATTTCCACGATGATTTAGCATGACGAACTATGTAAATTGTTTTCATTCAACTAAAAAAAGAATGTTCAAATATAGTGTTACGGAGCTAAACGTTCAAGCTTCCAGTTAAAATCTTTTTGCAATTCGTAACGAATTCTATCATGCATTCTGTTCGGACGCCCTTGCCAAAACTCGATTGACACTGGCTTAACTATAAATCCACCCCAATGCTTTGGCCTAGGAATTTCTTTATTTTTAAATTCTTTTTCCAACCTACTCAAATTATCAGTAAGCACTTGTTTATTCGCTACAACTTCACTTTGGTTAGAAGCCCAAGCACCTAATTTACTTCCATCTGGTCTTGATTCAAAATAACCATCCGATAAATTTTCGGCTACCTTTTCTGCCCTTCCTTTTATAATAATTTGCCGTTCTAATCCTGCCCAAAAAAACGACAAACAAACTTTATTATTTGCTGTTATCGCTTTTCCCTTTTCAGAATTATAGTTTGTGTAAAAAATAAAGCCTTCGTGTGTGTATTTTTTTAATAACACGACTCTAGTTTTAGGAAAACCATCTAATCCTATAGAAGAAATACTCATCGCGTTAGCTTCATCTACCATTTCAGAATCGTTAGCTTGTAAAAACCAATCTCTAAATAATTCAATTGGATTTTCAGGACAATTCCCTTCTAACAATTCGGATTTTTCATATGTCTTTCTGTAGTCGCTTAAATCTTGTGACATAATTTAATCAATTTATGATGTAAAAATAACACTTATACAGGATAAACTAATCACTTATCTTTCATTAAAATATAATATCAACATGTTTACTACCTACACCGAATAATATCAAATTAATAGACGAAAACCTTTTCCATGAATATTCAAAATTTCAATAGAATTTTCTTTATCTTTTTTTAAATGTTTACGCAATTTTGTAATATACACATCCATGCTTTTAGTTGTAAAATAATTATCATCTCCCCAAATTTCGGAAAGCGCTTTTGTTCGTAGTAAAACATTTTCTTTATGCTCAATTAACATTCTTAGTAGCTCACTTTCCTTGTGCGTTAAATGTATTTCTTGACTATTAATAATTAGCACTTGTTTTAACGTATCCAATTGGAAATTTCCTATTTCGAATGTTGTTATCTTTTCTACAGAAATAGCTGATTGTTCTTTATGCAAAAGTGCTTGAATTTTTAGATATAGGATATCAGGGTCAAATGGTTTTACTAAATAATCTAGAGCTCCTAATTGGTATCCTTTCATTTTATCCTCTTTCATAGCACGAGCCGTTAAAAAGATAAAAGGTGCTATAATTTGTTCTTCTTTAAGCTCTTTAGCAATTGTAAATCCATCTTTATTAGGTAGCATTACATCAAGTATAAAAAGATCAAAAGGTTTACTTTTAGCAATTGTAATAGCCTCATTACCATCATCACATAATGTAACCTTAAATTTTTTAATTTCTAAAAAACTTTTTAAAACCATTCCAAAATTAGGGTCATCTTCTACTAACAATAAACTCTTTTGTTTGTCGGTATTCATATTAACTGTTATTTAAGGGTAAATGCAATGAAAATGTAGTCCCAATTCTATGACGTTTAAGTGTAACATATCCTCCATGAGCTTCTGCTGTTTGTTTAACATAATTCAACCCTAATCCGAAGCCTTTAACATTGTGTAAATTTTTTGTAGAAACCCGATAAAACTTATCGAAAATTCTATTTTCATCTTCTCTTTTAATACCAATTCCTTTATCAGTAACATCAATAATTAAATAATTATTTTCATACCTAGAAGTTATCATAATTTCAACAGTATTGTATGAATATTTAATAGCATTATCAACTAAATTATTAATTGCTTGATAAATATGTATCTCGTCAGCAATAATCAATGTCTTTTTGGTTTTGTATTGATAATTGATTTTTCCTCTCTTTTTTTCAACTCTGATATTATTATTTATTACAATTTTTTTAATAATAGTATTTATATCAATCTCAGTTTTATCTAATTTTGAAATCAAGTTATCATTTTTTGCTATTTTCAATATCATTTCAACTTGTTTATTCATTCGACTGTTTTCTTCTTTTATTACTTTAGTAAACTGTTTAACAACACTTTCCTTTTTAATAATTTCTGGTTCTTCAATAGTAGCTACCGCCATACTTATTGATGCTAAAGGTGTTTTAAACTCATGAGTCATATTATTTATAAAATCTGTCTTTATTTGAGAAAGGTGTTTTTGTTTTAAAATTATTCTTAATGCATACCAAAAACTAAATAAAATTATTAACACTAAAAGTGTAGAAATAATAATATTAAATAAAAGAGATTTGTATAAAAATTGTTTTTTATCATAAAAAACAAGATGTAAACTTTCATCATCAATAGTATCTACTATAATATGTTTGCTTTTTTCAAGTAATAAGGTATCTTTTAAAGTTTCACCTCCTATATAATTCCATTTATTACTTTTTTTATCTTTAAAACCAAAGGAATGTTTTAACTGTATATTACTCTTAGATAAACTTTTTTCAAGTATACTATCAACATTTATTTCCTTATAATCATTTACGTTATCAATAGTATCTTTTTGCCCATAGATTAAATAAACAAATTCACTAAAAGACTTTGTTTTATTTTTTCTTTTAAGAAATTCATTTTTTAGTGTATTTATAGCATTATAAAACTGATTATCATAGCTTGGCGTAGAATCTAAAGATAAAAATGCATTAAAATTAAAAGTATACATGGAGTCTTTAGAGATATATTGATACTCCATTTTCGAGTTTTCATCTATACTGATATTTCTAGAAGATCTATAAGTCTCCAGCTTATTTTTTACACTTTTCAAAGACTGATATGTAGATTCATTAAAGTTTTTTTTAGCAACACCATAACTTTCACTCAACCAATTCACTTGGAATAAGACAACTCCAAATGAAGACAACCCCACCAACAACATAATATACTTAAAATCAAAACTTTTCATGAAAATATCTTAAACTACTAAAATAAAATATTTAATTATATTTTGTTTTTATTTAAACAATATTAAAGGTTTTTAAGTTTTATTTAAGGTTTAAACATTGGTTTAGTTTTTTCTAACACATCTGCTATTATTTTTTAGTTTTTAATTAAGGTTATTTAACCTCTAATTATCTATACGGCATAGGTATACTCAGTAATTTTACATCGGAATTAAGGAATAAAAAATAAACTTTATGACAACAACAAACAGAGTAGCATTATTTATAATAGAATATAAAAGATTGATACGTATGAACAAGCTCTTTACTTTTTTATTTGTAATGTTAACGACATTACAAGCTTTAAGTCAAAATAAAAAGAAAGATAGTCTTCCAGGGAATCTAGAGCTACCTTCATCTTCACAAAAATTAAAAGAATTAGCAAACTTTGACAGTGGAAATTACACTTATACTGTGAAAGATTATTTTAGAAAACCAACAAAAAGCAGTTTTAAATTATCTCCTGATGGTCAATTTCTTTCTTTTAAACAAAAAGAAAAGAATGGTAAAATCAATGTATATATTAAAGATACACAAACCAATAAAACAATACTTGCTCTCGAAGAAAAAAAGGAATTAATATTAACTTACTTCTGGGGAAATAAAGAAACCTTATTATATGTAATGGATAAAGGTGGTAATGAAAATTATCATTTATATTCATATAACTTAAACACAAAAAAAGATATTGATCTTACCCCTTTTGAAGGAGTAACCCTAAGTACTGTTTACGCATTAAAAGATTTACCTAAATATGTTATAATTCCTTTAAATAGAAGAAATAAACAAATTTTTGAGCCCTACAAAATTAATATTGAAACAGGAGAAATGGAGCTTATTTTTGAAAACACAGATACAGAAAACGCAGTTAGTTCTTATAAATTTGATCGAAAAGGAAATTTACGCGCATTAACTAGACGCAAAAACGGAGTAGATTACGTACTACAATATAAACCTATTGGTGAAAATTCTTTCAAAGAAATTATTACAACTAATTGGAAAGATGAGTTTAAAATTCTCGGTTTTGTTTCTGAAAGCAATGATTTAGCCTATGTATCTACGAATTTAAATAGCGATAAAACTGAAATCGTATTATATGACTTAAAAAATAAGAAAACTATTAAGCGTTTATTTTCTAATGAAAACTATGATATTGATAATATATCAATGTCAAGATCAAAAAAACGTAATTATGAATTAGATTTCTACTCTTATAACGGTGAAAAAGAAATTATTATTCCTGTAAGTGAATATTTCAAAAAATTACACAGAAAATTAAGTTCAAAATTTTCTACTAACAACTTTGAAGTAGTAAGTCAAACAACAAAAGAAGATAAGTACTTAATTATGGTATTTAGTGACATTTTATATGGGCAGTACTATTTATATGATGTAAAAAACAATAATATTAAACTACTAGAGGATTTAATGCCTAAATTAACTCCAGACACTATGGCACCTATGACACCTATATCTTTCACTACTAGAGACGGATTAGATGTACATGGATATTTAACTTTACCTTTAAATGCTAAAAAAGGTAAAACTCCTATGATTGTTAACCCTCATGGAGGACCATATGGAGAAAGAGATTCTTGGGGATTTAATGCTGAAGCACAATTATTTGCTAGCCGAGGTTATGCTACGTTACAAATTAACTTTAGAGGATCTGGAGGCTATGGAAAACAATTTTATTTAGCAGGCAGTAAACAAATTGGACGTAATATGCTAAATGATTTAGAAGATGGTGTAAAACACGTTATAAATCAGGGAGTAATTGATAAAAATAAAATAGCTATTTATGGAGGAAGTTATGGTGGTTTAGCTACCTTAGGAAGTTTAATTAAAACACCCGAACTATATGTTTGCGGAGTTGATTATGTGGGAGTCAGTAACTTTTTCACCTTCGTAAATTCTTTTCCTTCATACTGGAAACCACTAATGAAACAGTTTTACGAACAATGGTACGACCCAGAAATCCCAGAAGAAAAAGAAATTATGACAGCTGTTTCTCCTGCATTAAATATTGAGAAATTAAATAAACCATTATTTGTAGTTCAAGGTGCTAATGATCCTAGAGTAAACATTGACGAAAGTGATCAAATAGTATCGAGTCTTAGAAATAGAGGTTTTGATGTACCTTACATGGTAAAATACAATGAAGGACATGGTTTTAGTAGGGAAGAAAATCGTATAGAACTGTATGAAACAATGATGGGATTCTTTAAAAAACATTTACAGTAAAGCCAAAAAATCACTTTACTAAGCAAAATAAAATCATTTAGTTTTTGTGAAACTACAAAAACTAAATGATTTTATTTTTAGGTTTCTTTTTAATACCAATATACACTATAAATTATTTTCTAAAATACAGGAAAAGATAATAGTTCCTTTAAATAACATACATTTGTTATTGTGAAAAATCATGATTTAAATCCAAATACAATTGTAAGAATACATAATGCTATTCAATATATAGAAGAAAATAGTACAACTAAACTTCTCTTGGAAGATGTAGCTTCAAAAGCTCACTTTTCTCCTTTTCACTTTCATAGAATTTTTAAAACAATCACAAAAGAGACTTTTACCGGTTTTATTACAAGAAAACGCTTAGAAAAAGCCGTTGATTTATTACTTCACAAGGAAAACAAGACGATAACAGAAATCACTTTTTTGTCTGGTTTTACCGATATTTCTTCTTTTTCAAGAGCTTTTAAAAAGTTTTACGGATTAAGCCCTAAAGAATTTAGGTCCAATGCTCCCAGTAGATTTAGCAAGATAAGTCAAGTAAAAAGCAAGATAGGTCAAATTGAAACACGGCTTGAAGAATACATTTGCAATATGGAAAATCACATACAATATATAGAAAGTAATGCTAGAAAATTAGAAATAGTTACTATCAAAGATATAGAGGTTGCTTATATCCCACATATTGGACCCCTTGAAAACTTAACTCAAGCTTTTGAAAAGTTAATACAATGGGCTTATTCCAGAAATTTAATGAATGGAAAGCATCAAATTATGACCATTTATCATGATAGCGTGAAAATCACTCCCCCAGAGAAACTTAAAGCCAGTGCATGTATCAGTTTAAATTCTTCTAAAGTAGATACTTCAGACATAAATATACGAACTATAACTGCGGGAAAATACTTAGAAGCTAATTTCGAACTTGGTTTAGATGAATTCTCAAAAGCTTGGGAAGGACTTTTTGTTTGGATTTTTAATAAAGGTTATAAAGTAAATAGTGATTTAGATGCATTTGACATTTATCATAATGACTTCAATACGCATCCTGAAAAGAAATGCAACATCACAATGTTTATTCCAATACAGTAAAAAACAGTTCGTCTTATTTTTTTTACAACTCGGTATTTCTTTTTATGAAAAAGAACATGACTGATACATCTTTGTAGTATCAAATAAAAACGACATGAAATCTAAACTATTTATTTTTTCTTTTTTAATTACTCTTTTCAGCTTTGCTCAAGCACAAATTTCTGGTAAAGTAATTGATACAAAAGGAAATCCTATTGAAGGCGCTAATGTTTATCTTGATGGAACGTATGACGGAACGTCTACAGATAAAGATGGAAAATATAATTTCACTACTTCAGAAGAAGGAACACAAACACTAGTAGTCTCTTTTGTTTCTTTTGAAACTTTTTATAAAACAACTAGCATCAATAAATTAAAAAATTTAATCATAAAACTTCGTGAGGATGTAAACACTTTGGATGCGGTAGTCATTAATGCAGGAAGTTTTGATGCTGGAGAAAAAGCAAGGGCTGTAGCATTAAAACCTTTAGATATTGTTACTACAGCTAGTGCTTTAGGTGATGTTGTTGGTGCATTTCAAACCTTACCAGGAACTTCTGCCAATGATGAAGATGGTAGACTGTTTGTTCGTGGTGGAGACGCTAATGAAACGCAAATGTTTATTGATGGAATTCGTGTATTTAATCCTTTTGTTCCTACTTCTAGCAACATTCCTACTAGGGGTCGTTTTTCTCCTTTTCTTTTTAAAGGAATGACATTTTCTACTGGTGGCTATTCTGCTGAATACGGTCAAGCACTTTCTAGTGTACTTACGTTAAATACCATTGACACACCAGATCAAGAAAAAACAGAAATTCAACTAATGACTGTTGGTGTGGGTGTTGGAAACACTCAAATATGGGGTAAAAACTCTTTCAGCATCAACACTTCTTACACAAATTTAGCTCCTTATCAGTTTGCTTTTCCTGGTAGAGATCAATGGAACAAACCTTTTGAGGGTGCTAGTGGAGAAATGGTGTATCGTTACCAACCTAATGAAGATGGATTATTGAAACTATATGGAGCTTTTAATTTCTCAAATCTTGATGTAATTCAAAATGATATTAATTTTGCAAACGGATTCAATTTTGCTTTAGAGAACACAAATCTTTACTTCAACGGATCTTACAAACAGCGTTTAGATAATGGTTGGAAAGTTTCTGGTGGTATTAGTTATACAAATGAAACTTCAGATATTAAATTACAGGATAACAATGTAAATGATCAAGAAAACTCAGCTCATTTTAAAGCTAAGCTTTCGAAGCGTTTCTCTAGTAGAATAAAACTTAATTTTGGAGCAGAATATTTCATCACAGACTTTAACGAACGTTTTGATGCAAATACTATTGGAACATTTAATTACGGATTCAACAATAATATTTTTGGAACTTTTGCTGAAACAGATATTTTCTTTTCTAGGAAATTAGCGGCTAAAATTGGATTTAGAGCTGAAAATAATGAGTTTTCAGATCAAATGACGTTTTCACCTAGAGTTTCTTTAGCTTATAAATCAGGAAAAACTTCTCAGTTTTCTGTTGCCTATGGTAAATTTTATCAGAACCCCAGAAGTGAATATTTGAAATTTTCAACAGATTTAAACCCTGAAAACGCAATACATTATATCGCGAATTATCAATTCTTAAAAGACAAACAACAATTCAGAATTGAAGCCTATTACAAAGCTTATGATGAATTGGTTAAATTTGACGGACAATTTGCCTCACCAACATCAAACTTTACTAACAATGGTAATGGTTTTGCTAAAGGTGTAGATGTTTTTTGGAGAGATAATAAAAATATCAAAAACTTAGATTATTGGCTGTCCTACTCGTATTTAGACACAGAAAGAGACCACAGAAATTACCCTACCAAAGCCGTTCCTAATTTCGCTTCATCTCATAATGCTTCTTTAGTTGGTAAATATTGGGTAGATTCGTGGAAAACTCAGTTAGGCATGTCATATCGATTTGCTACAGGAAGAACGTACACAAATCCTAATATTAATGGATTTTTAAATGAAAAAACTAAAAACTATAATTCTTTAAGCTTAAATGCAGCCTATTTAATTAGTCAACAGAAAATTTTATACTTCTCTGTAAACAATGTTTTAGGCACAGAGAACGTTTTTGGATACAATTATAGCAATCAACCCAATACTAACGGAACTTTTGAAAGACAAGCCTTAAGACCAAGTGCAGATCAGTTCTTTTTCGTTGGCTTTTTCTGGTCTATTAGTGACGACAACAAGAGTAACCAATTAGATAATTTATAAATTGAAGGTGGAAAGTTGAAGGTTGTAAAGTTTGAAAGTTGAAAGTTGAAAGTTGAAAGTTGAAAGTTGAAAGTTGAAAAGTAGTGAATAAAAGTTTCTGTTTTTTCTTTGTGTAGCTATTAGAAAAAATAGTTTTTGATTACTGATTACTGATTACTGATTACTGATAACTGATAACTGATAACTGAATTTACAATTCGGTCACTAAAATTAACAACTCGGTAAGAATTTTGATTAAACAACAATAAAATAAAAGATATTTGATATGAATTTAAATCTTAGAACTATGCAAAAACTTATTTTAATAGCATCAATACTTTTGCTAAATAGCTTTACAAAACTATTCGCCCAAGAAACGTATTCGATCACTATAGATTTCTCAGGAATGAAATCGGATAAAGGAGATGTATATGTAGCATTATACAATTCTGAAGATTCTTTTCTTAAAACTCCTGTTAAAGGTGAAATCGTAAAAATCAATGATAAAAAAGCAGTAGCTGTTTTTAAAGACATAACTACTGGAACATATGCTATTTCTGCTTTTCATGATGAAAATGACAACAAAAAAATGGATACTAAAATCTTTGGAATCCCTAAAGAACCTATTGGGATATCTAATGATGCTAAAGGTTTTTTTGGCCCTCCTAAATTTAATGATGCCAAATTCACAGTAAACAAAGACATTTCATTAGCTATCACCATAAAATAATCATACTTCATGAAAAACTTTATCACATTAATTATACTAAGCATAACAGTACAAATTTCAGGACAATCGAAGTACGAAAAAGGTATGCAAAAAGCCTTTGAACTTTTGGGACAACAAAAAACAACAGACGCTTCTCAATTATTCGAAAGAATAGCTAAAGCTGAAGAAAATGAATGGCTTCCTTCTTATTATGTAGCTACCATTGAAATTTTAAGTAGTTTTGGTTTAAAAGATGCTGCAATTTTAAATGCTAAATTGAAAAAAGCTCAAGAATTTTTAGATATTGCTAAAAGCATCTCTCCTGACAATCCAGAGATCATTATCAATCAAGCTTTACTAAACACTGCATACATTGCTTTTGACGGACAAAAATACGGTATGACTTTATCTGGAAAAAACACTACTTTATATCAAAAAGCATTACAATTAGCACCTAATAACCCTAGAGTTATTCTAAGTAAAGCAGAATGGGATATTGGAACAGCTAAATTTTTCAAACAACCTATTACTCCTTATTGTAAAGATGTTGCTAAAGCTTTAAAATTATTTGAACAAGAGAAATTGCCTCAATTCTATCCTAAAGGCGGCAAAGAAAGAGCGCAACAAATTTTAAAAAACTGTAACGAAAAATCTTAACATATTAAAAAGGCTCGCAAATGCGAGCCTTATATTTTTGTTTACTTCTTAAGAAGTAATGTATCTAATTTCATTTCCTTTTGTAACCATTTCCTCAACTCTTCCTCTTTTTTAATAAGAGAACTTTCTTTTAATTCTTCCTTAAACTTTTTCTCCCAAATTATTGTTGCTTCAGGCAATGTATCAACTTTAATAAAATCTTTAGTTCTTAAAACTTTAGAAAAACGAAGTTCACTAACACCACTAAACCTAAGCTTTGCTCCTCCAGCTACAGCACTAAATGGAATACTATTTTTATCAGCCTTTGCTATAGTTGAAGTCAATCCAGAAATCTCTCCTTCTAATTCTTTAATTTTTTCTTGTAAACCATTAATAACATAGTCTTTTTGATCTAAATTATTATAGGCTCTTTCTAGAGATTTAGAAATATCATCAATACTTCTAGATTTATTTCCTACAACATCCACATCATAATCTCCAATTTTCTCATAATCTTTCACCTTCATTTTCAAACTACTTTCTACTGCAGGTGCTATCTCTCCATTAAAACGCAATGTTATTGTTTTTTTATCATCATCTTTATTTTCTTTTAACAACCACAGATCTTTATTTTCTTCAATCTCCTTCTCAATATACCTTTTATAATCTGCTTCAATAACTGTTTCTTTATATACTTTTATAAAAGTTCTTACTGCTGGTACCATAACTAATAAAGCAATTAGAGAAGCGATCTGAGCTACACGTTTTCTCTTTTTAGAATTCACATAACGAATCATTGTAAACCCTAATAATTTCAACACAATAAAAGTTGCCAAAGCAATAAATATGGCATTAATTGTAAATAAATACATTGCGCCTAGGAAATAATCTATCTTTCCAATAGCTAATCCATAACCAGCAGTACATAAAGGCGGCATTAATGCTGTAGCAATTGCAACACCAAAAATTACCGAGGCAATAGTTCCTTTTTTAGTTCTCGCAATAATTAAAGCTAACCCACCAAAAAATGCAATTAATACATCACGAATATCAGGCTTTACACGCCCCATTAATTCTGAAGTTTCTTCACGAAGTGGAAATAGGAAAAAGAATAAAAACGCTGTTAACAAACTCAACACAATCATTGTTGCCAAATTAATTAACGATTTTTTTAATGTATCAATATCATTAATTGCTAAAGACATACCAACCCCTAAAATTGGTCCCATTAGAGGAGATATTAACATGGCTCCAATTACAACTGCGGTAGAATTTGCATTTAAACCAATAGATGCAACGAAAATAGAACAAATTAAAATCCATGCTGTTGCTCCTTTAAAAGGCACATCTCCTTTTATTGCTTCTATAGTTGCCTCTTGATCTGTATCATGTTTAAAATCGAGAAGCTCATTCATAAAGGTTTTAACACTCGTCCAAAGTCCCTTTGCATCTTGTTTTACAGCTTCTTTCGATTTATCAATAGTTTCTTCTTGCTTATTTTGATCCATACCTAATTAAGTTCTGTTTTTGCCGGAAAGATACAAAAAGATGGATTAATCTTTTAATCAAGCTTTTTATGCATAATACCATTTTACATGAAAATCATTCATCTATAGTAATTAACCAATAATCTAAACTTACATCCTTATGAAGCTAAATCACAAACTTTAACATTCTCTTTTCTCTATTTTCACGATGTAAAATTTAGCTCTCATGATGATAATGAAAAAATTAAACATCTTATTTATTGATGATGATGAAGTAGAAAGAATGAAGTTTTCTAGAGTTTGCAAACAAAGTGAATATGCAACAGAGATAACAGAAGCTACAAATGGTGAGGATGCATTAGAGAAGTTAAAAGACTCTCCATTATCTCAATTGATCTTTTTAGATTTAAATATGCCAAAAATGAATGGTATTGAATTTTTAGAAATACTAAAATCTGATGATAAATTAAAATATATCCCAATCATCATTTTATCTAGTTCAGATAATATTCAGGATTTAAAAAAGTGTTACGAACTTGGTATTGCAGGTTATATTCTAAAACCAATACGTTATGAAGATTATAGCAAAAACATTACCACGATGTTAGATTATTGGACTAGTAGCGAATTAATAATTTAAATTATTAACAAATAGACAAAATGTAAAAAGAACTACAGCTAATAGAAAAACTTATGTAAAAACTATTTTCTTCAATTCTTTTTATTTAAACAATACAATTGATTAACACAACTCCTCCTTTTTTTATTTACTTTTAAGACCAGCATATTTCATTTTATGTAAAAAAATGAAATATTGTTACTAACAAAATCATAAAACACCATAACTACTCCCACAAGATAGTCTTAGAATACGTTTTGAAATTTAAAAAAATGAGTAATAACAAAATAGCACTTTTAGAAAAAGCTTTAAAAAAAGAAGAACAAGCTCGAAAAGCTGCAGAAAAGACACTTCAGGATAAATCTCTTGAACTACATCAAATTAATCAAAACTTAACGAACATTCTTAATGAAAAAGAAATTCATTTAGAAAGTCTTTTCAAAACTATTATAGACCCTTATATCTTAATGGATTTATATGGTAATGTTTTAAAAATGAATGATGCGTGTCAACTTTTTTTTGGTTATGACAGCTCTTTTAATTTAATTAAAACATTACATGAAGACGATATTCATTATGCAAAAGAATCTTTTACTACCCTATTAAAAGAAGGCACTTTTAAAAATTTTAGAGCTCGAGTTTTTAATAAAGATCATGAAATACGTTGGATTGAAATTAATTCGAACTTAGTGTACAACGAACAAAAGAAACCTATATTTGCACATGGAATTATACGAGATATTACAGAAGATTTAATCGCTCAAAAAGAACGAGAAGAGCTTCTAGCGCATTTAACCATAAGTAACAAAGAATTAAATGACTTTGCTCATGTTGTTTCTCATGATTTAAAAGCTCCTCTTCGCAGCATGAATGCTTTAGTTACCTGGCTTCGAGAAGATTTTAGCCACCTTACAGATAATGAAGACATTGAAAAGAATTTTCAGCTACTCATCAAGAAAATTGATAAAATGGATCATTTAATTAACGGCATTTTAAAATATGCAGGAGTAGACAAAGTTGAAAGACCAGAACGACAAGTAGATTTAGATTTTGTTGTTGATGAAATTGTTGACACCATACATGTGCCTAATCATGTAAAAATAGATATTCCTTATAAACTCCCTAAAATTAGAGGTGATAAATTCCGTTTACATCAAATATTCCAAAACCTAATCAGTAACGCTATAAAATATGCTCGTCAAGAAAATGGACTTGTTACTGTCACTTACACAGACTTAGAAAACGAATGGGAATTTAGAATTAAAGACAACGGTAAAGGAATCGAAGAAAAATATCACAAAAAGATTTTTGATATTTTTCAAACTCTTGATGACCATCAAAATTCCACAGGAATAGGTTTGGCTATTGTAACAAAAATAATTACCCTCTATAAAGGAAAAATTTGGGTGGAATCAGAATTCGGCAAAGGAGCTACCTTTGTTATAACACTTCCTAAATAAAAGAAAAACTACTATCTAGAGAGATCAGAATTGCAAAAAAATCGACACTTATAAGTTACTTCAAACTTAAAAATCAATTGCTTTACTAGCTAAGTTCTATATTAAAGTATTAAAAATCTACAATAACTCCAATACGAGGAACAACTCTTCCTTGACCAGTATTATCGATTTCTTCTAGAATATAACGTGTTGGATCAGTCGGATTTATTCCATTTGGCAGTAACAATGGAGGTCTCTCGTTACTCGTAGCATATAAATTTTGAACATCTAGATATAAATTGATAGAAAAACGTTTTAAATACCATGTTTTATCAGCTCTAAAATCTAATTGCGTATACAAATCTAAACGCTCACTGTTTAATCGAGTATAATCTGGTATACCTCTGTTAACCACATCATATCGTTCTATAATAGAAGAAGCATCTATATCATTCGGTGTAAAAGGTCTTCCACCTACTAATCTAAATTTTGCTCCTATCTCCCAATTTCTACCTAATTTTTTTCCTCCTGTGAATGTTAACAAATGTCTATTATCCCAAGTAGAAGGTATAAACTGATTATTAACATCTTTAAACTCGCTTCTTACAAAGGTATAGGCCAATATACCATAAACACCATCATATGACTTTTTTTGTGCCAAAAATTCAAATCCATACGCTCTTCCTTCATTGGTAGAAGTAACTGCCTCACTACCTACAACACCAAAATCTGCCCCTAAATTTGCCAAACTGATTTGGTTTCTTATTGAAAAAGGATAATTATCATATTTCTTATAAAATCCTTCTAAAGTTACTTTTGTGTTTTTCTCAGGTCTATATTCAATTCCTCCAACCGCATGCATTGAGGATATATACTTTAAATTAGGTTGATTAACTAACACATTAGCATTATCTCTAAACCCTAACATGGTGTATGAAGGTAGCTGATAGTATTTTGCAACAGAAGTATTAGCATACCACTTATTAGCCAATTTTAAAGAAGCTGCAATTCTTGGAGAAAACTGGTTAAACGGATTTTCCATATCCTCATTATAAGTATTCCCATCTGTACGAACACCTAAAGACAATTCGAGTTGATTAGAAAACAGCTTTTTAGAAGCTTGTGCAAACATTGCATAACTAAATAATGAGAACTCAGAATTAAAATTAATCTCCTGATTTCCATTAAGATTTGCTGTTCGTTCAAACGTACTATTTTGATATGTTGCTTGTTGAAGTGCAACTCCTATATTCAGTTTAATTCCATTAGCAAATCGAGTATCATTCTCGAAACGGAATTTATTTTCTATTTCTTTAGATTGGTAGTCGTTTAGTAAATCTGCTGGCAAATTTGTATTATCCTTATACTTAACAATATTATTTTTCCATTCATTTCTACTTAAAACATACGTTTGTCTACTATTCCCTTCATAATGCCTATATGATGCTCCTACAGTATAATTCCATTGTGTTTGAACTGGAATAACATTTAAGAAAAAAGTATTTCTTTTAATCGTTTCTTCATCAGTTTCACCATCATTCACTTTAGTATTAATTTCAAAATCGTCAATCGCACCCAATCCAAAAATTGCTAACTCATCTTGATCTGATAATTTAGATTTTAAGTTTAATTGAAAATCATTATAAGTAGGCAAAAAAGTAAGTTTTAACAATCGAAAAAGTGGCTTCAAGTAAGATTGTCTTGCAGAAACAATAATTGATGTGTTTTTTGATAAAGGTCCTTGTAATGTAACTCCTGCATCTGAAGTTCCTAAACTACCACGACCTTCAAACTTCTCTTTATTTCCTACTTTCTGAGTAAATTCTATTACAGAACTCAAAGCATTACCACGATTAGCAGGAAACGCACTCGAATAAAAATCTACACTACGAATTAAATCTGTATTAATCATCCCAACAGGACCTCCTGAAGCTCCTTGAGTTTGAAAGTGATTAATAACAGGCACTTCTATCCCATCAACATAAAATTTATTTTCTGATGTTGCTCCTCCTCTAATAATGATATCATTTCTAAAACCTGGATTAGAGGCTACACCAGGCAAAGATTGAATTACTTTTAAAATATCTCGGTTACCACCAGGGTTTTTCTCTATCTCCTCCACCCCTAAAGTTTGTAAGGATAACGGACTTTCAGCTTTTCTTTTGAATAACGAAGACTTAATCACTACCTCTTCTAACTCTGATGTAGCTTCAATTAACTCTAAAGTAACAAAAGGCACTTTCTCTTTAGTTACTAAATAATCTGAACTTGTTACTGTTTGATAACCGACAAAAGATGCAGTTACTTTTATATAACCCAATGATACATTTTTGATTTCGAATTCTCCTTTCTCATTCGTTGTGGCTCCTTTTTTAGTTCCCTCAATCACAACATTAACAAATGGCAGACTTTCCCTCGTTTGCTTATCTAAAACCACACCTTTCACACTACCTATTTCTTGTGCGAATACCATAGAAGAATAAAACAAAACAATAAATAACAAAAAAGCATTTCTCATATATGGAGTTTTTTACAAAAGTACGTTTTGTTTAACAAAACAAACACAAAAGATAAACAAAAAATAATATAAACAAAAAAAACGCTCAACTTACTGTAGTTAAACGCCCATTTTAATAATCCCCTAATTTAAAATGTAGTGGGGAGAGCAGGATTCGAACCTGCGAAGTCGAAAGACAACGGAGTTACAGTCCGTCCCATTTGGCCGCTCTGGAATCTCCCCAAATTTTCAAAGAAAAAGCTTCTTTTAAAGAAGCTTTATTAGTGACCGGGCTGGGGCTCGAACCCAGGACCCTCTCCTTAAAAGGGAGATGCTCTACCAACTGAGCTACCCGGTCATTTTTTCTTAGCGGTTGCAAATATATAGAGGTTTTTGGTTTTAACCAAACATATTTTTTACTTTTTTAATATTTTTTTCAGCAAAAAAAATAACCACCTATAAATCAAAAAATTACTTTTCGTTTAAATATGCCTGTCTCACCTTCTTAAATAAATTTGAAGAATAGACGAAGTCAACTACAGCTTTATTTTCTGTTTTAAAGATTTCTTTGCTACTCCCTTCCCAAGCTTTTATTCCATCTTTTAAGAACACAATTTTATCTCCTATTTCCATGACAGAATTCATATCATGTGTATTAATTACTGTGGTAATTTGATATTCTTCAGTAATCTCTTTAATTAAATTATCTATTAATATCGACGTACTTGGATCTAGCCCGGAATTAGGTTCATCACAAAATAAATATTTTGGATTCATCACAATAGCTCTAGCAATAGCTACCCGCTTTTGCATTCCTCCTGATAATTCAGCTGGGAATTTAGGGTTAGAATTTTCCAGATCTACTCTTTTAAGTACAAAATTTACTCGATCTAACATTTCTCCCAATGTTTGTTTTGTAAACATCTTTAGAGGAAACATTACGTTTTCTTCCACATTTAAAGAATCAAACAAAGCACTTCCTTGAAATACCATACCTAACTCTTTTCTAAACTCACGTTTATCGTCTATGGTCATTTCTGTATTTATTTGACCATTGTACACAATAGTTCCTTCCTCTGGAATATGCAATCCAAGTAAACTTTTCAGAAATACAGTCTTACCTGCACCACTCTGTCCTATAATTAAATTAGTTTTTCCTGGCATAAACTCAGTAGAAATTCCTTTAAGAACCTCTGCTTCACCAAAACTCTTATGTATATCGTTAACTTGAATCATATTAAGTAAGTAACATTTGAGTTAAAAAATAATTTGAAACAACAATCACAACAATTGTCCATACTACAGATTGTGTACTTGCTTTTCCAACTTCTAAAGATCCTCCTTTTACATAATACCCATGATAAGACGGAACTGTAGCTATGATAAAAGCAAATACTAAAGTCTTTATTAATGCATATACAATTAAGTATCTATCGAAATCATATTGAATTCCGGCGATATAATCTGCTTCAGAAAACATACCTGTAGCAATACCAGCTACCCAACCACCAAAAATGGCTAAGAACATTCCTAGAATCACTAGAAATGGATAAAAGAAAACTGTAGCTAGTAATTTCGGTAGTATTAAGTAATTTAATGAATTAACCCCCATAATTTCAAGAGCATCAATTTGTTCTGTTACTCGCATGGTTCCTAAACTAGAAGTAATGTATGACCCCACTTTACCCGCTAAAATTATCGAACAAAATGTAGGAGCAAACTCTAGTATAACAGATCTTTTTGTTGCAAAACCAATAAGCATTTTTGGTATTAAAGGGTCACTAATATTTAAAGCAGTTTGTAAAGCAATTACTCCACCTATAAAAAATGAAATAAAGGCTATTATCCCTATCGATTTTAACCCTAATTCTTCTATTTCCCTAAAGAGAGCTTCCCAAAAAACTCTAAATTTCTGCGGTGCTTTAAAAACCTGACCAAGCATCATAAAATACTTACCGATATGCTCGATATAATTCATCTAATTTTTTTTATTCTGCTAATGTACTAAAGAATATTCACTTGAATAAATTATACCATCTTAAGAACTCTTGTTACTTATATTTCTAAAAGAAATTTAGAACAATTTCTTGAAAATTTTATTATTTGTTAGTAACAGTAACGCTAGGAATTTCACATATTTAAAAAAAATCAAAGTACTGTTAAGTTAAAAAAACATTATTATAAGCATTTAAAATTATTTTTTGCCTTGTTTTATTTAATTTTAAACCCTAAATTTTCACATGATGTCTTATATTAAATATGCGCTATTTTCTTTAGTGTTTTTTTCTTTTCTAAGTTGTACAACAAATACAAATAAGAAAAACCAAAAATCAGGCAAACCTAAACTAGTCGTTGGTATTATTGTAGATCAAATGCGATACGATTATCTGACTCGTTTCGAAAGTAAATATGGTCAAGGTGGTTTTAAACGACTACTCAAAAATGGATTTTCTTTAGAAAATGCTCATTTCAATTATATCCCTACTTATACTGCTGTTGGACACACCTCTGTTTACACTGGAACAACTCCTAATAACCATGGAATTATAGGTAATAACTGGTATGATAAATTTGAAAAAAAATCAATTTATTGTGTTGATGACAACAATTACAAAACCATTGGAAATGATGGTAAAGGGGGAAATAAATCTCCTTATAGAATGTTAACCACTACAATAACAGATCAGTTGAAGTTAGCTCAAAATATGAGAGGAAAAACTATAGGTATTGGTATTAAAGATAGATCGGCTATTTTACCTGCTGGTCATACTGCCAACGCAGCATATTGGTTTGATGGTGGAAGCAAAGGTGAATGGATTAGTTCTTCTTTTTATATGAATGCCTTGCCAAAGTGGGTTGTCGATTTTAACAGCTCAGGTAAAGCTGATGAATATTTAAAACAGCCATGGGAAACATTGTATGATATAAAAACTTACACCGAAAGTATTGCGGATGATAATAATTTTGAAAATACTTTTAAAGGAGAAGATCGTCCTATTTTTCCTCATGATATTCCAAATTTAAGAAGCAAAAACAATAACTATAGCATTATTAAAGCTATTCCTGCAGGTAATTCTATAACTACTGATTTTGCTGAAGCTGCAATAATTGGCGAAAATTTAGGACAAGGGTCTGATACTGATTTTTTAGCCATCAGCTATTCTTCAACAGATTATGTAGGACATCAATTTGGAGTGGATTCTAAAGAAATAGAAGATACTTATCTTAGATTTGACAAAGAACTTGAACGTTTTTTAGTATTCTTAGATCAACAGGTTGGACAAAACAATTATACTGTTTTCTTAACAGCAGACCATGCTGCTGTTCAAGTGCCTAACTATTTAAAATCAGTTAAAATTCCAGCCAATTATTTAAGTGGCATGAAACTCTTAGCATATGTAAATGACATTACTAAAAAATATTTTAACTCCGAAGATTTTATTGAAAACATTTCAAATTTTCAAATTTTCTTAAATAAGGAGAATATTGAAAAGAAAAAAATGACCGTTAAGGAGGTGGCAAATGTTATTAGTGAAAACATTATTAATTACAAAGGAATTTACAAATCTGTTACCGCAACAACATTACAAAACACAGAATTTGATACTGGTATTTTAAGGCATTTGCAAAATGGATATAATCAAAAGTTCTCTGGAGACGTGTTATTAATTCCAAATCCTTCAACTATTATTTATCCAAAGAAAGGATCAACTCATGGTTCTGGTTACTCCTACGACACTCATGTTCCTATTATATTTTATGGAAATGGTATTCAACAAGGTAATTCAAAACAGTATTGTGAAATTATTGACATAGCTCCTACAATTGCCAATCTTTTAAAAATAGAGTTCCCTAATGGTGCTACTGGAAAGATTATTAGTAATGCTTTAGAAAATTAAAAAAAAAAGAGTACCCAAGGGTGCTCTTTTTTATTCTTTCGTAGTACATGTTTCATCTGTGTGACTGTAACATTTATTGTCTGACCTTCTTTTATTTCTATAACGTAATCGCTTTCTCCTTTGCACTACTCTTTCTAGGTCTGCTATAGTTTTAATATTTTTATTTACTTTTTTATTTTTAATGGTCTTTTTTAATTTAACCTTAGTTTGAGGCATTTTGATTGAACTTAAATCATTTGTAGTATGCTCTTCAATGTATTCTACTCCATTACTTTTAGTTATTTTTTGTGCTGTTATTTGCTGAATACCTAAAACTAATACTACCGACAGGGGAATAAGTATATTTTTAATTTTTGAGTTCATAATAATTAATTTTTATCTGGTTTTTAATTCTAATTATTTTAAATCAGCATGCTTATAATAATAGTCTCACAATTTCCAATGTCTTTACAAAAAACAATAAGTTTTTCTTATGTTAATTCTCAAAACTCAATAAAATCAATTACTACAGCATAATAAAAAAACCACCATAAAGGTGGTTTTTTTGAAATTTTATGACGCTATTTAGTATTACTCTCTTATTTTTTTCTCTTTTTTCTGAATCTTAATATATTTTCTTGATTCTTCTTATTATAGATCTTTTCTATTTTTGCTGAAACGTGCTTTTTACCTAATTTTCCTTTTTTTATGCTTACATTCATTACAAAAGAAGGTTTTGAACTTTTATGTATACGTTCTTTCTTTTGCTCTTTTGAATATACTAAGTCTTTTTGTGCTATTGCCTCCTGAGCATTGATTACAAATGTCCCTAAAACTAAAATTAACATTAGTATTCTAAAATCCAACTTTCTTTTCATTTTATTTGATTTAGTGTTTCACATACTTAAATGTAGTTTTTACTATCAATTAACTTATATTAAGATCGATGAATTTATTGTTTTATATCGACTAAAGGCTATTTCTAATCTTTCTACAAAATGTAGGCATAAAAAAAGCTACCTTCTGGTAGCTTTGATTTTATTATTTCTTTGGTTTAGAATCACATTGTTGTTTTTTTACATCTTTTAAACATTTTGTTCTTTTATTCCTAAACCTTAGTTTCTTTCTTTTTTTATCTAATTGTTGAAGTTTTTTAATTGCTAAAGCCTCTTTGCTTAACGCCTTCTTAGGCTTTTTTTTAGTTTTTTTCTTCGCTTTTGTAGTTTTAGCAGGAATTGTTATGGAATTTAAACCTCCTTCATCATCGACGTCTTCTAGATATTCAACACCGTGCTTTGCTACTACTTTTTTTTGCGCAAAACTTTTCTCAGAATTTACAAATAGCAGTACTGATAGTACTACTAACAACAGGGGATATTTAGTATACATAATTCATTAATTTGGGGACGAATACTAATTTACAAAAAAAACGCCTACAAAGAAAGTATTATCGACAAAACGAATAGTTTCATCGATGAATGGTAAAATCACACTGTTTGTATTTTCAAAAAATAAAAAGGACTAAAAATAAGTCCTTTCTATCTTTATTTATTTCCTCTTCTTTTCTATTGATTGACATAGACTCTTAGTATCCTTATAACATTTATTTGGATTATTTTTTCTTTTCTTTCTAAATCGTAATAATCTTCTTTTTTGATTTACTTTTTTTATACCACTAATAACAGCAGTCTTCTCTACTTTTTTACTTTTTTGTTTCTTTACTTTAGTAGCTAAAGCATTACTTGGAGCCTTAATTGAATTTAAATCTTCAACTGCATCTTCATTCTCAATATATTCTACTCCATTTTTCACTACAACTTTTTGAGCAGCTAAAGTCCCTATTCCAATACATATAGAAAACATTAAAACTGATATTAATTTTATTTTAAAAGTCATAGTTTATAAATTTTAATTACACTATTAAGACACTCTTTTTATTAAAAAGTCACAATTAAGAATGTTTAGCAACAAAAAAATCCGTTAGAAAACGGATTCAAAATTCATTTGTAATAGGTAAAAACCTCTTTAACAGAATTGTAAGATATTTTATTATTATTCTTTAGGTAAAAAAACTTCTGCCATCATGCAACGGGCACTTCCACCTCCACAGCCTTCAATTACATCTAAAGAACTTGAAATTATTTTGCAATGCTTCTCAATCTTGCTGGTCTGATCTTTCGTTAAGCAATCATATGCTGCTTGACTCATTACTAAAAATCGCTCATCGTTATTTCCTCTAACCTGCAACATGTTTCCCGCAAAATTATTAACCTGATCTTCAGTAATGTCTATCACCTCTTTTTTATCTTCCTTTAAATGTTTTATAACATTTTTTCGTTCTTTTTTATCATCAATAGAAGACAAACAGATTACTGCAAAAGTTTCTGCTAAACACATCATTACATTAGTATGATAAATTGCTTTTCTTTCTCCATTCACAGTTTGATTCGCTGTAAAAACTACTGGTGTGTATTCAAAATCTTCGCAAAACTCTATAAACAACTCCTCATCTGCTCTTGGTGATAATGCACAATATGCTTTTCTATTCTCTCTATCTAATAATAAACTTCCTGTACCTTCAAGAAACACTTGTTCCTCTTCAGCTGAAGTATAATCAATAACATTATCTATTACAAATCCTTCTTTTTCAAGAATTTCTAATATATCTTCTCTCCTTTCTAATCGTCTATTTTCAGCAAACATGGGATATAACGCAACAGTTCCATCTTGATGAAAAGAAATCCAATTATTAGGGAAGATAGAATCTGGTGTATCCGAATCATCAGTATCAGAAACCACTATTACATGTATACCATAACTTTGCAATTTTTCTACATAATCATCAAACTCTTTCTGAGCTTTAGCATTAACTGTAGACGGTAAAACATTATCTAATACTTTTTGATAATAATTATTTACTGCAGTTTGTTCATTCATCCTAAAACCAATCGGACGAACCATTAAAATTGTATTGGTAGTTTGTTTCATAGCCGCAAAAATAATTCTTTTAGGGTTTTAATTCACCCTTATCAAAAGAAAAGTAATTACTGTTGGTAGGTATTGTTTTTCTTCTCTAATGTTTTTATTTTTTCCTTTTGGGCCAATAATAATTTAAAAATTGGTGTTTGTCTTTTTTCATACTTTATTGAAGTAATCACTACTTTTTTACTATTCGGAACTTTTTTCAGTTTTACATTTAAAACATATTCTGGTCGTATCGTATCTGAAATATTATTTCTGGTTGTTACTACCTTTTCTTTTGTAGCTAAATCTTGACCTACAACAGCTATTGGAGCCATCATAATAAAAAATAAAACGAAACAATATTTATTAACTACCATATCAAATTATATTTGTTTACGGTTAAATATAGTTTTTTTTACCATACATTAACATATGTTAACGACAAATAACAGTTTTCATACTGTAAAAGGGGATTTATCCCCTGCTAAAAAATTAAGATTCAGGTTTTCATTACACAAACAACAAGCTATTTCATATGAATATTAAAGATTTAGAGGGAGATTTTTCCATTATCGGTTCCAATCAGAATGAAAGTACATTGGAGTATAAAGGTATTTTGTCTTTACATGTAGATGAAAACAAAAGAATTGTTGCCAATTGGTTAATTAATAATGAGCAAGAACAAAATGGAATTGGTTTTTTTAAGGATAATATTTTAGTAATTAATTTTCAGTATAAAGGTGAAGATAATTTTATATATAAAGGTGTTGTAGTATATCGATGTCTTACTAAAGACATTTTAGATGGATTCTGGTCGGAAGAAATGGGAAACCCAAAATTTTTAGGCCATGAACGTTGTTTTAGAATACAAGATAATTTTATTGATTGAATCATTTATTTTCTAAAAATTGATAGTATTCTTTTAAAAATACTTTTCCCTTTTGAAACTCTATTTTCTTGTTTAACAAACTTTAATTTATGTTGTTCTTTATATGTGTATTTCTCTAAAATCTTTTTAACTCGCTCTTTATAAATTTTACCTTTTAATTGATCTACTTGATAAATATAATTTGCAAAACCATCAATCTCTGCCAAAACATTTGCTCCTCCATTCCATGTTTTACCTTCTAAACCTTCATTTTCTATTTGGTACAACAATGCTCTAAATCGTTTTAAAGACTTTTTGTTAATATTCACTTTTTCATTCACTACAATTCCTGTTACCTCTTGTCGCTGATTTCTTTTCATCACTCGAAGTTTATCTGGATGTAGGGTGAAATTTTCTTCTTTTATAATTCGTTTTGAATATTTTAAAATCGCTGTAATCTTAGGGAATTGTTCCGCATTTCCAGAGAAAGTTATGTCATCTACATAGCGAGAATATGTAAATCCATATTTTTTAGCTAAACCATCTAATCTGAAATCTAGATTTCTACATAAAACATTGGTAATCGCAGGACTACAAGGAGATCCCTGAGGCAAAAAACGCTCACCTCGTTGCGCATAATAATTTTCTCCAAGTAAACTTACATCTAGCACCTTTGGTTCAGAACATAATAAGGCAAAAACTACTGATAACTGTTCAGAATATCCTAAAGCTTTATATATTCCTTTGATTCTCTTATATGTTACTGAAGGAAAAAAGTTTTGTAAATCTTGATTTATGACTACTCCTTTATTTACATGTAAAGTTGCGTTACTTACTATAGATTTTTTCTGCACACAACCATGCGCCTTTTCATGAACACTTACTTTGTTTAGAATATTTTCTAAAATAAAATGCTGCGCTTTTTTTAAGCGAGGCATTGGTGCTGAAATCAAACGAAAACCACCTGTTTTCTTTGCTACTTTAAATCTTTTGTAATGTGATATTTTTGAATTCTTTCTAGAAAAAGCCAAAAATCGGAGTTCATTGACTGAAATCCCCATAGCATCAGCTACATCTTTTATAGTATTATAAACTGGTAAATTATTATTTTGAAGCTTACTTTTATCTGAAATTTTATCATTTAACTGATGCGAAAAACCTTTACCTAAGTAAATGATCTCTTCCTCTTTTGTCTTTTTCCATTTTTCAGCCTTTGCTTTTCGTAACTGCTCTCGTTTGAGTTTAGTTTCCTTTTGCTTTTCTTTAGAAAGTTTCTTTCGCTCTGCATGCTTTTTGGCTATAAAAGCATCGGGATCACTTAATGTTTGCTGTTCCTTAGTGAGTTTTCGAAGCTTATCGGATAGTTCTCTTTCTTCTTTTAAGAATGTATTTACCTTTTCAAAATCTACACTTCCCTCTTTCCAGAAACCTAAACGTTTCATTTCAGAAAGAATGAACTCATCTCTAGATGATTCTTTAATTTTATCGTAGATCTCTTGTCTTCTCGTAGCTGAATTATTCATAAACAAAAAAAGGTAGCAATAAGATGTATTTTTTAGTTTCCCTTCGTACGATGCTAAAGACTGAATTGAACAACTCCAGTGAAATAGGTACTATAGTACTATTTCACTTCGCAGAAGTATAACCGGAAATAGTACTATAGTACCTATTTCACAAGTTAAGTTCGAGTCAGTGACGCGTTCGGTATCTGTGAGCAAGATTGGCGATACACCAATCGGGTTGCAAGGTTTTTATCTTATCACTACCAAGGTTTAAATATATTAATTAATCTTTATCAAAGGTAATTCTTGTCGCTAAAATATGCTCACAAGGTCCTTTTGTCATTTTATTGTCATAATAGTAGCTACAAGTACATGTAGCATCTTCTATTTGTAAATCATTATTAATAATCACTTTAGTCTCATAACGATTATCTACAAGAGCTGTGATTTTTGTTTTTCTTCCCTCTTCAACTTTTAAGTTTTTAACCGCTCCTGATTCCATTAATCGGTAAGCTTCTTTATCTATTTCACTTGAAAAACGTAATTCTTCAATATTGATTCCATCTTTTTTCAGTTCTCGAATACGATATACTTGATTTTTCAAATCATAAACAACTTTACCAGCTTGCGTAAAAGTTTGTAGCGCTTGCTGCACAGAAAACTCATCCATACCCAAGTTCTCAGTTAATTTTTGTGGTGTATTAAACCAATCTTTACGCAACGCTAAATAAATACTTTGCATCGTAGTCGCGGGAACTTTTTTTCGAGGAGAAAGTAAATCTAAACTGGTAGATTTTGTCCAGTCGTTAGCTGTCCAACCTGATAATCCTAGCGTGAAATACATTTCATTCGTTAAATGCGCTATGTAAAACGAAGGCATTCCTGTTCCTAATAAATAGACTGTAAACTTGTTGGTGATTGGTAATAACCGCTCTAATAATGTAATTCTTCTTCTTCCCCAAACTCTAATCTCACGTTTTTCATTTCCTTGATAAATAGACTGCGAACAAACCACTTCTATATTCCAAGGTTCAAAAATTGCTACTATTGGTTTTCCTGGCTCTAAAACATATTTTATCGCTCTAGGCCCTTTCTTTTCTTTATGCCTTTTTAAAACCGTTATAAAGTTCGCAATATCTATGGGATGTAAGTCGAAAGTAACTTTCTCATTAGTCATTGCTGTACTCACCTGTAAAAAGCCTCTTACCCAACTATCAGGCAAGTCTATTTTTACTTCTCGATAAGCAGTTTCTCCTGTAGTTTGCACATCAAATCCACCCGGATCGACCTTAAAGTTTGTCTCTTTATAGGTTCGTATTTTTTGAAACTCGTTATATAACTTTTTAGAATAATCTATATTCGTTGTTCCACATTTAAATTCGTTAATCGAATTGAAAACATCATATCCACAAGATAATTTCCCATAAACCGATTCATCTTTGCTAAAGCATTCAAAGAAAATCTGATCTGGATGCACTGTAATTACAGGATCTAAAACCAGCCAAGCTGCATAATCTCTTATATACAAATACTTGAAATATTTTCGTTGCGCTTCATAATATGGTTTGGTTATTACATCTCTTTTAGAACGTAATTCTTTTAATTGTTCTTGTAAATTCTTAATCTCTTCTTTTACTGAAACTAAATTCGCTGAAGCTTCAGCTACCCAAATATCTTCTTGACTTTTTAACCAAGCTAAATATTCCGTATTATCTTTAGGTTGAAAATTAAAATCTGCTGTAACTACATGATGCAACGCAGAAATAGCTTCTCTAAAAGGAATTTTCTTATCTAATGTTCCTACGAAATACGTGGGGTCTCTTAATACATCTGGCGCAAAACTTACTCCTGTAGATGAGGCATTATTTTGTACTGAACTGTTTCCGCTATATTTAAAATTAAACTTCATTCTTTTTCTAAATTTCTTTTATTAATAACGGAATTTCTAGCTCATTATGTGTTTCAGCAATCATTAATAAAATATCTAAAACTTCGTCTCTGTCTGTTATTGTTTTTGAACCTAATACTGATGATAATACACGAACTGTCATTGTCGCTATTTCTTTATGCTTTTTCGATTCTTTTGCTAAGAAATTATACACTCTAGTTTTTGTAGCTCGCTTCGTATTAATATAAAATAGTGTCGTTTTAAAGTAGCTTTCTAATTTTAAAATTACAGGAATATTATCAGAAGCATATTGTTCTAAATAATTTGTCACAAAGAACTGCATATTCTTAGTTGGATGCTCTTGTAATCTCAATAATAAAGGCAACCCTTTCTCTTCTGAAAAATGTTTGGTAATTAAACTTCTACCAAAAGATTGCACACGTTCTTTCACGTGATCGCAAACATATACCAGCATATCTACTGTCCAGTTTTTAACATCGATATGTGTATCAAAATAATCACATCCCCATTCAGTAACATCTTCCCAATTTGAATTGAAAATCTTTAACGCAGTTTCTAACTCATAATTTATTCTTGGAGCATTACTTTCAAAATAGTCATACATACTTTTTCTGATCGCTACAACATCACTATTAGAAAGTAGAACCAAATCGTCAATATCCAAACTACTTAACGACACTCTTTTTTCAAACAATGGTGTTCCTAACTTCTGAGCAAACTCATATTTAGATAAAACTAATTCTAATAACTGTTCTTTAGATAAATCATTCAGGTCTTCACCATATAAATCAGTTAACAATTCATAACTACTTTGATGCATCCCTTCAGTTACTTCCGCATCAGTAATTTGTAATAACAACTGATTTAAAAGACTTTGCTTAAACGTTCTATCTAGCTTTGCTAGCTTGTGAATTGTAGGCTGAATGGCTTTTCTAACCTCTTCATATTCAGAAAAACAATATAGCACTACATGCTGTTTATGCTCTAACAAAAATGCATCTGGAAAATGCGCTAAAATTTCTATCCCTGCTTTTCTTAAATCAGCATGATCTGCAGTGACATAATCATTATAAGAATCTTTAAACAATTCATATACTGGGATAGTTCCATGTTTTGCTAGGTTTATCGCGAAAAGTTTGTTGGTAATTGAATTAGAACTTGCCAATTCAACTATTTTATCTTTAGTGATATCTGTAATTAAAGTTCCAAACTTAGTACTTCCAATTAATTCATTTACCGTTCTTAAAAACTCATAAGAATAAATAACAGGTACGTTAAATAACAAATGTAATGCTGGTAGTGAAATTTTATGTTTGTATTGTATAGTTTCTTTATATAGACCTGATAAATAATCGATAACTTCAATAGCTCCTGTATGTAATAATTCAATCACAAAAGTAACCTCAGACATATATATCGTTTCATACTTTTGTAACCAATTTAAACCTAATGCTATTGCTTTTTCATTTTTAGATTTTAATACACTAAGTACTATTGTTTTTTCTGGTGGAGTATCTTGATATTTATTTTCTAAATGTGAAGTAATTAAGTGTAATACCTCTTCATTCGAATGTTGCAATAACTTTAACAATATTTCATTAGAGATTGACTCTAAAAAAACTGGATTATCTTTTATGATTCGTAATGCAAAACCAATAACTATGTCACTTTTAGCATTTGCTAAAATATATAGTACTTCATCTGGTTTTTCATTCCATACTTCGGATAAAATTTCTTCTCGATTGGTCGCACCTTTATCTGCTTCAGTAAAAAAGAATTGATGCTGATCGCTAAATCTATTTGAATTTCCATACAACAGATACATCAGTCCTAAAAAGTTTGCATATGCCGGATAATAACTCTTTACGGTTTCATATCGTCTAGTTTCTCCATTGTAATTATAAGTATAATCTACACGTTCATTAACACTATCTTTTTTATCATTTAACGCACATAACATTCCTGTTGCAAATTGTATATATGATTCTTTATTTTGAGTACTCAATTCATATAATTTCTTGTAATTACTCTTTATGAAATACTGCTTCGTCTTTAATGAAAATGCTATGCTAGGATTCTTTTTTTGCTTTTCTTCATAAGCTGAAACCCATTGGTTTCCTGCATAAAAGAAATCTGAAGTATATCCTGCTTTACCTATTGCTATACGTTTTGACAATAACCCAAAAAACATGGAATCTCCAACAACCAATGCTGTTCTGTATATATATCGAACAGACTTAAATGTATTTACTTTTAGGGGTAATTCTTCTATAAGCGTATATAATTTCTCTTTATAAGAAGGTTCTTTATATGACAAAATATAGACATAATATAATGCCATTGTATCTTTAGATTTATCACCTAAAAATTGCATTGGTAAGTTTTGAATTTGTTCTTCAGTAATACATTTTTTCATCTCTTCATATATCACTTCTTTTTCCAGATTATCACCAAATTTTAGAACATAAGCACAAGCTATTCTTCCTACGATGGTTTGAAACTTATGGTTTTTAAAAACTTGTAAAATAGCCGCTGTATGTTCTGAGATTTCAAAATAACTTAATACTGAGATCGCATTATATTGCTCAAATTCATCATCTGCATTAAGAAACTGGCTAACTAACGGAATTGCTTCTTTTATTTGAAGCACAGCAGTCCTAGCTATAATTTTTGAAACTTTCCAATTTCTTGTATAAGTACCAGCTATAGCTTGTTTCAGGTACTTTAAAATTGTATCCTTTTGAATCGTATTTTCTTCTTTAGGTATTATTTTTGTAGCACCCAATTCTTCTGAATACCCTTTCTTTTCTTTACTTTCTACTAGCTTAGAAAAAATAGTTTCCGCTTCTTCAAGAGCTACTGGAAAAACAGTTTTCGTCCCTTCTCTAAGCGTTGACCCTCTCCTTCCATACCTGAAATTCACCACGAATAATTCTTGGCTTTCACATAAATCTACTTCATAAACTTTATCTGATTTTCCTTCTGAGAAGTATAGCGTTTTTTGTTTGATTAATTTCAAGACTTAGATTTTTTGGTCATTAAATATATAAAAATATTCGAACTCAGAAACTAATAATGAGTAAACGGAGTTATAATTACCTAACAAGTAACATCTACTAACTTAATGTTATACAAAAGAATTTCTATTTAAGAAAGTCCATTTTTTAAATTAATAAAATCTCCTTGTACTCCTTGTTCCTGTAAAAATGCTATAGCTCTTTTACTTCGCATCCCTGATTTACAGTACACAATAACAGGTTTAGTTATATCTATTTCAGCAAAACGATGTGGTAATTCACCTAAAGGAATATGTTGTCCGCCAATATGATGTTGTTCACGCTCCCAATTTTCACGAACATCTAAAAGGTGATATAGGGCTTTATTTTGATTGAAATCTTCTAAAGTTATTTCGTCTTCAATATTAATAACGCCGCAAAAAGCTTCATAATTTTCATCTAAAACGGTAAGTTCAGATCTTTCAGTTTTACTATAATTTAATACTAATTGACGCATAGATAGTACGTCTAATACTAATAACTTATCAGCTAATACATCACCAAGGCCAATGATTATTTTAAGTACTTCGTTAGCTTGTAAACTTCCTATAATTCCTGGCAAAACTCCTAAAACACCAATTTCAGAACAATTAGGAACATCTTTCGGATTTGGTGGTGTTGGATACAAACATCGGTATGTTGCGCTTCCGTTATAATTAAAAACACTTACTTGTCCTTCAAATTTAAAAATAGATCCATAAACTAAAGGTTTATTTGCTATTACAGCCGCATCGTTTGACAAATAACGTGTTTGAAAATTATCGCTCCCGTCTACGATGATATCATATTGCTTGAATAACTCAATCGCATTATGTTTTGTTAATTGCTCTTTATAAACCTGAAAACTGATAAAAGGATTCAGCTTTGACAATCGATTAGCCGCTGTTTCTGCTTTTGACTTCCCTACATCTTCAACTGTATATAAAATTTGACGCTGTAAATTCGTTTGATCTACAACATCATCGTCAATTACTCCAATTGTTCCGATTCCAGCAGCCGTTAAATATTGCAAAACAGGACAACCTAATCCTCCTGCTCCAATAACTAAAACTTTAGCTTGTTTTAATTTTATTTGCCCTTTCTCTCCTATTTCTTCTAAAATAAGATGACGGTTATATTGTTTTTTTTCTTCAGTATTAAGCATTATTCTTGTATACTTTCTATAATTTCTTGTAAAGCTTTTTTAGCTTCTGGTAATACGGGTAATAAAGGATAAATATGAGGCATTTTAGCGCCATCTTTAAGTTTTACATCTACTGCCACTTTTTTCATTTTCTCCACTCCGAGTTTAGCATCTGGATACATAATATCATATGATCCAATGTAAAGATCTGTTTGTGGAAAACCTTTAAAGTTTCCATATAAGGGAGAGATAATTTTATCTTTTAAATCTAATCCGTCAGCACACATTTCTTTGGCAGAAGTTAAACCTCGCTTATGTAACATTGGATCTTTTTCTCCAATACTATCTATTTCTGGATTTGACAAACTCGAATCAAAAACAGGAGTGATTAAGATTAGTTTTTTCGGTACTTCTTTTTTTCTTTCTATAAGTCGTTGTGTTAGTGTCATAATTAAATTCCCTCCAACAGAATCTCCTATTAAAGTAATATGCTCTGGTTTAAAATTTTGTAAGGCTAAATCAAACACCATATCTATATTTCTACAAATTTGTTGAATTTTAGTTTCTGGCGCTTTGGGATAATCTAATAACCAAAGTTCTTTTTCTGTCTGTTGAACAATTTTCTCAGTAGCTTTCCAATGATGTTCTGCTGGCCCAGAAATAAAGGCTCCTCCGTGAATAAAAATAACCAATCCAGAAGTTTTGGTTTCTTTATTCTTAATCTTATGGATTATAGTTTCATGTATTTGCTCTTCTTCAACAATAAACTTTTTGAAGAAATTCTTAGGCGGTAACTTTTGATCTGACTTTCTTAACTTTTTATAATCAATAGGATTTTTTGAAAATATCTTTTTGACTCCCATCAATCGAATAATTATAAAAGTAAGATTTCTAAGCATTTGGTATTGTGTATATAATGATGTTAATTAATTATCGCATTGATTTTCTCCCATAAATCATTAAAATAATTTACTGAAATTTGACCTTGATTTGGTCCATCACCAAACCGTATCACAACTATATTTTCACTTGGCACGACCGCAATTATTTGTCCATCATTTCCAAGAGCTGCATACGTATCTTCAGGTGCATTTGCAGAAAGCGGACTTAACGTTATTGTTTGTAAACCTGGGTATACTATAGAAGATTTTCCATTTAGCCATGTTAAATATCCATAAGCCTCATTTATATTTTGAGAAGTCGTCGTCATTCTATTAATATAACTACCACTAATTATGCTATTTCCTCTCCATACTCCTTTGGCAGACAATAATAATCCAAAACGAGCGGCATCTCTTCCTGTACTCCAATATATATTTTTGCTATCTTCTTCTATCCATTCACCATCCATTCCAATTTGTAGTTCAAGTCTTTCATCAGTAAAAGCATTATAAGAAAGTCCTGAAGCATTTTCTATAACATTTTTTAAAATTGTAGCAGTTCCTGTATGATAAAACCATTGCCTACCTTGGTCTACTCTGTATTTGAAACACTCTGGAGTATAACAATTCAAATTAACATCTGTTCTAAAACCAGTAGTCATTGTTAAATTATTTTCAATGGTAACCAAGTTTTCTTTTTCAAGAGACAAACTAGTCCAACCTACACCTAAATGATCAGAAGTTTTATCTGATATATTTAACAAACCTTTACCTTCAGCTATACCGACTAAACTTGCTGTTAATGTTTTTCCTGCTGAAGCCCAATACCATTTAGACTGCTGTGTAAATGGACCATTATTTTCAAAATTAGCTCCCCAGTATTGTTCAAAAACTATCTTCCCTTCTTTTAATACTATAAACGCTCTTGTATCCGAATCTTCTAAGAAAGAGTATAATTCTGGAATCTCTGCTGTATTCCAACCTAAACTTTCTGGAGATACTGTTTCCCATTCACTACCATCATCTAATGGAAAGTAATTAACACCTCCAAATATTATTTTAGGATCATTACAACTTGAAATAAGTACAACTAAGAGTAGTAATAACAGTATTGTTCGTTTTTTCATTACTTTGGGGATTTAAGAATAGTTAGCTAATTTAGAAACATTTTATCAGTAATAATATTGTAACTTTTAACTAAAATGTTCCCAATCTTTCCACACGACTTCCAAACCTTGATCTTTTAGCATTCTAGTTATCTCTTCTGTACTACGTTCATCAGAGATCTCAAACTGCTCCAGAGACTGAGGTTCAACAGCGTACCCTCCAGGATTTGTTTTCGATTCAGCACTCATAGAAGTTATTCCTAATTGTACAATATGGTTTCTAAAGATTTCATTTTCACGAGTAGAAATAGACAATTCTACATCTTCATCAAACAAACGATAAGCACAAATTAACTGTACCAAATCAGTATCTGTCATTTCAACTTTAGGTTCTAAGCCTCCAGAATGTGGTCGTAATCTTGGAAAAGAAATGGAATATTTTGTTTTCCAGTATGTCTTTTGTAAATATTTTAAATGTAATGCCGTAAAAAAGCTATCTGCTCTCCAATCTTCTAATCCGAATAAAGCTCCTAGTCCAATTTTATGAACTCCTGCTTTTCCCAAACGATCAGGTGTATCTAATCGGTAAGAGAAGTTAGATTTCTTTCCTTTCGGATGATGTTTTTTATATTCTTCTCTATGATATGTTTCTTGATAAACTAAAACTGCATACAATCCATTTGCTATCAATAACTCATATTCATCTTGATCTAATGGCTGAACTTCAATAGTGATATTCGAAAAATGTGGTTTTATTAATTGTATAGCGTTATTAATATAATCTACGCCAACCGTGCGATTCGCTTCTCCCGTAACTAATAAAATATGATCATAACCTTTATTTTTTAAGAATTCGACTTCTTTTAAAATTTCAGCATCTGTTAATGTTCGTCTTGGAATCTTATTTGTTAGACTAAATCCGCAATACGTACAAATATTTTGGCATTCGTTACTTAAATACATCGGAGCGTACATTTGAATGGTATTTCCGAAACGTTTTTTTGTTAACTGATTACTCAACTGAGCCATTTCCTCAATATAGGGTTTTGCAGCTGGTGAGATTAAAGCTTTAAAATCTTCTAAATCTCTTTTCTCTGATGCTAAAGCTCTTTCTACATCAAGGGATGTTTTATTTAGGATACTTTGTAAGGTTTCATCCCAATTATACTGATTAAAGATTTCTTCAAAACCTTGTTGTTGGGTTTGAGGTTGAGGGCTAGAGATTAAAGTATTTGTATTCGATTTTAACATCAGAATATATTTTAATTTAATTGGGACATTCTTAATTTATACAACATACGTCTTATTATTGTTGCTTCTTTATTTACTAATTCAAATTTTTCCTTTGAAAGGAAATATAAATCTTTCGATAACTGAATTAAATACGAAACTTCTGTAATCGATCCAGAAGCTATTTTTAAAAATCTTGCAAACTCCTTAGGAGTATCGTATCCACATCCTTCTGCTATATTTGTTGGCACAGAAGAAGATGCTCTTCTTAATTGTGATATTAATCCAAATTTTTCTTCATCTGGAAAATCATTAGTGATTTTATACACTTCTAAACACAACTTGTGAGATCGCTCCCACACTTTTAAATCTTCATAGTTTCTCATTATTTTTCTTTTTCTTAAAATTTCACTTCTACCTTCAGTCTCAAACCATAAACCTTCATTACGAAAGGAATGAAGTCAATGGACTACTCGCTTCTGCATGATTTTTTACTGGAGCTAATTTTGCTTCGTAAGCTATTCTACCAGCTTCAACCGCCATTTTAAAAGCTTTTGCCATTGCTACCGGATTTTGAGAAACTGCTATTGCTGTATTTACTAAAACTGCATCTGCTCCAACCTCCATCGCGTGAGCAGCATGCGAAGGTGAACCGATACCTGCATCTACAACTACAGGAACATTAGATTGTTCTACAATAATCTCTAAAAACTCTAATGTTTTTAATCCTTTGTTACTTCCTATTGGTGCTCCTAATGGCATTACACATTGTGTTCCTACCTCTTCTAATCGTTTACATAAAACAGGATCGGCATGAATGTAAGGCATCACAATAAATCCTTTTTTCACTAACTCTTCTGCTGCTTTTAATGTTTCTATAGGATCTGGCAATAAATATTTTGGATCTGGATGTATTTCTAATTTCACCCAGTTTGTTTCTAAAGCTTCTCTAGATAATTCAGCCGCAAAAACTGCTTCTTTCGCATTTCTTACTCCTGAAGTATTTGGTAATAAATTAATTCGTTGATGATTTAAATGTGTTAAAATATCATCTTCTTCGTTTTGTACATCAACTCTTTTTAGCGCTACTGTTACTAATTCACTTTCACTTTCTAATAAAGCATCACGCATTAATTCTGAAGAACTAAACTTCCCTGTTCCTGTAAACAAACGTGATGTAAATGTTTTATCTGCTATTTGTAATGAACTCATAATAATTAGTTAGTTGTTTGTATCTAATTTAAAAACTTGTTCTTGTGAACTTCCTGCTTTTAAAATTTGATGAAATTTTGAAATGGAATTAAAATCTTTAGTTATTTCTCCTGATACCGCTATACCATGAATATTTGTTTCTAATAATGATGCTACATCTTCTAAAACAATTCCTCCAATAGCAATCACAGGAGTTTCTGTATTCAATTCTTCTAATAATACTTGATAACCTGTCAAACCTAAAGTGGGACTTAAATTTTTCTTTGTAGTTGTATATCTAAAAGGTCCTAACCCTATATAATCTACTTTCTTTTCAAGTAAAGTTTTACAATCTTCTAAAGTATTTGCAGTACCTCCTATAATGAATAAGTTTCCTAAGTATTTTCTCACTTCAGCCGGACAAGCATCTGTCTGTCCCAAATGAACTCCATCTGCTTTTACTTCTTCTGCAACTTTATAATGATCATTAATAATTAATCTTGTTTGAAAATGACTCGTAATCTCTCTTGCTGTTGCAGCAGTTTCAAGAATAACCTCCTCTGCTAAATTTTTCAAACGAAGTTGTACCCATTCTACTCCAGCTGTACAAGCACTTTGAATATTTTGCAAATGCGCTTCAGGAGTTTCTCCTTGTGATATATATTGTAATTTACTTATCATTTTAAAGAATTATTAGAATTCAGGAGTTAAAAGAAGTTAAGAATTACTGTATCTATTTCCCTAGAATTGCTTTGCAATAGGAATTTAACAACTTACTAACTTCAATTAACAACTGATTTTCATCATCTAGACTTATTTTATATTTTAAGTCTTTTGTTAAAACTAAATAATATCTACACTCTTCTAAAGACCCTTGGGCTATATTAAAAAAACGTAACTTATCTTTTATTCCTTTTTTCTTATATCCTTCAACAATATTTGCTGCTATTGATATCGCAGCTCTTCTGAACTGGCTTGTTAAACCATAAATTTCATTTTAGGAAAATCATCAGTTAATCGATAAACACATAACACAAATTGATGTGCTTTTTGCCAAACTATTAAACCTTCAAATGATTTACTTTTTACTTCTTTCATAACTTTTTTCTTCTCTTCTACTCTACTTAACTCCTGAGATTCTTAACTACTTCAACTCCTAACCTCCTTAACTCCTAAGAATGGTACCCCAATAACGTTTTGTTAGAACTCAATACTTTTTCGATGTAACGTTTTCCTTTAAAACATGATTTTACTAACGGATATTTTAAAGCGATGTAACTTGCAATTGCTGATGACAATACACAGCCGCTTCCATGCTTTTCAAATATTTTAATTCCTTTTTTAGGATTGAAAGGATGTATTTTCCCTTCATTTGTATATAAATAGTCTACTCCTACCTTTTCAGGATTGTGTCCTCCTTTTAAAAACAAGTGAGTTTTCGACTGAATATGATTTATAGTTTCTTCAATTGTTTTCTCTTGATATAAATTTTGAATCTCTTGGTAATTCGGAGTAATTAAATAGATCTTCTCTAAAATTTTATCGAAATCACTTTCACTAAAATCGTTTTGAAATACAAAACCTGTAGATGATTTTAAAACTGGATCTAAAATAATTTTTGCTTCTGGATTTAATTGTAAAACCGTATCAATAATTGTAGAAAGTTTTTGCCAATCTTCAACAATCCCGATTTTAACAGTAGCAATCGAAAAACGATCAAACAAAACTTTAATTTGCTCTAAAATAGTTACTATATCAATCCAATCACATTTCAGAAACTCACTATCATTTTGAATTGTATTAGCAGTACAAACTGACAATCCGTAACATTTTAATTGCTCAAATGTTTTTACATCTGCTGTTAAACCAGCTCCGTTTGATGGATCAAAACCTGCAATAGTTAATATGTATGGTCGTTGTTTCAAGTTTATAAACTTTTATTTAAGATTATTTGTCTTTCTGAATTTATTTCAGAATCTCATAAGTATCAATAATGAGAACCTGAAACAAGTTCAGGTTGACGATATTTACTTCTACACTTCGTAATGACGTTTGATTTCTTCAAAACTTTTTATAGGGTCTTCTGTATTCCAAATTCCTCCAAGTACACCAATACCTTTATAACCTAGCTCTAATACTTTAGGAATTGTATTTGCATTTACTCCACCCATTCCTATAATCGTTTTATCAATGCTGTTTACATCAAAACCTCTTCCTTCGTATCCTTGTTTAGAGATTGAAGAAAAAACTGGACTCAATAAGTGATAATCAAAATTAATTTCGCAAGCATCTAAAACCTCTGGTTCATGAAAAGAACTACTTACTTTAAAACCTTCAGACATGTATAAGGAAACATAACCTTCTAGTTTTTGTCCTAAATCTAATCTAGGTTGCTCTTGAATGTGAATTCCTTTCAATACAAACTCAGCGCACAACTCATGAAACTGATGTATCATAATTTTTTGATAGTGCTTTGGATTGATTTCTTTTAATAAGTTTCGATATCCTTCAATATTAAAAGAAGGTTTTCTTAAATGCAATACTTCTAAACCATTTTCAAATAATTGATTTAAAAGTACTGCTTCATTTTGTATCTCCTTTTCGGATGTTAGGACAATTAACATAATACATCATTAACAGCTGTCATTTCGAGTGAATTTCACGATTGAAAATGAGTGAAATTTATATCGAGAAATATTCGTTTATTCTCGATACATCTTTTCTTTGTTTCTCTTCGAAAAATCACTCGAACTGACAAACATTATTAAAATATCAAATTTAAAATATGCATTACGAATGGAACCTAGTAATGACAATCAAAAATTCGTAATTACTATAAATATACTTCAGAACCTTTTTGTTTAAACTCTTCAGATTTTTCTTTCATCCCTTCTGCTATAGCTTTTTCAGCTTCTAAATCTTTTTGAGCTGCATAATCTCTAACTTCTTGAGAAATCTTCATTGAACAGAATTTAGGCCCACACATAGAACAGAAGTGTGCAATTTTAGCTCCTTCAGCAGGTAACGTTTCGTCGTGATACTCTCTAGCTAATTCTGGATCTAAACCTAAATTAAATTGATCTTCCCAACGGAATTCAAAACGAGCTTTACTTAACGCATCGTCTCTATGTTGTGCTCCTGGATGACCTTTTGCTAAATCTGCTGCGTGTGCTGCCAATTTATATGTTACAACTCCAGTTCTTACATCATCTTTATTAGGTAAACCTAAGTGTTCTTTTGGTGTTACATAACATAACATTGCAGTACCGTACCAACCAATCATAGCTGCTCCAATTCCTGAAGTAATGTGATCGTAACCAGGTGCAATATCAGTAGTTAATGGGCCTAGCGTGTAAAAAGGAGCTTCTCCACAAGCTTCTAATTGCTTATCCATATTTGCTTTAATCATGTGCATTGGCACGTGACCAGGTCCTTCAATGAAACACTGTACTTCGTGTTTCCAAGCGATTTTAGTTAACTCACCTAAAGTTTCTAATTCAGCAAACTGAGCTTCATCATTTGCATCTGCAATACAACCCGGACGTAAACCATCTCCTAAAGAGAATGCCACATCGTAAGCTTTCATTATTTCACAAATTTCTTCGAAATGTGTATATAAGAAACTTTCTTTATGATGTGCTAAACACCATTTTGCCATAATTGATCCTCCACGAGAAACAATACCTGTAATACGTTTTGCCGTCATTGGAACATAAGCTAAACGAACTCCAGCGTGAATTGTAAAATAATCTACTCCTTGTTCCGCTTGTTCAATTAATGTATCTCTAAAAATTTCCCATGTTAAATCCTCAGCAACACCGTTTACCTTTTCTAATGCTTGATAAATTGGCACTGTTCCGATTGGCACTGGTGAGTTACGGATAATCCACTCACGTGTTTCGTGAATGTTTTTACCTGTAGATAAATCCATAATATTATCTGCTCCCCAACGACAAGCCCAAACTGCTTTCTCTACTTCTTCTTCAATTGATGATGTTGTTGCTGAGTTACCAATATTTGCATTAATCTTCACTAAGAAATTACGACCTAAAATCATAGGTTCTGCTTCTGGGTGATTTATATTTGAAGGAATTACCGCTCGTCCTCTAGCTACCTCTTCTCTAACAAACTCCGGTGTAATCTTTTCTGGAATACTTGCCCCAAAATCTTGACCTGGATGTTGCTTTGCTAAACGTGTCATCTCATCTATACGTTGATTTTCACGAATAGCCACATATTCCATTTCTGGTGTAATCATTCCTTGTTTTGCGTAATGTAACTGTGTTACATTTTTTCCTTTCTTAGCTCTGTATGGTTTATTTAAGTGATTGAATCGTAAATGATCTAAACTTTCATCATTTAAACGCTCATTACAATACTCTGAACTGAATTTATCTAACTGCTCAACATTTCTTCTATCTAAAATCCATTGCTCACGAATACGTTCTAATCCATTATGAATATTGATCTCTTTCTCTGGATCCGTGTAAGGACCAGATGTATCGTAAACTGTTACTGGTTCGTTTGGCGTACGTTCTTTCGTCATTGAATCGACAGTGTCACTCAATGTTATTTCACGCATTGCTACATTAATTTGTGGATGTAATTTACCCTTTACATAGATCTTTTTAGAACTTGGAAAAGGGTTTCTTGTAATTCCCTCCTGCTTTGGAGCTGTATCTTTTTTCTTCATTTTTGAAAAGGTATTTTGTTGTTAGTTTATCCGCCTTGGGTAGATCGAATTATTAAAATAGTGTCATTATCTGATAGTTTATAATTCTCCCATTCAGACTTTGTAATAATTGTATTATTTATAGCTATAGCTATGCCATTAGATTGAATTTGCAAATCATCAATCATAGCTACTACAGTAGTATCTTTTGAAAATGTTTTGCTGGTATTGTTTACTTTTACTGTTATCATATAAAACCATATAAGTAAACTTTAGAAGTATCTATACACTCTAATTAAGAATGCAGTAAAGTAAGACAACTTTTCCCTCCGTTGGTGTTAACCAAATCAGGTTCTAAGGATATTTCTCAAGCTAGTCAAACTAGCTACTCCTAAAGTTTTAACGTTACAAATATAAGGCTTTATTCTTCAACTTAATAATTAAAAAAACTTCTTACCTATTATTCATACACTTATGTCTTGATTTTATACTCTAAAGGTATTATTACATTTTTCATCTAACTCTTTTCTGAAATTTACAACAACTTAAATCATAAATATTATGTCAAATCAAACTGCAACTGACGAAAAAACATTAGTGGGAGGATGGACTCCTTATGGACCTGTAACTGCTGAAGATCAAAAAGTATTCGACGAAGCTCTAGCTGGATTTGTAGGAGTAAATTATTCTCCTCAGGAAGTATCTACACAATTAGTAGCGGGTATGAACTATCGTTTTAAATGTAAAGCTACATTACCTGGGCCAGAACCGATTCAGTGGGAAGCTATTGTTGAAATTTTCCAACCTTTACCAGGTCAAGGTAAACCACATATTGTTTCTATCACTAGAATATAATATTTAAAGACCAGCAAAAAAGCTATAATTATTCTTGCTGGTTTTTATTTTAAAACTCATTATTTTATGAAAACTGAAATCAAGCGTTGGGAAGAAATAATCTTTCCGAATTTAAACGACAATCTGGTTATTGAATGTGAATTACCCATTTTAACCGCTAGTACAGATGAGTACAACACTTCACTTAAAATATATTGGAAACATTTACCTTCGGATATTTACATTCCTAAAAATCTCTCCATCTATAGTACGTCTTTAATCGAATACACTTTCGAAAATAATATTTCCATTAGAGGAGAAATATCTTTAAAGGAGTACAACTCATTTGATACAGAAGACACCTTAGGTGTATTTGCTAACCTTTATTATTACACCCCTAATACTTCTAACTATATATGGCACACTGAAGGCTTTCTAATTAGTTTTAGCCCTAATTTGAATACCACTATTCAATAATAAACTATACCAAAACAACTAATCTCTAATTAAAGGAAGCGTAGAACAACGCAATAAGCCTTCTTGTTTAGCAATTTCAGCATAAGGTACTTCTTCTACAGTAAATCCTTTTTCTCGCAACCAAGTATTTAGTCTAGTAAAGTTTTTTTCAGAAATAATAACATCTTCTGATATTGAAAAGATATTACTATTCATATTATACATTTCTTCTTTTGTAATTTCAAAAACATTTTCTTTCCCTAAGAAATCTATTAACCATTCGTATTCTTTTTCTACTAAGAATCCGTTTTTATGTAGAATGGCTTTATCTTTTCCTATGGGCTGAAAACAACAATCTAAATGTAGGGCATTTTCTTTTGGATCTGTATTTGATTTTCTTAATTCAAATGCTTTTACGATTTTCTCAGGAAATAACTCTTGTAAAGCAATTACAGCATCTGTATTTGTTCTAGCTGTGATATACTCAGAATAGTCTGCACCTGAATACGTTCCAATAAAAATATAATCATTCCAAGGCATTACATCACCGCCTTCTACATGACACTCTTCTGGTAATTCGATTACATTTTGTGGATCAATCTGAGCTATTACGTGTTGTATTGCATCATATTCTCTACCTCTATCTGGTAAAATATTTGCTTTCACCAATTTATCATCAATTACAAAAGCAATATCTCTAGAAAAAATTTGATTGTAATTTTCTATAATTTCAGGGCGAAAAACTTGCACATTGTATTTTTTAAAGACTCTAGCAACCGCTTCCATTTCTAGAATCATATCTGCCTCAGAAGGATAAGTTCCGGCTAAAACATGCTGCTTACTTTTAGGATCGTAACAATCTTCAGCTTTTGGCGTTGGTCCATTATTTTCCGCTGTTCCTAAAACTACTGCTCTTAATCGAGAAGTTTCATTTTTTACGTTTAGTTGTAACATATAGCAAAAAAAATGTCATTCTGAGTAAAATTTCAGAATGACATCATATCATTTTAATTGTATTTATCTTTTATTGATTTTTACAAAAGGACGGTAATTCTCTCCTGTATAAACTTGACGAGGACGACCAATTGGCTCCTTGCGTAAACGCATTTCTCTCCATTGAGCGATCCATCCAGGTAAACGTCCTAAAGCAAACATTACTGTAAACATTTCTACTGGAATATCCATAGCTCTATATATAATTCCTGAATAGAAATCTACATTAGGATATAACTTTCTTTTCACGAAATACTCATCACTTAATGCCTCTTTTTCTAAACCTTTAGCAATATCTAATACTGGATCTTCAACTCCTAAATCATCTAATACTTCATCAGCAGCCACTTTGATGATTTTTGCTCTTGGGTCAAAGTTTTTATAAACTCTATGCCCGAATCCCATTAAACGGAACGGATCTTCTTTATCTTTAGCTTTACCCATATACTTTTTCGTATCTCCACCATCAGTTTTAATAGCCTCTAGCATTTCTAACACTGCTTGGTTAGCTCCACCATGTAATGGTCCCCAAAGTGCAGAAATCCCTGCAGAAATAGATGCAAATAATCCTGCATGAGAAGAACCTACTACTCTAACTGTAGAAGTAGAACAATTTTGTTCATGATCTGCATGTAAGATTAATAATTTATCAAGTGCATCTCTAACGATAGGATTAATCTCGTAATCTTCATTAGGTTTTTCAAACATCATCTTCATAACATTTTCAACATACCCAATTTTACGAGAGCCATAATTTAATGGTAACCCTTTTATTTTACGCATTGTCCAAGCTACTAACACAGGAAATTTACCCATGATTTTTACAATAGCATTGTACATTTCTTCTTCAGAATCAACATTTACAGAAGATGGGTTGAATGCTGTTAATGCAGATGTTAATGATGACAACACTCCCATTGGATGAGCATTTTTTGGAAATGCATCAATGATCTTTTTTATATCATCATCTACAATAGCATTATCTAAAATATCATTATAGAATTTATCTAATTGCTCTTGTGTTGGTAATTCTCCAAAAATTAATAAGTAAGCTACTTCTAAAAAATCAGCTTTTTCAGCCAACTCTTCAATTGAGTACCCTCTATATCTTAATACTCCTTCTTCTCCATTTAAAAATGTAATAGCACTTTGACAAGAACCTGTATTCTTAAAACCTGGATCTATAGTAATTACTCCTCCTGTAGCTCCTCTTAATGTTTTAATATCTATTGCAACTTCATCTTCCGTTCCTTTTACTAACGGAAATTCATAGGTGTTTTCGCCAATTTGTAATTTCGCTATTTCTGACATTTTCTATTTAATTTATTAATAATTGAAATGATGCACGAAGATACCATTTTTTAAAGTATTTAAAAAATCTTCAACTATAGATTTTATATATCTGAATAATAACTTTACTTTATTTATTTTTTAGTAAAAAATGGATCTCGTTGTTTTTTTAGTCTAATGATTTAAAAAAACATTACGTTAAAATTATCGTAAAAATAAATTTAGATCTCATTAAAAAGCGTTGAACTGGTTAACCATTTTTTAAAACCAAAAAAGGCCTTGATAGAAACCAAGACCTTTATTATTTTTAAAAAAGAAAAATACTAAATTTTAAATGCTTTTGTTTGCGGATAATATGCAACATCATTTAATTCTTCTTCGATTCTTAATAACTGATTATATTTTGCCATTCTATCAGATCTTGAAGCAGAACCTGTTTTAATTTGACCTGTGTTTAATGCTACTGCTAAATCTGCGATAGTATTATCTTCAGTTTCTCCAGAACGGTGACTCATTACAGAAGTATACCCTGCATTATGTGCCATATTAACTGCAGCAATAGTTTCAGTTAAAGTACCTATTTGATTTACCTTAATTAAAATTGAATTTGCAATACCGTTTTCAATTCCTCTAGATAAACGTTCTACGTTTGTAACAAATAAATCGTCTCCAACTAATTGTACTTTATCTCCAATTTTTTCTGTTAAATATTTCCAACCATCCCAATCATTTTCATCCATTCCATCTTCAATAGAAATAATTGGATAATTTTCTGCTAGTTCAGCTAAATAATCAGCTTGTTCTTTACTTGTACGAACTTTTCCTTTATCTCCTTCGAATTTTGTGTAATCGTATTTACCATCTACATAAAATTCTGCCGCAGCACAATCTAAAGCGATCATGATTTCATCACCTAATTTGTATCCTGCATTTTTTACAGCTAATGCAATTGTATCTAAAGCATCTTCCGTACCTTCTAAAGTTGGAGCGAAACCACCTTCATCACCTACTGCAGTAGATAAATTTCTACCGTGTAATACTTTTTTTAGGTTATGGAAAATTTCAGATCCCATTTTCATCGCATGTGTAAAACTTTCAGCTTTAACAGGCATTACCATAAACTCTTGAAAAGCTATTGGCGCATCTGAATGTGATCCTCCATTAATAATATTCATCATTGGTACAGGTAAAGTGTTAGCGCTTACCCCTCCAACATATCTATATAAAGGCATTCCTAATTCGTTAGCAGCGGCTTTTGCTGCAGCTAATGAAACACCTAAGATTGCATTTGCTCCTAATTTTGATTTATTTGGTGTACCATCTAAATCAATCATCATTTTATCAATTAAGTTTTGCTCAAAAACAGATACTCCTAATAATTCTTGTGCAATTATTGAGTTTACGTTTTCTACAGCTTTAGCAACCCCTTTACCCATATAATCATCTCCTCCATCACGTAATTCAACAGCTTCGTGTTCTCCTGTTGATGCTCCTGAAGGCACTGCAGCTCTTCCTAAAACTCCATTCTCAGTAGTTACATCTACTTCAACTGTAGGATTACCTCTAGAATCAAAAATTTGACGTGCGTGTATGTTGATAATGATACTCATCTCTTTATATTTTAGTTATTTTGGTTGTAGCTAATTTACAAATGCTACAGTATTTAAGGTTGATTTTTACTTTATTTCTACGAAATCGTTTTATTCTAATATTGGTAATAATCGAGAATCTAAAAGTGCTGCTTTTCTATGACCAGCTGTAGCTAAATAGGTTTTATCTTGAGCAAAACTCATAAATTTCTCTACAGATTCGTGTTCAACTAGCAATACATAATCCCATGTTTCATCCACAGGACCAATTACAAAATTCTTACTACTCCCTTTAAACAAAACTTTACTCCCGTATTTTTTTATACAAGGAAGCGTATGAATCATATATAATTCATACGCCTCTTTACCTGAAAGTTCTTGCTTAGGTTTTATTGTTTCTAAACTTGTATAATCTGCAACTTCTTTAAACTTTAACAAGTTGAGCATTACTATTTTTCCTTTACCTTGATATTTTAAATAGAATTCTCTTCCTGATTCTTGAGTTACATCTATATACCTTTTCATTGAAACAACTATTTAACTTTTTTAATATTCTCTATGAATTGATCAAATAAGTATTCTGAATCGTGTGGTCCTGGACTTGCTTCTGGGTGATATTGAACAGAAAATACATTTTTACTCTTCATTTTAATACCAGCTACTGTATTATCATTTAAATGTATGTGAGTAATTTCTACATCTGCATGTGCTTCAGTTTCCTCTCTGTTAATAGCAAATCCATGATTTTGTGAAGTAATTTCACCTTTACTTGTAAGTAAATTCTTTACAGGGTGATTAATACCTCTATGCCCGTTGTGCATTTTATAGGTAGAAATTCCATTAGCTAAAGCAATTACTTGATGTCCTAAACATATACCGAATAATGGTAAATTCTTTTCAATAACTTCTTTTGCTAAATTTTGAGCATCTACTAATGGTTCAGGATCTCCAGGCCCGTTTGAAATAAAATACCCATCTGGATTCCATTCTTGTAAGTCTGAAAACTTAGCATTGTAAGGGAACACTTTAATATAAGCATCTCTCTTTGCTAAATTTCTTAATATATTCTTTTTTATACCGATATCTAATGCTGCAATCTTAATAGATGCATTTTCATCTCCTACATAGTATGGTTCTTTAGTTGATACTTTAGAAGCCAACTCTAAACCTTCCATGTTAGGCACACTAGCTAATTGCTCTTTAAGTTTATCGATATTTTCTGTATCAGTAGAGATAATAGCATTCATTGCTCCATTTTCTCTTATATAAGATACTAATGCTCTCGTATCTACATCTGAAATTGCAACAAGATTGTGTTTTTCAAACCAATCTTTTAAGTTACCATCAGAATCTACTCTAGAATGTTCAAAACTAAAGTTTCTACAAATTAACCCAGAAATCTTGATTCCTTCAGATTCTACTTCTTTGTCATTAACTCCATAGTTACCTATGTGAGCATTTGTAGCAACCATTAACTGACCGTAATAAGAAGGGTCAGTAAAAATCTCTTGATAACCTGTCATTCCAGTATTAAAACATATTTCTCCAGTAACTGTACCTTCTATACCGATAGATTTACCATAAAAAATTGTTCCATCTGCTAATAAAACAAGAGCCTTCTTTCTAGTTGTGTATTTCATGTTAAAAAAAGTTTGTCAAAAATAGTTTTAAAAAAAAGGATAAACAATTAAGTTTATCCTTTATTATAATTAAATGCTAAGCATCTTATTCTTCTTCTTGTGAAGATTCAACATCAGCTACTGGTGTAGTATCGGCTTTTTTAGCGCCACCACCACGACGACTACGACGAGTTGTCTTTTTAGCTTTCTTACCGTTAGGGTTGTATAACTCGTTGTAATCAACTAATTCTACCATTGCCATAGGAGCGTTATCTCCTTGACGATTTCCTAACTTGATGATTCTTACGTAACCACCTGGTCTGTCTCCAACTTTTACAGCTACTTCCTTAAATAATTCTGTAACAGCGTACTTGTTTCTTAAGTAACTAAATACAACACGACGATTGTGCATATTCTTTTCTTCTGTTCCGTTATTCTCAGCTTTAGCTTTAGTAATTAAAGGCTCTACATACTTACGTAATGCTTTAGCCTTTGCTTCAGTAGTGTTAATACGCTTATGCTCGATTAATGAACAAGCCATATTAGCTAACATTGCTTTTCTATGCGCAGTTTTTCTACCTAAGTGGTTAACTTTTTTTCCGTGTCTCATGACCTTTAGTTTTAGACTAACATCTTGCTCAACTCACTTTTGAGGAGCAAAATATGCTAACCTTGATTAATTTAATCTCTATCTAATTTATACTTTGACAAATCCATTCCGAAGCTTAAGCCTTTATTGTTCACTAACTCCTCTAATTCAGTTAATGATTTTTTACCAAAGTTTCTGAACTTCATTAAATCACTCTTATTGAATGATACTAAATCTCCTAATGTATCTACTTCTGCTGCTTTTAAACAGTTTAAAGCACGAACTGATAAATCCATATCTACTAGTTTCGTCTTTAATAACTGACGCATATGAAGTGATTCTTCATCGTAAGATTCAGTCTGTGCGATTTCATCTGCCTCTAAAGTTATTCTTTCATCAGAGAATAACATAAAGTGGTGAATTAAAATCTTAGCCGCTTCTGTTAAAGCATCTTTTGGATTGATAGATCCATCTGTATCAATATCGAAAACTAATTTTTCATAATCAGTTTTTTGCTCAACACGGAAATTCTCAATTGCATACTTTACATTTTTGATAGGTGTAAAGATAGCATCAGTAAAAATTGTTCCTAACGGAGCTCCTGACTTTTTGTTTTCTTCTGCTGGTACGAATCCTCTACCCTTTTCTATAGTAATTTCGGCATTAATCTTTACAGATTTATCCATATTACAGATTACTAAATCTGGATTTAATACTTGAAAACCAGAAATAAACTTCTGTAAATCTCCAGCAGTTAACTGCTCTTGACCTGAAATTGCAATAGTAACTGTTTCTCTATCTGATTCTTCGATTTGTTTTTTGAAACGAACTTGTTTTAAGTTTAAGATCATTTCAGTAACATCTTCTACAACACCAGTAATCGTTGAAAACTCGTGCTCTACTCCATCTACTCTTAAAGATGTAATTGCAAATCCTTCTAAAGATGATAATAATACTCTTCTTAAAGCATTACCTACAGTTAAACCAAAACCTGGTTCTAATGGTCTGAATTCAAATCTACCTTTAAAATCAGTAGATTCGATCATGATTACTTTATCGGGCTTTTGAAAATTTAAAATCGCCATATATTTTCTTCGTTTTAATTGTTATCCAGTTGCGCGGTCTGTAAGTTTGAAGAAGAACAAACAGACCCTTTGGCTAGACACCAATATGGTTATAATTAATTTATTATTTAGAATATAATTCTACGATTAACTGCTCCTTAATATTTTCAGGAATCTGTAATCTTTCTGGAGCCTTTACAAAAGTTCCTGATTTTTGTTCTGCGTTCCAAGTTAACCACTCGTATACAGCACTATTTGATGCTAATGCATTTTCGATAGCGTCTAAAGATTTAGACTTTTCTCTTACTGCAACAACATCTCCAGCTTTTAATCTGTATGAAGGAATGTTAACGATTTCTCCGTTAACAGTAATATGACGGTGAGAAACTAACTGACGAGCAGCTCTACGAGAAGTAGCAACTCCTAAACGGTAAACAGTATTATCTAAACGAGATTCACATAATTGTAATAAAACCTCACCTGTAATACCACCAGATGCCTGAGCTTTCTTGAATAAATTACGGAATTGACGCTCTAATATACCATAAGTATACTTAGCTTTTTGCTTCTCCATTAACTGTACAGCATATTCCGATTTTTTCCCTCTACGCTTGGCATTACCATGCTGTCCTGGAGGATAGTTTCTTTTTTCGAAGTTTTTATCATCTCCGAAGATCGCTTCACCGAATTTACGAGCGATTTTAGTTTTTGGTCCTGTATATCTTGCCATTTCTTAAAATTTAAGCAGGGATTGTGAATTAAGGCGTACTCCTTCGACAATCAAATTTCCTGCTTTGTTAAAATATAATTATACTCTTCTTCTTTTAGGTGGACGACATCCATTGTGTGGAATTGGAGTTACATCAATGATTTCTGTAACCTCAATACCAGAATTGTGAATAGATCTGATAGCAGACTCTCTACCATTTCCTGGTCCTTTTACATACACTTTAACTTTACGTAAACCTGCCTCTTTTGCAACAGAAGCACAGTTTTCAGCTGCTAATTGTGCAGCATAAGGTGTATTTTTCTTAGACCCTCTAAATCCCATCTTTCCTGCAGAAGACCATGAAATTACATCTCCTTTTTTATTCGTTAAAGAGATGATAATATTATTGAACGATGCAGTGATATGCGCCTCTCCTGTAGACTCAATAACTACTTTACGTTTTTTTGTTACTTTAGATTTTGCCATGATTCTTTACTAATTTAGTAAAAATAACCTATCGATTATTTTTTCTTGTTTGCTACAGTTTTTCTCTTACCTTTTCTAGTACGAGAGTTGTTTTTTGTTCTTTGTCCTCTTAAAGGTAATCCTAATCTATGACGGATTCCTCTTTGACAACCAATGTCCATTAAACGTTTTATGTTTAATTGAACTTCTGAACGCAACTCACCCTCTATAGTAAACTTTCCAACTTGCTCACGTATAGCTGCAATTTGATCATCGTTCCAATCTTGAACTTTAATGTTTTCGTCAACTTTAGCTTCTGCTAAAACATCTTTAGCTCTGCTTTTTCCTATTCCAAAAATATAAGTTAATGCAATTACTCCTCTTTTATTTTTTGGAATATCAATACCTGCGATTCTTGCCATATTGTTATAGTTTTTAGCTGTTAGTTTTTAGCTGTTAGAATCCTAAACATTTCTATTTCAAGCAGATTCATCTAACTACTAATTAACTAATAACTTATTTTATCCTTGTCTTTGTTTAAACCTAGGATTCTTTTTATTAATTACATATAATCTGCCTTTTCTGCGTACTATTTTACAGTCGGCACTTCTTTTCTTTAATGATGCTCTTACTTTCATCTCTTTTTAGTTTTAAAGTTTCTAAAGTTTAAAAGTTTTAAGTTGATGTACTTTTCTTTACAACTTTTTACTTTTCAACTTTTAACTATGTCTTAATATCTGTAAGTAATTCTTGCCTTAGTCAAATCATATGGACTCATTTCTAACTTTACCTTATCTCCAGGTAAAAGTTTGATATAATGCATACGCATTTTTCCAGAAATGTGCGCCGTCACAATATGCCCATTTTCTAATTCTACACGAAACATTGCATTAGATAATGCTTCTGTTATTGTTCCATCTTGTTGAATTGCTGGTTGTTTAGCCATATTACTTTAATGATTTTCTATTAGTATTACCTGTTTTCATTAAACCGTCATAACGACTGTTTAATAAATATGAATTTATTTGTTGAATAGTATCTATAGCAACACCTACCATAATGATTAGTGAAGTACCTCCATAAAATAATGCCCAGTTTTGTTGCACACCAAACTTCATTACTATTGCAGGTAAAATAGATAAACCTGCTAAAAATAAAGAACCTGGGAATGTAATCTTAGACAAAACTGAATCTAAATGATTAGCTGTTTCTTCTCCTGGTTTATATCCTGGAACGAAACCATTGCTTCTCTTTAAATCTTCAGCCATTTTATTTGTAGGTATAGTTATCGCAGTGTAGAAATAACTAAAAATTATAATCAATAAAGCGAAAATTAAATTATACCAAAAACTTCCAACATCACCTAAACTAGCTAATGCTGTATATTTTTGACTTAAAGTTATTGGTAAAAACATAATCGCCTGTGCAAAGATAATTGGCATTACCCCAGCAGCGTTAAGCTTTAAAGGTATGTACTGTCTTGCACCTTCTACATCTTTGATATTTGCTATAGCAGTTCTTCTTGCATATTGCACAGCAATCTTACGAACAGCTGTAACAAGTAATACTGTCAATAATATTACAACAAACCATATTAAAATTTCTATTAAAATCATCATTATTCCACCACCACCAGCATTTTCTGTTCTAGATGCAACTTCTTGCATAAAAGCTACTGGAAAGTTTGCAATAATACCTACTGTAATTAAAAGAGAAATTCCGTTACCAACACCTTTGTCAGTAATTCTTTCTCCTAACCACATCGCAAAGATTGTTCCTGCTGTAAGTAAAATCATAGATGAAATCCAGAATGTTGCACCTCCAATTAAGAAAGCAGATTCAGGTAATCCCATCTGAGTTTTAATAAAAGTAATATACGTAGGTCCTTGTACTAAAGTAATTAATATTGTTAACCAACGCGTGATTTGTGTAATCTTCTTACGTCCACTTTCTCCATCTTTTTGAAGTTTTTGTAAATAAGGAACAGCTATTCCCATTAATTGAACTACAATAGATGCAGAAATATAAGGCATAATTCCAAGCGCCATTACTGAGGCTCTTGCAAATGCCCCTCCTGTAAACATATTTAATAAACCTAAAAGTCCACCACCTCCAGCTTTATTTTGTAAGGCTGTCAATTCTAATGGATCTACTCCAGGTAGTGGTACTGCCGACATAAAACGATATACAGCTATTAAACCAATAGTTAAAAGTAATTTTTCTTTTAACTCTTCAATCTTAAAAATGTCTCTTAAAGTGTTTATAAAGTTCATGTTAAACAGGGGTTATAAAGTTACTGCCTCACCTCCAGCTGCTTCAATAGCTGCTTTTGCTGTTGCTGTAAATTTGTGTACAGTAATATTTAATTTAGCTTTTAATTCACCACGTCCTAAGATCTTAACTAAATCATTTTTACGTGCTAATCTATTTTGAACTAAAACTTCCATATTAACTGTATCAGTAATTCTACCGTTATCTACTAACTCTTGAAGTCTATCTAAGTTCACACCAACATATTCTTTACGATTAATGTTAGTGAATCCAAACTTAGGTACTCTTCTTTGAAGAGGCATTTGACCACCTTCAAATCCAATTTTACGAGAGTAACCAGAACGAGATTTAGCTCCTTTATGTCCTCTTGTTGAGGTACCACCACGTCCAGATCCTTCTCCACGGGCTATTCTTTTCCCACTTTTTGTTGATCCAGCTGCTGGTTTTAAGTTATGTAAACTCATCTTATTATATCTTCTTATTTAATTTCTTCAACAGAAACTAAGTGTTGAACTTTATTTACCATACCCAAAATTGTAGGTGACGCATCATGCTCTACAGTTTGGTTAATTCTTTTTAAACCTAACGCCTCTAACGTTCTCTTTTGATTCTTAAGGCGACCTATTTGACTTTTTACTTGTGTAACTTTAATTTTACTCATCGTCTTAATTTTAACCGTTAAAAACTTTCTCAAGAGAAATACCTCTTTGTCTAGCTATTGTTTCAGCACTACGTAATTGTAATAATGCATCAAAAGTCGCTTTTACAACATTATGAGGGTTAGATGAACCTTGAGATTTAGATAATACATCATGTACTCCAACAGATTCTAATACTGCACGTACTGCACCACCTGCGATAACTCCGGTACCATTAGAAGCCGGCTTTAAAAACACCTTTGCTCCTCCAAATTTACCTTTTTGCTCGTGTGGTAATGTTCCATTTAATAAAGGAATACGAACTAAGTTCTTCTTAGCATCTTCTACTGCCTTTGCAATAGCTGAAGAAACATCCTTAGACTTCCCTAATCCATGCCCAACAACGTTTTTACCATCTCCTACTACTACAATAGCAGAAAAACCGAATGCTCTACCACCCTTAGTAACTTTAGTAACACGTTGAACACCTACTAATCTATCTACAAGCTCTAATCCGCTTGGTTTTACTCTTTCTACGTTTTTATATCCTAACATAATATAATTTCTTAAAATTTTAAACCAGCTTCTCTTGCAGCGTCTGCTAATACTTTCACTCGTCCATGGTATAAATAACCATTTCTATCGAAAGATATCGTTTCGATACCTGCCTTTACAGCTTTTTCTGCAATTGCTTTACCAACTGCAGTTGCAGATTCAGCTTTTGAACCAGATGCAATTCCTTTATCTCTAGATGAAGCTGATGCTAATGTCACACCGTCTACATCATTTATTAATTGAGCATAGATTTCTTTGTTACTTCTGAATACAGACAATCTTGGTTTAGTTGCTGTTCCAAAAACATCTTTTCTAATTCTATACTTTATACGTTGTCTTCTTTCAAGTTTTGATAATGCCATAACACTAATATTATGCAGATTTACCTGCTTTTCTTCTAATTACTTCACCAACAAACTTAACTCCCTTACCTTTATATGGCTCTGGCTTACGGAAAGAACGAATCTTTGCCGCTATTTGACCCACTAACTGCTTATCGTGAGAAGTTAATTTTATGATTGGATTTTTACCTTTTTCAGATACTGTCTCAACCTTTACCTCTGGCGCTAACTCTAAAACAATGTTATGAGAAAATCCTAGAGCTAAATCTAATTTTTGTCCTTGATTTGACGCTCTATAACCTACTCCTACTAACTCTAACTCTTTAGTGTAACCCTTGCTAACACCCTCAACCATGTTATTGATTAAAGCACGGTATAAACCATGTGCAGCTTTATGTTCCTTACTATCTGATGGCCTCTCTAAAGTTAGAGTACCATCTTCAATCTTTAAAGTAATGTCAGAAGTTAACTTTTGTGTTAATTCTCCTAATTTACCTTTTACTGTAACCACGTTATCGTTTACTTTAACTTCAACACCTTGTGGCAATGTGATTGGGCTTTTACCTATTCTACTCATCTTACAAAATGTTTAATATTAGTAAACGTAACAAAGTACTTCTCCTCCAACATTCTCTTGACGTGCTTTCTTGTTAGTCATCACACCTTTAGAAGTTGAAATAATTGCAATTCCAAGACCATTTAACACTCTTGGCATTTCTTTAGCACCTACATACTTACGTAAACCTGGTGTAGATACTCTCTGAATCTTTCTGATCACCGGTTCTTTTGTTAAACGATCATACTTTAAAGCTATCTTGATAGACCCTTGTACAGAATCATCATTAAATTGATAACTTAAAATGTATCCTTGATCGAACAAAATCTTGGTCATCTCCTTCTTCAGTTTTGAAGCTGGAACCTCAACTACTCTGTGTCCTGCTAAGATTGCATTTCTAACACGAGTAAGAAAATCCGCGATTGGATCTGTATACATAATTAATTAATTTATGGTTTTGGTTTTTAACAATTAAATCTTGTAATTATTAAACCTGAAACCAGTTAATAATACTATTGCTGTTTTTCTAGGTGATATCTCGAAAGCATTATACATTTGACATGTATTTACCAACAAGGCGTAATTCACCCTCTGAAAAACCGAGTGCAAATATACACAAACTTTTTGATTTTGAAAGGGTTTTGTCTATTATGATTTTTTGATTGAAGGAAACAAGAAGATAATCTAAAAATAAGAATAGATTTTATTCTAACCATTTTCTAAATTCACTAGTAGTTGATGCACTTGTAATTAAATGTTGTTTATAGTTTTTTATAGAAATAACTAATCTATCACCAAAATAAGGCTCTATCTTATTAATAAAATTGATATTTACAATTTCTCCTCTGTTTATTTGAAAAAACTCTTTAGGATTAAGTTCTTTAATTAAATCTGATAATTTATATCGAAATTCATTTTCTTTCCCTTGCTCATCAATCGCAATACATTTGCCTGAATTTGAAAGAATTGCACTAGTGTTTTTTACACTTAAAATTTTAATTTCCTTTTTCGTTTTAATAATAATGCGTTCTTTATAGCTTGGTGTTAATTCATGAATGGTTTCAGATATCTTCTTCCAATCTAATTGTTTATTTTGAAGATTTTCAAACTTCTCCATTGCTTTACAAAACTTATTATAGCTAATAGGCTTCAATAGATATGCTATGCCATTTACATCAAAAGCATCTTGATAAAAAGTATTGTAAGCTGTTGTGAAGATAATTGGCGATTGAATACTATTTTTTTTCAATAAAGAAAATATATTTCCATCTAACAACTCTATATCAGAAAAGACTAAATCTACTTGTTCATTAACTTCATACCATTTTTCTACTTGTTCTTTACTTTGTAATGAGGCTACTATCTCTACTTTACTATTGTATCTTAAGATATGATCTGTAATAATTTCAATATTAATAGCTTCATCTTCTATAATTAATACTTTCATAATTCAGAAATTAGAGGGATTTTAACCATAAACTCATCTTTTGTTTCTGTAAAATTCACTTCTTTTTTAAAGTTAATTTCATATTGACGTTTAAGGTAAGTATTCCCTACACCTGTACCTAGTGTAAAATCCACCTTGTTTAACTTGTTTTTAATTGCAACACTTTCACCAACTCTTGTTAAGAAAATAAATAATGGTTCTTTCTCACTTGCTTTATTATGTTTAATTGCATTTTCAACACACAACTGCAAAGAACAGGGTATAACAAATCCATTTGTGTTTTTTATTTCATTTACAATCTGGTAAGCTTTTCCAAAACGTTTTTCCATTAAATTCATATAACTCTTCAAAAACAAAAGCTCTTGCTTTAATTCCACTAATTGATTTTCTCCATGTTTTAAATAGTAACGATAAACATCAGAAAAATCGTCAACAAAACTTTCTATTTGTTCAGGTTGTTTTCTTGCTAATCCTGATAATACACTTAAATTATTAAATAAAAAATGTGGCTCTAGTTTTTTTTGTAGCATTTGTGATTGTAATGTCGCTTTTTCTTTCTCTGTTGATTCTAGCTCAAACGCTGTTTTCTGAGACTGTCTGAAATATAATAATGCCGTAGTAAATGCAAAAACATCACTAAAGAAGACTGTTACAGACAACATATTAAATAATCTTACTAAGATATCATATGGTTCATTATTAAATGTTCTCCAAAGTATGTAATCAATAATAATACCTATACTATTAAATAGCAAAAACGACAAAACACAAACCTTTAAAAATTTCAAAACTGTATTAGACGTATCTATTTTATTAATATGCTTCCATGAAACTGATATTGCAACTAATGAAACTATAGAAAATATTAAAATAGATAAATGATGATAATAATTATAAAAATCGATATCTCCTTTAATTCTCACATAATAAAAAAGAAAAGTTTTAACTCCATTACTTATTAATAATAGTATCGATAGTATTAAAATATGCTTAAAGTTTATTTTTTGATTGAAAATCCTCACCTATGTATAGTTTTGATTGTACAAAATACAGTTTTAGTTTAAACCAAGCTGTTTAAAGTATTCAATTCTTCAAACAGCTTGGTTAATTTCCTTATTGTATCGCTCTATTTTGTTCGTCCTCGTTTCCTGAATTATGTTTTTTAACTTTTATCTTCTTGTTTCCAAAACTGTAGTTTAAACTGATTTTAAAATTTCGAGTGTCGAAATAATTATAATATGATTGATCTATGCCATTTGTCTTAGTGTTTACATTTGTTGCTCTTCTTCTGAAAATATCATTTACAGCAACTGTACAATTTAGTTTTTTATCTAACATAGAAAACTTTAACCCTACATCAAAATTAATCATTTCTGATACTGAGAAATACATTAATTTTTGCGGAGAAGCATAAACCAAAGTTGTTTCTGCTTGTATCGTTTTTGCTTCATTTAAATGAAATGTATTTCTATTGTACAATTGAAAATTCCATCCACTTAATAATTCGGCATCTAAATTAAATCCGTCTTTATAACGTGTATCCATTCTTGATAATGTAGCTTGAGTAGTCATATTCCACCATTTTGTTGGACTATATATAAAAGTTTCTGTTAATCCATAATTATAAGCTTTATAAAAGTTTTCATAAGTAACTACAATTCTTTGTTGTGTTCCATCTTCTGCTCTAATAATATTGAAATATCCATCGTCTACATAACTTACAAATGCTTTACTAATAAGCTTTCCTTTATAAATATGTTTAAACTCTAAGTTTTCAGAAATTTGAGGATTTAAAAACGGATTTCCTTCTTGATATGAAATAGAATTGATATAAAAACGAAATGGATTTAAAAGTTCGAAACTTGGTCGTTTGATTCTTCTGCTATAACTTAAGTTAAACATGTTTTTTTTACTCGAATTATATCCTATAAAGACAGATGGAAACAATGTATTGTATGAATTAATATTTGTTTGATTATTGGTCTTAGAAACTCCTTTGGTTCTTGTGTTTTCAAAACGTAATCCGATTTTTGTTTGCCATTTTTTTCCTAGTGGTTTAGATACATCTGCATAGAAAGCATTAATATTTTCAGAATACTTAAACTCATTACTCTGTATTGGATCAAAAACTGGTATTCCTGTTGTTTTATTATAAAATGACACATCACTATCAGTTTTAGTAAACGTCGTTTTAGCTCCGTAAGAAAAATTTCCCCACTTACTTGGATGTTGAACATCTATTCTTCCACTATAATTTTCAACTTTTTGATTAGTACTATTTTCTGCTTCAAAAAAACTAGGATTTGTAATAAACTGTTCACTACTAAAATTTCTAGTATTTTTATTTTTGAAATTAAAATAATCTATATCAATAGATAATTTTCTTCCAAGTGTATCTAATTTTCTAATATAATGTGCATTTATTGAATGATTTTGATTTGTCAACTCAGCATTACCCAAATTGTCAGTAAATGTTCCATTACCATCATTTGTGAATGTTTTTCCTTCATCAATAACACCTTTATCTTCAAACGAACCTGAATATAGAACTCCTATAGTTGAATTATTAGTTGCTGCATAATCTAAACCTAGTCTTCCTGAAATCATATTTTCGCTATTATTCATGTCAAGATTTGTTACAGTAGAAGCTGATGGATACACAATATCAAACTGATTAAATTGAGCTGTACTACCTTTGGTTCCGTTCAATGATGCAATTACACTTATATCATTTTTATTGTAGTTAAAAGTGTTTCCGACCGTAAATAAAGGAAATGTTGCTTGAGTATACGAAGTCCTGATTTGATTGTTCCAACTATTTTCTTTTGATTTTTTTAGAACTATATTAATCAATCCACTATCACCTTCTGCATCATATTTAGATGGAGGGGTCGTAATAACCTCAATATTTTTAATATCATCAGAAGCAATAGTACTCAAATACGCATTTAATTCGTTCCCTGATAACTGTATAAGTCTATCGTTTACCATTACTCGTACATTCCCTTTTCCCACAATAGATAATTTATCTGTATCAACATGTACACTTGGAGTAGCCTTTAGCGCATCAAAAGCAGTTCCTCCAGTACCAGCTACAGTATTTTCAACATTGAAGACCAATCGATCTACTTTTTGTTGGATAAGTTTTTTACGAGCAGTAATTACAACTTCCTGTAATTGTTGACCATCTTCTTCTAAAATAATAGTTCCGATATTTGATTGCTTAGGGAATATTTTTTTTGTGTTAAACCCAATAAAACTAATTTCTAAGAATATAGTTTCTTTTTTTATCTTTATAGAAAACTCTCCATTTTCATCAGAAATTACTCCTGTAACTATTAAATTATTTGCTTTATTTTTTGCGACAATATTAGCAAATGAAATAGGTTGGTTTTGCTCATCAATAATTTTTCCTGTATATGTTTGTCCGAAAGAAAAAACACAAATAAAAGCAATTATAAATGTGGTTATGATTTTCATAGTATAAAATATTTCAAAATTAATAACACTTCAAAAGTATCTTGAGATTACTTTTTTTGAAATAGCAATACAATGAATTCAGGGAAAAATGAAATGAATTAAAGGAAAAATAAAAAAGTCATCTAACGAGTTTATTAAGATCCCTTTACTTTGGAAATAATCATTCTTTATTTCGTTTCATTCCAAATAAAAACCTCAACCATGAGAAAGGATAAATAACAGTTAAGTATAAGATCGCAATTATTATAAAAGAACTTAATAAAAGTAAAGCTATTTTAGCGCTAATACTGGCATTGATCTTTAGAATAAAATATCCAATAACAATAATTACAGTTTGATGTAACATGTAAAACGGATATACGGCTTCATTTAATTTTTTGAGTAATCTGCTTTCTCTATTCAAAAGTTGTTGACTATAACCTAAACAAGTAATTATTGCCGACCAAGAAACTAAGCAACAAACAATATACCAAATACTCCAACGGATTTGTAAAGAGAGGTATGGTGAAATATACTCACTAGGGATAAAATAATAACTATAAAAAATCATAGTACTAGCTAGTAAAAAGTATAAATTTTTACGTCTTTCTTTTAATAATAGCCTCCATAAATCTGAAGTACTGCAGATTATTATTCCACTTACAAAAAAGAACCCAAAATATAAGGTTGAAGAAGGATTCATAAAGCTTTTATCATTTTCTGGAAAATAATATTTAGTAATTACTCTCACAAAAGCAAGAACAAAACACCATGAAAAAAAACCATACTTCTTTGTATATTTTTCTATTTGCATTTTTATTGAATCGCTTTTAGATGAACGAAAAAACAAAATAAAGGGAATATATAACAAAGACATTAAAAATAGACTTTCTATAAACCAAAGATGATTTACTTTAAATTTGACAATAAGCTTTGGGTACTCAATAAAAAACGAATTATACAAATTATAATTCTCAAAATATGTTTGAGGAGGAATCAAAATAAACACTCCAAAAACTAAAGGAATTAATAATCGTTTACCTCGCTCAAAAACAAAACTTTTCCAATTTCTTTTTGAAAAAGAATAAATAGTTCCAACACCAGAAATTAAGAATAATAATGGTAAGCGAAATTGTTCAAAATACACCATAATATCATCCAACAATTTACTGGATTGAGTATTCATGATATGAAAATCATCACCATTAAAAGGCATTAGAACATGATGAATAAAAACAGCAAAAACGGAAATTACTCGCAACCAGTCTAAATAGTATCTTCTTTTAGTTTTCATAAAATAATTTAAATAGTTTAAGACAAAACTATTTTTAAGAGATAAGACTATCTAATGTGGATAACTAGTTGTTACGAATAACAAATTAAATGTTATGAATAACTAGGTATTTATTTCTTTAATTCGATTTTCGAATTTTAGAATTATACTTCTTGAAACTGGAACTATATCAATTCGTTCTTTTAAAGAAATTTGATAGCCCTGTGTATTCCCTTTTATTCTATCAATCCAGTTCAAATTTAAAAGATAAGATCGGTGAGTTCTTAAAATAAAATTATAGCATATTAATTGCTCTTCTAAACTTTTTATCGTCATCCTTTTCAAAATTTTTTCTTCTTTGAGTGAAATTTCGACATAGTTTTTATCCGATTTAGCGTAAATAAATTCATCAATATTTAAAGTGAAGTCATCTGATTTAACAAGAGTATTTATAGCAATTCTTTGACTTGATGATGTATCTACATTTTTAAAATTTATTTTTAGTTTATTACTTCTTTTATGATATATATTTCTTAGCCTTTCAATATTTATTGAAGTAATAATAAAAATTAACAAACCACCTACAGACAGAGTATTTCTTATCTCCTCATATAGATACTTAAATGACCAGTTATCATTTTTAAGATAAATCAAATCTCTAATTAAAAACTGACAGCCCCCAATTACAGTTAAAACAACTAATAAAAATAAAATCTCATGTAAAACTAACCAAGCTTTATTTTCATCTCTAAAAACCTTAATAACTATAGTTGATAATATAAAAATGATCAGAGAAACCGATGAGTGAATTATTGAAATTATAAAATATGAATATTTAAGTTCTTTTAAATTCACATCAAAAGGTTCAAAAACAAGACTAAAAGATATTGAAAGTACAAAAACCAATACAGCTATTAAAACTGTTCTCTTTATATCATAATAGAATGGATACTCTGCTTTTAAAAAACTTTTCAAACTAATTGTACATTTTTAGCTAAAAATAAAAAAAGGTGCACAAACTTGTATAAGTTGTACACCTTTTTATATGATTGAACTGATAAAAACTCTACCAGCTAGCTTTCTTTACACCTGGAATTAATCCTTGGTTAGCCATTTCACGGAAAGTAACACGTGAAATACCAAACTGACGCATGTATCCTTTTGGACGACCAGTTAATTTACAACGATTGTGCATTCTAACTGGAGAAGCATTTTTAGGTAACTTCTGTAATGCTTCGTAATCTCCAGCTTCTTTCAAAGCCTTTCTTTTTTCAGCATACTTAGCTACTGTTTTAGCTCTTTTACGCTCACGCGCTTTCATTGATTCTTTAGCCATCTTTTAATTCTTTTTAAATGGTAAACCTAATTCTCCTAATAATGATTTAGCTTCTTTATCAGTTAATGCAGATGTTACAAAAGTAATATCCATACCACTGATCTTCTTTACTTGATCAATATTAATCTCTGGATAGATGATTTGCTCAGTAATTCCTAAATTGTAATTACCTCTACCATCAAAACCATTTGCCTTAATTCCATTAAAATCTCTTACACGAGGTAAAGAAGCTGTTACTAAACGATCTAAAAATTCGTACATAATATCTCCTCTTAACGTAACTTTTGCTCCAATTGGCATCCCTTTACGTAATTTGAAGTTTGCAACATCTTTTTTAGAAACAGTTGATACTGCTTTTTGACCTGTGATTGAAGTTAATTCTTCAATTGCATAATCAATTAATTTCTTATCAGCAATAGCAGCACCTACACCTTTACTTACTACAATTTTCTGTAATTTAGGTACTTGCATTACGTTTTTATATCCGAATTCTTCAGTTAGAGCTTTTATAACTCTAGCTTTATATTCCTCTTTTAATCTTGGTACGTAACTCATGATTATATTGCTTTTTTAGTTTTTTTAGAGATTCTAGTCTTAGTATCTCCTTCAACTTTATAACCTACTCTTACAGTTTCACCGTTCTCTACTAAAGCAACGTTTGAAATATGTAATGGAGCTTCTTGTTTTACGATCCCTCCTTGAGGATTAGCAGCATTTGGCTTAGTATGTTTTGAAACCATATTTACACCTTCTACTACTACTCTATCCTTATCTTTTAAGATACGTAAAACTTTTCCTTCAGATCCTTTGTGATCTCCTGCGATAACTTTAACAGTATCTCCTGATTTAATTTTAAATTTCTTCATCTTAAAATCTGATTTTATAACACCTCTGGTGCTAATGATACTATCTTCATAAATTGTTTCTCACGTAATTCACGAGCCACAGGACCGAATACACGTGTTCCTCTCATCTCCTCAGAAGGATTTAAAAGTACACAAGCATTATCATCAAATCTAATATATGATCCGTCTTTACGTCTAACTTCTTTCTTAGTACGAACAACTACTGCACGAGATACTTGACCTTTCTTTACAGTTCCGTTAGGAGTTGCAGATTTAACAGTAACTACTATTTTATCTCCAACACTAGCATAACGCTTTTTTGTTCCACCTAAAACTCTAATCACTAAAACCTCTTTAGCTCCAGTGTTATCTGCTACTTTTAATCTTGATTCTGTCTGTAACATATTATTTAGCTCTTTCTAGGATTTCTACTAATCTCCAACGCTTAGATTTACTTAATGGACGAGTTTCCATTATCTTAACTGTATCTCCAATGTTGCAATCGTTATTCTCGTCATGTGCAACGTACTTTTTCGTTTTCTTAACGAACTTACCGTACATTGGGTGTTTTACTCTCTTTACCTCGCTAACTACGATAGATTTCTCCATCTTGTTGCTAGATACAACACCTATTCTCTCTTTTCTAAGATTTCTTTTTTCCATCTTTAAAACTGACTAGAATTTATTGTAATTCTCTTTTAGTTAACTCTGTAGCAATTCTTGCTACAGTTCTTCTTAAGGTTCTTAACTGCAATGGGTTTTCCAATGGAGTTATAGCGTGTGCCATCTTAAGATCAGTATAGTTTTTCTTCAACGCTCCAAGCTTATCTTGTAAGTCAGCTGTTGATAATTCTTTTACTTCTGATTGTTTCATGATCTATTAGAATTAAGCGTTATAATCAAAATCTCTTGCAATGATAAACTTTGTTTTTACCGGAAGTTTTTGTGCAGCTAAACGTAATGCTTCTTTAGCTACTTCCATTGGCACACCACCAACTTCAAATAATATTCTTCCTGGTTTAACAACAGCTACAAAATGATCAGGTGCACCCTTACCTTTACCCATACGTACCTCTAACGGTTTCTTCGTTATTGGCTTGTCCGGGAAAATTTTAATCCAAAGTTGCCCCTCTCTTTTCATATAACGAGTTGCCGCGATACGAGCAGCTTCTATTTGACGAGAAGTAAGTAAGTTCTGGTCTAAAGATTTTATACCAAACATTCCATTTGATAATTGTGTCCCTCTTCCAGAGTTACCACTCATATTACCTTTACCCTTCTGAACTCTACGAAATTTTACTCTTTTTGGCTGTAACATCTCAAATTTCTTTTAAAAATTATTTTCTTCTGCGAGGTTGACGTCTACCACCTCCTCCTTTGTTATTTGAATTACCTTTTTGCTTAGATAATCCAACTAACGGAGATAATTCACGTTTTCCATAAACCTCACCCTTCATGATCCATACTTTCACACCAATTCTTCCGTATGTAGTATGCGCTTCAACAAGTGAATAATCGATATCTGCTCTAAAAGTAGATAAAGGAATTCTTCCTTCTTTATAGTGTTCAGAACGTGCCATTTCAGCTCCGTTTAAACGACCAGAAAGTTGTACTTTAATACCTTCTGCGTTCATACGCATTGCAGCCGCTATAGCCATTTTAGTAGCACGCTTGTATGAAATTCTGTTTTCGATTTGACGAGCAATACTAGCTGCAACTAAATTTGCATCTAATTCTGGACGCTTAATTTCGAAAATATTGATTTGAACTTCTTTTCCTGTAATCTTCTTAAGCTCTTCTTTTAACTTGTCTACCTCTTGACCTCCTTTACCAATAATGATACCTGGACGTGCTGTAGTGATAGTAACGGTTACAAGTTTTAAAGTACGCTCTATGATGATACGAGAAACACTTGCCTTAGATAATCTAGCTTTTAAATACCTTCTTATCTTATCATCCTCAGCAATTTTATCACCGTAGTCATTTCCACCATACCAGTTAGATTCCCATCCTCTGATAATTCCTAAACGATTTCCTATTGGATTTGTTTTTTGTCCCATTTCTACTAATGATTAATTACTGTTATTTTTAGTACCTAGCTCTAATGTTACGTGATTAGAACGCTTACGTATTCTATGTGCACGACCTTGTGGAGCTGGTCTTAACCTTTTTAACATCCCTGCGCTATCTACATAAATAGATTTCACGAATAATTCAGCATCCTCAATACTTGCATCTTCATTTTTTGCTTGCCAGTTAGCAATTGCAGATAATAATAACTTTTCTAAGTTACGAGATGCTTCTTTTGGACTAAATTTTAAAATTTGTAAAGCTTTCTCAACCTCTACTCCTCTTATTTGATCCGCTACTAAACGCATTTTTCTTGGTGACGTAGGACAGTTAGTAAGCTTAGCAAAAGCTCTTTGCTTTTTAGCTTCTTTTAACTGCGTTGCCATGTTTTTTTTACGACTTCCCATAATATCCTACTATTTTTTTCCTTTATTTTTAGCACCTGCATGTCCACGAAATGAACGCGTTGGTGAAAATTCGCCTAACTTATGACCTACCATGTTTTCTGTAACGTAAACAGGTACAAACTGACGTCCGTTATGAACAGCAATCGTTTGTCCAACAAAATCAGGAGTAATCATACTAGCTCTAGACCAAGTTTTGATTACAGATTTCTTACCTGATTCAACGTTAGCTAACACTTTTCTTTCTAATTTATAGTGAACGTAAGGTCCTTTTTTTAATGATCTTGCCATGATTTATTATTTCTTTCTACGTTCTATAATATACTTATTACTAGCCTTAGTCTTAGACCTTGTCTTATATCCTTTAGCTGGGATACCATTCTTAGATCTTGGATGTCCTCCAGAAGAACGTCCTTCACCACCACCCATTGGGTGATCAACTGGGTTCTTTCTAACAGCATTTGTTCTTGGTCTTCTACCTAACCATCTAGATCTACCTGCTTTACCTGAAACGATTAACTGGTGATCTGAATTAGATACAACTCCTATAGTAGCTAAACAAGTTTGTAAGATTAATCTTGTTTCTCCAGAAGGTAACTTAACTGTAGCATATTTTCCGTCTCTTGCCATTAATTGAGCAAAAGAACCTGCAGAACGAGCCATAACAGCTCCTTGACCTGGACGTAATTCGATACAAGAAATTGTAGTTCCTAAAGGAATATCACTTAAGAACATAGCGTTACCAACATCTGGCGTAGCATCTTTACCTGAAACGATAGTTTGTCCAACTTTTAATCCGTTTTGTGCAATCACATAACGTTTTTCTCCATCAGCATATTGAACTAAAGCGATAAACGCTGTACGGTTTGGATCGTACTCAATAGTTAATACTGTAGCAGGATCGTTGTATCTATTTCTTTTGAAATCAACAATACGATATCTTCTCTTATGACCTCCACCTCTATTAGGGGTAGTCATACGACCCTGATTGTTTCGACCTCCAGTTCTTTTTCTCGGTGCCAATAATGACTTTTCCGGCTTATCAGTAGTAATGGTGTCGAACCCATTTACAACTCTAAAACGCTGACCTGGTGTTATTGGTTTTAATTTTCTAACTGACATTTGTCTTTCTTATTCTTATAGATTGTTATAAAAATCAATTTCGCCTTCTGCTAACTGAACAACCGCCTTTTTATAACCGCTTGTTAAACCAGACACTAAACCTTTTTTAGTGTACTTAGTTTTTCTTAATGCTGGGTGATTTAAAGTTCTCACCTTTTCTACTGTTACTCCGTAAGCAGCTTCAACAGCATCTTTAATTTGAATTTTGTTAGCTTTCTTGTTTACAACAAAAGTGTAACGATTGAATCTTTCGCTATCTAATGTTGCTTTTTCTGTAATAATAGGTTTTATTAAAATACTCATATCTGAAAATCCTATTTACTTAAGTTAGATTCAATTCCTTCTAAAGTACTTTCTGAAATCACAACTTTATTTGCGTTTAACACATTATAAGTATTAACTCCAGAAGCATTTACTACTTTAGACTTCTTCAAGTTACGAGAAGATAAATATACATTTTTACTTTCTTCGTTTAAAACGAATAAAGTCTTCTTTGTATCTAATTCTAAAGCTTTTAACACATTAACAAACTCTTTAGTCTTTGGAGTTTCAAAATTGAAATCTTCAACTACTACTAAATTGTTATCTTTTGCTTGAATACTTAAAGCAGATTTACGAGCTAAACGCTTTAAGTTTTTGTTTAATTTGAAAGAATAGCTTCTTGGTCTTGGACCGAAGATACGACCTCCACCTCTAAAAACTGGAGATTTGATACTTCCTGCACGAGCAGTACCTGTACCTTTTTGTTTTTTTATCTTTCTTGTACTTCCAGCAATCTCACCTCTCTCTTTAGATTTGTGAGTACCTTGTCTTTGATTAGCCAAATACTGCTTTACATCTAAGTAAATAGCGTGATCGTTTGGCTCTATTCCGAATACTTCGTTAGAAAGTTCAACTTTTCTACCAGTATCTTTTCCTGTAATATCTAATACTGCTACCTTCATTACTTCTCAATAATTACATAAGAGTTTTTGTGTCCTGGAACAGCACCTTTTATAACTAAAAGATTCTTTTCTGGAACTACTTTTAACACTCTTAAATTTTGAACTTTAACACTATCTCCTCCCATACGTCCTGCCATACGCATTCCTTTGAACACTCTTGCAGGGTAAGAAGCCGCACCAATAGAACCTGGCGCTCTTAAACGGTTATGTTGACCGTGAGTTGCTTGACCAACACCACCAAACCCGTGACGTTTAACAACCCCTTGAAAACCTTTACCTTTAGAAGTTCCTGAAACATCAACGAACTCTCCTTCAGCAAAGTGCTCTACTGTAATTGAGTCACCCAATTTAAATTCTCCTTCGAAACCCTGGAACTCAACGACTTTTTTCTTAGCAACGGTACCTGCTTTTTGGAAGTGACCATCTAAAGCTTTGTTAGAGCTTTTTGCCTTTTTGTCATCGAAACCAAGTTGTAAAGCATTGTAGCCATCAACCTCTTCGGTTCTGACTTGGGTAACCACGCAAGGACCTGCTTCTATAACGGTACATGGGATATTCTTCCCATTCTCGTCGAATAAGCTGGTCATTCCGATTTTTTTTCCTATTAACCCAGACATATCTGTTAATTTTAAGACGATTAGATTTATAACTTATCCAGCGCGTCTATTACTAAATAATTATTTGAAACAAATGTTTCTACATCTTTAAAATCTCACTCAAAAAAAAAGAGCGTAAAACACGTTTTAGCTCTTAACTTATTGTGTTTTACCGTTTTTCCTTCGCGAAACCCTCCGGACATGTTCTTAAAATTTTATGTTAAAAAACATCTAACACTCAATTTCGGACTGCGAAAGTATAAAAAAATACAGATATAACCAAAATAAAATCAATTATTTAAATGATAACATGATAGTTATACTTTCTTATCTCAAATTAGTTACAACCCAAACATATAGTAATTCCCGCTATTTAGGTTGAATGTTAAAGCAAAAAAGCCTTTTTACTTATGTAAAAAGGCTTTTTATCTATAGTACAATACTTATACTTTAATCTCTACTTCAACTCCACTTGGTAACTCAAGCTTCATTAATGCATCAATAGTCTTTGAAGAAGAACTATAGATATCTAACAAACGCTTGTAAGCAGATAATTGAAATTGCTCTCTAGATTTTTTGTTTACGTGTGGTGAACGTAATACTGTAAAAATCTTTTTATGAGTTGGTAAAGGGATTGGTCCATTTACTACCGCTCCAGTACTTTTTACTGTCTTAACGATTTTCTCAGCAGATTTATCTACTAAATTGTAATCGTAAGATTTTAATTTTATTCTAATTTTTTGACTCATCTTAATTAACCTTTAGCATTAGCGATAACTTCTTCTGAAATATTAGAAGGAGTTTCAGCATAGTGTGAAAATTCCATTGTAGAAGTTGCTCTACCAGAAGACATTGTTCTTAAAGCTGTAACATATCCAAACATTTCAGATAATGGCACTGTTGCTTTTACAACTTTAGACCCTGCTCTATCAGACATATCAGAAACCTGACCACGTCTTCTATTTAAGTCTCCTACGATATCTCCCATGTTTTCTTCAGGAGTTAACACTTCTAACTTCATAATAGGTTCCATAATTTTAGCTTTTGCAGCTTTTGCAGCAGCTTTGTAACCCATTTTAGCAGCTAATTCGAATGATAACTGATCAGAATCTACAGGGTGGAAAGAACCATCTTTTAATGTTACCTTCATTGAATCCATTTCGTATCCAGCTAAAGGACCATTTTTCATTGCTTCTTTGAATCCTTTCTCTACTGATGGTACAAATTCTTTAGGAACATTACCACCTTTAATAACTGATTCAAAAACTAATCCTTGAACACCTTCTTCTGCAGGTTCCATTGTAAATACAATATCAGCAAATTTACCACGACCACCAGATTGCTTTTTATAAACCTCTCTATGGTCTGCAGCGGCTGTAATAGCTTCTTTGTACTCTACTTGTGGCTGTCCTTCGTTTACTTCTACTTTAAATTCACGCTTTAAACGATCAACAATAATATCTAAGTGTAATTCACCCATTCCAGAAATAATAGTCTGTCCAGAAGCTTCATCAGTTCTTACTGTAAATGTTGGATCTTCTTCAGCTAACTTACCTAAAGCTAAACCTAACTTATCTACATCTGCTTTAGTCTTAGGCTCTACCGCGATACCAATTACTGGATCTGGAAAGTCCATAGATTCTAAAACGATTGGATTTTTCTCGTCAGATAATGTATCTCCTGTCTTAATAGACTTAAATCCAACTGCTGCTCCAATATCTCCTGCTTCGATATAATCGATAGCATTTTGTTTATTTGAGTGCATTTGATAGATACGAGAAATACGTTCTTTTTTACCTGAACGGTTATTTAACACATAAGAACCTGCATCTAAACGCCCTGAATAAGCACGGAAAAACGCAAGACGACCTACGAAAGGATCCGTTGCAATTTTAAATGCTAATGCAGAGAAAGGCTCTTTAGCGTCTGGCTTACGAGTGATTTCGTCACCAGTATTTGGATCTGTTCCAACAATAGCATCTTTATCTACTGGTGAAGGTAAATAACGACATACTGCATCTAATAAAAACTGAACTCCTTTATTTTTAAATGCTGACCCACAAATCATAGGAATGATAGACATATCCATTACTGCAGCACGAAGAGCAGCATGCACTTCTTCCTCAGTAATTGAATTTTCATCCTCCATAAATTTCTCTAAAAGATTCTCGTCATACGCTGCAACTTCTTCTATAAGTTTACCACGTAATTCAGCAGCTTCTTCTTTTAAATCTTCTGGAATCTCTATCACATCAAAAGTAGAACCTTGTGTTTCATCATGCCATACAATTGCACGGTTCTTCACTAAGTCTACAATACCTTTAAAGTCTGCTTCATCTCCAATATTCATTACGATTGGCACAGCATTAGACCCTAACATATCTTTTACTTGCTGACATACAGCCATAAAATTAGATCCTTGACGATCCATTTTATTTACAAAACCGATACGAGGTACTTTATAGTTATCTGCTAACCTCCAGTTAGTTTCTGATTGAGGCTCTACACCATCAACAGCAGAAAATAAGAATACTAATCCATCTAATACACGTAAAGAACGATTTACCTCTACCGTAAAATCAACGTGACCTGGAGTATCAATAATATTAAAGTGGTAACCTTTTGTATCTGATACTGGCTTTCCATTTTCTGTTGGAAATTTCCAAGTACAAGTAGTTGCAGCCGAAGTAATTGTTATACCTCTTTCTTGCTCTTGTTCCATCCAGTCCATTGTAGCAGCACCATCATGTACTTCTCCAATTTTGTGAGAAACCCCTGTGTAATAAAGGATACGTTCTGTTGTTGTAGTTTTACCTGCATCAATATGAGCGGCAATACCAATGTTTCGTGTGAATTTTAAATCTCTAGCCATTTCTATTAAAATCTAAAGTGTGAGAATGCCTTGTTAGCTTCAGCCATTTTATGAGTATCTACTCTTTTCTTAACTGCTGCTCCTTCTTCTTTAGCTGCAGCTAATATTTCAGCAGCTAAACGTTGTGCCATAGTTTTTTCATTACGCTTACGAGCATAACTTATCATCCATTTGATCGCCATTGACACTTTACGATCTGGTCGGATTTGCATTGGTATTTGAAATGTAGCACCTCCCACACGACGTGAACGAACTTCTACGTGAGGCATTACATTTGACAAACCGTCTTTCCAAATTTCTAAAGCTGACTTTTCTTCGTCAGTTTTCTTTTCATTTACGATATCTATTGCATCGTAAAATACTTTGAACGCTACAGATTTCTTACCATCCCACATTAAGTTATTTACAAAACGTGTTACTAATTGATCATTAAATCTTGGATCTGGTAATAAAATTCTTTTTTTCGCTCTTCTTTTTCTCATGTCTTTACATTAAAAAAGTTACTGAATAATTACTTTTTGTCTTTAGGGCGTTTTGCACCATATTTTGATCTACGTTGAGTTCTTCCTTCCACACCTGCAGTATCTAATGCACCACGTACGATATGATATTTAACTCCTGGTAAATCTTTTACCCTTCCACCTCTAACTAATACTATCGAGTGCTCCTGAAGGTTGTGCCCTTCTCCTGGGATATACGCGTTGATCTCATTACCATTTGTCAACCTAACACGGGCTACTTTACGCATCGCTGAATTAGGTTTTTTTGGTGTTGTTGTATACACACGCGTACAAACTCCACGTCTTTGAGGACATGCCGTCAAAGCAGCCGATTTACTCTTCTTAGTTATTTTGGTTCTTCCTTTACGAACTAATTGTTGAATAGTTGGCATACTAATTAATTACTTGTTTTCGTTTGTACTTATTAATATTATTCTCTATTTTTAAGAGTGTGCAAATGTACGATTAATTTCTAATTATTCAAATATCAGGAAGTTATTTTTACATTACCTCTATAAAAACCGAGGAATCTCTTGATTTTAATATACTTTAGCTATTATTTAAAATTTTGAAACAAACACTACTTCTTATTATTTTTATTGCGCTAAAAAATTCATTTCTTTTTTCTCAAGAAGTGCATTTAAAATTCATAGCATCAAAAAAAACAGAAAACAAAAACATTGAATTAAACAAATTAAACAGAATCAAATCAAGTAAAGACCTAAACAAACTAATCGATTCTGTGAATAGCTCTTTAAAACTGAAAGGATATTTTTATAATAAAACAGACTCAATTTCTCAAAACACATCACACAAACTAATTTACATCTCATTCGGAAAAAAAACTGATTCCATAACCCTCACGCTACATAAAAACCAGAACCTATCAGCTTTTAAAGAAAAAATAGCAATTGAAAATTTACCTCAATTTTTAAAGACCATCAATTTAAAACTAGAAGCAACGGGAAATCCTTTTTCAAAAGTACAATTAACAAACATCACATTAATAGAAGATAAAATTAATGCTACATTACAAATTAAAAATTCAAAAAAAAGAACACTTGACAAAATAATCATTAAAGGATACAACAAATTTCCAAAGTCTTATTTAAAACATTTTTTAAAAATTAAGCCGCATCAAGTTTTAAATAAAAAATTAATTTCTAGCATTGAGAATAACTTAAACACACTTTCATTCGCAAAACAACACAAAAGACCAGAAATCTTATTCAGCAAAGACTCTACTTTAGTATACCTATATTTAAAAAAGAAAAAACAAAGCAATTTTGACGGCCTAATCAACTTTTCATCAGAAAACCCGGACGAACTAAACTTCACTGGAAATATAAATCTAGAATTAAATAACATTTTAAATACAGGCGAACAATTCCACTTAAACTGGAATGCCAATGGAAATGAAAGACAAAACTTAATTTTGGAAACTTTTATACCTTATATATTCAATACTGCAATATCCAACAAAACATCCTTTCAGATATATAAACAAGACAGCACTTTTTTAAACTCTAAATTCACAACAAACTTTCTTTATAACATTAACACTAAACTGACCGCAGGAGTTTCTTATGAAAATGAGGAATCCAACAACACTTCGAACAACTTAAACCTTAACACACCTGATTTTTCATCGCAATTCATAGGGTTATCTTTTTCATTTAATAGTTTAGCTAGAAACTATTTTTCTTCTCCTAAAGTCTCGTTTACTATCTCTAATCTAATTGGTAAAAGAACTTCTTCATCAATAAGCAACCAACAGTTTAAAACAAATATAACTAGCGCTCTTGATATTGAGATAAACTCGAAAAACAGCATAAATGTTAGAAATAAAACTGGTATTCTTCTATCTTCAAACTACCTATTCAATGAATTATATAGAATAGGTGGCATTAATTCTATTAGAGGGTTCAACCCTCAAAGTATATTTGTGAAAAAATATTCTTTTTTAAATATTGAATATCGTTTCATAACTTCTGAGAACTCTTATTTACATTCAATAACAGATCCCGGTGTTGTTCAAAACATAAATAATGAAACACAAACTTTGCTTGGTTTGGGGATAGGTTATTTATTCAAAAGAAAGAACTCCATTATAAACTTATCCTTATCTAGCGGAATTTCAAAACTTTACAAAAACCCTTCTTTGAATTTATCAATAATCCTAAAAAATTACTTCTAAAGAAAGAATACTTAATTTTTAACACTTTCAAACAGTAATTTACATTTTATTAACCCTTTTTGTTGTTTTTTTAAGTTTAATTTAAGATTTTAGCACACATTAATTCAAATAAATACATAATGAAAACAAAATTTAATGGAATTCTAACGCTATTGCTAGCGTTGGTTGTGCAAGTTTCGTTTGCACAAGACAGGACAATTTCAGGGGTTGTTTCTGATGGTACTGGCTCTTTACCTGGAGTTAGCGTTATCAAAAAAGGAACAAAAATTGGTACTGAAACTGACTTTGATGGAAAATACTCTATTAAAGCTAAGACTGGTGACGTTTTAGTCTTCAGTTTTGTTGGTATGTCAACTGTAGAAAAAACGGTTGGAGGCACCAACACTATTAATGTAACATTATCTGATGATAATAATGTTTTAGATGAAATTGTAGTAACTGGGGTAGCTACAGGAACGTCTAGAAAAAAATTAGGAGTTAGTGTTTCTTCTGTTAATGCTGAAAAATTAGCAGAATTAGGTACTCCTTCTGTAGAACAAGCATTACAAGGTAAAGTTGCTGGTGCAATAATTCAATCTAATTCAGGACAACCAGGACAACAGCAAGATATTGTATTACGATCTATTGCTAGTTTACAAAGTACCAATCCATTAGTCTTGCATAGATGGAGTTGAAGTTAATGCAGGTAGTTCATCATTAGGTGGAGCCTCAAACTTAAGTTCTCGTTTGGCTGATATCGATTTTTCTAATGTAGAAAGAGTTGAAGTTGTGACTGGTGCATCTGGTGCTACAATTTATGGTGCACAGGGTGCAAATGGTGTAATTAATATCATCACAAAAAAAGGTAGGGCTGGTGCTCCAAAGGTAACTTTAGATGTTAGTGGAGGATTTGCTAGTGCTATCACAAGTGATAAAGCAAGAAGATCTTCTTTACATAGGTACAGAACGAATAATGCTGGTTTTTTAGTGAATTTATCAGATGTCCCTGTTACTCAACTAAATGATGAATCTCAGTACTTACCTGTTGCTATTAATATTATTGATGTAGACGGTACCGCTTTAGGTTCTGAAGGAATAAATGAAACTCCTTATGCTGAACAAACATTTAACGCAACAGACGTTTTATTTAAAGATGCTTTCCTTTCTAATTATGGCGCTACTGTATCAGGAGGTAGTGAAAACATTACTTATTTGGCTTCTGGAAGCAGGACATCAAGTGAAAGTGTTTTAGTTAACGGAAACTATGTTAGATATAACTCTCGTTTAAAATTAGACGTAAAATTATCTGAAAAATTAAGCATCTCTTCTAGAGTTGATTACATTTCTAGTAGAAATAAGACAGGTACTAACACTGATAACGCTAATGGAAACAACCTTATAAACAATGTTTTCCAAAATTTACCTCATGTAGACTTAAATGTTAGAAATTCTGACAACGAATTAGTTATAAGCCCAGATTTAACAGATCCTAACTCTTCGAATCCTTTTTTCTTTAGTGAAGCACAAGTAAGACAAGATGAAATTAGCAGAGCTATTACAAATTTCTCATTAAATTATGATCCGTTTAGTTTCTTAAACTTAAACGTTAAATATGGTTTTGATACGTATTCACAAACGTTTAACTTCTTCCAGAGAAGAACTGACAACCACCAACAAGCTGATCAAATTATCACTAATGGAACTGGTATTCTATCTGAAACTAATACTAACTTTTATTTCCAAAATTTATTAACTACTGCTAATTTCTCTTTTGAATTAGAAGAAGACTTACCTTTAGAATCAACAACATCTTTAACATTTGACTGGAGAGATGAAGAGAGTTCAGCTACTCAAGTACAAGGTACAGGAAATCCATTTTCAGGTTTTGGAACATTTACTATCAATCAAAGTAGTACTAAAACATTGAACTCTATAGGAAATACTACTTTTGTACCTTTTAGAACTTATGGTTTCTTAATTAATCAAAAATTAGACTTTTATGATGGCTTATTCGGAATTGGAGGAGGTCTTAGAAGTGATGTTTCTAGTAGATTCGGAAATGATGTAAGAGGTACATTTGGTAATGTTAATGGTTATTTTAATATTGCTGATGTTGTTGAAAATGATCACTTACAACAATTAAAAATAAGAGCAGCATGGGGACAGGCAGGTATTCAGCCAGGTTTTGGTACAAACATCGAATCTTTCGATGTAACTACAATTGGTTCTCAAGCCCCAGGATCAACTCAATTTAGAATTGGTAATCCCGGTTTAGAACCAGCAATAAACACAGAGCTAGAAGTTGGTTTAGATTATGCTATAAAAACTAACAGCGACAATTGGTTCACAAACTTTAGAGGTAGTGCAAACTATTTTACCAATGAAACTGAAGGCGCTATAGCTTTTACAGAATTAGCTCCTAGTACTGGTGCTTCTCAAGTTACAAGTAATGCTTATGATTTATCAAGTAATGGTTTTGATTTTAGCTTAGATGCAGGAATTTATGAAAGCGAAAACTTTAGCTGGAATTTTGGGACACGTTTTACAAAATCTGCAACTACTCTAGATCGTATTGCAAATGGTCAACCATTGGTTGTTGAAGATTTCTTTACTTTAGAGGAAGGACAAGAAATTGGTACTTTTTCAGTATTTGATATTGTAAGAAGTGTTGACCAAACAGATTCACAAGGAAATTTAATAATCCCAGCTGCTAACGCTAACAATTTCACAGTTGCAAGTTCAGGATATGTGGTAAACAAAAACACAGGTAAACCAGTATTTACTAATGAAAAAATTGTAGGAGGAAGTACTCAACCAGATTTTGTAATGTCTTTCTTTAATGATTTTAAAATAAATAAAATTTTCGAAATTTCTACTCAAATAGATTGGTTCCAAGGTATGGATGTATATAATAGAGCTAAACAATGGTTATATAATAACGGTTTACATGCTGAAACTTCGGTTCCAGTAACTATTGAAGACCCTTCAGGAACAGCTCAAACTGGTGCTTTTGTATCATATTATACTGGTTTATACAATACTAATGTACCTACATCTCATTTTATTGAAGATGCTTCTTTTTTAAGACTTCGTAATGTTAGCTTTAAGGTTAGATTAGACCAATTAGTTAAATTAAAAAATGTTCAAAACATAACTTTAATTCTTTCTGGAAGAAATTTAGCTACTATTACTGACTACACAGGACTAGACCCTGAAGCAGCTAGAAACTTTGGAAATCCTTTCCAAAGAGGTTTTGATGAATTCACACATCCAAACACAAAAAGTTATAATGTTGGTTTAAAAGTAACTTTCTAAAACTAAAAAAATGAAAAAAATAAATTTAAAAGCGATAATATTACTATTGGTTTCTCTGAGCATTATTTCATGTCAAGACAACCTTTTAGATTCTAATATAGATCCTGTTAACCCAAACCTACCTTCTGCAGCTAATTTAACTGTAGCTTCTGCAATGTATACCTTTGGACAAGGTATATATACCCCTATTGACGATTTTCATTTATCGTTTGTGTATGGCTATCATGAAACAATGGGAGATAACTTAACTATGCCTTGGGGTAATTTTGGTGGTAGATGGGTAAACCAAACTGAATCTATTACTCTAGACGATGGTACTGTTATTACTCCTCCTCAAGGAGGCCCTCAACCAGGTGAAATAGCAATTAGAAATTCAAGAGCAGCGGGTTCTGACAACGCAACTCAATATGAATGGGCTAGTTCTTATGATGTTATTGGACAGGCTAATATTATGTTAACAACCGCAGATGACGTAAATGCTAGTGCTAGTGAAATATCTGCTATCAAGGCTTGGGCTTTATGGTGGAAAGCTTATTCTTACAATAGAATAGGTTTATTATACGAAGAAGGTTTAATAGTTGATGAATTCTTAGTTACAAATAACAATTATCTACCAAATTCTGATATTATAGATGAATCTGATCGTTTATTAGATGAATTAGAAACACTTATAGCAGGAGTCTCTGATACAGGCGAATTTAATTCAGCTTTAGCTGCAATGCAATTAGACATAGCTGAGAATGTATTAAACATAACTAGCTTGACAGAAAACTTAAATACTTTAAGAGCCCGTAATTTAGTTTACAGCAATAAACTAACTGATATGACTACCGCAGATTGGACCAATGTAATTACTTGGGCAAACAATGGTATTACTTCCAATGATAATGCTTTTATTATGAAGTCTGAGTCTACTTGGATTAATAATTTATGGTTACCTGGTAGAGTATCTGGATTCTGGTATTTTCCTAGTCCTCGTTTAATTCAGGACATTAATACAGGTGATAAACGTTTAGATACCTATTTTAACACTTTTGTGTTCCCTAATCCAAGAGGTAGAGGAATTCAGTATGGTTGTAATTACTTTTGGAAAAATGAATCACCAATCGCGTCAACTACCCCAGGTAATGTGACAATGTATTATGCTGGTTCTTTTGAAGAAAACGAATTATTTTTAGCTGAAGCAAAAGTAAGAACTGGTGACATCGAGGGAGGTTTAGCTCATTTAGATGCAGTTAGAAGTTTCCAAGATTCTGAATTAGCCGCAACTGTAGGCACAAGCTTAACAGAGATGCAAGCTCTTGAAGAAATTCGTAAAGAAAGAAGACTTGCTTTAATAATGAGGTCTGTTGCATTCTATGATGCAAGGCGTTATGGTGTTGCCGCAGGTTCAAGAACTGGAGCTCATGTTTTAGATGCTGCTGGTAACTTAAACACTAATGCAACGATCAATTATGGTTATTTAGAATATTGGCCAGTTCCAGCGTTTGAAACAGATTTCAATCCTGCTCCTGGAGCTCAAAATTAATATATTATTAAAATACTGGGGTTACTAATTAGTAACCCCATTTTTTGTTTATACTATTTTGTTTATCATACATGAAAAGAATTCTATCTTTATACTTCGTTTTTATTCTTATCAATTGCTCAAAAAAAGAAAAAGAACCCAAACAAAACTTTTTATTTAATCGACTACATTCTAACAAAACCAATGTTGTTTTTAAAAACAGCATTGAAGATAATTTAAAACAAAATATTATAAGTTACCTGTATTATTATAATGGAGCTGGGGTATGCGTAGGTGATTTTAATAATGATAATTTAGATGACCTCTATTTTGTTTCAAACAAAGGAGATAATAAATTATTCCTAAATAAAGGAAACTTAGAATTTGAAGACATTACTGAAACAGCAGGAGTTAAAGGTAATGCAGATTGGCAAACTGGTGTTACTACAATTGACATCAACAATGATGGATTCTTAGATATATATGTGTGTTCAGTTTCTGGTTTACTTGGATTTAAAGGACATAATGAACTATATATTAATAATGGTGATAATACTTTCACAGAAAGGTCAAAAGAATATAATCTAGATTATAAAGGATATTCAACTCAAGCCTATTTTTTTGATTATGATAAAGACAATGATTTAGATGTTTACATAGTTAATCATGCTGTACACACCAAGACCTCACATGGACCTGCTTTATTGAGAAAAAAAAGAACTGATTTAACAGGAGACGTTTTACTGGAAAACAAAAATAATAACTTCACTAATATCAGTGAAAAAGCTAAAATATATGGAGGGGTTAATGGATATGGACTAAGTGCCTCTATAGCAGATTTTAACAATGACGGATGGGATGACATTTATGTTTGTAACGACTTTCATGAAGATGATTATTATTACATAAACAACAGAGATGGTTCTTTTAGAGAAGAACTAGCAAAAAACTTTTCTATTATAAGTAGATTTTCCATGGGAAGTGATGCTGCTGACCTCAATGGAGATGGTTTTCAGGATTTAATTACTTTAGACATGCTACCAAAAGATGAAAAAGTTTTGAAAGAATCTGAAGGAGATGACACTATGCTTAATGTCTTAACTCAAGTACGAAATTTAGGCTATCAGGATCAATATTCCAGAAACATGCTTCAAGTTAATAATAACGGTAATTATTTTCATGAAGAAGCTTTATATAATGGTGTAGCTGACACCGATTGGAGTTGGAGTCCTTTAATTGCTGACTTAAACAATGACGGATATCAAGACATATTTATATCCAATGGTATAATTAAGAGACCTAATAATTTAGATTTTAAAACCTATGTTTCTAGCAACTACAGATATAGAAATAGAAAACAATCGAAAGATGAATGGTTACTTGCATCATTAAAAGAAATGCCTTCAGGAAAAGTTCCTAACCAAATTTTCAAAGGAAACTCAAAAAAATTCGAAAACAAAAATAAGCAATGGATAGATAATACACCTTCTTTGTCAAATGGCGCTGTATACAGTGACCTAGATTTAGACGGAGACTTAGATTTGGTCACAAACAATATTAATGAAAATGCTTTTATTTATGAAAACACCACAAAAAACAAAAACTTCATTTCCATTAATTTCAAATACAAGAAAGGTAATATTAATGGAATAGGCACAAAAGCCATCGTATTTACCAAACAAAAGAAACAGCTAAAACAATTATTTAACTCTAGAGGATTCCTTTCTTCAGTTAATAATAAATTACATTTTGGTTTAGATACTATCCGTCAAATAGATTCAGTTAAAATAATTTGGCCTAATAATACCTCACAACTCATAAAAAAAATTAAAATTAACAAACATCTAACTGTGGCGTTTGATAGTATCAGTTCTACTAAATGGAGTAAAAAAACAGAAACTACAAAGAAGTTATTCAAAGAAGACAACACTATTGTAGATTTTAAACATCAAGAAGATAAATATAATGACTTTCATGTAGAACGTTTAATCCCATTTAGAGTTTCTACTTCTGGCCCAGCACTTTCAATTGGCGATATTGACAATAATGGCTATGATGATGTTTTCATTGGTAATGGATCTGGAGGCGAACCAAAGTTATACCTCAATAACGGATATGAACTTAACGAAAAAAACATTAAAGCTTTTACGGAAGACAAGTATTTTGAAGATATCTCTTCAACTTTTTTTGATGCTGATAATGATGGGGACCTAGATTTATATGTTGGCTCAGGTATAAATGAAAGAAGAAACACAAAATATGAACTTGATAGATTCTATATAAATGACAAAGGAAACTTTATAAGAACATACTCAATACCCGAAAATGGGAATATAACTTCGTGTATTAAACCATATGATTATGATAATGATGGTGATATTGATTTATTTATTGGAAACAGATCTAACCCCAATGATTATGGAGAAGCAACTGCTTCTTATATTTTAGAAAATGATGGTAAAGGTAATTTCAAAAAAGTATCAAACTTCGCAATAAATTCTCATGTAACAGATGCTATTTGGGCTGACATAAATAATGACAACGTAAAAGACTTGGTTGTTACAACAGAATGGGATTGTCCAAAAATATTTATAAATAAAAAAGGGGTTTTAACCGAAAACAATACATTAAAAGATTTAAATGGTTTATGGCAAACAGTAATAGCGTTTGATATAGACAAAGATGGTGATAAAGACCTTATTTTTGGAAACTGGGGTGAGAACACTAAATTTAAAAGTACAGCTAACACACCTTTAATAATGTATCATTCAGATTTTGATGATAATGGCAAAAAAGAAACTATTTTAGCCTACGAACTTAACAACAAGTACTACCCTATTTACTCTAAAGATGAATTAGCTTCCCAAATGAATGTCATAAAAAAACGTTTTGTGAAATACAAAGATTATGCTTCAAAAACTATAGAAGAAATAGTGACTACAAACGAATTAAAGAAAGCTAAAAAATACACTATAAATACATTATCATCTGGGTATTTAAAAAATGAAAATGGTATTTTTTCTGAATTCATTAAATTACCTAAACCTTTCCAGTTATCACCAATAAATACTTTTTTAAAATTGAATACTGATAACCATAAAGGAATATTGACTTTTGGAAACTCTAAAGCTGTTAACACATATCACGGAGCTTACAGAAATTTAAAAGGGCTTTACCTAGATAGCCTTGACAATTACAACAGTACTTCAAACCTTGGAATACCTCATATAGACGAAGAAGTTAGAAACCTCGGTATTCTTAAATTTAAAAACAAAAAAGTTTTATTAATTACACCAAATAACAATAGTATTAAATCATTTTTAATTAATGAGAACTAAAAAACGCTATCCTCTAATTTTATTTACATGTCTATTACTAATTTTATCATGTAACAATAAGCAAGAAAAAATCGAAATATCATCAAACGATTATCATAATCTAATCGATAAGGTTACTAAAATTATGATTCATGATGTTTTTTCTCCTCCTGTCGCAAGTAGAATATATGTATACCCGAATATAGCTGCCTATGAAGCATTAAATGAAAACAGTAAAAAATACCAGACATTATCACATCAATTGAATGGTCTGATTATAGAATCTTCAGATTTAAAAAATGTAGATAAAAAATTATCTTCATTAATATCTTACATTGATGTTGCAAAAGAATTAATATTCTCTAAAGAAAATTTAATTTCATACAGAGACAGTTTATTTAAGGAATGGAAATCTAAAGACATTAATGCTTTTACAAAAGCTAAAAAACATGCGGAGCATTATTCATCACAAGTTATAAAATGGATGAATACAGACAACTATAAACAAACTAGAACTTACCCTGAACATAATAGTAATGGTGATGACATATCTCAGTGGAAACCTACACCACCTGCATACATGGACGCTATAGAACCACATTGGAACAAAATAAGAACTTTTGCTATAGATTCAGCTGCTCAATTTAAACCTAGTCCTCCACCAAAATTTTCTTTACAGAAAAACAGTGAATTTTATAATGAACTAAAAGAAGTATATGATGTCAGTGTTAATATTAGAAAGAAAGGAGATACTTCTGAAGAAATTGCAATAGCTCAATTTTGGGATTGTAACCCTTATGTATCAGTTAATAAAGGGCATTTTATGTTTGCGTCTAAAAAAATCACTCCAGGCGCACATTGGATAGGTATATGTAAAATCGCATGTATTAAAAATAAATCTGAATTTGCAAAAACAATATATGCCTACACAAAAACATCTATAGCTATAGCAGATGCCTTTATTAGTTGCTGGGATGAAAAATACAGAAGTAATCTTGTTAGACCTGAAACACTAATTAACAATCACATTGATGACAGTTGGGAACCGATATTACAAACACCTCCTTTTCCAGAATATACTAGTGGGCATTCTGTAGTATCCGCCGCAGCTTCTAAAACATTGACGTTTACCTTTGGTGAGAATTTTAAATTTGAAGACACAACAGAACTTCCTTTTGGTCTGCCTAGCAGAAACTTTTCTTCTTTTGAAGAAGCTGCTAAAGAAGCTGCTATAAGTAGGCTATACGGAGGCATTCATTACATATCTGCAATAAATTCTGGTTTTGATCAAGGAATTAATATTTCTAACTATCAAAATCAAAAAATTACATACTTAAAACCTTAAGAAATATAAAATCAATGATGTTTTTATCTCATCAAACTATAAACACAAGTTTATTTTAATCAATCTAAACAGGTTTTTTATGTTAAAAAATTGTTTATTTAAGATAAAATTAAGATTTTAGCGATTGATTAATTCAAACAATTATACAATGAAAACAAAGTTTAATGGGATTTTAACGCTTCTATTAGCGTTGGTTGTGCAAATTTCATTTGCTCAAGACAAAACAATTTCAGGAACTGTTTCAGATGATTCTGGACCTTTACCTGGGGTTAGTGTATTAAAAAAAGGTACCACGGCCGGTACTGAAACTGACTTTGACGGAAAGTACTCGATTAAAGCTAAAACTGGAGACATCATTGTTTTTAGTTTTGTTGGAATGAAAACTGTGGAACGAGTAGTTGGAGCATCAAGTACTATTAATGTTTTGCTAGAAAGTGACAATTTACTTGAAGAAGTAATAGTAGAAGGTGCTTATGATATTAGAAGAAGTAAGCCTACTGTAAATACTTCTATTACAAGTTTAGGTGCAGAAACTATTGAAGGAAGACCAAATGCTTCTTTAGTTCAAACCATTCAAGGTCAAGCACCTGGTGTAAATATTACTACAGGGTCTGGTCAACCTGGAGCGAATAGTGAAGTTATTATTAGAGGGGTAGGTTCTATCAACGGTAACACTGAGCCTTTATTTATTATTAATGGTGTTCCTGTAGATGGAGATAACTTTAGAAGTTTAAACCCAAATAACATTGAAAGCATGACCATTCTTAAAGATGCTGGTGCTAAATCTGTTTATGGTAATAGGGGTGCTAATGGAGTTATAATTATCAAAACAAAGTCTGGTAAATTTAACACTCCAACTACAATTGAATATAATTTACTTACTTCAGTTTCTGAACTACAAAACAATAATCTTAATCTTTTAGGATCTCGTCAAACTTTAGAATTACAAAGACTACGTAATGATGGAACAGGTAGTACGGTTACTAATTCAGAATTTGAAAGATTAGCTCAAATAAACACTAATTGGTTAGACATATTTTTTAGACGTTCCTTAACTCAAAATCACAACTTAAGAATTAGTTCTGGTTCTGAAAAAACTACTACAAATGTGAATTTAGGTTACTTTGATTCTCAAGGTATTTTAGTTCAGAGTAGTTTAAAAAGATTTAATATTGATACTAGAATTGATGGAAGAAGTGATGATGAAAAGTTCAAATATGGAACTTCTGTCTCTTTAAATTATTCTATAAATGATGAGCCTAATGCCCTTGGTGGAGGTGCCGTTAATAGAAATTTTGTTTTAGGGGCATATCAATCCTTACCTTTTATATCACCAAGCCAATACGTTCGTGGAGAAGGAGGTTCACTTGCTCCTACATTCTTTAATACCCCTCTACTTTTATTAGATAGATTAGCCACTTTTGAAAGAAAAGAAGAAGAATTGAAAGCTATTTTGGCTTTGAATGCTAGTTATGAGCTTTACGAAGGTCTAACTTTAGGATCTCGGTTAGGATTTGATTATACCTCACAATCATTTACTTCTTCTGAAGCTCCAGAAGCCTTCAACTCTATATTTTTTGCTTCTGATGTTCCTGACCCTAGTACAACTAATCCAAATGACACAATGCCAAACCCGACACCTGGTAGTCAATCTCAACAATCAACTAGGGCTTTAAGTGTTAACTGGTTAAATTCTTTAACATATAGCACTAGATTTGGAGAGGATCATTCTCTTGATGTTGGTACATATATGGAGGTAAGTAAAGCTCATTTAAGAGATTTCGGTTTTTTTGCAAGAGGGTTGAATACAAAAACATTTAGTCCTGGTGACGGATCTGGTTTTGTTGATGATCAAATATTTGTGTTAAATGGTGTAGCTGGTATTGCTAATGAGGATGATGCAAATGCACAAATATCTAATTCGGGATTATTATCATTTTTTGGTACTTTAGATTATGATTATAAGAAAAAATATGGTTTTGGTGCAGTTTTGAGACGTGATGCATCATCTAGATTTAGAGACACTAATCGTTGGGGTACTTTTTGGTCTGTTTCTGGAAGATGGAATATTGATCAAGAATCTTTCATGGAAGGTTCTGCTTTCGATTTATTAAAGTTAAGAGCATCTTATGGTACATCTGGTAATCAAGACATATTATCTGCTGTTGGTTTTAATCAATATTTCGTTGCTTCTACTCTGACTCAAAATTTATTTGAAACTGGTCAAGGTTATCAAGGAGCTAATGCAATAGGTGTTGCGATTAATAACGATACAGATCCTGGTGTTCCTCCTGCTGGAACTCATTTTATAGTTGGTAATGATCAATTAAAATGGGAAACCACTACAGATATAAATGTTGGTTTAGATTTTGAAGTTTTTAACAGAAAATTATCTGGATCTTTAGACGTTTATCAAAAAGAAACTGAAGATTTATTTGAAAGCAGACCTACACAATCTATTTTTGGAACAACTGTATTACAGTTAAACAGTGAAGGTACTTTAATAAATAAAGGAATAGATTTAGCTTTAAGATATACTGCTTTTAGTTCTCCAGATTTTAGACTTTCTTTTAATTTTGCTGGTAACTATAATAAATCTGAACGTTTTGGAGCAGATAGAACAGATATAAGAGAAGGGGGACCTTTTGGTGAGTTCTTTTCTGTTAGATATGCTGGTGTAAACCCTGCTAATGGTAATTTACTTTTTTTAGATGCTAATGATAATTTAACTGAAGACCCTGATGCAGATGCTGATCGTGTATTTACTAATAAAACTAGATTCCCTGATTATCAAGGAAGTTTTGGTTTTGATATAGATTACAAAGGTTTTTTCCTACAAACTAGTTTTAATTATGTAATAGGAGTTGATAGAGTTGCAGGTAATTATGCTAACTCTCTTAATCCTGATAATTTACCTAACTTTAGATTATCCGCTGATATTTTAGATTACTGGACACCAACAAATAGAATAACAGATATTCCTGCCTTAGATGCACGAAATAGATCAATTGCATCAGATCGTTTCTTACAAAGTGGAGATTATTTACGTTTACGTTTTGTTAGTTTTGGTTATAACTTCCCTAGGGATATTGTAAAACAATTTAAGTTATCTAAAATTAGAACATTTATTAATGGTGAAAATTTAGTTACACTTAGTGGCTTTAGAGATTTTGATGTTGAAGGTTTTGGTAATACTTCAAGGACTTTCCCTACTCCAAAAACTATATCTTTTGGCTTTGAGATTGGATTCTAAAATTCATATATAATAAAATATAATATAAAAGATGAAAAAAATATTTTTAATTTTAATAAGTTTTGTAACTTTTACATCTTGTGATGATGTAATTGATATTGAACAACCTGGAATACTGACTGAAGATCAAGCTATTACTTCTGTAGATGATTTTAATAGTGCGTTATTTAATTCTTATAATAGATTAGATAATACAACTGAAATTCTATTTAATGCAGGATTTACTGATGAACTTGCATTAGGTTTAGTTAATGGGGGGCAAAATAGATTGTTATTAGAACAACAATTAAACCCTAATTCTGGAATCCCCTTTACTTTATGGTCAAACTATTATATAACCATAAATCAAGTGAACAAGTTTTTAGCAGCAGGAGATCAGTTAATAATTGATTCTTCTGATCGTTCTAGATTTAATGAAATAAAAGGTGAGTTTTTAGCAATTAGGGCTTATTGTCATTTTCAATTGCAAACATACTTTAGTACTGACTTGACTGACGATACAGCTTTAGGTGTAATTAAACTAGATAAAAATCCTGGTATCTCAGAGTTTTTACCAAGAAACACTAATGCTGAAGTTTTTGATTTTATTGAACAAGATTTAGATCAAGCTGAAACTTTAATTACTACTCAATCTGAAACAAATTTAATAAGTAAAGATTTTATAACTGCATTAAAAGCTAGAATGGCTGCCTATAGAGGACAATATACTATGGCTGATCAATATGCTAATGCTTTATTAAACTCTTATACGTTAACAAATCAAATTCAATTTTTTAATACTTTCGATGATACTGATGATAGTGGAGTTATTTTTGAACTAGATAGAATAGCTGGTGATATTTATGACAATCAAAGAACTGGTGGATTTGGTTGGGCTGGATCACTATTTGCTTTTGGAGGTAGCACAATTAATGGTTCTCCTTTTATGGAATTGAGTAGGTCTTTATATAATAGTATTGATGATGCTGATATCAGAAAACTAAGATTAGTAGATCCCTCTTCAAGGATAGACCCTAATTACACTACTTCAGCAAATCCATCTGAATCTGATGTTTTGGTAATTAGACTTTATCCTGGTCATTCTGGTCAAGTATTGATGAATGATCTTAAAATTTTCAGAGTAGCAGAAATATTGTTGCTAAAGATTGAGGCTCAAATTGGTTTAGGAAATCTTCCTGCTGCAGCTACTTTGTTAAAACAATTACAAGATAACCGTTATCCTACTCCACAACCATTACAAACTTTTGGAAGTGCTCAAGATGCATATAGAGCTTTATTAGATGAAAGACGTAAAGAGCTAGCTTTACAAGGATTTAGATGGGTTGATATTAAAAGATTAGGTGTATTAGCTAACACAACAATTGATAGGGATGTCGTTGATTGTGCTTTTAACGGAGTTTGTACCATTAGTAATACTGATCACAGATTTACCTTACCTATTCCTCTTAGAGAAATAGATATTGCAGGTGATATTTTAGAACAAAACCCTGGTTATTAATATTAATTAAAAGATACTATACATGAAATATATATATAAAAATTTTTATTTGATTCTTTTAACTTCGCTTTTTTTATTAAGTTCATGTGAAGATGAAAGACCTAACTTCTATCAAAATCCTGATGGTTTTATTCAATTAGCTGCAACATCTGGAGATGTAGCTGAAGATAGCACTGATGGTTATACTGCTACCGTACTTCTTGGTGCAGGGACAAATGAATCTGGTGTTACGGTAAATTATACACTTACATCTGATGACAACTCTCGTTTCACGGATATGGGAGCAGGAACAGTAACTATTCCTGCAGGAGAATTTAGTGCTGATATTGTAATTATGCCTATTGATAATGTTAATACTGATGGTAATCTAGAAATTATTTTAGAATTGTCTGACAATAATACTTTAGATGTTGGTATTGGAGGTGAAGGTGTTAATAACAATAAACAAACTATCACTATATTAGACAATGATTGCCCTATAGATGTTAGTGATGCCTATGAAACTAAAGTATTTGCTTTTGGTGATGAGGCACCAAGCCATTCAGCAACTTTTACACCTGTTGCAGGTACAACAAATACGTTTTTAGTAAGTTCTCTATGGGGACCTAATTTCGTCGGTTGGGCTACTGGTGACGATTCTTTCAATGGTAGTTTTGTTTATGAAGCGGAGGTTACTATTAACCCAGATTTGACTGTAACTGTAGCTAACGGTACAGACGCTAGGTTAAGCTCTGGAACTGGTACATATAGTACATGTGATGATAAGTTTGTAATTACTTTAAGTCAAACTTTATTTTCTGGTACTTTCACTGTTGATATTGAAATGACAGGTTTATAAATTTTAAAAAATAAACATTCAAAACCATCTCTTTTCAGAGGTGGTTTTTTTATTATTTATATGTAAATTCGCACTATGGAACAAAAAACTACAATTTTTGGTATTCGTGCTATTATTGAAGCTATTGAAAGTAATTCAACAATAGATAAGGTATACTTACAAAAAGGTTTAAGAGGTGATTTATACTTTGAGTTAGAAAAACTCATTAAAAAAAATAAAATCTCAACAAGTCATGTTCCTGTTGAAAAATTAAATCGTTTATCTAAACATAATAACCACCAAGGGGCTGTTGCAAAAATATCTCCTATTACTTTTTATGATCTTGAAGAATTAATTGAAAAAAAAATAGATTCAGGTAAAACCCCACTTTTTATCATTCTAGATCAATTGTCAGATGTCAGAAATTTTGGTGCAATTATTAGAACAGCAGAATGTACTGGTGTAGATGGTATAATTATTCAAAAAAGTGGTAGTGCACCTGTAAATGCTGAAACAATAAAAACTTCTGCCGGTGCTGCATTTAAAATCCCTATCTGTAAAGTTGATCATATTAAAGATGCTATATTTCAATTTCAGGCTGCAAATATTAGTTTAGTTGCTGCTACTGAAAAAACAGAAACTTCTATTTATGACATTAATTTAAAACAACCCTTAGCAATTATTATGGGTTCTGAATATAAAGGCGTGAGTAATTCTGTTTTGAAAATAGTCGATTATAAAGCGAAACTCCCTCTTCTTGGAGAGATAGGTTCATTAAATGTTTCTGTTGCTTGTGGTGCTTTCTTATACGAAACTATACGTCAACGATTAAGTTAAAATTAAACTATTCATATACATTTTAGTTAGAGCTGATAGTAATTTACAGATTTCCTATTCTTCTGAATCTTTATAGGTATAACTGTAATTAATATTTCTCGTTTCATCTACATTATCTTTTACTTCCTCTTCTTCATCCAATACAGGTGGTATGTAGTTTCCTTCATCATCAAACATCTCATCAAACTCTGTTTTTGAAAAAATAAATTCTTCCTTAATTACACCAACTTTTCTGTAATAATAAGCAAAATATAACCCTATAATAAAACCAGACAAATGACCTTCCCAAGAAATTCCTTTTTCAATAGGAAATAAGTACCAAATCATACTTCCGTATAAAAAAATAACAATGAGTGACATCGCTACTAGTCGATAATGTTTTTTAAATATTCCACTAAAAAAAATAAAACTGAATAATAAATATACTATACCACTTGCACCAAAATGATAAGCCTCTCTACCTATACACCAAGTAGATAATCCTGTCAATAAACTACCATACAATAAAACTTTTATGCTAACAGTTCTATAGAAATAAAACAAACTCATTAAAAGAACAGCTAAGGGAACAGAATTATTGAATAGATGTTTTGTGTCACTGTGAATAAAATGAGATAAGAAAACTCCTCTAATCCCTTTAAATGATCTTGGATATATACCCAATCTATTAAAATTAAACCCAAACTTTATTTCTATCCAATACACAAACCATATAATAAAAATAAAAAGTAACGGAATTGTTACAATAGTTTTATTGAACTTAAATTGTTCTTCTTGTTTCATAATTATCAATATAACAAAAAAACAACCATTTTAAATTTCTGGTTAATCTGTCATAAATCTTTCCTATTTTTACTTTATGAGTGCACCTTTGGCAGAAAGAATAAGACCTAAGTCATTAGAAGATTATATTAGTCAACAACATTTAGTTGGTAAAAATGGTATTTTAACCAATCATATTAAACAAGGAATAATACCTTCTCTTATTTTGTGGGGTCCACCAGGTATAGGGAAAACAACATTAGCAAATATAATAGCTACAGCTTCTAAAAGACCTTTTTATACCTTAAGCGCTATTAGTTCAGGTGTTAAAGATGTTCGGGAAGTAATTGAGAAGGCGAAAAAAAGTGGTGGCCTTTTCACTCAGAAAAATCCAATCTTATTTATTGATGAAATTCATAGGTTTAGCAAATCACAACAAGACTCTCTTTTAGGCGCTGTAGAAAAAGGTTGGGTTACTTTGGTTGGTGCCACTACAGAAAATCCAAGTTTTGAAGTTATACCTGCCCTACTCTCTCGTTGCCAAGTATACATTTTAAACTCTTTTGATAAAGAAGATCTTATTTCTTTATTAAATAGGGCTATAAAAAAAGATGAGATACTAGCCTCAAAAAAAATTAAATTAGTAGAAACAGACGCTTTGCTTCAAATTTCTGGTGGTGATGCAAGAAAATTACTTAATATTTTTGAACTGTTAGTAGCCAATGAAGATGAAATAGAAATCACTAATAAATTGGTGCTCGAAAAAGTACAAAACAATACTACTCGATATGACAAAACTGGTGAACAACACTATGATATTATCTCTGCTTTCATTAAATCTATTAGAGGAAGTGACCCAAATGCTGCTGTTTATTGGTTAGCTAGAATGATAGAAGGTGGTGAAGACGTTAAATTTATTGCCAGAAGATTGTTGATATCAGCTTCTGAAGATATTGGAAATGCTAATCCCACAGCTTTAATTCTTGCTAATAATACTTTTCAAGCTGTCTCTGTTATTGGTAATCCTGAGTCGAGAATAATTCTTAGTCAATGTGCTGTTTATTTGGCAAATTCTCCAAAAAGTAACGCTTCTTATATGGCTATTGGTAAAGCTCAGGAATTGGTTAGAAAAACAGGAGATTTATCAATACCACTACACCTTAGAAATGCCCCTACAAAACTTATGAAAGATCTTAATTATGGCAAAGATTATTTATATGCGCATAATTATGATACTAATTTTGTTAATCAGGAGTATTTGCCTGACGAAATTACAAATACCAAATTATATGAACCTGGGAACAATACCAGAGAAAATAACTTCAGAGAATTATTAAAAAAACGCTGGAATAAAAAATACGACTATTAAATAATAGCTTTATAAGTGGAACTGCATCGGCAAGCATAGAAAATAACTAATTGAAATTTTCAAGCATTTCAATACAAGTTTCAGGGAATTAAACCCTTCATTATCGCCCTACGATTAAAATTTTACCTTATAGAATTTAGACACTAATTTATCTTCTTCATAAAATTCTGCTAACCAAACTCCATTTTCTTTTTGAGTGAAAGTACCGTTTTTATCCTTAATAATGTATCTGCTATTATCTTTCGTTTTTAACAATTTAAATACTACTTTAGGCTCATCATTAATTAATTGATAACCATAACTTTTAGGCTGTGCATATAAAAGTGCTTCTATTTTTATATTTGGATTTGGTATTGTTTTGTCTAATTTTTCTTTTTTGGTATTAGTTACTTTAGAAAAATTTTGTTTTCGCTCTGTTGAGACCTTCATTGTACTCGCTGTAGTAACTGTTTCATTAGCTTTAGAAACGTATTTATAATTTAATCTTCTTATAGAATTAAATGATTCTCTTAAAGCTTCATGAAATGCTTTTTTATAGTCTTTTATTTTACTGAATCCTTGTTTAGCAACATAAACTTCCCTGTTTCTACAATCCAATAATGCAATTTCAACTTTAGTAGATAAAAATCCAGATTTATCTCTAATTGCAGCTGTTAATACATTACAGTCATCTAGTTTCAAATCATTTGGTCCTTCTTCTTGATCAAAGAAAGCTATAAAACCATATTTGTTAAACAAAAACTTAAGTAAAGAACTTGTTTGGTATTGATCTACTTTTTTAAATCCATCTTGCTTTTTAGGCACAATAACATACTTATACGTATTAATACTTCTCTGAGCAAAAACGGTAGTACATGAAATTAATACTAAGAATAATAATTTTTTCATCTGTTTAAAAATATTTTAATTTCTGAATACTGAAAAGTAAAAATTGCATTTCACTATTTTACATGGTAATCACAAATCGTGTATGACAATATAATAAAAGGTTTTTAATTGATTTAAATATTATCTTGATATAAAGTTTATACCGAATTGAAAAGAAGCACTATTAGATGCAGCTACATTAGTTAAACCTAAAACATTATCGATAGCTGTGTAAACATTCAGTTTCCAAATATTGGCAGACACTCCAAGTCCTATGTTTGAGTTCGAAAAATCATCTACTGTATAGGTTATTTTAGTATTAATTCGCTTCGATAGTTTTCGTTCATAAAAACCTGTAAGTGCAAATCGTGGCCCAATTGGTGTTAAGACAGAAAAAATTTGACCTCCAATAGTATTATCATAGTAATCATTAAAAGACATATCTGAACAGTTCTCTTCTTTCCTTGATTTTCCGAAACCATATTTACCACTAAAATTAAATTTTAATGGTCGCATTACACTGTAAGATTCAGAGTTTTCATTTCTTGGAATTTGCGAATCAATAGCATTGTTTAAATCTTGCCAATAATTTGGATTCGTATTATCAAATCTAAAATCTATACCACTAAAGATATAATCTCCTTCTACTGTAGCATTTCTTATTTTGTCTGAATAACTGATAAAACCAACATCTAAAATACTTGCTGATATTTCTGTTTGATCGTCTATAGCATAAGTAAATCCAATATCAAAACCTAAACCTAAATTACTCCCCAAAAATAAATTCCCTGTAATATCTTCAGATGTAATGTCTACCTCTTTATTAGCATTGTATATACCGGAACTATATCCATTTACATCGACATTGTTTAACGAATGTTCATATAAACTTGTAGTACCTAAACGTGTTGTGAATGTACCTGTATTTCCTGTAGAAGTAACATTTAAGGACCCTGAGTAAATTTTTAATCTTACACCAGCTATAAATTTCTCATTTAACTTCCTTGTGATTCCCGCATGTATTACTCCTACCACATCAACCTTAGTAGCTATATTTGAAAATAAGAAATTTCTGTTTAAAAACCCTGCGTTTCCATCTCTCATGAGTTCTAGAATATCTTTAGGAACTTTTAAAAAAGCATCTACTTCAGTATAAAAACCAACACTTAAATAATCTCTCTTATTCAACTGATACCCTGCATTAATTACTTCAATTTGAGAATTGATATAAGCATAATCATCATTACCTAAGTTATTAATTACATTATTAAATTTTGTTGTAAAATCTATATTATCTTTTCTAAATAAATCTGCAACTGTAAATCCAGATGTATTAAGATCTACAGACATACCAGATACTACTGGCATGGCAATATGATATTTATAATCCGTTTCTGCTCCTGGATTTAGTAATAATCCTTGCGGAATTTTATCAAACCCGTACAATACTTGCTTATTTTGTCCAAAACTAAAACTAGCATAGGTAAACAAGAAAAGTAAAAAAACTTTTTTCATTATTTATATTCTAAAATAAAGAGTACCTGCCGATTTGAAGGTTAATGAAGCTGGTATATTAACATCTATTATTGATCCATCTGTACTAGGTAAAAGTTCAACTCTTACTCTTACTTTTTCTGTATTTGTAAAATTAGGATTATTTGCTAAAATAATTTCTTCTTCTTGTTTGAAATCAGATTGATTCGGATTTACATTTAACATAATTGGGCTGAGTGTAGTATTATCACTACTATCAAGAAAGAGAAACTGTATTCTAAACTCTCTATTAAATTCATTGTTAATATCAAAGTTTAAAACTAATCGTTCCAAACTATCTCTTGTTTCATCATTATTCAAAACTGTAAAAAAAGAGGTCTGAGTGACCGGCATATTAATTTCTGAACCTCCAATTACCAACTGATTTTGAGTAATTGTTGAATTTACTAATGAAACTAATAGTGCAGGAGTAAGTTCTAAAGTTTCTGCTTGTTGGAAATCAAGCTCCTCTACACAAGAGGTAAAATTTATAATTAAAATACTACACAATATTATTTTAAGAAAACGTTTCATATCATTTATTTTATCTTCGTTTGTAACGTGTGAAAACTATAAAAATTGTTTAATTTCCAACAAATTAAACACACTTTTAACTTCGATTTCACTTTTAACATAGCCTGGATTAAAAAACAAAGATAACATTCCTGATTTTTTTGCTCCTAAAACATCTGCCTCTAAACTATCGCCTATCATTATACAATTTTCTGGTTTAGAATTTACTTGCGATAATGCGAAATCAAAGATTTTTGGATTTGGTTTTTTAACACCAACACTCTCAGATGTAACAATTATATCAAAAAAAACCCTAATTCCAGAATTTATTAATTTTTTATGTTGTACTTCCTTAAATCCATTGGTAATGATATGCAGTTGATATTTAGGCTTCAAATACGTTAATATCTCCAAAGCTCCTTCTATTAAAAAATTATGATTAGAAAGGTATTTTATATAATCTTCCGAGATTTGATGAATTAAGTGATCACTTGCAGGATAATTCAATTTATCAAAAACATCTTTTAATCTTCTGTATCGTAAATCTTCTTTAGAAATCTTATCATCTCTATACAATTTCCAATAACTAAGATTTAATGGAATATATACTTCTAAAAAATCATCTAAATCTATTGCTATAGATTGTTCTTTAAAAATTTGTTGAAATGTTAATGCCGAATTTTTATCAAAATCCCATAATGTATGGTCTAAATCAAAAAAAATATGCTTAATCCCTGTCATAAATCAAAAGTAAGCATATAATTCATCTGAGATTTATTTTAATTGTTAAAAAAATATATCTTGGTATTTTAAAACAAGGTCGATTTGCAGTTATCTGAACTTTTTAATTTATTTCTAATTATTAGTGCGCTTCATGGTTTTGCATTTGTTTTTTTCTTATTTCAAAAGAAAATGAAGAAAAAAGCAATACGCTATATAAACCTTATGATTCTGGTGATTGCTTTTAATAATTTGCAATCTTGGTTATTGATTCAAAATTTCTTCATTTTAAAGTATATCCAAATTCCTTGGCATTTTTTAATTGCTCCTCTTTTCTATACCTTTTTAATTAATTATTTAGACATTAAGGATAAATTCTTCAATGTTTTAAAAATCATTATTCCCGTATTTTTTATAAGTATTATTTTACAAGTAGTTAATTTATCTTTTATAAATGATATTACTAACGACGGGAATTACCGTTTATTCTATGAAAGGTACACTGCTATTGAAGAAACGATTAGTTTATTAATCTCATTGAGTTTGTTTGTGTATTGCTATAGAATTCTTAAAAATAAACTTCATTTGTTTAAAGGGATATTGAGTTTTGATAATTTGAAATGGTTAAATACATTTATTTATTTAGGAGGAATAAGTTACATGCTATGGATTATAGCTTTAGGGATTAAGTTTTACTTAAATTTTGATAATTTCATAGTATTCTACTACCCTTTACGAGTTATGACAACTTTACTTATTTATTGGTTAGGCTATGAACTTATCTTTGTTTTGAAACAAGTAAAAGAAAGAAAATCTATTCGGGAGAAAATTATCACCAAACCAGAAAAAGAAAAGCAAAACACTTCTCAAAAATTTATCCGAATTACATCTTATATTACGGAAAACAGACGTTTTTTAGATAATTTATTAAGTTTAGAAACCTTAGCGAATGAACTTCAAATAAGTAATAGTCAGTTATCGAAAGTTATTAATGAAGAAACTTCTCAAAATTTTAATCATCTTATTAATAACTATCGAGTAGAGTTTTCTAAACAGTTATTGTTAGACCCTGAATACAATAATTACACAATTACCTCTATTGCTTTAGAATCTGGATTCAATTCTAAGTCTACATTTTATAATGCTTTTAAAAAACATACTGGTATTACTCCAACTAGTTTTAGAAATCAAAATTTATAAGAATACTGTCTTAAAATCACTTTAACTGTCCTAAATTCAGCATAAAATTTATTTTTGGACAAAAATATTGAAGTAAAACATAGATTTACTAACATAAAAAATCTTTACAACAATGAATTTAAAACACAACACAACAGAATGTAAGATCTATCTAATTTTAGTACTGTTTTTCTCAAACTTCATTAGTTTTTCTCAAGTAGAAAACGAAAAAACATCTTATGAATCACAAATTAAATTTGATCAAAAATCCATCAATAAACTTTTAACACTCGGAGTAGATTATGATAAAATTGACTTCAACAACTCTAAAGATCTTTCAAATCTGAATCTTATTTTAAAATATGACAAAAGAAGAAAATCAAATCAAATATTTGCTTATATTTTTTCTGCTTTTTCTTTAATCGCGCTTGTTGGTTTAACTACAATACGTGAAGATGATGTTCTTTCTAACATAGGTAAATCCATATACGCTACTGGAGCTGTTAGTTATGGACTAATCGCTATTCCTTTTTGGATTGGCGAAAGTAAGTACAGAAAGAAACGGGATGAAGCTGTAAAACTCTTTTGAATTAAGGCAATTATAAACATAAGAATGAACTAACTCGATGCAAGTATACGAGGCATCTAATTCAAAAATTTATAACTTTCGATACAAGTATCAGGTCATTAAACCCTTGACCATCTCCCTGCGATTAAAACAGTTTTTGAAACTCATTCAAAAACTGTTTTTATTTATAAATAGCTATCCTAAAATCAGTAACTCTATCCTATTTATCATCGCAAACTAAAATTCTGGACATTGATTCTAAGATTCAAAAATACTTTTGAAGTAACTTTTTAATCTTAAACATCATGAAAAGAACTTCATTACATATAATTATCTGTTTATTATCATACATTTTACTTTGCACAACTAGTATAAATGCACAAAAAAATAATACTGCAAATATTATTGGCTTTACTCCTTCTTCAAAAACTGCAACAATAAATGGTTTAAGTTTTAATTATACTTTATTAGTCCTTAAGAAAAAGTATGCCAATGTAAACGGAATTCAATTAAACGTTGATCCAATAACAGTATTTATGCCTTTTTTAACTCTAATTCATGCACCTATTATTAAAGCTGGTGAAATAGACACAACATATAACTCAGATCATCAAAACAGTATTAATGGTATAAACTTCACCTTATTCGATGCAAATCCCAGTACAATAAATGGCATAGAGATTAACATTTCTGGAGGAAGAGGAAATACAACCAATGGCTTTTCAACCGGATTAGTAAATAGTCATAAAACTATACATGGTTTAACCTTAGGAATTCTTCGAAATGCAGGTAAAAAATGTAGAGGAGTACAAATTGGTTTGGTTAATGAGTGTCATAATCTTAAAGGACTTCAGATTGGTTTATGGAATAAAAACTCCAAAAGAAGTACTCCTTTAATTAACTGGAATTTTTAAATCTTTCATCTACTCAATTACAGCTATCCTAAAATCAGCAAACTTATCCTATTCTATTAGTTTTAATGTTTTTAGGACAACACATTGTAAGCTGCAAATAATTTTGACAAAAATTTTAATACATAAATTATGGAAAATCCTAAATTCATAAGTTCTCCAAAAGAAAAACAATTTTTCATTACATTAAGAGAAAAAGTATTTCACCAACTTGGGTATAACAATGCTAAGTTTGGAGACATTAATTTTTGGGCTAAAGGTATTTTTTGGTGTCTAATTTCTTACATAAGCTATAGTATTTTGTGTACTACTCAAAACCAACTCATATTTTGGAGCTGTTTTTTAATCTTTCAAATTTCAGGTTTACTTATTGGTTTTAGTTTCGGACACGATGCCTCTCATAACACTGCTTTTAGAAATAAAAATGCCAATCAAGTTTTACATTTCTTTAGTTTTTTAACCGTTGGAATAGATCCGTTGCTATGGGGATTACGACATCTTAAATCTCATCATTTATATGCCAATGTTGAAGGTAGTGATATCGATATTGATAAGAATCCTTTTTTACGATTGGCTCCATCACATCCTTGGACTAAGAAACATAAATATCAACACATTTATGCTCCCTTTGTTTACATGTTAGCCTTATTACACTCCGTTTTTATTGGTGACTGGATATATCTTTTCTCTAAAGAATATTATTGGATGCGTAAAGATGTTGCTACACATCAACTCTATTTAAGATTCTTCCTTTTTAAAATTATGTATTTTTCTCTGGTACTATTTATCCCAATAATGCTTAATAATGTCTCTATATTTTTTATAGTAGCAACTTACATTACTACTTCTGCATTTACATCCTTATTATTTGTTGTTATGCTGGTAGGTACACATTTCTTTTTAGAAGCTTCATATTATGAATGTGAAAACAATGAATTAGCATCTTCTTGGGCAATTCATCAATTAAAAACGAGTTGCGATTGGAATCCTAACAGCAAATTTGCACGATTCTTAAGTGGAGGATCTAATTGCCACGCTGCACATCATTTATTCCCAAACATTTGCCATACAAATTATGATAAAATTAATGGTATTATTGAAGAAACAACCAAAGAATATGGCTACCCTTATCATAAAAAAACATTAATAAACATGATGATTTCTCATTTTAAACATCTAAAAAAAATGGGTGAAAATGAATAACAAAACAATAAGCAGCAAAACAATAACCTCTTGATTTTGATAAACGTAATATTCACAACTAAAACTCGACTTATTATCGTTTAAAAAAACGCTTACATTTTTTAATATTTTTTTAATATTAAAAATTGAAATCTTATATATTTGAACAAAAATTAAAACATATGAAAAAAATTGTAATTACACTTTTATCTTTATTTTGCTATATCTCTTATTCTCAAGAAGTAACAAACAAAGCCACTAAAACAAACCAAATTATTGGAAACAATGAAATTAAATTAAACGGTTTTTATCTTGCTTTAGGAATAGGTGAAGTTAATTATGAGCGAATTTTAAATGACGAATCAGCTGTTGGTCTTGCTATCAATTTTAATCTTGATAACAATGACATATATAATTTTGCTGCCATCCCGTATTACAGGTTTTACTTTGGAGAAAAAAGAGCTGCTGGTTTTTTTATTGAAGCAAACACCGCTATTATTTCTGATGAAGTTTTTTCTTGCAATAATTGTTTAATTTCAGACGGAAGATTTGAAAATAAAATTCATTTTGGAGTAGGAATTGCTGCTGGGGGAAAATTCTTATCTAAAAAAGGCTGGGTAGGTGAAGTTTTCTTAGGAATAGGTAGAATTTTTAGAGGTAATAACATATACGTCAATAGTGGTTATCCAAGAGTTGGAATATCAATAGGGAAACGATTTTAACTTCTCACGAAATATATTTATGTAAAGGCGTTGTATATACAACGCCTTTATTAGTATTTTAGAGGCTAGATTTATGGCAAATTCTAAAAAGCTACATATTCTTTTTCTCTGTGGTTGGTATCCTTCACGGGTGCTTCCCAACAATGGGGATTTTATTCAAAGGCATGCAAAATCGGTAAAGTTACTACATGAAGTTTCTGTTATACATATAATTACTGATGAGAATTGTAAAAAAAACATAGAAATTTCATCAAAAAAAGACCAAGAAATACCAACCTATATTGCATACATCAAACCTTCTAAAAATATCTTTATAAAAGGAATTAGGTTTTATAAAGCTTTTAAAGCTTTACTAAAAAAAGTTAACCATTTTGATGTTGTACATTTAAATGAATTATTCCCTTTTGGAATGTTTGCCTTATACTTAAAATGGTTACAAAAAAAACCATTCATTGTATCTGAACATTGGACTGATTATCATCAACCCCTTGCTCAAAAATTATCCAAAACAGAAATTTTACTTTCTAAAATAATTTCTAGGAATGCTACTTATATATGTCCTGTCACTAAAAATCTAGCAAACTCTATGTTGAAATTAGGATTACAAGGAAAGTATGAACCTATTCCTAATGTTGTAAACAACAAACTATTCGTTCCGAAGGAAAAAGAAAGAAATACACAATACACCATATTGCATATCTCAAATATGCATGATCCGCATAAAAATGTTTCTGGAATATTACAAACACTTAAAAAACTAAATGAACTTAAAATTGATTTTAATTTTATGTTAATTGGTCATAATTCGGAAAAATATAAGAAGCTATCTCAAGAGCTAGGTATTTACGATCGTATTAATTTTATGAATCATATACCACATGAACATGTAGTTAAGTATTTGCAAGATGCTGATGTTTTTGTACTCTTTAGTAATTATGAAAATTTACCTTGTATAATCTTGGAAAGTTTCTCTTGTGGTACACCGGTTATAAGTACAGATGTTGGTGGCATTTCTGAATTTTTCCCGAAACAATTTGGTACTTTAATTTCACCTAACAATGAAGATCAACTATTGGAACATTTAATAACATACAACTCAAAAAAAATTACACCAGAAACTAAAGCTCAGATGAATCGTTATGTCACAGATCATTTTTCTCCTATAGAAATTGGAAAAAAATTCTCTGAACTCTACAATAAAAGTATCTCTTAATTATGTGTGGAATAGCAGGTATTGTAAATTTAAATGGGGAGCAAAGAATCTCAGCTTCGATTCATCAAATGACGCAAACAATGCATAATCGTGGACCGGATGATGAAGGTTATGTCTTATTTCAAAATAAAAAATCTATTCCCTTTTTTGGTGATGATAGTCGTATCAAAACTGGTGAGCATATACATACCAGTTATGCTTCTAATTTTTCTATTGGTTTTGGTTTTAGACATTTAAAAATTGTAGATACTAGCGATGATAATAAACAACCTCTTACAGATGAAACTAAAAACTTTTGGATTGTTTTTAATGGTGAAATTTATAACTATAAAGAAATTCGTCAAGAATTAAAAAAATTAGGATATCACTTTTTTTCTGATACTGATACTGATACTGAAGTTGTTTTAAAATCTTATATCCATTGGGGGAATGATGCGTTGAAAAAGTTTAACGGCATGTTTTCTTTTGTAATTTACAACAGCATAAAAAACACCATTTTCTGCGCTAGAGATCGAATGGGAATCAAGCCTTTTTTTTATACTACAACCGACAATCAATTTATCTTTGGAAGCACTATAAAAACTATTTTAGCATCAAACTGTGTTACACCCAAAGTCTCTATCAATGGCTTAATGGATAATTTTAAGTATGGCACTACTCAATATCCTAATACTTGTTTTGCATCTATTTATTCATTAAAACCTGCACATTATTTAACTATAGATTTAAACACAAATAAAAGCTCTGAAATCAGGTATTGGGAAATTCCAACTAATACTCAAAATCATAAATTGAGTTTTAATGATGCTTATGAACAATTGAAACTTGCATTATCGAAAGCTATTGAATATCGAATTCAGTCGAAAACAAATATTGGACTATTTTTAAGTGGCGGTATCGATTCTTCATTAACAGCGGCAATGGCATCACAAACTCATAAAAACTTACATGCTTTCACTTTAGGGTTCAATAAATTCAACACCCTAGATGAAGTTTCACAAGCTAGTTTAATTGCTCAGCAATATGATTTAAATCATTATATTCAAGATGCTGACGCAAATGATTACCTTAAAAACATACACACTACCACCAATGCTTATGAAGAACCTTATCATAGCATATCTGCTAATTATCAGTTAGCGCAAATGGCTAAAGAAAAAGAAGTTCGAGTCATTTTAAATGGTTTAGGTGGTGATGAATTATTTGGTGGCTACACTTGCTTTCAAAAAATAAAACAATGGCAAACAATTAAATTTTTAAATCCTTTTTTATCAAAAATACCTGACTTACATCCGAATATCAAAAAGGCTAAAAAATTTGCTAGTTATAGCAATACTTGCGATTTCTATGCTCATTTTTATACCATTTTTTCTGACACAGAAATTCAGGAATTATTCCAAACAACAACTAAAGTTCCTAACACATTAACTCAGTATATAAAAAATCATCGTTTTGCGGATGAATTTGAAGCTTTGAGTTTTTTAAACTTAAGTTCTTACATATCCAACCACCAAACAAGAGCAATTGACAAAACTACTATGGATAATTCTTTAGAAGGAAGACTCCCATTTTTAGACCATAATTTTATAGAAACAGCCTTTTCTATACCTACTCAATATAAATACAAAAATGGAATTCAAAAATTTATTTTAAAGGAAATTGGAAAAGAATTCTTACCAAAAGAAATTTTAACTATGCCAAAGAAAGGCCTATCAATACCTTTAAAACAATGGATTAACCATGAACTTTTTGAGTTTACCAACGATACTTTACAGCAATTAAAAAAACGTCATCTTTTTTCTAATAAAATGATAAACGCTATTGTTGACGGTAAAAACGAAACTAAAATATGGCAATTGGTTTCTACTGAACTATGGTTACAGAATTTTATAGATCGATAATTATTTTGAAGCATATTATAACCTACATACAAAGTTTTTTAAATCGATCTGGCAGTTATGTACTCTTAGCAACAATACTTTCTAGAGTCCTTTCTTTTTTTGCCTCATGGATTGCACTTCAGTATATTGATAATTATAAACTTGGAGTTATTTTATTCGCTTGGAATGTTATTACTTTTTTACTACCCTTAGTTGGTTTGGGCTTACCTCAAAGCTTAATTAGATTTGGTGCTTTAGCTAATAAAGAAGATAAGGACACCATATTACGCTATGTTGTAAAATATGGGACATATAGCTCTATACTTTTATCTATATTGGTTTCATTTGTTACTTTTTTATATCCTTTTGAGTTTGATAACACTGGTATTTACATTGCTTTTTTATCTATAATACTGACTCCTTTTTTTTGGTTCGAAACCATCAAAATAAAACTACGATTAGAACACAACAACAAATCCTTTGCCTTTGTCGATATTATTTATAACTCTTTATTGTGCTTTTTAGTTTTTATTCTGAGCTACTTATTTACTGAAATTGGATATGTTATTGCTCTTGTCCTTTCCCCTACTCTTACATCTTTACTATTTTTCAAACATTTAAAAACAGAAAAAAGGAAACTTAAAAAATTAAAACTATTTAATTTTGAATTCTGGAAGTATGGTTTTTTTGGAGGTATGGCAAACGTAGTAACAATGCTTTTATTCGCAATAGATTTACTTCTCATTGGTACTATGCTAAATGATGCTGCACTAGTAACCGCTTATCGATATATTTCAATTATTCCTTTTAGTATTTTATTTTTACCTAGAGTATTTATAGCTACAGACTATGTAATGTTCACTGAAAATCTCCACAAAAAAGACCTGATATTCCAATATATAAAAAGTTACATCTCACTATTTATAGTAATCAGTAGTATCACCTTAGTATTTTCTTATTTTTTTGGTAAAGAGATTTTAAGCATATTCGATAATAGTTTTATAGTTTATTTTGACAGTTTTATAATTTTAAATATTGGGGTTTGTGGAATTTTAATTCTTAGAGGTTTATTTGGCAATCTACTATCCTCTATAGGTTGGGTAAAAACGAATTTCTTTATCACAACAATAGCTCTAATTATTAATTATTTTGCAAATCAATATTTAATAGTGCGTTATGGTATAAAAGGTGCTGCAATTACCTCTGCCTTATTAATGTGGATAACTGGTATAGCCTCTGCTATTATTTTTTTTATTGGTTACAAAAAACAGCGAACTAACGTTTAAACAACCTCAAAAATCGTGGAAGATTATTATAATGTAGCTGTGTATAAGTTGTATTTTTTGCTCCAAAACTCATAAAATACTCAGCTATTGTTTTCATTGATGATCCTCCAAAATCAAAAGTATCATAAAAAGGTTGATATTTATAAATAGCGCTATCAATTAAAAAAGTATTGGCTCCATTGTTTCTGTTTTTAAAATCTGTTGAGGATACCAAAATCTGAACTTTACCTTTATATTTTATAAAAAAACCTGCTGCTACTAAAGTATTAGACTTGTCGTATACCACCAACAATTCTCCTACTTTATTTTTAATACATTGCTGCATTAATTGTAATAAATCATTATAATCTTTTTCTTTAATTTGATGTATTCGCTTCCCTACATTTTCTTTAAACAACGTAATTAATACTTCAGGGTTTTCATTCCAATTTTCAGTTAAATCATACTTTTTCGCTTTTCTCAAATCCTTTTTCCTATCCTTTCTGTAGTTAGCTGCAATCGAATCATAAGAAGTGTCTAATGATAGTTGTTGAATTCTTTTCTCATTTAAAAACTCCTGATAAAGATGAAAGGAATTGTTAGTATTCATGCGTAAACTGACGTATTTATATGCTGAAAATAATGCAACAAGAAATTCATCTTCAGCTTTGGCTTCTTTAGAAAAAATTCCTAATTGTATTGTCCAAAAAGGTTGATAAACATAAGTAACATAAAGTTTCTTACGCCACGGAATAGGCATTACTGCTTCATAATCATTGAGCACTAAAACACTCCATGTTTCAGCAACCTCATCTAAATACCATGAAAACCCAAATACATTAGACTGTATTGCTGTTGCTACACAATCGTTATATCGTTTTACATCTAAATCACTTCTAGAAACTAATACTATCATTTACTAGTAATAATCTTTAACATCGATTCATACACCCTAGACCAACCTTTCCAACGAGAATAATCACTTAAACTTTCATTATGGAATAATGTGATAAATGTTCCCTTTACTTTTTTAACTTCATTATGTAAATCATTAATTTTCCCCAACGACTGTTTTGGTGTAAGTTTCATGTAATCGTTCAGTGTAGTATCCATTAAAGCAAAAGGAAAAATTCGTAGCGGTGTTTGAATTTCAAAATCTAAATCATAAAAATAAAAAGGCGTACATGTACTGGCTCTAAACCCAACATGACTTGCATATCCCATGGAATAATCTTCATGAATTTCTAAATCAATTAACTTTTGAAATGTATCTGGCAAAGAAAAACGAAGGTAATGTTGTCTAGATCTAAAAATAGGCATATTCGTAATTCCTTCTAAACGCTCTTTTTCTAATTTTAATTTTTCAAAATCATTCATGGTATAAAACGAAGGATGTAAACCTACCCTTGCATAATCTACCATATCTTTAATTAATAAGCGGAATTTATTTTTCGAAGCAGAAACATTAGTATCATAACTTGTATAATCTCCTATTAAAAAAAAGAAAATTGTTCTTACATCATATTTATTTTTTAGTGCTATAAGATGTTCAAAAGTATTATACGGATCTTTTCTGATGTTAAAACGAACCGCAATACGATCTATAGCACTTAGAAAATTAAGCTGATACACATCTTTTAAAAAACCACCTATTGCTCGTATTGACCCTTTATGTTTAAATGCATAAGCGTTATCTACATCTATCGTAGAAATAAATTGATATGTTCTATCTTTATATTCATATTCAGGAAATCGTTCTTTTAGTTTTTCAAGCAATTTAAATGCCCAAACATCAATAACTGGTTTTTCTAAAAACCCATTTTGAAAAGCGATACTTTGATTTGCAGAAAAACGTTCATATTGATCTTTGATATGTGGTAAGTACTCTTCATATCTAGTGATTAAAAAAAAGCTAGCTGAAAAAATATCAAATGGTATTGTAGATTTTTGTCCTTGAAAAAAAAAGCAAGGTATATCATCCCATTTACTAACATCAATCTCAACATCATTTACACCTTGTTCGAACAACAAGTTTGTACTCTTAATAAAAAATTCATTCCCTAACGGTATGTTTGTATATGAAATTTTAGGCCCATTAAACGCTACAAAATCTTCTATTTTAGATGTAAAATCGATTTCTATTAACAATGTACGAGTAAATATGTGTTTGAATATATAACGTATTCTTGGAGTAACTTTATGTGTATAAATCAGTATCAATTCAATAGTTCTAAATCAAAAGTAAAAATTAAGTAAGCTAAAATACATTTTTATTTTAAGGCTTACCGCTCCTATTGTTTACTTATACGATTTATGATTAAAAACTTCGTATAAACTACTTGAATTATTTTTTCTTCATACAAGGCAAAAAAATAAAGCATAGCTTTAGTTACGGTTTCTTTTTTAAACAAAGTATAAAGGAAAAACAAACGACTAATATTCGAAAATTTTAGTCGTTAATCGTATTATTCTTTAGACTTTATATCATTAAGAACTTTTAAATCTCTTTTCGATAGTGAAATTTTATAATTATTATCCCAACCTTCAAAACGTTTAATTTTTCTAATAGCTTTGCTAAAATCTTTTTCAATATTGTAGTTCGTCTTTACAGGAATCGGATTTTTAGTTTTAGTATGATTAATAATTAGTTTTGCATTCAAGGCATATAATTTAGCTAACTTCTTATATCTTCCTTCTTTAACATTATTTACTTCAACGGATGAAAGCCCCCATTTTTCTGATAACACTTTTTTATAACGTATTGTGTTTTTTATTTTTTTCAAAATAAAAAAAGGCTTTTTTTTATTGATTTTCATCCCACCTCTCCTTGTTAATACTGCTAATTTTTCTTCATCTATTCCATATGTAATTTCAACAAAAGCTAACGATTTTTTATCAAGATATACGAAGCCTTTTTTAAAAGTTTTAACATCATTATTATCTTTAGGATAGAACTCTATTTTATATACATTGTAAGTATTATAATTTATTTCCCCAACATATTTGAAAGTATATTCGTCTATCTTTTGCAAACTAAAAATTAATCCTTTATTCTTGATAACATCTCCTCTTTCTATTACAGAAAAAACACCACCAACTGTACTGAATTTTATAGTAGAGTGATTTTTTGTTCTTCTAGCTTTTGTAACTTTTGTTCTATATTTTGAAGTTCTATTTTCTAAGTAGCCAATAAATTCTACCTCGACCATTTCTATTCCCGAAGAATCTTCCTCTAGGGATTGCCTGAAAAAACCAAATGAATTATGAGGTATATCAATATAATTATCTTCAATACGGTGTATTCCTTTAATTATTGTATCCTTAGCATTAATACGCTCTATTTCTACCTCGTCTAAATTAATAGTTACTTGCTTTAGATAAATTGTATCGTTTGCTTGCAGCTGTAATACATTAACATACTTGGGCAAATAAGATACATGAGATAATAATAAACTATCTTTTTTTTCATTTTTAGACAACTCAAAATATCCATCTTCATTTGTTATGATACCTTGATTACCATAAGATATATGTACTGATGCTATTGGTTCTTTTGATATCGAATCTAAAACTACATTTTGAGCACCAACGAGTATCGTAAACAATACACCAACTACTACAAAAAAACACTTTTTCATGAAGATCCTTTATTTCTGAATTTTTTTCAAAAGAACACCAAAAGTCCCCATTATAACTCCGTCCCCAAAACTTGATGCTCCATAAGGATTAAAAGAATCCACTTTGACTCCTCTCAATGGAGTATTCGTAGTTATCTTTTTTGAACGTATATAGCTTGTATTTCTTTCATTAGCATAATAATCATTTAGTCCAGTAACCTGATTAGAAACTGATAATTGTGTAGGATTAGTAACCTGAGAACCTAAATTGATATAATAATCATTTAATCCAGTAGTATTGTGAACTGATAATTGTGTAGCGGTACTAATATCAAAACCTAACATAAGCAAGTCCTTAGACAATGAGTTGTCTAATACCGATATTTTAAACACATCTAGAGGGAACAATTCATTGGTAAGTTGTGTTGAATTTTCATTCTGAGCATATCCTACTATAGCTGTAAAGAATACTAATATTATTTTTTTCATAGTGTTTATCATAAAAGCCAACTATTTTACTTTTTAAATATCAATACTAAGCTTTTGTTACTTCTCAATTCAAATATATGATTTTTAGTATAAAAACAGAACTATCTTCGATGCATCGAATACGAGGATTCCAATTAAAGTTCCCTTACACCTCGACACAAACACCCTAAAATCAAAAATTTGCATATCACTTCGTAATCAAAGCACACCTTCATCGGCAAAACTAAAGTATGATTTTTCAGTTATAATCAAATGATCTAAAGTCCTTATATCCAAAGCTTCTCCGGCTTTACAAATTTTTTGTGTAAGCTGTTGATCTGAATTACTTGGAGTTAACTTCCCGGAAGGATGATTGTGTACTAAAATGATACCTACTGCTGCTAACTCTAAGGCTTTCTTATAAATCAACCGTACATCTACCAAAGCACTAACTAAGCCGCCTTTGCCAATTTGATGCTTCGCTAAAATCGTATTAGAATTATTTACATACACAACCCAAAATTCTTCGTGTTGTAATTCACCAATTATCGGTTGCATCACATTAAAAACATCTGATGATGATTTTATTTTTTGAATAGTTTTTCCTTTTTCAAAAACCCGTCTTTTACCTAACTCTAAAGCAGTTACTATCGATACAGCTTTAGCTTCACCAATTCCTTTAAACTTTAATAATTCATCAACAGATAATTTAGATAAATCATTTAAATTATTGTTTACGGAAGACAAAATACGTTTCGATAATTCAACAGCACTTTCGGTTCTATTTCCTGAACCTATTAAAATAGCAATTAATTCTGCATTAGTAATTATAGACTTTCCGTTACGCAATAGTTTTTCTCTTGGTCTATCATCTATAGACCAAGACTTTATACTTAATTTTTTCATTAGCTTTCTTTTTTACAAATATAGCTAAAAGCTAATAACAATAAATTTAATCCTTTGTTTTGTTTAAGCTTTTCATTTCAAAAATGTATCTTTGTAGCCTGTGTTTAATTTTTAATATGAAAATTATTATAGCCGGAGCTGGTGATGTCGGATTTCATCTGGCTAAACTCCTTTCTTACGAATCTCAAGATACTTATATTGTCGATTTAGATGGTGATAAGTTAAACTATATTAATAATCACCTAGATGTAATTACTAAAAAAGGAGACGCTACTTCTATAAAACTTCTTAAAGAAATAGGAATTAGTTCTGCCGACTTATTATTAGCAGTAACTGAGAGTCAAAACACCAATTTTACGATATCTGTTATTGGAAAAGCATTAGGCGTTAAGAAAACCATTGCTCGAATAAAAAATCCTGAATTTATAAGTAGTGAATCTATTAATTTTAAAGATTTTGGTGTAGATTTTATGATTTCTCCTGAAGAATTAGCGGCAGAGGAAATCAAGTTTTTACTTCACCAATCTTCTTTTAACGATACTGTAGCTTTTGAAAACGGATTATTTAATGTAATGGGTACTACTTTGGGGTATAAATCTCCAATCGTAAATTTATCTGTAAAAGAAGCAAAAGAAAAGTTTAGTATGGTCGATTTTATTACGATCGCCATAAAACGAGAAGGCATTGCACAAACTATAATTCCTCGTGGAGATACTGAGTATAAAATGAACGATCAAGTATACTTCTCTGTTCCGAATTATAGCATAGAGAAACTATATCCTATTATTGGGAAAGAGCATTTAGACATTAAAAATGTAATGATCCTTGGTGGTAGTAGTATTGGAAAAAAAACAGCTAGGAACCTTTGTAAAGATGATTTCAAAGTAAAATTAGTTGAGAAAAATAGAGATAAGGCACTTACACTTGCCGAAGATTTAAGAACCACACTTGTAATTAATGGTGATGGTAGAGACTTAGAATTACTTGAGGAAGAAAACATTAGAGACATGGATGCTTTCATTGCTGTAACCGGCGATTCTGAAACGAACATTATGTCTTGCTTAGTAGCTAAATCTAAAGGTGTCAAAAAAACTGTTGCTCTGGTAGAAAATATGGATTATATCAATATTTCTCAAACTATAGGTATTGATACGTTAATCAACAAAAAATTAATTGCTGCTAGTAATATTTTTAGACACATTAGAAAAGGTGAAATTTTAGCTTTAGCAAACTTACATAATGTAGATGCTGAAGTTTTTGAGTTTGAAGTACAATATGGTGCTAAAGTAACTGAAAAACCAATTCGAGAACTTAGATTTCCTAGAGAGGCTGTTTTTGGTGGTGTGATAAGAAACGGAAAAGCACTAATGTCTTTTGGTAATATGCAAATTCAAGCTGGAGATCATGTTATTGTTTTTTGCCTTCCTGAAGCTATTTCAACTGTAGAAGATTTATTCAACTAATGGAAAATCTTAATCTTAAATTAATCTTTCGCTTTTTAGGCATTACCGCAGTCCTTAACGGATTATTTATGTGGTTAGCTATTCCTTTTAGTTTTTATTTTGGTGAAAAAGATGTTGTATTAGGTATTTTAAACGCTGGAATTATAACCATATTTTTGGGGCTGATTTTATTTTTCTTTAATAAACCAACAAATAAAAACCTACAAAAAAAAGAAGGATATTTAATCGTTACTTTAGGTTGGGTTACATTAACATTAACAGGAATGCTTCCTTACTTACTCACTGGAAGTATACCTTCAGTTGTAAATGCTTTATTTGAAACAATATCGGGTTACTCTACTACAGGATCATCTATCTTATCGGATATAGAAAGTATGCCAAAAGGTATATTATTCTGGAGAAGTGCTACGCATTGGATTGGAGGAATGGGAATTATTGTGCTTACTATCGCAATTTTACCTTTATTAGGTATCGGTGGAATGCAATTATTTATGGCAGAAGCTCCAGGACCTTCTGCAGATAAACTACATCCACGAATCACTGATACAGCAAAACGATTATGGTTAATTTATGTTGGTTTAACTATCATTGAATTCTTATTACTAAAAGTAGCAGGAATGTCTTGGTTTGACGCTATAAACCATGCTATGTCTACAGTAAGTACTGGTGGATTTTCTACGAAAAACGCAAGTGCTGCTCATTGGAATGGAATGCCTTTAGTACAGTATATCATTATTTTCTTCATGTTTGTTGCGGGTACTAATTTTGTATTAACTTATTTCGCCTTAAAAGGAAAATTAAAAAAAGTAATACAAAGTGAAGAATTTAAATACTATGGATTAGGAATCTTCTTAGTCACCGTCTTAGTTACCATATCAATTATTTTCTTTAAAGATGATTCTTTACAGTCTTCAATAGCCCACCCAATGGTTCTAGGAGAAGTCGAAAGTTCTTTCAGACATGCACTTTTTTCTGTTATTTCTGTAGTTACTACTACTGGATTCGTTTCTGCTGATTTTACCATGTGGAGTTACTTTGTTACCGCTATTTTCTTTGCTTTATTCTTTGTAGGTGGTTCCGCAGGATCTACATCTGGAGGTGTAAAAATTGTCCGACATATTGTAATGCTAAAAAACAGTTTCTTAGAGTTTAAAAAATCGCTACACCCAAATGCCATTATACCTGTTCGTTATGATGGAAAAGCGGTTAAACAAACTATTGTATTTAATATTATTTCCTTTTTTATTTTATACATGTTAATTTTTATAGTTGGCGCTGTAGTACTTGCACTTATGGGCTTAGATATAAAATCTGCTCTTGGAGCTTGTGCTTCTTCTCTTGGTAATATTGGTCCAGCTATAGGTAGTGTTAGCCCTGTTGATAGTTTTGCTCATCTTTCCGCAAGTGCAAAGTTATTTTGCTCTTTCTTAATGTTAATAGGACGTTTAGAACTATTCACAGTTCTTATTTTATTTACGCCATTTTTCTGGAAGAAAAACTAGACTTTTTTCTATATAAATACTTTTATAACTAAATTACATACGCTTGTAATTCATTAAAATACACTCATACCTCGAATACTAATTTTTAACTATTATTCAAATACACTTGTTCCAAATATCTTCACGTTTGTAACTAAATAAACTACACTTAAGTATAAAACTTCTACAAGCTCTATTTACCGCTTTACATTTGAATAGGGAACACATTTTTGAAATCAGAAAATTCAAGAATAAACATTATTTCATTAACTACTAAATTCAATTAATTATGGAACCATTTATGGGACAAATCATGCTATTTGCAGGAAATTTCGCACCAAGAGGTTGGGCATTTTGTAACGGGCAATTATTATCAATCAATGAAAACTCAGCTTTATTTTCATTACTAGGAACCAACTACGGAGGTGATGGTAGAAGCACTTTTGGATTACCCGATTTAAGAGGTAGAGTTCCAATTCATGCTGGAATCGGACCTGGTTTATCTCCATACAACATAGGTGATATAGGAGGTACAGAAGGAGTAACTTTACGAACTATTGAAATGCCTTCACACACACATTCAACTATAGTTAACCAACCTAGTGCTTCTACAGTTACAGGAACAATAAAAGCTTCAAGCACATCCAATTCAAACGTTCCTACGAATAAATACCTAGGACAATCAGGAAATATAGGACCTAATAATATAAATATTTATGGAGACGACAGCGATTTAACAATGGCATCTGATGCAGTATCTATAGATTTAAGTGGCTTACCGAGTCCAACAGTAACAAATACAAATACTGGTGGAAATCTAGCACACCCTAATATTCAACCTTTTTTAGCAACATATTATATCATTGCTATAGAAGGTTTATATCCATCACGAGATTAAAAATAGATAACAAAACTAATTGCTTAAATATGTTTTTTTAAAAAAAAACATATTTAAGCAATTAAATCATTAAATTTATTGGACTAACTAATAACTTAATCCACTAACTATGAGTAAAATTACATCTTTAATTTTTATTTTATTTTATTTGTTTGTTGTAGAATTATATTCCCAAACAGGGACGATTGATTTCAATACTACAGACGATTCTAACCTTGGTAGTACTGCTGATGATGGAGAAGGTGGCTCAACAGATATACCTGGAGTTACTTTTAATATCTTTATCGGAAATGGCTCTGGTGCCCCTTCAGGAGGTAGTATCTTTTTTGATAATTCAGGAGGAGGGTACGAAGGCCTTTCATCTTCAACTGCCCCTGGAAGTACTGGTTTTTTAGAAATGATTCTTAAAACCAATGACGGTTCTGAATTTGATTTCAATGGATTTTCAGCTTCTGAATATGGTTTTATAGGAGCTTTACTTAAAATCGAAGGATTTAGAAATGGAATTTCTCAAGGATCAACAACAGTGAATCTTACTGTATTTGTTAGTTCAGTAGCCTTCAATAGTTTTTCGGATGCCATTTTTGGAAATGTAGATGAAATTCGTATCTCGGAAAATTCTGGAGCAAGTATTTTTGGAGCATTTGATGCTTTTGTTATAAATCCTGCTATAATACCTAATACTCCTCCTTCTATTTCTCTTAATGATGCTACCATAGCATTTAGAGAAAGAGACGGAGCAATATCGCTAGACGCTTCAGGAACAGTAAATGATCCTGATGGAGATGCAGATTGGAACGGAGGAAGTCTTCAAGCGCAAATAACTGCAAATAGTGAAGCTACAGATGAACTTTTAATAGCTGATATTGATGGTGATGGTACAGCAATTACTATTAGTGGTACTGACATTTTAGCAAATGGTACTAATATTGGTAATTTAAATGTTAATGGAGGTACTGTTACCAATAATACAGCACTTGTAATTACCTTTGATAGTGATGCTACGAATACTATTGTACAAGAAGTACTACAATCTATAAGATATCAAGCCAATACTACAACTCCAAGTACCTTAAACAGAACAATAACAGTTACTGCAACAGACAGTAATGCCGCAAGTGTAAATGATACAAAAACAATATCGATAACAAGTGTTCCTGATGTTACAAGTGTCACTGTACCTACAAATGGGACGTATATACAAAATCAAGATTTAAATTTTACTTTAAATTTTGATCAAAACGTAATTGTAAATACTACAATGGGAACACCTAGAATAGAACTCACCATAGGCTCACAAACACGTTACGCTAATTACACAAGCGGCACTAATACAAGCGCTCTATTATTTAGTTATACTATTCAAAATAATGATGAAGATTTAAACGGTATTAGTATAGAAGCTATAGAAGCTAATGGAGGAACCATCCAAAATTCTGGTAGTGAAAATGCATTATTACTTGTAACCAATGCGGGCAGTACTGCAAGCATTTTAGTAGATGGTATTGCGCCAACAGGATATTCTGTAACTATCGATCAATCTCCTATAAATGCTGCTAATGATGATGCAGTAAGCTTCACTTTTGCCAGTGCTGAAGTGGGTACAACTTATAACTATGCTTTTACTTCAAGCGGAGCACCAGGCTCTGTTACTGGATCTGGTACTATTGCAACTGCTACCGATCAAATTACTGGTATTGATATAAGCGGTTTAGCTGATGGAATGATTACTCTTAGTGTTACGCTTACTGATGTGAATGGTAATAATGGAGCAGCAGCTACAGATACGGAAACTAAAGAAACAGTAGCGCCAACAGGATATTCTGTAACTATCGATCAATCTCCTATCAATGCTGCTAATGATGATGCAGTAAATTTCACTTTTGCCAATGCTGAAGTGGGTACAACTTATAACTATGCTTTTACTTCAAGCGGAGCACCAGGCTCTGTAACTGGATCTGGTACTATTGCAACTGCTACCGATCAAATTACTGGAATTGATATCAGTGGTTTAGCTGATGGAATGATTACTCTTAGTGTTACGCTTACTGATGTGAATGGTAATACTGGGGCAGAAGCTACAGATACAGAAACTAAAGAAACAGTAGCACCAACAGGATATTCTGTAACTATCGATCAATCTCCTATCAATGCTGTTAATGATGATGCAGTAAGCTTCACTTTTGCCAGTGCTGAAGTGGGTACAACTTATAACTATGCTTTTACTTCAAGCGGAGCACCAGGCTCTGTAACTGGATCTGGCACTATTGCAACTGCTACCGATCAAATTACTGGTATTGATATAAGTGGTTTAGCTGATGGAATGATTACTCTTAGTGTTACGCTTACTGATGTGAATGGTAATAATGGAGCAGCAGCTACAGATACAGAAACTAAAGAAACAGTAGCACCAACAGGATATTCTGTAACTATCGATCAATCTCCTATCAATGCTGCTAATGATGATGCAGTAAGTTTCACTTTTACCAGTGCTGAAGTGGGTACAACTTATAACTATGCTTTTACTTCAAGCGGAGCACCAGGCTCTGTAACTGGATCTGGTACTATTGCAACTGCTACCGATCAAATTACTGGTATTGATATAAGTGGTTTAGCTGATGGAATGATTACTCTTAGTGTTACGCTTACAGATGTGAATGGTAATACTGGGGCAGCAGCTACAGATACAGAAACTAAAGATGCATCTATACCTTTAGACCCTACAGTTAATGTTCCTTCAACAGCAATAACTGTAACTACTACTACCCAGACAATTTCAGGAAGCTATATAGAAAATGGTATAACAATACATGCTTATGCTGATTCAGATAATGATGGAACTGCCGATAACACAACTTCTTTAGGTTCGGCAACCGTAACTGGAAATACTTGGAATTTTACCGTAAACTTAACTACAGATTTCGTTAATAATTTTGTAGTACAAGCTGAAGATGCTACAGGAAACTCTTCTAACTACGTTGACGTACCAACAATTACACAGACGAATACAATAACTTGGACAGGAACAATGAGTAGCTCTTGGAATACTGCAGGTAACTGGAGCCCCAATACAGTTCCAACTAGTACTACAGATGTTATTATACCAAATACTGCTAGTATACCAAACTTTCCAACAATTTCTTCTGCAGTAAATGTAAACTCGATAACTATAGCCTCTGGTGCATCATTAATTGCCAATGCTTCAGTAAATGCTAATGTTACTTATAATAGAAATTTACCAACAACTAACTGGTATTTAGTAGCCGCCCCTGTTAAAGGTGAAAAAACGGAAGACATAATAGCTAATCACAGCTTTGCTACAGGTACTGGAGCTAATATTGGAATTGGTGCTTTTGAAAACAATGGAACTATTCCTTGGTTTTACGCAACAAACAGTACTATAGGAGACATCATCTCAGGTACAGGTGTAGCAATGAAATTAGCTGCTGCTGGTGACGTATCTATCACAGGAAACTTAAACGTAATAAACGTTCCTACATCTGTTGAAATGGGAGATAGAAATAATTTCAATTTAATAGGTAATCCTTTTACATCTTACATTAACTCTGCTGTTCTAGCAGGTAGTAACTCTGTAATTAATAATGCTACATTCTGGCTTTGGGATGGTAGTCAATATATAACCTACAATAATATGACTCCTTTGGAGATAGCTCCAGCACAAGGATTTTTTATTGAAGCTAATGCAAATACTGATGTAAACTTTTCTACCGCAAATCAAAATCATAGAACTACCGACACCTTTATGAGGCAAACACCAATACCTTCTTTTGAACTTTTCATAGCAAGTGAAACTAATAAAACAGGAACAAAAGTGTTTTATGCAGACGGGAAAACTAAAGGCGCTGATTATGGTTTCGATTCTAAAATGTTTGGAGGTGTTTCTTATAATTTTGGAGTATACACAGAATTACTAGAAAATAATGAAGGTGAAAAATTAGCAATTCAAACCTTACCTAACTCTAATTACGAGAACATGATAATTCCTGTTGGTGTAATTGCTGATGCAGATAAAGAAATTACATTCTCTGTATCTAGTGAAAATTTACCTACTGGTATTGAAATTTACTTAGAAGACAAAGTAGAAAATACAATAATAAATCTAACTGAAGGAAACCATAAGGTTATTTTAAAAACAGCCTCAAAAGATACAGGAAGATTCTACATTCATACTACGGCTAAACGTTTAAGCAATGAAGAAGTTATCAATAACTTCAAGACTGTTAGTTTATATAAATCTGCTCCACAAGAATTAACGATTAGTGGCTTACAAGGAAAAGCTACTGTAAAAGTATTTTCTATAGTTGGTAAAGAAGTAAATAATACCATTATTAATTCTAAGGGGAATACAAAGATTGATTTACCTGAACTTCCTACAGGTGTTTATGTAGTAAGACTTTCTTCTGATTCAGGAAAATTAACTAAAAAGATAATAGTAGAATAATCAAACCTCTAAACGAAGTAATCATGAGTAACAACAAAGAAAACAAGCAAGAGATCACTAGAAAAGAGGCTCTTAAAAAATTAGGAAACTACGGAAAATATACAGCCTTAACTGCTTTAGGTACCTATTTAATTTTAAATCCTAAAAAAGCCCAAGCCGCTTCACCTGAAGTTCCTGGTGGACCAGGATTTTAATACTAAAGCTATATGAACTAAAAAACCTCAAGATTTCTCTTGAGGTTTTTTTGAACTTAATTTTAAATAATTGATTATGCGTCTATATTAGCATATTTCGCATTTCTTTCTATAAAATCTCTACGTGGTGGCACTTCGTCTCCCATTAACATAGAGAAAATTCTATCAGCTTCAGCCATATTTTCTATTGTAACTTGGCGTAATGTTCTAAATTCTGGATTCATGGTTGTATCCCATAACTGCTCAGCATTCATCTCTCCAAGACCCTTATAACGTTGAATAGATGCTCCTCCACCCATTTTTTGGTTAATTAAATCTCGTTGATTATCATCCCAAGCATATTCTCTCTTCTGTCCTTTCTTTACTAAATATAAAGGTGGTGTAGCAATATAAATATATCCTTGCTCAACCATTTCTTTCATATAACGGAAGAAGAATGTTAAGATTAATGTAGCAATATGCGAACCATCGACATCGGCATCACACATAATTACTACTTTATGATATCTTAGTTTTGAAAGGTTTAATGCTCTTGGATCTTCCTCTGTTCCGATAGTGATTCCTAAAGCTGTAAACATGTTTTTGATTTCTTCATTTTCAAAAACCTTATGTTGCATCGCTTTTTCAACATTAAGAATCTTACCACGTAAGGGTAAAATAGCTTGGAAATTACGATCACGTCCTTGTTTTGCAGTTCCACCTGCTGAATCTCCCTCAACTAAGAAAATCTCACAAACTGCTGGATCGGTTTCAGAACAATCAGATAATTTACCAGGTAAACCTCCAATACTCATTACTGTTTTACGTTGTACCATTTCTCTTGCCTTACGAGCTGCATGACGCGCTTGGGCTGCAAGAATTACTTTTTGTACAATTGTTTTAGCATCATTAGGATTTTCTTCCAAATAATCGGTTAACATTTCTGCTACAGCTTGCGATACCGCAGAAGTAACTTCTCTGTTTCCTAATTTTGTTTTTGTTTGTCCTTCGAACTGAGGTTCTGCAACTTTTACCGATACAATTGCAGTTAACCCTTCACGAAAATCATCTCCAGAAATTTCAAACTTAACGTTCTTTAATAAACCTGAAGTATCTGCATATTTCTTTAAGGTATTTGTTAACCCTCTTCTAAATCCAGATAAGTGTGTACCTCCTTCGTGAGTATTGATATTATTTACATATGAATGTAAATTTTCAGCATAGGAATCGTTATAAATCATTGCAACTTCAACAGGAATTCCATTTTTTTCTCCTTCCATTGCAATTACATGCTGAATAACTGGTGTACGAGTACTATCTAAATACTTGACAAATTCTGATAGACCTTCATTACTGTGAAATGTTTCTACAATAACATTACCTTCATCATCCTTATTACGTTTATCAGTTAAAGTAATTGTAATTCCTTTGTTCAAATATGCTAGCTCTCGCATACGCGTAGCTAGTGTATCGTAATTGTATTCTGTTGTTTGCTGAAAAATAGACTTATCTGGTGAGAAAGTTACTTCCGTACCTGTTTTATCTGTTTCTCCTATAGTCTTAACAGGATATAAGGTTTTACCTCGCTCATATTCTTGCTCCCAAATTTTCCCATCACGATAAACTGTAGCTTTTAAATGATCTGAAAGTGCATTCACACAAGATACACCAACCCCGTGTAAACCTCCAGATACTTTATATGAATCTTTATCGAACTTACCTCCTGCTCCAATTTTAGTCATTACAACTTGTAAAGCAGAAACTCCTTCTTTTTTATGTAAACCTACAGGAATACCTCTACCGTTATCCCTTACAGTGATTGAATTATCTTCATTAATATCTACAGAAATTACATCACAGTGACCAGCTAATGCCTCATCGATAGAGTTATCTACCACTTCATACACTAAGTGATGCAAACCACGAACACCAACATCTCCGATATACATTGAAGGACGCATACGTACATGCTCCATTCCTTCAAGTGCTTGAATACTATCGGCAGAATAATTGTGTTTTTTTTCTTCGCTCATATTTTAGAGTTATTTTATTAAATATTACATTTGAGAACACTGATATACATGTATGATTAAACTAATACAATTGACAAATCATTAAATTATGCATTAAAAAGTCCCCCAAAGACACCATTGTTAGTAATGGCAGTTTACAAATTTACACTTTTTTAACCTTCAATTAAAGTTTTTAAGCAATTTTATCATTAACTTATCAACAATACCAAGATTTCACAAAAACAGCTTAAATCAAACAAAAACACTCTTAAAACAAAAAGAGCTGTTTTTTTTCGTCCTTGGTTTTTCAAATAAAGCAAACACTCTCTTAAAACTCTTTATTTTTTAGTTTTAAAAAAGCTTTCAAGCTCATTATTCATTAGTATTAGAGAAAATTGTCCTATTTAACACTTAATTGAAATACTTTAACGTACTAAAAAATCAAAACATGTATATTTGGGGTGTAATTAGTTATTAAACTTTCAACATCTAAAATAATTTAATTACTACTACTATTTAAGGGGCTTTTATGCCCCTTTTAAATGTTTTAAAAATTGTTCTCGTGTAATTTCTCTTGCTCCTAAACTTGCCAAATGGTCATTATACACCTGACAATCAATCAAACGATACCCTAATTCTTTCACCAGATATATAAAAGCAACCTTACTCATATTACTTGCTTTGCTAAACATACTTTCACCACAAAAAACACCATTTTTTAAATCTACCCCATACAAACCTCCTACAAGTTTATCTGCTTTCCAAACCTCAATTGATTTTACATCTCCTGCATGAAATAAATTAACATAAGCTTGTTTCATATCATCTGTAATCCAAGTTCCTTCTTGATCTTTTCTAAGGATATTTTTACATTGAGAAATTACCCCTTCAAAATCTTGATTTACTGTTACCTTAAAATCTTTCTTTTTAAGAAACTGTCGCATCGATTTAGATATTTTCAATTCATCGGGGTACAAGACCATCCGTTCTTCTGGTGAATACCAAACTATAGGTTCGCCTTCGTTAAACCATGGGAAAATCCCATTTTGATACGCATATCTTAACCGTTCAATTGACAAATCACCTCCCAATGCTAAAACCCCATCTTTAGAGGCATGATGATGAGGTGGAAACTCTATCTTATCTCCTATCCAATAATACATTAATAAATAATTGATCTTAAAATATTAAATTAATATGCCTCCCAACCTTACCGCAAAGACGTGTAGCAGCATTTCTTTAGTTTATACATTATATCAAACCCATTCTCTTCGCATAAAAACATCGGTTAAAACTATATTAAAAAGCTAAAAATAGAAAGATTTAACTTTCATAGTCTGAAAAAGCGTGCTATTTTTGCAAACTTAAATGTTTGATGGAGACGCAAATGAAAAAAAAAACAGTAAAAAAGAAAGCCCCACATGTAAAACGCTTGCATAATTATTATCAGCGTACTGGTTTTTATATGTTTATATGGGAAAGTTTAAAAAAAGCTTTTTTACCTATAGTACTAGTTGTTATTGGTTTATTTGTTTTCAACAAATATGTCTTTAACATTAACGATGGCTTGCAAACCATGACAGAAACGTTCTCTAGAACAAGTTTGCTAATTACTTTTTTCATTTCAGAAACTATATTAGGATTAGTACCTCCTGAAATCTTTATTGCTTGGTGTAAGAAAACTCCAACCCCTATATTAAATTTAGCTATACTTGCTTTATTATCTTATTCTGGAGGTATACTTGCTTACTATTTAGGAAAAGCTTCTTTAAAAATAAATGCTGTAAAAGAATACTTAGAAGTAAAAATGGCTAAGCATTTAAAGAACACAAAGAAATGGGGAGGTTTTTTAATTTTAGTAGGAGCCTTACTACCGTTACCATTCGCAATAAGTTGTTTAACTGCTGGTATGATTAAATATCCTATTAAGAATGTGATTATCTTCGGATTATTCCGTTTCTTACGATTTGCAATTTATGGTTGGGCAATCTTTTCAGTAGTAAATTAACATTTTTTACTGAATCTTAAAGAGACCTAAATTTTCTATAACAGAAACTATACCTTTACGAAATGGGATTAACGAATAACGATATTTTAAAAAAATTAAGAGTAGCACATAAGCTTAGAGATACAGATATTATTGAAATTTGTGCTTTAGTAGATTTCAAAGTTTCAAAATCCGAACTAGGTGCCTTATTTAGAAAAGAAGATCATCCAAAATACATGGAATGTGGTGATCAAATTCTAAGGAATTTTTTAAACGGACTCATTATACACCTAAGAGGACCAATGCCTCCTAAAAATAAATAATCAAAAAAAAAAGGATCTAATTATAAAATTAGATCCTTTTTTAGTTAAGCAGTATATGTGAAAAATTTTATTCGCTCTTCATCGTGAGAACCAGCAAACCCAAAATGACTTGGAGACAACTTTGATAATTTTTTAAATGACTCGTCTTCCACAAGAAATGGTACAACTGCTTTAATAATGAAATAAAATATTGTTGCTATTTCTAAATAATCGTTTCCTATTCTCTTCCAAGCTCCTTCTCCATCTACACCGAAGTATTTTTCAAAAAACGCATCATTATCAATAGCAGAATCATTCATTATACAACCTTCATCATAAGCAGTTTCAAAATCATTACTAGGCATAAAATCTATCTCAATATCACTTCCATATTCATTCCAGCAAACATCTATTACCCCTATCTTTTCAATATCACTACAACTTAATTTATCTGTAGTAATAGAATTCAAATAATTAGTCATAGCAATTAAACATCTATTCGCTTCAACTTCCCAATCTACTTTTTGAATAATTTCAATGTTCTCTTCTTGTTCAAATCTATCTTTAATCAAAGCCTCTAATTCAGTATAGAAGCTATCAGAAAGTATTTTCATTACTAAATAGTTAAGTGAATTTAAAACTACAATTTTAATAGAGATAAACGAAACTTATTACCCTGAATTCAGGGTTTATTAAACTGTATTAAAAACAAAAAGCCTTGTGAATTTCACAAGGCTTTTATATATACATCTTTATTTTTCTTCTTAGAAAGGTAAATCGTCTGGCTCGTTATCTGTTAAGTCTGGAGCAGGTTGAAACTGATCTACTGGTGGTACATTTTGTCCTGCAGCAGCTTGTTGTAAACTTTCAATTCTCCATCCTTGGATTGAATTAAAATACTTAGCTACACCTTCAGGATTAATCCATTCTCTACCTCTTAAGTTGATTGAAACTTTTACGTCTTGTCCAACTTGAAAAGAATTTAATAAATCACATTTATCTTGGATAAATTCAATAAGTATCATTTGCGGATACTGTTCGTCTGTAGTTACGACAAGTTCTCTCTTTCTGAAACCATTACTTCCAAAAGTTTGAGTCTCGTTAATAATTTTAATTTTACCTATAACTTCCATAATCTTACCTATTTATCAAAAGTACCTTCCAAGCACTTTCTACATCATTTTTGTCTAAATATTGTTGTGCAAATGTATGCTTTTTTTCTTCTGATAACCCCACATATTCAGGATGTTCTTGCGCAAAGTTATCAACAACCTCAGCATTTGGTAAAGCTTCCACATTGGCTAAAACTCCCAAATTATTACCGGTTAAAACTGTACTATTTCTAATAGTATTAGGAATTTGATCTACTCCTAAACCTAAAGTTGATAACGGTTTAGGAATTTCAAAAAAACCATCTCTAGCTCTAGAATAAAAGCTTCCTCCAGCTCTAGAAACTAAATCTATTTTATATTGATCGATTAATCCTTCTTCATTTAAAACCTCTTCTTTAATATGCACCTTAACTACCTCACAAACAATTAAATTCCCTGCTCCTCCTTCATTTCCTGTATAAATAATATCGTTTACTTTACATTCAAATTGTACTGGAGATTCTGCAACCCTAAAAGGTTTTACTTCCTCAGAAGGTAACATGGTTAAACCTGCCTTTACAAACTCGTTCACACCTTTAGGGTACATTGTACTGCTTAAAGACATTTGCTGAACAATGGCATAGTTTACTACATTAATTACCACTTCTCTTGTTTCCTCTGCATTATCCAAAGTATGCTTTGTTGTATTATTACGAACACTTCTCGCAGGTGAAAAAATCATAATTGGCGGATTGGCTCCAAATACATTAAAAAAACTAAACGGTGATAAATTAGGATTTCCATCTTTATCTATAGTACTTGCAAAAGCTATAGGTCTTGGTGCTACTGCTCCCAGTAAATATTGGTGTAATTTTCCTGTAGATACTTCTTTAGGATTTATCGTTAACATGATTTTTGTTTTGAATACTGTACTGTAAATATACTACGGATTAACTTATAAAGTTATACTCATAGAATAGTTTATATTTGAACAATGAATTTTCTTAAAAATATCTTCTGGATAAAACGATTCATAATTTTCATTTGTTTTACCATAGTTTCTTTAATTCTATGGAACACGTATTCTTTTTTTAAAAAGTTTAAAACAGATGAAAGGGTTAAAATGGAATTATTTGCCATGTCTATCCAACGTATTGGTAATAATCCAGACTTGGACGCTGATATATCTTTAGAAACAAGAGCTATTGAAAATAAAATTCCTTGTATTTTAACCAGTATTAATGGTAGTATATTACAATTCCATAATCTTGACGATAAAAGATCTTCAGATATTTTATATCTGACAGACCAACTAAGAATTATGAAAAACCAGAATAAACCCATAGAAATTAATTACTCTGGGAGAAAAGAATATATTTATTACAAAAATTCTAATTTACTTACTAAGCTTACCTATTATCCTATCGCATTAATTTTAATTCTAGGATTATTCTTGGCCGTGATTTACCTGTTCTTTAATTCTAGTAAAATAGCAGAACAAAATAAATTATGGACGGGTATGGCAAAAGAAACTGCCCATCAGATTGGAACTCCTTTATCCTCTTTATTAGGGTGGGTTACTATTCTTAGAAGCGAGAATATTGATCCAGTTTATGTGGATGAAATTGAAAAAGACGTGCAACGATTAAGCACCATTGCTAATAGATTTTCAAAAATTGGATCATTACCCAAATTAACAACTGAAAACATTGTTGCTGTGACCAAAAGCACATTTGAATATCTAGAATCTAGAAGCTCTAAACAAATTTCATTCTCTTTTACCTCTTCTGATACTGAAATTAAAACTAATGTGAATAATGAGTTGTATGGTTGGGTTATTGAAAATTTAATTAAAAATGCTATTGATGCTATGGAAGGCAAAGGAAAAATAGCTTTAAGCATTGTAAATAGAGAAGATTATGCAAAAATTTTAATTTCTGATACGGGAAAAGGAATTCAAAAATCTAGATTTAATATTATATTCAAACCTGGATATACTTCTAAGAAACGCGGTTGGGGTTTAGGGTTATCACTTTCCAAACGAATTATTGAAGATTATCATCAAGGAAAAATATTTGTTCTAAAATCTGAACTAGGTAAAGGAACTACCTTTGAAATTCAATTACAAAAAACGTAATTATTTAAAATTACTCGCAATTTTTTCAGCTACAACTACAAACTCATCTTTAGTTATGCTTTCCTTTTTTATAAACTGTATATCTTCCATACTGTTTAAAGGCACTAAATGCACATGCACATGAGGAACTTCTAAACCAACAACACTCATTCCAACGCGTTTACAAGGAATTGTCTTTTCTATCGCTTTAGCAATACGATAGCTAAAATTCATTAATTCTATGTAGTCTTGTTGATCTAAATCAAAAATTTTATTTACTTCTTTCTTAGGAACAACCAATGTATGACCTTTAGCATTTGGATTAATATCTAAAAACGCAAAATGTTTTTCATCTTCAGCTATTTTATACGATGGTATCTCTCCTTTTATGATTTTCGTAAATATTGAAGCCATTTTAATTTGATTTGTATTGCTTAATAAATAATAAAAACCGGATTTAAAAATACAATTCTTAAATCCGATATCTTGTAGTTATAATAATTTAGCGAGATATCGTAACAATCTCGAATTTCATTAACCCATTTGGTACTTGAATTTCAGCTATATCTCCTACTTCTTTACCTAATAAACCTTTACCTATTGGAGAATTCACCGATAACTTACCATTACGAACATCACTTTCACTATCTGCAACTAAAGTATATGTAAACTCCATTCCATTAGCTGTATTTTTTATCTTAACAATAGAATGAATTAAAACTTTAGAAGTATCTAATTGGCTTTCGTCTAAAATCCTTGCATTAGCTACTACATTTTTTAATTGAGCTATTTTAGTTTCTAATAACGATTGTTCTTCTTTAGCCGCATGATATTCTGCATTCTCACTCAAATCACCTTTATCACGAGCATCAGCTATTTCTTGAGAGACTCTTGGTCTTTCCACTTGCTCTAAATGTGCTAACTCCTCCTTAAGCTTTTTTAAGCCTTCTGGACTATAATATGAAACTTCACTCATAAGTCTAAAATTTAAAAAATCTCAGTCCGTCAGGAATGAGATCGTCTAACAAATGTACAAAATATTTGTAAATTAGCATCGTTAGGCATATTATACAAAGATATTTTTATGAAAAAAATTTTCATCATCCTTTTCATTGCTCTTTTAAGTAACTGTACAGATACCAATGATAACAACAATTGTTTTTTGGGTATTATCTTAAATGAAACTATAAATTTATCAAATCCACAATTTATAGACATACAAGTTCCTGGCGGGCATACAATAGCTAACATTGGAGGACGAAATTTAATTATTATACGAAATAACACCAGTAGCTTTAAAGCTTTTGACTTACAATGCCCTGAACGTGATTGTACTTCTCCAATGAGTTTTGACGGTTTGAGATTTACCTGTCCATGCAGCGGTAAAGAATATAATTCTCTTAATGGATCTCCAATAAATGGAGAAGGTTGTTTTGCTTTAGAATACAATGTTATTCAAATTAGCAGTAGTGCATTGCAAATAAGCAGGTAAAATAATTTTATCACCCAAGTTAAGATTAGTACTTTTGTGCCAACAACACAAAAAATTAATCGTGCAAAACTATTTTTCTTCTCACTTTAAATTAGGTGTACTAGGAGGCGGACAGTTAGGTAGAATGTTATTATCTGAAACTCAGAAACTAGATATTCATACCGTAATTTTAGATACATCTGCAGATGCTCCTTGTGCTCAAATATGTAATGAATTTCATCAAGGTAATTTATTAGATTTCGATACTGTTTACAATTTTGGAAAAAAGGTAGATCTTTTAACTATTGAAATTGAAAATGTTAATATTGATGCGCTAGATAAATTAGAAAGCGAAGGATTAACTATTTATCCGAAACCGAGTAATCTAAGGATTATTCAAAACAAAGCACAGCAGAAGAAATTTTATAAAGAGCATCAAATCCCTACTGCGGATTTTAATCACTATGCATTCATTGACGAGTTAAAACATTCATATCAGAACGGACTGGTTTCATTTCCTTTTGTATGGAAATCTGCTCGTTTTGGTTACGATGGAAATGGGGTAAAAGTCGTGAAAAACTACACTGATTTAGAGATGTTACCAGAAGGTGAATGTATTGCTGAACAAATGATTCCTTTTAAAAATGAACTCGCTGTAATTGTTGCTAGAAATCCAAAAGGAGACATTAGCACTTACCCTGTTGTTGAAATGGAATTTCATCCAGAGGCTAATCAAGTAGAGTATGTAATTTGCCCTGCTAGAATTGATGAAACTGTCGCTAAGAAAGCCAGAGAAGTTGCCTTAAAAGTAGCTGATGCTTTCGATTTTGTTGGTTTATTAGCTGTAGAAATGTTTCAAACACAAGATGATGAAATCTTAGTAAATGAAGTAGCACCAAGAACACATAACTCTGGTCATTATAGTATCGAAGCGAGTTATACAAGTCAATTTGAACAGCATTTACGTAGTATTTTAGATTTTCCTTTAGGAAACACAGACAGTAAACTTGCTGGAATTATGGTAAACCTTGTAGGAGCTGAAGGACATACTGGTGAAGTTATTTACGAGAATATTCAAGAAATTATGAATATCGATGGAGTTACACCTCACTTATATGGAAAGAAAATCACAAAGCCTTTCCGTAAAATGGGACATGTTACTATTGTAAATCAAGATGTAAATAAAGCCAGAGAAGTTGCTCAAAAAGTAAAAGAAACTGTACGGGTAATTAGTAAATAGTATTGAGTAAAAGTAACAAACTAACTTTAGACTTTGACTGAAAAATAAGAATTAGTAAACAAAACTTTAAAGTTCTACAAAGAACTTGAATAACAACATAAAAATATGGTAGGAATTATAATGGGGAGTGATTCTGATCTTCCAATCATGCAAGACGCAATTGATGTTTTAGAAAGCATGGATATTCAAATAGAAGTTGATATTGTTTCTGCTCACAGAACACCTGAAAAACTTTTTGATTATGCTACAAATGCTCACAAAAGAGGCGTTCAAGTAATTATTGCAGGAGCTGGTGGTGCAGCTCACTTACCTGGAATGGTTGCAAGTATGAGTCCATTACCAGTAATTGGAGTGCCTGTAAAAAGTAGAAACTCGATTGATGGCTGGGATTCTGTATTATCTATTTTACAAATGCCAGGAGGTGTTCCTGTAGCTACTGTTGCTTTAGATGGCGCAAAAAATGCTGGAATTTTAGCTGCACAAATTATTGGAGCATCAGACAAATGTGTTTTAGATAAAATAATCGCTTACAAAGAAGGCTTAAAACTAAAAGTTGAAAAAGCTTCTGAGCGTGTAAAAAAATAAGTATCTTAGTACTATACAAACATAAAACCTCACAGATTGTTTATTTGTGAGGTTTTATACGTTTTTAAAATTAAATTGAAAATGATTAAAAAAAAGATCTTATTAGTTGTAGCGGCATCTTTATTTACCACAATTTTTCGAATTCTTTTTCCTGATTTATACTCTAATGATGTGAATATATTTATTTCATGGAATGACTTCACAGATACTTTTAACAACGTTTACAATACTGATTGTTTTTGTAACTACCCTATTGTTGGACTATTATTCTCTTCTGGCATTCTGAAATTTTTCAACAATGACACATTTCCTTTTCTAATATTTTTAGCAATTTTTGACACTGTTAATATTTTTATTTTCTATAAAATACTACTAAAGACTAAAGTTAAAAAACCTGAATATTGGAGTATCGTTTTCGCTGTTTTGCCTGCTGTATGGTCTGCCGGAAGTCTATGGGGGCAAATAGATAATATTGGACTTTCTTTCATCTTATTATTAGTCTTAATGATATTGCATTTAGATTTTGATACTCAAAAAAGAAATAAAACTTGGTTATTTTATATGGGCATAATCATGTCTTTAGCTTTACTTCTTAAACAACTTACTGTATTTACCATTTTACCTTTGTTTTTTTTAATAATTACTTTAATCATTAAAGAAAAACAAAATAAACTATTGACTTTTTCATATATATGCTTAATTATTTTAGGTTTATTATTTCCTATAATAATTTTTGATTTATGGTTAAAGTTCCCCAGTAACTATATTTCTCATATAGAAAAAATTGTACTTTATGGCAGCAATCATATGGATAAAATCTCAGGAAATGGAATCAATATCTGGATGCTACTTAATAGAGATATGTGGAGTTCTTCTCTAACTCCATTTTATCATTCACTTACTCCAAAAAACACAGGAAGACTCCTTTTTTTAGTTCTATCTGCCCTTACAGGTCTATTACTTTTTTTGAATGTTTTTTCATCTTCAACAAAAGCTACTAAGAAAACAATAGTCCTTAATTTCATCTTATATATATGCTTAATAAATATTAGTTTTAATTTATTTTTGTCTGGAACGCACGAAAGGTATCTTTTCTATTTTTACCCTATAATGTTGTTATATATTTTGATAAAACACAAGAACAAATATGACATCGAAAAATCTTTATTGTTTTCTTTAACAATTATAGGAAATGTCATTTATGCTGCCTTTATCATTGGAATGTTATTAAATTTAAGATATAAAGATTCACACATAACTCTTTTATTTTTTCATCTAATTTTCTACTTTATACTATTAAAAGATTTTATCCAGAATACTTCAGGGTTTTCTAACATTAAAAAGCTTTTCTCCTATTAAATTTCAATCGTTTTCAAATATGACAATCAAAATCTTTATTCAGTCATTTAAACTATAATCTAGAAAAAACAAAGTATTTAACTCTGAAACTCTCAAAACTTTAATCTTTGGCTGTACCGATAAATTATGTAATTTAGTCATTGTTATTATTCAACTACATAAGATTTTTCATCATTTTAATACTATTCACTTTACTTTCTTGTAAAAAGAAAAAAGCACCTATTTTTCCGAATAATAACGTACTAGAAAAGCATATTGAATCCAAAGACGTTAGTCAAAAAACGGTATTAAAAAATACTGTGAAGTTTGTTAATGCAACATCTGGCTTGAATTATAGAGAAAGTCCTAAAGGCAAAATATTAGGTAAACTCAACCACAACCAAGAAGTCGCAATTGTTAAACGAACCAGAATTATTTCTGAAATTCATGATGAAGGGATGCTAATTAAAGGAGAATGGGTTGGAATTTTAAAAAATCAAGATACTGTCTTCGTGTTTGATACATTTTTATCAAATTCTAAAAATGAAAAATATGTTCAAGAACACACCAATATTTGGTCAAAATTTCCGCTTAGAGCTATGCCATTCATCGACAGTACCAATTTTGATAATTTCAAGAAGAAAAATCGGTTAACAAAAGAGGAAATTCTCAAATTACAATTGCATGAAATTTATCCAGATTTACTTAACAAAGATCCTTTTATTGCCTATCCTTCTTATGGCTTGGATTTGAATTTAGATGGTTATTATGATTATAAAGTTATTGTATTTACGGTTTTTAAAGGCGACCATGAAGTAGAATCTGTTTTGGTTATTTATGAAGATGAAAAATTGATGAAATCTTATAATGATAATAGTAAAAAACCATCATTTAATTCTTTAATTATTTCATACGATGAAATAGCTGAAGGTTGGTCTAGAATTACTTCTGAAATCAGAAACAATTGTATTACAACAATAGATGCGCTATATACTGAACCTCCAAGAATAGATACAACCTTACATCATATAAATCGGTTAGGATACATTAACAAGGTTAATATTGATTTTAAAAATAATATTAGACCCAATCAAAAACTGAAATTGCATACAGTTTACACTGATACTATTCAATTTATAAAATACAATGATGACTACGATTACTTTTTTATTGAAGCAAAGAAAAACAATAAAGATGTAGGCCTAATTTACACTTGGGATATTACTAAAAAATATGATTTTAAGAAGCATGACCTAATTAAAGTACAATGGAAAATAGATAGTATACACATTGCAGGAGATGGCGAAACTTTATCTTTTTCCGAATATGCTATAAATGCAGAAAAAATTCAATAAATTATTCTTTTTTAAATTTGTAACTACACAAAACAATTTAACAATTGTACTATGACTAAAAATCCATTATTACAAGAATTTGACACGCCTCCTTTTCAGTCTATAAAAGAGGAACACTATAAATCAGCATTACAAGAAGCCATCGCAATTGCAAAAGAAGAAATTAATGTTATTGCTAATGCCAGTACTACTCCAACTTTTGAAAACACTACAGTAGCTTTAGATGACACAGGAGAAAAATTAGATCGTATTACATCTATATTTTTCAATTTGAATTCAGCTGAGACCAATGAGGAAATTCAACAAATTGCGAAAGACATTTCTCCTTGGTTAAGTGAATTTAAAAACGATATGATTTTAAATACTAATTTATTTAAAAAAGTTAAAACTGTTTACGATCAAAAGGATGCATTGGTACTTACTCCAGAACAAAGTATGCTATTAGAAAAACAATACAAAGGTTTTTCTAGAAATGGTGCGAATTTAAATGATGAGCAAAAAAATAAGTTGCGAGAATTGGATACAAAACTTTCTAAATTATCGCTTGAATTTGGTGAAAATGTTTTAGCAGACGCCAACGCTTTTGAAATGTTGATTACAGACGAAAAAGATTTGGCTGGTTTGCCAGAAGGAGCAAAAGAAGCAGCTAAATTAATGGCGCAACAAAAAGAAAAAGAAGGTTGGCTATTTACACTAGATTACCCAAGTTACATTCCTTTTATGACATATGCTGACAATAGAGAACTAAGAAAAAAACTTTCTATTGCCATGGGTAAAAAAGGCTTCCAAGACAATAAAAACAATAATGAAAAAATTGTTTTAGAGATTGTTGAATTAAGACATCAAAGAGCTCAATTATTAGGCTACGATTCTCATGCTCATTTTGTTTTAGAAGAGCGCATGGCAGAATCGCCAGAAAAAGTATTATCGTTTTTAAATGATTTATTAGCAAAAGCAAAACCAGCTGCTGAACGTGAATTTAAGAACTTAGAAAGCTATGCTAAAAAGCTAGACAATATAGATCGTCTTGAGAAATGGGACGGCTCTTATTATTCAGAAAAGCTTAAGAAAGATTTATTCGATTTAGATCAAGAAGCTTTAAAACCATACTTCAAATTAGAAAATGTTATTGATGGTGTTTTTGAAATTTCTAATCGACTGTTTGATTTAAACTTCGAAGAAATTGATACTATCGATAAATATCATGAAGATGTAAAAACCTATAACGTAACCAACTCTAAAGGTGAATTTATTTCTCATTTTTATGCTGATTTCCATCCTAGACCGGGAAAAAGAAATGGAGCTTGGATGACATCTTATAAATCGCAACAAATTAAAGAAGAACTAAACGACAGGCCACAAGTTTCTATCGTTTGTAATTTCACAAAACCAACAGAAACAAAACCTTCTTTATTAACCTTTAATGAAGTAACAACATTATTTCATGAGTTTGGCCATGCTTTACATGGAATGTTAGCAAACACCACCTATAAAAGTTTATCTGGAACTTCTGTTTCTTGGGATTTTGTAGAATTACCAAGTCAGGTTTTAGAAAACTGGTGTTACGAAAAAGAAGCTTTAGAGTTATTTGCAAAACATTACGAAACTGGAGCAACAATCCCTATGGAATATGTTCAAAAGATTAAAGAATCTGCTGCTTTTCATGAAGGGATGCAAACGTTACGTCAATTAAGTTTCGGTTTATTAGATATGAGTTGGCATTCAGGAAACACTGAAACTATTTCTTCAGTTAAAGATTTTGAATTAAAAGCTTTCGAAAACACAAAATTATACCCAGATGTTGCTGAAAATTGTATGAGCACAGCGTTTTCTCATATTTTTCAAGGAGGATATTCAGCTGGTTATTATTCGTATAAATGGGCGGAAGTTTTAGATGCTGATGCTTTTGAATATTTTAAAGAAGAAGGTATTTTCAATAGAGAAATCGCAACTAAATTTAAAGACCATGTACTTTCTAAAGGAGGAACAGAAAAACCAATGGAATTGTACAAACGTTTTAGAGGACAAGAGCCAAAACCAGAAGCTTTACTAAAACGAGCAGGTCTTCTACAATAAAATGTTAATTATACCAAAAAATCTCTTTTTAAAAAGAGATTTTTTTATTTTTATATCAGTGTAATTTGCTATTACTTTTTTATTATAATTTATAGCTAATAATCTTATGACGTGAAAAGGTTATCTATCTATTACATTTATAATAAAACCTCGCTGAAAATTGTAAAAATTAATTGTTATCAATGAAACTGAATTACCTTTTTTTATTCTTTTTTATTTATGGGCATTTATGTGCTCAAATAACTATTAGTGGGACTATTCTTTCTACAAATAACACTCCTCTAGATGGAGCTTCAGTATACTTAAACAACACAACAATTGGTACTATAACTAACGAGAAAGGTTTCTTTGAACTAAATTTTAATGAAGGGAACTACATGCTCATTGTTTCCTTTTTAGGTTATAAGACATATCAAAAAACAATTACCTTCACAGAAAACACTTCCGATATCACCATTTATATGGAAGAAAACAGTGAATTTTTAGATGAAGTGGAAGTAAAAAAGAACCTCTATGATGAGGATTGGAAATATAATCTGACTAGATTCAAGAAAATTTTTCTAGGTAGATCAAAATTAGCTAGGGGATGTAACATTACTAATGAAAAAGATTTACGTTTTGATTTCGATTACAAAACAAATACTTTAACTGCTATAGCTAGAAAACCACTGCAAATTAAACATAATGCTTTAGGATATTTAATCACTTATGACTTAGTAGAATTTACGGTGAAAGGAAATCAATCTTTTTTTAGTGGTTATGCACAATACAAGAACTTAAGAAAAGGAATTCGAAGAAAATGGAAGAAAAATAGACAGATCGCTTACAAAGGTTCAAGAATGCATTTTTTAAGAAGCCTTCTTAACAAAGAATTAAAAAAAGATGGTTTTCTTATGAATAAGTTTAGAAGAGTTGCCAATAAAGAAAGACCTTCTGAAGAAAAAATTAGATTTGCTAGAGAATATATAAAACTGATTGGTAGCGGTGTTAATTTATCGAAAACTATAACCACCCCAAAAACTACTTTAGATAGTGCAATAGTGACGTTAAATAAAGCTAGACTACCTAAATATCGTGATTACTTGTATAAAAAAGATATTTCCCCCGATGAAATAATCTCTTTTGAAAACAACATTCCTTTTTTAGATTTTCAAGATTATCTAATGGTTATTTATAATAAAGAACCTGAAGAATATAATTACACAAAAGGAATATTCGGTAGCACAAGAAAACCGTTTGATTTTCAAACTTCTCATGTAGTCTTATTGAATGGAAAATCTGAAATTGATACTTCTGGAATTATGGTTCAACCTAATTCAATTTTTAATGAAGGATACTGGGGATTTGAGGCTTTGGGAGACATGCTACCTCTAGACTATATGTTACAAAAAAAATAAAAACGCACCTTACTTTACTTTGTCAACAAAAAAATATCTTATGAAAACAAAACTAACTATTCTACTTTTTTTATCATTATACAGTATATCTCATGGTCAAATAAATATTAAAGGAGTAGTCTTATCGGAAAACAGAACCCCTCTAGAAGGTGCTTCAGTTTTTTTAAACAATACTACAATAGGAAGTATTTCTGATGCTAATGGGGAATTTACTTTACGAAATGCTAAAGAAGGTAAATACATGCTAATTATTGCTTATTTGGGATACAAAACAGTACAACATGAAATTACTTTAACCAAGGAAAAACCATTACAAAAACTAAGCTTCATACTCATTCCCGAAAATGATATGCTAGATGAAGTTGTAATTCGCAAAAAAAGAAGATCTTCCAGAGAAAGAATCACTGACTTTAAACGATTTAGAAATATTTTCATAGGAATGACAAAATTTGCTGAAAAATGTACAATAGAAAATCCAGAGGTTTTAAATTACTATTACGACAAAGAGAGTGAAGTTTTTTCTGTTGAAGCTGATAAACCAATTATTATTACTAATAAAGCACTTGGCTATAAAATTCGTTATACCCTAGAAAAATTCGAACAATCTAAAAAACGTTCTGAGTATTTTGGTTTCACTCAATATGAAGAATTAAAGGGTAGCAAGCGTAGAAAGAGAAAATGGAAAAAAAATAGACAAACAGCTTACCAAGGATCTAGAATGCATTTCCTTAGATCATTGATTCTTGCAAATACAAGAGAAGAAGGTTTTATTATAGACCAATTCACAAGAATACCTAATAAAAAATTCCCAACAGAGAAAGAACTAAAATTTGCTAAAAGGATTTTCAAAATGTATAGGGATAATAATTCACCGTTTAGTTTACATAAAAAAATAACCAAACCCAAGTCAAAATTAGATAGTGCCATATTAATAGACAGAAGATTAGGACAGCGAAAAGTAATTGATAGCATTATTAGTAAAGACATTAATTATAGTGATGTTACCTTCAAACTTCAAGAAAAAACATTTTTACGATTTAATGATATTCTAAAAGTAACATACACTAGAGAAAAAGAAGAATATGGTTATCGAAGGAGTAAAGAAAGATTAAATTATCAAAAATCAAATCTTCACATTATAAAAAATCCTGAATTAATTCTTCCGTTTGGAGAGTTTAGCAATCCTAGTAATCATCTAGTAGAAGGTTATTGGGGTTACGAAAAATTTGCTAATGCTTTACCTTTAAATTACCAATCTGATAATTAATTTTTATTTTTTAATTCAATCCACTTACTCATATATTTAGTAGACTGCAATGTTTGGTACTGTAGTAAAGCGCCCAAGAAATTTGTGCTTCTATGAGACACTATTTCTGACTTCAAATGATTCAATTTTTCTATAAACTTATTTCCTACTACATTTTTATCATAAATAGTATTAATAATTTCCACACCATTGTGTTGAGCTTGGAGCCATATTTCTTTTTCAGTATATAATTTTACAGCTACATCGGTAAATGTGTTAAAATCATCTTTAACAAAGCCATTCCATGGCAATTCATCATGCATACCTTCAGCTCCTACAGAAGTTGTAATACTGGGTGTACCACAAATCATAGCCTCTGTTAATTTCCCTTTGATGCCAGCACCGAATCGTAAAGGAGCTAAAACGATCTTAGCGCTATTTACTTTTTCTATGGCATTTGAGGTATATCCATGAACTAAAAAACCTTGATCTGGTTTATGTAATTGTTGAATTTTCTGAGTAACATAAGCTCCATAAATATGAATATTCACTTTAGGTAAACGTTTACGAATACTGGGCCACATTCGTTTTAATTCTAATACTGCATCTATATTAGGCTTATGAAAGAAATTGCCTACAAAAACAAAGTCTTTTCTTTCTTCATACGGCAACCATTTTTTTTGATGAGCTTCATCAATCACATCTAAAAGGAAAGGCAGATATAGTAAGATACGTTCATCTATTTTAAATATACTTTTTAATAATTGCATTTCATAAGAAGAAATAATTAAGCTTAAATCACATCGTAAAATTGATGCAATTTCTCTTTTAGCCTCATCTGACTTTAACAATGCTATATCAGAGAACTCTTCCCCATTTTTCAATTGTGTATATCTAACTTTTCTTAAAAAATGTAAATCTTCTGTGTCTAAAATTCGAATAGCGTCTGGACAATTTTCTGCTACTCGCCATCCAAATTGCTCTTCCATCATAAAACGATCAAAAACAACAAACTGTGGATTCAACTCTGTAATGAAAACATCAAATGAAGATGAATTTAACTCAATTGTTACTTCTTTAACTCCATATGCTGTCAAGTCAATTGCATTTTTTCCTTTATGAGCAGGGCTTGCAAAAGTTACTTGACAACCATTATCTAAAAATAACTCGATCAATTGCAGCATTCTACTTCCAGCAGCGGAAGAACTAGGCTCTACCCAAACATAACCTATAAATAAAATCGTAATATTCAATTATCGTTGTTGTTGGTATTTATATTCTCGTTCAATTTCTTTTGCCCATGTTATTATCAATGCAACATCAGTATCACTAAGTTTAGCATCACTATGCGTCCAGGTGTAAGAATTCAAAGGCATATGTTCATCTTCTATTTCTTGCCAAAACTCTTCCATTTTGTGTTCTTTTTTTCTTGAGGAAAAAGTAGACCATTTTGAAAAGTTTAAATGCTCTTTACCTTCTTCTACATGATTATCAATCCAAAAATTCACAGGAGCTATACTATGATACCATGGATATTCTGTTACATTACTATGGCAATCAAAACAAGCATTTTTCAAAATTGCTTTAACTTCAGGGGAAGGGCTGGTTTCATTTAAGAAAAAATCTAAAGATGATATTTCTCCATTATTTTTTTTCGAGGGAATAAATTGAATTACAAGAAAAGCTATTAATGCAATCCAACCTATTTTTTTTAATATTTTCATACAAATACATCTTATCTGTTTTAAAAATAGTAATAATAACTAATACTCCCTTTTAATTCGTAAATAATTGTAATTTTGTATTAAAATAAAACAACTCATGAAATACGATATCATCGTTATAGGTTCTGGACCTGGTGGATACATTGCTGCGGTTAGAGCTTCTCAATTAGGTAAAAAAGTAGCTATTATAGAAAAATATGCTACCCTTGGTGGTACATGTTTAAATGTTGGATGTATTCCTTCTAAAGCTTTATTAGATTCTTCTCATCATTTTTACGATGCTGTTCACCATTTCGAAGAGCATGGTATTTCTGTTGAAAATCCGAAGTTTGATTTCTCTAAAATGATCGAGCGCAAAGCTAAAGTTGTAGAGCAAACTACCGGAGGTGTTAAATACTTAATGGATAAAAATAATATTGATGTTTACGAAGGGTTAGGATCTTTCGAAGATGCAACTCACGTAAAAGTCACTAAAAATGATGGAAGTTCTGAAGTTATTGAAGGAACTAACATCATTATAGCTACAGGTTCTAAACCATCTACATTACCTTTTATCACTATTGATAAAGAGCGTATTATTACTTCTACTGAAGCTTTAAAACTTAAAGAAGTACCAAAACACTTAATTGTTATTGGTGGTGGTGTTATCGGATTAGAATTAGGTTCTGTTTACAAACGTTTAGGAGCTGATGTTTCTGTAGTTGAATATGCACCTACGATTACGCCTACAATGGATAAAGATGTTTCTAAAGAATTAACTAAAGTTTTAAAGAAACAAGGTGTTAAGTTTAATGTAAGCCACGGTGTTACAGCTGTAGAAAGAAAAGGAGATGAAGTTGTTGTAACTGCAACAAATAAAAAAGGTGAAGAAGTTACTTTTACGGGTGATTACTGTTTAGTTGCTGTTGGACGTAGACCATATACTGATGGTTTAGGTTTAGAAAATGCTGGAGTAAAAGTTACTGAAAGAGGGCAAATTGATGTAAACGATCATTTACAAACTAACGTTTCTAATATTTATGCTATTGGAGATGTAGTTCGTGGAGCAATGTTAGCACATAAAGCTGAAGAAGAAGGAGTTGTTGTTGCTGAATATTTAGCTGGTGAAAAGCCACATATCGATTACAACTTAATTCCTGGTATTATTTATACTTGGCCTGAAGTTGCTGCAGTTGGAAAAACTGAGCAAGAATTAAAAGATGCTAATGTAGCTTATAAAGCTGGAAAATTCTCTATGCGTGCATTAGGAAGATCTCGTGCAAGTGGAGACATTGATGGTTTTGTAAAAGTGTTAGCTGATAAAAATACGGATGAAGTTTTAGGGGTACACATGGTTGGTGCTCGTGTAGCTGACTTAATTATGGAAATGGCTGTTGCAATGGAATTCAGAGCTTCTGCAGAAGATATTGCTCGTATTTGTCATGGACACCCAACATATTCTGAAGCTGTAAAAGAAGCTGCTAAAGCTGCTTGGGATGGGAAACCATTAAACGCATAAGACTACAAATTAAAAATAGAGTAGAAAGCAACCTAAAAAGGTTGCTTTTTTATTTTATCAAATTAAAAATAAAGCAATTTAAAAATAAGATAAACATAAAATATGTGTTAATTTTTTGATGTATATTCAAAAACGTTAACAAATAAACCTTAATTTATGAAACTTAAAATTAAAGTGCTAATACTAGCACTAACCCTCCCATTGTTTTTATTTTCTCAAAACTTTATTGAAAAACAACTTCCCTTTCCTAGTCAATTGAGTTCCTTATTCATCGGTCCACTTATTAAATCAACAATTCATTATGGAAAACAGCCACCTAATTATAATGGTGAAGTACTATTATTTAATCATGGATATATCGATTTAAACCAACTATTCTTCACGAATAATACTTTTTATCGAGATGCATACAATGCTGGATATCAAGTTGTATTTGTAGCTACTACTAGAGGTGAAGGTTTATGGAAAAACGGCGAACTTCTTGCCGAGTCCATAGATATTATAACAAATAAATACAATGTAAATGATCTTACTATAATTGCGCATAGTAATGGTGGAAAAGCTGCTGAAGCAGCTATGTTTTCCTTCAACAAAAGAAATAAAGTAAAAAAAGTTATTGCACTCGGCACACCATATTGGGGAACTTATCTCGCTGATGTATCACAAAAATGGTGGTTTAATTGGATTTGGAAAAAAACTGGTTTAAACGAAGGTGCAGCAACATCTACAACTTATTATTGTAGAGATGTAGTTCGACCTCTTTTTGATAATGCATCAAACAATCAACCTGAAAAATTCATCATTCTTGGTGCATCTGGTTTTAAAAACGGACATACAATTTTAGCTCCTTTGATGTTTACTAGTGGTGGCATTTTATATTTAGCTCAGGGTACAAATGATGGAGTAACTCCTTACAGTAGTTCTTTACGTCCAGGAGCAACTTATCTTTTCAATAAAGGAGAAGCTAAATTAGACCATATTGATGTTGCTTTAGGACAATATGTATGGAATACTATAAAACCTTATCTAAAGAACAGTATAAAGGGCAAAAAAACTACTATTAAAGAAAGAGATGAAACAAATTATATCATAAGCGATTATCAAATTATTAATTCGGAAAATAGTTATGATAAAGTAATCATGGCTGAGGATCAAGAAGCCTTAATTGAAGTTTTCCATGAAAAAAAACTTCAAGATTTCAAACTTCAGTCAGATAAAAAAGCCTTAGAACCAATTCATAAAGCTAAAAGAAAAAATACTGTAGAAAGCTATAGTAGTTCTTATCTTGTAAAAAATGTAAAACATTTAAACGCAAATTCTAAGTTCGCGGCTTTTATTCACTTTCCTAAGGGACCAAAAATGAAATATCTCCCTCAAAAGAAAGAGCAAAATATTTCAGTTCGATTTGATAATCTTACTGTTCCTTTACATGAGATTGAAGTTGATGCTGTAATTACAAAAACTAGTGATCTTTTGGGTAAAACTATAGATGGAGACTCTTTTGTCCACCCTCTTTCCTTGAGCAATGAAGAGTTTACTCTTGATACGTCTAGTTTTGAAGATGGAGTTTATAGCATTCATATCACAGGTAAACATAAAGATTTTACTCGTTCAATTATTTCTGGATTTGTTCAAGGTAAACTTTCTTCTAAAGACATTAAAAACGATGTTGTGAATAGTAATACTACGCTTGATATGGAGTTAAAAACCAATCTGATTGAAAATAGTATTGAAATTATTAATCATTCTAATAGTTTAAAAAAAGTTACTGCATCAATTTACAATTTAAATGGACAGCTAAAAATTACACAAAGTTTTACAGAGCACGCCAAAAATTACATTGTAAAAAACGCTATTAACTCCTTATCATCTGGTTTATATATACTACTTATTGAGCAGGACAATTTGAAAAAAAGCTTTAGACTTATCAAAAAATAATCTTTATAAAAATGTAAAGCATCATTAATAAATTACTTTAAAATATTTCTTCATTTTACCTAAGTAATTTTGTCATTAAACGAAGGTTTAGCTCCTCACAAGGACCTAAACCTTTTATTTAGTGACATTTACTTTTAAATTGTTTCTAAAATATAGTAAACAATAACTTAATAAGTAACTAATCATGAGGTATATTTTAACAATAATCGTACTATTTTCTTATAACTTTAATAGTGCTAGTCAAGAAGAGAATTATGAATTTATCTTACAAAAACATGTAGATTCAGAAGGTAAAATAGACTATAAAGCTTTAGAAAAAGATAAAGCACAACTCATCAGTTATTTAAATTATCTAGCAATTACAGAACCTGATGAAAACTGGACTGAAAATAGAGAAAAAGCTTTTTGGTTAAATGTCTATAATGCTTATACGCTAAAGATTATTGTTGATAATTATCCTCTTAAAAAAAATAGCTGTACCAGTAATAAACAAGATAATAGTATTGTATTTACAATTACTAATACCAAAAATTCTAGCATTATGCATATAGAAGAAAATGGCAAAAAAGCTTGGGATATAGATTTTGTTACAGTAGGTGGTAAAAATTACACTCTAAATCACGTTGAGCATAATATTATACGTAAAAAATTCAATGATGGTAGAATACATGTTGGATTAAATGCTGCAAGCCTTTCTGGACCTAGGTTAGTTAATTATGTATTTACTGAAGAAAACATTGAAACAAGTTTAGATAGACTAATGGTAAATTTTGTTAATGACAACTCAAAAAACAAAATCACATCTAATAAAATTAAAATTTCTAAAGTATTTGAATGGTATCCTAAAGATTTTAATAATGGAGATATAATATCATTTATCAATAAATTTTCTAAAACCAAAATAGATGCTAATGCTGAAATTTCATATGAATTCTATGATTGGACTCTAAATCAATCATCAAAGAAAGAATATACTTTAGCTAAAAATAAATAACTAGAATATATAATTTGTATAGTTTTTGAATATAGTCAACAAAAAAAGAATCGGTTATAGTAACCGATTCTTTTTATTTTATCAATATAAGATTAAAATCTTATTGACCTACTCCGTAATAAGTACGACCAACTTCATCTTCTATATCAGAAGCCTTTTTAATTGCTTGGTACATATTATAAGTTTGATTTTTTCTTTGATTAGCAATACGTTTTCTATACGTATCATAATTTGGTAAATCTGTTGGCAATTCTCTACTAGTTACAACAAAAGCATAAACACCTCTGTCTCCAACTATATTTTTCTTTAACTGATTTTCCTTAGCACCTAACATTGCTCCGACTACTTTAGGTTCATAACCTATACCAGAAATTGTTGGTGTTTTTAAAGTTACTGCGTCAAATTTTCTTTGTGATTGTTTGGTAGCAGTTGCGATTTCATTAAGAGTAGTTCCTTGTAACTTTTCTTTTAAAATTTCCGCCTTTTTTTCGTTAGTTAAAATTGGTCTAACTCTAGAAGTTGCTTTATCTACAGTCATTAATCCTTTTTCTGTAATACCAGAAAGAGTAGCTACTACGTAACCTCCAGGTACATCAAAACGCTTAAAATCTCCTACTTGTAAATCTTTTCCAAAAGCCCAAGAAATTATTTGTCTTTGACTTCCTAAAGAACCTACATTTTCATCTAAAGCTTTTAAACCAACGGCTGGAGAAACAGTTAAACTTTTTTCTTTTGCTAAAGCATCTATCTTCCCACCTTTAGAAAGATCTTGTGCAAAAGTTTCAGCATTTTGATAAATCGTATTTTCAGTAGCATCAGAAGCTTCAATCTTACGCGCAAATGTTGCTAGTTTTAATGCTTTCTTTTTATCCTTTAATTCATCAATTTTAATGATATGGTATCCGAATTTAGTTTTCACTACTTGAACATCTCCTGTTTTATTATTAAAAATAAAGTCAGCAAAATCCTTATCGAATTGAGGTGAAAAACCAACGTTATAAGTTGTCCAACCTATATCTCCTCCTTTACCTTTAGTACCATCTGTATTAACTTCATCTGCAATCTCAATAAATTTAGCATCGCTATTTTTAACTAATGCAAAGATACTATCAGCAGTCTTCTTAGCTTCCTCCTCTGTTTTTGTTACATTAGGTGCAGCTCTAGTACCACCTACAAAAGGAATTAAAATATGTCTAGATTTAACAGAATCAGCTATTTCTAAAACCTCAGTAATTTTTGTTAACTTAAAATATTCTTGATCTTTATAAGGACCAAACACATCTCCTACATTTCCTTTAAATAATGTATCTGCAATAACTTCTGGTACTTGACCTTTAAATTGAACACTACCATCGAATGGTAAATCAGACTCTGTATCTTCTAAAAATGTTAAATAATCTGTCGTGTTTTTAAGACCTGTATTACCTCCATTATCGTTTATTAATTTAGATACCGCAGATTTAATTTCATTTTCATCTTCTGGAGTTGCTTTAATATCAAACTTCACAAAACTAATATCTCTAGAAGCTTCTACTTCGAATTCAGATGCATGGCTTTCAATATACTTTTTCACATCTCCTTTTGTAATTTTCACTAAAGAATCAGCAACAGTTGTATATGGTAAATACACTAATTCACCAGTAATTTTTGTGTTTTCATTAAAGTATTCTGTTTTACCTTCTTCTAAAGAAGCTCCTAAACCAGCAGCTACTAGATTATCATACGTATTTTTCTGTAATGTACTTTTCACATTACTCATATAATCTCTCCAAGCTTTCCATTCATCTCCGTTTTCAGCTCTTAAAGTAGCTAAAAACTCTTTAAATTTTCCTTTATCAAAAACTCCTCCAGACTGGTATCTTGGATCATTTTTGATGAATTCTTTTTCGTAAAGATCATTTAAAATATCAGCTTCCCCAACAGTAATACCTGCTTCAGCTAATTGGCTATCGTAAATTTTTTGACGCACTAAATTATCCCAAACGCTCTTTGCTGCTTGCATTTCCGAAACTCTATTTCCCATTTGAGCACGGTAGCTTTCTAATGCTTGGTTAAACTCTTGTCGTGAAACTGGTTCCCCGTTAACTTGACCTACTTCATTAACTTTCTGAGAATTAAAAAAATCCGTTAATGTTGAAGGATCTAATACAAAAGCAAATAATGCTAAACCTATTACAAGAATTAAGAACAATGAACGCTCTCTAATTTTCGATAAAATTGCCATTTTATTTTCATTTTAAATACAGTGTGCGAAAATACAATTTCGCATTTAATAATGCAATGTTTTTAATGCTTTTAGCTGTAGAATTTCAATGAATTATTTAAGAATTACGATTTTCTTTATCCAATACTTTAAAGTAAATGGTATCAATCTTTGCTGAACTTACTTTAGTAATGATAATTTTGAAGTTTTCAATATGCAGTTCTTGATCTTGCTCTGGGATAGTTTCTGTGTGATAAATAATAAATCCTCCTAAGGTTTCATAAGCCTCTTCCTTCGGAATTTCTAAATGATACTCATCATTCAAATAATCTACTTCTAAACGAGCAGAAAAATTAAAAGCTTTATCATCAATTTTTTCTTCAAGAAGAATTTGGTTATCATGTTCATCTTCTATTTCTCCAAATAATTCTTCAACAATGTCTTCTACTGTTATAATTCCTGATGTTCCTCCGTACTCATCCACAACAACAGCAATACTTTTTCTTTTCTTTATTAATACATTAAGTACATCATTAATAATCATAGACTCTGGAATAAATTCTACAGGTAATAAGATTGACTTAATTGTTCTTGGTTTTTTAAACAACTCAAATGCATTCACATAACCTATGATATCATCTAAAGAATTTTTGTATACTAAAATTTTTGAGTACCCTGTTTCTATAAATGTCTTTTTCAAATTTGCTACAGATTCATGTAAATCGACAGCTATCACTTCTGTCCTAGGTACCATAATTTCTCTAGCTTTAACCTTATGAAACTCTAAAGCATTTTGAAAAATTTGTATTTCAGAATCAACTTCTTCACTTTCACTATTCGTTTCTAATTGTTCGGAAATATAGTTCCCTAATTCTTCTTTACTAAATTCTGTTCGTATTTCATCTCTTTCTGCTTTGAATAAAACACGTAAAAAGAAGTCTGAAATTCTAGAAATTAAGCTAGATAACAAATAAAATACTATGTAAAAGAAATAAGCAGGTAAAGCAAATAATTTTAAAGCCTCATTAGCATAAATTCTGAAAAGTGCTTTAGGTAGAAACTCTGCAGTAACTAAAATGATTAAAGTAGAAATTACTGTTTGCGTTAGTAACTCTAAATCTTTAAATAAAGTATTAATAATAAGGAAATCAGAAGGAAGAAAGCTTTGAAACCAACGCATTAATAACTCTCCCATAAAATAACTATAAATTACCAATGCTATATTGTTACCTACAAGCATTGATGTAATAAATCGTGAAGAATTTTGTGTTATTTTGCTAAGAACTTTTGACAAGTAACCTTCTCCTTTTTTTTCTAACTCAATATGTAGCTTATTTGCAGAAACAAAAGCTATCTCCATACCTGAAAAAAAGGCTGAAAAAATTATAGATCCAAATATGATTAAAATCTCATAGTTCATGTTATTGCTGATTCCTCTTCTCTATCTTTTTTCTAAAATTACGTTTAAAAAAGAAAATGATAGTGATAAAAATAGCAAAACCAAACATAAAAAATGCTTGTTCTCTATTAGAATTCCATTTTAGTATTCCTTCTACTAAAAAAATGATCCCTACAACTAAATAACCGTATTGGGTATATCTCCAAATTTTGTTCATTATATTTCTTCTTTTTGTACTTCAACTTCACCTTGAATATCCTTAAGCAACCATTTAGACAAATCTTGTTTAGATTCAAAACCAAAACCACTAAACGTATCCTTCAGACTAGTTATTCTAAAACCATCTTCTGTAAAAAAGTATTTTTCTCTTTGATCCCAAAACAATTGATTCGTTTCTAATCGTCTTTTATTAGTATGATTAAACACAACTACATTTCCTTTAATTTCTGAAACCTTAGTTCTTATGTAAGATAATGCATAGTTTCCTGTAATCGTTGTAGAATCTTTACCATCATTTTCAAAGGTTATAATTTTTACACCTTTAGGAAATTCATTGTAAGGATGACCTTTGTTTGTAAAATCTTTTAATAAAGGAGTAATTAACTTTGATGTTATTTTACCAGAATCTTTGTATACATGATACGCATCTTTTGCTACAGCTATTGGTAAATTTTTATCCGATAAAAAATCTCTTACTTTTTTGGTGTCATTAGTACATGAAAAAAACATTGCCGCTATGAAAATAGCAGCAATGTTTTTAAATATATATTGTTGTAAACCTTTCATTATTTTGGTACACGAACTGACTCTCCGATCCAACACTTCACTCTGAATGCACTTCCTGGTGTAACTCCTTTTTTGAAAATCTCTTTCTTGTCTGGTATATTATTTCTATAACTTCTAATATATCTACCAGCACCAGATCCTGGATCTACTCTTTGCGCCTTCATTGCTTTATTTAACGCAGCTACATATGTCATTTTCTTTTCAAAAACATCACTACCACAAGAGTTCGCACTTTTTGCATATAAACTTGCAATGAATAAATATGCTTTACCCATATTAGGGTTATATTTTAACGCTTCATAAGCTAAAGCTCTAGCTCTAGATTTACTAGATGTACCTTGTGCTTCTCTTAATTTTAATCTTGCCTTCTTTAATGGGTCTGTTTCTAAATCGAACGCTTTTTTACGCATTTGTGCTGCTCCTGCTGCATCTCCATTTTTCTCTAATACACCAGCTGCAAAGTTTAATGCATCTGCAGATTGAGTAACATCAGCATAAGAAGTAACTAATTTTTCAAATAAAGGATCACTTTGACATCCTTTATTATACATTCTTGATACCGCTCTTTTCAACCAAACACCATCTGTTTTATTTGCTTCAAAATCTCTTTGATATAATGGAATCAATCGTTCACAAGTTGCTATTTTAGATAATAAAGCATCTAAACCACCTTCTACCTGACCTAATGCTTTTGAGTTTGTAGAGTAGATCTTTAAATTTCTTTTTCCTTTCTTATCTATCGTTCCTAAAGAATCCTTAAGACGTAATGGTGGAATTTTCTTATTGTAATCTTCTAACTTTTCACCTACAGACTCCATAACATCATCATAGGTGTCAAAAACTTTTTGCGGATTAGAATCTTTGTACTTTTCTAAAGTACCTTTAAAATATCTGAAGATATTTTTCACTCCCATATCTTTAGGAGATATCTTGTATGCTTTTTCTAAAATACTAAAGATTTCGTCATCTGTACCCAACTTATTTTTAGTTAAAAAAGTTGCATAATCACTATGTGCTTTTGCTGCACCTTTATTTGGAAAGTTTGCTAACCTTCCTTCATAAACTTTTTTTGCTAAAGCAGCATCATTAGTTTTATCTGCAATCTTTCCTCCATACTTGTAAATATTTACAGAAAGCGTAGCACAGTTAGTCATTAGCCAATCTAAATTTGGCTTTGCCTGCTCATACTTTTTAGTTGTGTAATCTCCTTTAAACAAGTTGTATTTTATTGTACAATCTTGACTTTCTTGTGCAGTTACTCCTACTACTAGTAGAAATAACCCTGTGAATAAATACGTAATTTTTTTCATAATTATCGTTTAATTAATCTATTTGTCTTTTTACCAACCAGTTTCTTCCGTTTAAAGATAAACTTAGTCTTATATTAAAATAGCTTTCCTTAATAAGGTTGTTTGTTGTTGTTCCTTTTTGTCCGTACTCAAATCCAATATTTACATTAGATAATTGTCTTGGTAATGGTAAACCAAAACCAACATTTATGCCAAAATCAGTTATTGAAGTAAAATTATTTCCTGTTCCTGTTCCATCAACTAATAATCCAGTATCTTCAAATCGCAATCCTGCTCTATAGGTAACTCTATCCCAATAACTTGAAATAGAATTTATTTTAGGAATGTAGTACCCTCCCAATGAAAGTCTATTTGATGATTCAAATCGATATGAATTTCCTTGAGCTAAATCACCTTGGTTTTCAAATGCTCCTTGAGTTTGAAAATCTAAACCAGTAAACCATTTGTTTTCTTTACCTATTCCAAACCCAATGATTGTTTTCAACGGGACAACTAAACCGCCTTTTATAGGTCTATCATACAACACATCTCTAGGCACTTCTCTACCACCTGCTCCAAAAGAAAGAGAAAAAAGACTTTCTGTACCAGACAATGAAAAATCGTTTTCAAATTGTAAAGTAGCTCCTCCTATAACATCTAAATCTTTATACTTGCTCTTATATTGCGCTCCTATCTTAAACTCTCCTCCTCTTACAGTTGCATTCCTCTCATACTTAGTTGCCAAAGCTACATCTGCAACCTGATTAATTGTATTATTATTTATAGTACCAAAAACGAAACTTGCTTCAACACCTAATGCAAGCCCTTCAAACACATTCATTCCAAAACCTGCAAACAACCTGTTAGATCCTCCAGAACCGTTAAATCTCGTAGCTTGAATTACATTGCCTTCTGTATCTACTTCATTTGTCAATAAAGCATACCCAACATTAGAAACAGGTTGTAAACCTGCCATAAAGCCTGCTTTTGTACCTATAGGTACACCTAAAGTAATATAACGCAAACTTGTTGAATTGTTTGATTCGTTAGCAGTTTGGCTACTTACGTTTAAAAGTGAAAGCTCACCTCCAATACCATAAGTCGCAAATCTTAAATCAGCAAGAGCTGCTGGATTTATAAAATTTAAGTGATAAGTATCTTTAACCGCTACACCTATTCCTCCCATTGAGGCTTGCTCTACAGTTGTTCTACTGGCTTCTTCTCCTATTCCTAAAAAAGAATATGGAGATGAACTATTCCTTTGCCCCGTTATCTTTATTGAAATTAATACTAATACTACAATAAAAAATCTCTTAGTCATCCGCTCTGTTATAAGTCAATATTCGATGTAATCCCTCCAAAACCAAATTTGGATTGGCAAATATGTGATTTTTTAATTGTTTAGCCAAAAATAATGTATCTCCTCCTGTTAAAAGTACTGTTAAATCTTCATATTCTTTTTTATACTGTGTAACAACGCCATCTATTTCTCGACAAATACCATTTACGACTCCAGAGTGAATTGATTCTTTTGTGGTAGTTCCTATGAAGCTTTTTGGCACTTCTGATGTTAGCAAAGGTAATTTTGATGTGTAATTATTCAACGACTGATATCTCATTGCTAATCCTGGTGAAATTGCTCCTCCTAAATATTCTCCTTCACTGTTTAAAAAATCAAAAGTTACGCAAGTACCAGCATCTATAACCAACACATTCTTTTCAGGAAAATCATTAAAAGCATAACTTGCTAATGCAATTCTATCCACTCCTAATGTGTTTGGAGTTCCATAATTATTCTTAAATGGAATTTTAGTAGTGCTATTTAATTCTATTAAATTCACTAATAATTCATGAAGTTTTTTGAATGTTTCAGGTGATAATTTTGATACTGCGGATATAATTGACCCTCCTATCTGAAATTTTTTTAAAATTTTTTTTACCTCTAAAATAATTTTGTTTTTGTCAAAAACGAAAAGATGCTTCAAGTTATCTTTTTCAAAAACAGCTGCTTTAGCTCTAGTATTTCCAACATCAATAATTAAATCCATTTCTTAAATTTATTCTATCGGCAAATTTAAAATAGATTTTTTACATTTTTATTTGGTTGGATTCAAAAAACTGTTATATATTTGCATCCGCTAACAAGCTGGTACCTTAGCTCAGTTGGTAGAGCAAAGGACTGAAAATCCTTGTGTCCCTGGTTCGATTCCTGGAGGTACCACTTCAAAAGCCCTGATTATTTCAGGGCTTTTTCTATTTCAAAAAATTACTTTTTTTGTTTATTATTATGGATCATTCCTAATTGTTGTGGTTAAGCAAATTATTTGTTGAATATTCTTTAAAATTAAAAAATCGTAAACTTTTCGTCAACAAATAAGCCTTACAAAACATGATACTACACCATAAATAAATATGGCTTTTCGTAGGAATGAATAATTTTATTGACTTTTAACATTTTTCATTGAAAATTATATAATTCTTAAAAGTACTAAAAGCTAAAAAGTGCAATTTTAATGTTTAGTAATAAAACACAGAGGAAATTAAACATTTGTTAATCTATACTTTATTTCAACAAGCAAAAGCATTAAAAATAGTATAAACTCATTTATTCCCCATTTGTTTTTCTTAACAACACGTAGTACATTCAATCAAATTATACGTATAAATACTTATAATATACTTAAAATTATTTAACGAATTACTATACACATGGAACAAAAAACAATTAACCTTGTACAAACTTCTTTTTCAAAAGTTGCTCCAATAGCAAGCACAGCAGCTGAAATATTTTACACTAAATTATTTGAATTGGATCCTAAATTAAAAATGATTTTTCCTACAAATGATGCTAGCGCCATGAAAGAACAAGGAAACAAACTAATGACAATGCTATCTACCGCTGTTGCTGGTTTATCTAAATTAGACAGATTAATTCCTGTATTAGAAGACCTTGGAAAAAGACATGTTAACTATAAAGTAGAGGCTTCTCATTACGATACAGTCGGCAGTGCACTTTTAGAGACTTTACAAACAGGTTTAGGAGATGATTTTACTCCTGAGGTGAAACAAGCATGGGCAGACACCTATGGTATTATGGCTGATGTAATGAAAAATGCAGCTTACAGTAAAGTTTAATTTTTTCATCTAAGAGTCCCCCTAAAACTTTAAATCCCAAACAATACGCTAAAAGAAGAATCCATTAAAAAATATGATTAGAAAAACCTTTTCACTCTATTTTAAGTTCACTTCCTTTAATCCAAGTTTTAAATTCATCTCCATAATATAAATAAGCAGTACTTGCGGGAGCCGTATACACTCCTGGGACCTCCGCTTTTAAATCTAAGCGTATCTTTTTTTCTTCTTTCTTTTGAAAAGATCTCCAATATAACACCAAGTAATTATCAAACACTTCGTAATACGCTACTTGTTTTGTCTCTTTCAATTCTTTTAACTGCCATGGTTGCAATGATGCTCCTGAAGGAATCCCAACAATAGAAGTTACCATACCTAAATATTCTTTTTTAATATTAGAAACACTAATTTCCATACTTACATTCTCTCCAACTTTTGTAGTTTCATTTACAATTTTCGTTACAAAACTTAATGGTGATTTAAGTGATGAAGATGGTAAGAAACTATCATAATTAACATTAAACTCATAGGGAAAAGTGGCGTCTTTATTCGTGAAATCTATTCGCAAGTCTTGTACTTTTCCATCAACAAGATATTGCTCTAAGTTTTCAATCGTAACTTTCCCTGAGGCTGTTATCGACAAATTAGTTTTAATTTTTTCCCCATTAATATAAATAGTAGCAAAATGCTTCTCAGATACCAATTTTCTTTTATAATTTTTAGTATACTCTATCAATGCTTTTAACGCCATACTAGTAGATTGTGTTGATCCAAATCTTCCATATGTCCGTTTACTTACCAATTTTTCGATTCCCTGAGTAATTAAAAAATCATTTTCTTTATAATCTCTCATTAAAGCTAATAATGTAAAAGCCAATGTTTCAATATTTTTCGCATCTCCATATGAACGTGTAATTGTTTGCGACACTGGAAGACTTGAAAAACTATATTCCTCAATATTTGCTTTTAATTCTTTCAATAAACGATTTGCATTAGTATACTTCTTTAAGTTATAACTAGCTAATGCTAATAAAGCCATCTTATAGGTGTCTTTTGTTTTTAGAGCTACTTCTAGCGCAGTATTATATTCTTTTTCTATATCTACATTCGCATTTGCAGTAGATATCGCATACACAATATATGCATTATTAACATCTTCTGGAGCAGCCGAAAAACCATATTTACCTCGATTTTGTTTAAATCCTCCTCTACCATCCCTTCTACTAAGCAAATAGTTAATTGTTCTTTTTAACATCGCTTTACTTACACCTGAAAACACTTGTTCCATCTCTGTAAACTCCATCAAACCATAGGCTGTTAAAGCTTCATGAGGAGGCGCTTCTCCATACCATTCGAATCCATCTTTACTAGTTTCATATCCTGCTAACTTTTTATATCCTTTTTTAATAAAACGTATTGCTTTTTTCTCTATCTCTGGATTACTTTTCCCCGTTTCTTTTAAATAGTTTAGCACTAACACATTGGGATAAGTTGCAGAAGATACTTGTTCGAAACAGCCATAAGGTTCCCTAATAATACTCTCTACCCCATTCATGATATCTCCAACCACATCTACATACACAGTAAAATCTGCTTTTACACTATTAGGTACTGGATTATTCAATTTAAATCTATAAGATTTTGACTTACTTTCCGAAATGGAAAGTCTAGTTGGGTAATATGGACTCACAACCGTTACTTCTTTTGCTACATTATCCGAATAACTTTCAGATTCAAATGCTACTGTAATATTTTCATGACTTACTTTATCCACAGGAACTATCTTAATATTTCTTTTGAATGAACTACTCGCCCCTATAGTTAAATCCTCTTCAAAAGATTCTAGAAGTTTAATTTGTGGTGGTACTATAATCGATAATTTACCTTTTACTTCTTTTTTAAGCTCGTTTGTTATCACCAAGGGCAATAAAATAGTATCCTTTATTGTCATATAATTTGGTGATTTCAACGCTACGTTTACATACTTTCTTGTTGCGTAATTTTTCTTTTGCCTTCCAATTAATCCATTAGCTCCAACTCCTTCAGCAAGGACTTGAAATGAAGTAATAGCATCTGAATTGTAAAACTCAAATTTTGCTTTTCCTTTTTCATTTGTTTGCACGACGGGATTCCAATAAATAGTTTGCCTAAAATCTGTTCGCTTTTCTACTTTTTCAGAGGTATTGTATTTTGGTACATAAAATACTTTTGCACGATAAAACGTTACTACATCTCTATTATATAAATCTTTTACTGAGTAATTATTATACTTTGCATTTTGTAATCTTTTTTTACCCCAATTAGAATTAAAACCTCTACTTTTTGTCGTTACTACAACAACACCATTTACAGCGTTACTCCCATATAAGCTTGTTGCTATATTATCTTTAAATACCTTTACGCTATGAACTTCTTCTCCATTTAAATTTGATAAAACATCTTGCTTATACGGAACACCATCGATAATAATTAAAGGTTGATTATTCCCTGAAATTGAACTCCAACCACGTATGGAAATACTTGAAGAATTTCCTGCTGTTCCATTTTGAACTTCAACTCCCCCAACTCTACCTTGTAAAACTTGAGCTATAGACTCGTTGTTGGGTAAATCTTCCTGAGTAACCGAAGTTATTGCTCCAGTAGTACTTCTAGTTGCTGAAGCGTTATAAGCACTCACTACAACAACTTCTTCTAAAGCAGCCCCATCTTCTTGAAGCATCACAGATACCGCACCTTCTCCATCATCATTGGTTTGCTCTCTTTCTACAATATTTTGAAAATCTGTTCTCAATTGAGTTTCACTTCTCCTGTTTTCATTTTCAGAAACATTCGCAACAAAACTTTTTCTTCTCCTTTGTTTTGAAACACCTACATCATGAATGACTACGTTTTCTTTATCATCAGAATATGCTATCAGTTTTAAATACCTTGTACTTCCATATTTAAAAGAGAAATTACCATTGTCATCTGTTTCAAAAGCTAAAACCTTTTTTCCTAGTTCATTAAACAACAACAATTTAGCTTTTTTAGGCTTGCCTTTAAAATCTGTTATTCTTCCATAATGAACTGTTAACTTTTCTGCCGCATATTTAAGTCCCTTCAATTTTTTAATCGGCTTTTTAATATAAGTTCTCCAACCATGAGTAAGCATAACATAATCAATTGCCTCATATGATTTTTCTTCTTCAGGGTTAAAATAGAAACTAGGTTTGTGTATTTTACCTTTAAGTTCTGAAGACAATAACAAATGCGACAAAATATGATCTTGCTTATCATCAGCAAAAGACACTAATTTATTATCGACAACTGCTATTGAAAGGTTTGCAGGAATCGGATTTTTATTTTCGTCTGTAGTTGCAATTGATACTTTTACTTTTTCACGCGTTTCGTAAATTTCTTTATCCAAAGCTATAGCTACTGAAAGTTGCGTTTTAGGATTTAAAAAAACCAACCTTTCCGCATGTGGAATATTATTTTCATCTATGATTTGGAATTTTGCGATTCCTACAGGAAATTTTTGAGTATTTAATTCAATAATTTTAGTTCCTAAAGCTATATTTTTTGTTACTATCTGTCTTCCTGCACTAAAAACTTTTAATTTCAAACTTTTATGTAATCTAGAATTGATGTGAACTGTAGTTTTTACTCCCTTAGATTTTATTCTAATATTAACTCCATTTTGAACAGCTTTGGGCAGTCTTATTTTTTCTTTACTTAAAAATGGGGTTTTAATAACAGCATAATATTCAGTATTCAACAAAGGATTAAAATCAACAGCTCCCATACCGTCATGAAAGCTCTCAAACGAACTTACCAACTCTCCTTGTTCATCAACAATCTCTCCTGTTATATCTACAGGTTTTCCAAATTCGTTTATCGCTTTAAAAGCTAGCCTATTTTCTGCATTAGCTAATAATGTTCCTCCTTCGGGAAAAAACTGCAAATCAATAGTATTTAAAACTACGGGAACACTTCTAGATATCGATTCTCGATCTCCTTTATAAGGAACTATTACATTTAAAACGATATCTGTCGTATTTAAATCATCCGGTAATTTGAAATTTAAAACCGCTTTTCCTTCTTCATTTGTAAGAAACTCTTGTTTATAAATTTCTTCTCCTTTCACTTTAACTTTATACTGTATATTTGCATTACGAATAGGCCTGTTTTTTACATCTTCTACTTTAAAATTTGCAGCCACCTCTCCTCCTTTTCCATAACTCTCTTTCTCAAAATCTAGGGATAGTAACACCTTCGGTTTTATAACTTTTTGAACTGTAATTTCTTTTGTAAATGGCGCTGTATTCTCCAAATTCAACATATAGTTCGTGTACATTTTAACTTTATATATACCTCCAACCCAATCTTCACTTATTTTAAAATCTCCATAAGCATAACCATAATTGATACTTAATCGAATTTTATCTACAACACTTCCTTTTGGTGAAATTAACTCAGCATATACAATATCACTTAGCGTAGTTGCGTGATTATTCTCATCTACGATATATGATTTAAACCAAATAGTTTCTCCTGGAAAATAAAAAGATCGATCTGTATGCGTGTAAACCTTCTCTAAGAAAATGTTTTCTGTTTGCTGCGCATGTAATGGAGACATTATCGAACAAAATAATAGTTGAAGCACAACTCCAAACACGCAATAAGTAATAGTAATCTTTTTCATATTTTAATTTTTAGTGTTACCCCAACCTCACTTAAAAGCGGAGTATTAAAGAAGTTTAATCCTTGACTAGAAGCATTACCATACAAGGTATCATATGGCGAATACCCTTTTGCTTTTGTCCATGTAGCGATATTATTTGCATAAACACCTAACTCTAACGCCCTAAAAAACCTATCATTTTCATCATCTAAGAAAGCGTACGAAGCACGTATTGATTTCAAATTAATATAACTTGCGTCTACTATTGCTTCTTCTGCTAATCCTTCAAATCCATATCGAACAAATCTATTTTCAAAAATCGGGTTATTGGGGTTATAAAAATCTACAGGAATTGTATTTGTATTCCCCTGAACATCCATTCCACTAAACACAAAATTATTTATTGTTCTATCATTTCCAGATGCTAAAGAAGTTCCTAAATAATTTAAAACATTTTGTGTACCATTCCATACATCACCTCCTTGTTGTATATCCAAAGTCATACTAAACTTAAAACCTTCCCATTTGAAACTGTTCGTAATACCTAAATTAAAATCAGGTATAGGATTTCCTATAATTTCTGGAGCTGAAGCTACTAACGGGAATCCATTACTATCTATAATAATGTTATTATTTGCGTCTCTTTCATATGCAGATCCTACCAATACCCCTGAAGGTTTTCCCTCAATTAAATGTTTAGCTGTAGTATTAAAACCAGCTATCGGTATACTTCTTTGGTTTGATGCTAATGCCACCACCTCATTTGTATAAGAAGTAAATACAATACTTGGATTATAAAAAAAATCATCAAACAATCTGATACTCGAATTCAATTCAATTTCAAAACCAGTATTTATAATATCAGCAACATTACTTAATCTAAAATTACCACTCTCTAATACTGGAAAAACACTTCCTTCAATTTTTCTATGATAATATGTTAGATTAATATCAGTATTTCCCTCTAACATATAAAAACTTAGAAATCCATTAACTTCGTAACTTTTAATCTTCTCTAGTGCTATATTCGAATTAATAAACAAATCATTATTTGTAGTATACCCTAGGCTTTGTTCTGGAGAAATCAATAAACTATTATGACTTTGATTTCGATAATACAGGGGCATGTCGTTTACATTGAAAGAAGCTTTTGATGTTAAAACTAAACGATTGAAAGCATACATATCAAATACTGTTTTTAAATCTGCTTCTAACTCAAATGAAGGTAAAAACCATTCATTCTTTTGAATACTTGATATGTAGGAGTTATTGATAAGAGTGAACTTAAATTTATTATCTAAATCATACTTAAACTGATTTGACAATTGCAATCTAGTTCTACTCTTTACTACATTATTTTCGATATTATTTGAAGCATTATCAAAAGAAAAAGGTTGAAATCCGATAGATTCCGAAAAGAGAAAATCTAGTGTCTCATAATCGTAATTCACAATAGATTTTATATTGAGCTCATCATGAGTGTAATCCTTTTTGTAAGCTAAATTTAACCTAGCAGTTATACTATTTTCTTTAACTTGTTTTTTTGTTAAAAAACCTTCTTCAAAGCCTACTGATCCTCTTGGAAGTCCAAACTCTTGATTATTTGTCTGATGATTAAAATTTAAAGCACCCTTCAATTTAAAATTTGCTAAGTCAATCTTATTCTTAACACTTAAACTGAAAATTTCATTTTCAATAGTGTTTTTATTCTGATCTAATAACCAATTCGGATTATTAAAACTAACACTAAAACTTCTTTGTGTATTATCTGGAAGAATAGCACCTTGATTATTACTAAAAGACGGAGGTGTTGCCCAAAGATTTAATAATAAATTATTTTGAAAGCCATTAATATTAGGCTGATTATTTTCTAAGTCTTGATATGTTATAAATGACTCCCAATTTAATCGATTCAAATCTTTAAATTGCTGATACGACAATCTTAACTTATTACTCACACTTTGTTCTTTACCATACTGATCTTTTGTATTTTCATTATCGACATATACATCAAACCTCTCATTTTTTGTAGCTACATTTAGAGACAAGTTGTGAGCATGATTCACAACATCTTGAAATAACAAATTATCATAGGCTTTTGCAGTATTGCCATTACCTAACCCTAAACCTACCAATTCTCCGTTAATATCATAAGGATTAGCAATCCCATTAAACTCTAATGCATTCAAATTTGGTCCATAAGAAAACAAATTCCCTGTTGTTGGCCCTTGAAAGGAAAGCTGACCAAGAGACGAAGCACCTTGACTGAAAGAACATTGTAATTCTGGAAGGTTACTATCTTTTGTAAACTGAAAACCTATTTTAGTATCTAAGTTTATTTCAAAATAAATATCGGGTTTAAAATAGGTGAGTTTAACATTTTCTTCCCCAATAACTATATCTTTAATTCTGTAAAATTCAGTGTATACTTTATTTCCATTGTATACACGTTTTGCGTTATCTATATTAAGAATTTTTTGTTCTTTCTTGTTTTTTTTAATCGCCTCTTCATAAGCATTCGAACGCAGTAACTTTACCTCAATATATTTCGCATTGTTCGTATTAGCATCTGTAAACATCTTATTTGTTACTACAACTTCTCTAGTTTTCATTCCTACAAATGAAAATACTAAGACATCTCCTACATTACATTCAATACTATATTTACCATCAAAATCTGTTTCAGTTCCTCTTGATGTTCCTTTTATTAGTATTGAAACTCCAGGCAAAGGGCCACTATCATCAGATAAAACTCCTGAAACTGTTCGAGCTTGGGCAAAAAGCGTTAGCCCCTGAAAAATAAGTACGAATGCAATTATTACTTTTCTTCTCATATATAGATTGGTTAGTTTCGCTTTCTTGATACATCAATCATGCTTCTCAAAAGTATTAACTAATCTTAACATTTGACACTTAAAATTAGTTAAGCCTTCTTTTTAATGAGTTAACAAGTCAATAATCTATAATAGAATGTTTCTTATAATTACTAGTGACAACTTAATACGATTCATGATTAAAAACTTCGTATAAGACCAGAATTATGCAAAAAACTTGAATAAAGAATTGATATATTCCTTTATCCAAGTTTTAAAATTAGGTACAACAATGATCTGTTTTCGCTAAAAAACTTCACTTGCTATTTTTTTAATATTATCTGATTTCCCCATAGAATAATAATGTACAAAAGGAACTCCATTCTTTATTAGTTCCTTACTTTGCGATATACACCATTCTATTCCAACTTGTCGTACCGCTTTATTGTCTTTACATTTTACCACACTCATAATTAAATCATCAGGTAAATCTACCTTAAAGCGGTGAGGAATTAAATTCAATTGTTTTTTTGTAGCTACTGGTTTTAATCCAGGAATAATAGGCACTGTGATTCCTTCTTTTCTACATTTGGCTACAAAATCAAAATACTTTTGATTATCAAAAAACATTTGTGTTACGATATACTGTGCGCCCTTTTCTATTTTTTTCTTTAAAAAATGAATATCGGAATCTAAACTTGGAGCCTCCATATGTTTTTCTGGATATCCCGCTACACCAACACAAAAATCTGTAGCTGATGTGTTTGCTAAATCTTCATCTAAATAATTCCCTTGATTCAAATTTTCTATTTGATCTACTAAATTACTTGCATATTGATGCCCTTCTTTTTCAGCTTTAAAATAAATCTCACTTTTTACTGCATCGCCTCTTAATGCCATTACATTATCAATTCCTAAAAAATCTAAATCGATTAAGAAGTTTTCAGTATCTTCTTTTGTAAACCCCCCACATAAAATATGAGGAATAGCATCTACGTTGTATTTGTTTTGAATCGCAGCACAAATACCAACTGTACCTGGTCTTTTCTTTACAACTTTTTTCTCTAACAACCCATTATCTAATTCTTTATAAATGTATTCCTCTCTATGATATGTTACATCTATAAAAGGTGGGTTAAATTCCATTAATGGATCTATGTTGTTAAAAATAGAATCAATATGTTGCCCTTTTAATGGCGGTAATATTTCAAATGAAAAACGTGTTTTACCATTTGATTGTTTTATATGTTCTGTTACTTTCACAATATTATTTTTAATGGTCATTGCGAGGTACGAAGCAATCTTTGTATTTATATTAAATTCAAAATTAGATTAACAGATTACTTCACTTCGTTCGTAATGACATATTAAGTTTATTTCCTTTTAATAATTAATTTTAATCTGCAAGTACTGGGTTCAACCATTTTTTTGCATGTTCTAAAGAATTACCTCTTCTTTTGACATAATCTTCTAATTGATCTTCTTTAATTTTTCCCAAACCAAAATATTTAGATTCTGGGTTTCCGAAATAATATCCAGAAACACTTGCTGCTGGCCACATGGCTAGACTTTCGGTCAGTTTAACTCCTATAGTTTCTTCCACTTTCAAAACATCCCAAATGATATTTTTTTCTAAATGATCTGGGCACGCTGGATAGCCTGGAGCTGGACGAATTCCTTTGTAACTTTCTTTAATTAATTCTTCGTTAGATAAGTTTTCTTGATTTGCATATCCCCAATGTTTTGTTCTTACTTCTTTATGTAAGTATTCTGCAAAAGCTTCAGCCAAACGATCAGCAATAGCTTTAATCATAATTGAATTATAATCGTCGTTATCTTTTTCGAATGCTGCTGCTAATTCTTGAGTTCCGAAACCTGCTGACACACAAAAACAACCTATGTAATCTTTCTTCCCAGTTGTTTTCGGCGCCACAAAATCTGCTAACGCAATATTTGGCACCCCTGATTTTTTCTTCAATTGCTGACGAAGTGTTACGAAAGTAGCTTGAGTTTCTCCGTTTTCGTTATGTACTTCGATATCATCTTCATTTACTGTATTCGCTGGAAATAGACCGAAAACTGCTTTCGCTTTTAGCAATTTTTCATCTATTACTTTTTGCAATAAAACCTGTGCATCTTTATATAATTCTGTGGCTTGTTCTCCAACTATTTCATCCCTTAAAATATTTGGAAACTTTCCGTGTAAATCCCACGATCTGAAAAACGGACTCCAATCGATATAATCTAACAGCACTTTTAAATCTAGATTCTCAATAACCTGAGTCCCTAAGAAATTAGGTTCTTTAATTTCTGAAGTTGCCCAATCTATTTGAAATTTATTTGCTCTAGCTTCAGCTAATGATATATAATTTTTCTGCTTTGTTCTGTTTAAAAATTGATCTCTAAACTTGTCGTATTCAGTTCGAATTTGATCTTTATAAACTGTATTATTTTCTTGTAATAAATCTCCAACAACAGTTACTGCTCTAGAAGCATCGTTAACATGAACTACAGCATTGGTGTACTTCGGTGCAATTTTAACTGCCGTATGTGCTTTTGATGTTGTAGCCCCTCCAATTAACAATGGAATATCCATTTGTTCTTTTTCCATTTCGTTGGCCAAATACACCATTTCATCTAACGACGGTGTAATTAATCCGCTTAAACCAATAACATCTACTTGCTCTTTTTTAGCAGCTTCAATTATTTTTTCTGGCGGAACCATTACTCCTAAATCAACAATCTCATAGTTATTACAACCCAAAACAACACTCACAATATTTTTACCAATATCATGTACATCACCTTTTACAGTTGCCATTAAGATTTTTCCAGCAGATGAAGCTCCACTATCTTTAGATTCTTCAATAAAAGGTTGTAAATAGGCTACAGCTCTTTTCATTACACGAGCAGATTTTACCACCTGAGGCAAAAACATTTTTCCACTTCCAAACAAATCACCAACCACATTCATACCTGCCATTAAATTCCCTTCTATCACTTGAATTGGTCGATCTACTTGTTGTCTTGCCTCTTCAACATCTTCCTCAATAAAAGCATCTAAACCTTTTACTAGACTATAAGTAATTCTGTCTTGTAAGGCTTCTTCTCGCCAAGCTAACTTTTTAGAATCCTCTTCTTTTTTTGTTCCTCGAACTGTTTCTGCAAACTCTAATAAACGCTCTGTAGCATCGTCTCTTCTATCTAATAAAACATCTTCTACATGTTCTAATAAATCTTTAGGAATTTCATCATACACTTCTAACATGGTAGGATTTACAATTCCCATATTCATTCCATGTTGAATTGCATGATACAAGAAAGCAGAATGCATTGCTTCTCGAACTGTATTATTTCCACGGAAAGAAAAAGACACATTACTTACTCCTCCAGAAACACTCGCATAGGGTAAATTTGTTCGAATCCATTTTGTCGCATTAAAAAAGTCTAAAGCATTTTTTCGATGCTCTTCCATTCCCGTAGCTACTGGAAAAATATTCGGGTCGAAAATAATGTCTTCTGGAGCAAACTTTACTTTATCAACTAAAATTCTGTATGAACGCTCACAAATTTCAATACGTCTTTCATAAGTATCTGCTTGTCCAACTTCATCAAAAGCCATAACAATTGTTGCAGCTCCGTATCTTTTTATCAATTTTGCTTGACGAATAAAATTCTCTTCTCCTTCTTTTAAAGAAATAGAATTTACTACACATTTTCCTTGTGCTACTTGTAATCCCGCTTCGATAATTTCCCATTTAGAACTATCAATCATCAACGGAATTCTCGCAATATCTGGCTCAGATGCAATCAAATTTAAGAATGTAACCATGGCATGAACACCATCTAACATTCCTTCATCCATATTTACATCAAGAATTTGCGCACCGCCTTCTACTTGATCTCTTGCTACTGCTAAAGCTTCCTGATACTTTTCTTCTTTAATTAATCGTAAAAATCGTCGAGAACCTGTAACGTTTGTTCGTTCACCGACATTAATAAAATTACTTTCTGGTGTTACAATTAACGGTTCTAACCCTGATAATTTTAAATATCTATTTTGGTTGATCGTAATTTGTTCTTGGTTGTTAGTTACCTCTTCCATTATCAATTTATATTTTAATTAATATTTCCATCCTTTTTTATAAAACTAACTAACAACAGACAATTGTCTTGGTTTATAATTTTTAGCCACATCAGCAATTGCTTTGATGTGTGCTGGAGAAGTTCCGCAACAACCTCCAATAATATTAATTAATCCATCTTTTAAATAACTCTCTATTAAATCGCTCATTTCTTCTGGAGTTTGATCGTATTCACCAAAAGCATTTGGTAGCCCCGCATTAGGATGTGCAGAAGTAAAAAATTCAGTATTATGCGATAAGCGTTTTAGATAAGGTTCTAATTGTTCTGCACCTAAAGCACAATTAAATCCGACACTTAATAAAGGAATGTGAGAGATCGAAATTAAGAAAGCCTCAACTGTTTGACCTGATAATGTTCTTCCACTGGCATCTGTAATCGTTCCAGAAATCATTACTGGAATTTCGATTCTTCTTTCTTCTTTGACTTCTTCAATAGCAAAAATTGCAGCTTTTGCATTTAAAGTATCGAATATTGTTTCAACAAGTAAAATATCGGAACCACCATCTAATAAAGCTTCAACTTGCTGCTTATAAGCTACGCGTAAGTCATCAAAAGTTACAGCTCTATATTCTGGTTTGTTTACATCTGGAGATAAACTTGCAGTTCTATTTGTTGGTCCAATAGAACCAGCCACAAAACGTGGTTGATCTGGATTTTTAGCTGTAAATTCATCTGCTACTTCTTTAGCAATTTTTGCAGACTGAAAATTTAATTCATAAACTAAATCTTCCATATCATAATCTGCCATAGCTATTGTTGTTCCAGAGAACGTATTGGTTTCTATAATATCTGCTCCAGCCTCAAAATATTTTCTATGCACTGATTTTACAGCTTCAGGCTGTGTGATTGATAATAAATCATTATTACCTTTTAATGGAATATGATGTGAAGTAAATCTTTCTCCCCGAAAATCTTCTTCAGTGAATTTAAATTCTTGAAGCATTGTTCCCATTGCACCATCGAGCACAAGGATTCTTTTTTGTATTTCTGTAAAAATGTTGTGTGACATTCCTGATAATGTATTAATTAAAGTTATCAGGAAAAGAAGTAATATTCTTTGGGTTATCTCTCTGTTGTATTATAGATTCTGAGTTTAATTCAGGACAACAGTAGAATTTAGCACCTTCTTTACAGACACTGAAGTAAATTCAGCGCTAGCAAAGGGTTGCTAAGGTTTCAAAGGGTCTATTCCCTCCACCTTTCTTGATAACTATAAAATGTTTATGAACTGAATAGCAAAGTTATTGGTTTATTTTATATTAAACAACAATAGATTGTTTTATATTTAGAATAATTATTTAAACCTCCAAAATGAATATTGAAAAAGTAAAACAAAAAATTCAATCTTATAAAGATGAAGTTAAAGAACTCCATCCTTTCTTAAGAAACTTCTTTGCTTACTTACCTTATACCAAACATGTGGAATACACTCATGGAAATAGGGAATATGGTTCTGATTTTATTTTGATTCAAGAAGATCAAATATTACTTAAAGAAAAGTATATAGGTGTAGTTGTAAAAAGTCAAAAAATCACACAGTCAGATATAGAAAATGTTGAACGTCAAATAAACGAGTCTTTCAGAATGCCAAAAACTATTTTCAATGGGCAAAAGAAAATTTCATTAGATACAGTATGGCTTATTACTAATAATAAGATCACTACTAATGCAAAAGATAAAATCAGAGAGTATTTTAAAGATAGAAATGTAACTATTATTGAACTAGATTACTTGACTAATTTAGTTTTAAATCACTACAAGGATTTTTTAAGCAATTTAACTGATAATGTTTTTACTATAGAAAACAATCACATTAAAAGTTCAGGTAAATTTCCAAGTATTGATACTAAAGGAAAGTATTTAGGATACTATGAAAACACTTTTAGAGAACAATTCATCTTCATTGGCAATCAAAAAAGTCAAACAGCTTCAATATACGGAGGCGATTTAGGCTGGGAAACAGAAATTGAATTATCTATGGAAATGGATAAAATAGACTATCTTTTTAGTGAAGATGAAATATTATGGATATCAATTTGTTTTTCAAATATGTCTTCAAGAAATATAATAGAAACTAACGCATTTTTTACAAAAAAATTAAGCTATACTTCATAACCAAAAAAGCCTTTTCAAAAAAATGAAAAGGCTTTTAATTTTATATCTATTTAGATTCTTTACTGATTTTATTACAGTGTTTCGAAATTTCATGATGAGAAGCTGAAACAAGTTCAGCTAGACCGAAGCTAATAATTAAAACTATCTACTGTGATTTTAGTCGTTTTCCTACACAAAAATATCTGATGATAAATAACGATCTCCTCGATCACAGATAATTGCAACTATAATTCCTTCGTCTAGTGTTTCTGCTAATTTTAATGCTGAAGCTACTGCTCCACCACTACTCATTCCTGAGAAAATTCCTTCCTCACGAGCTAAACGAATGGTCATTGCTTTTGCCTCTTCTTGATTTACCTCTAAAACTTTATCAATTTTTTCTCTTTTAAAAATTGCAGGTAAATATTCTTCTGGCCATTTACGAATTCCTGGGATACGAGCTCCTTCTTTTGGCTGAACTCCAACAATAGTAATATCTTTATTTTGCTCTTTTAAATAATCTGAAACTCCTGTAATTGTTCCTGTAGTTCCCATGGCAGAAACAAAATGAGTTATTTTTCCTTCAGTATCTCTCCAAATTTCTGGTCCGGTTGTGCTATAATGTGCTTTTGGATTATCTAAATTATCGAACTGATTTAATCTAAAATATCCTTTCTTGTATTTTAATTCTAAAGCATGATCAATAGCTCCTTCCATACCTACTTCAGATGGTGTTAAGATTACTTCTGCTCCGTAAGCTCGCATTGTTTTTACACGTTCTACTGTTGCATGTTCTGGCATAACTAATACCATGTTCAACCCTAATACTTTCGCCATTAATGCAAGTGCAATTCCTGTATTTCCACTTGTTGCTTCTACTAAAGTATCTCCTTTTTTGATGTTATTCTTTTTCAAAGCTTCAGAAATCATGTAATACGCTGCTCTATCTTTTACACTTCCTCCTGGGTTATGTCCTTCTAACTTTAAAAATAGACGAACATTTTCTTTATTTATAATATTTGTAGCTTCTACTAAAGGCGTATTTCCTACAAAATCTGTAATATTCTTTGCGTTCATATACTAGTTGTAAATACTATTTTGTGATTTATAAATCACAGTTGAATTTGGCTCTATAGACTTTGTGATGCAAACATTTGCTCCGATAACTGTATTTGCTCCTACTACAATGTTTCCTAAAATTGTAGCATTTGCATAAATAGTTACATTACTTTCTATCGTTGGATGTCTTTTCACTTCGGCTAATTCTTTTTTTACTTGAATTCCACCTAAAGTTACTCCTTGATATATACTAACATTATTTTCAATAATTGTAGTTTCACCTATTACGACACCTGTTGCATGATCGATAAAGAAAGCTTCTCCAATTGTTGCTCCTGGATGAATATCTACACCAGTTAAACTGTGTGCATATTCACTCATCATTCTTGGTAAAATTGGAACATTAATTTTATACAATTCATGACTTAAACGATATATCGCAATGGCATGAAAGCCTGGATATGCTAAATATACTTCTCCTAAACTTTTACAAGCTGGATCTGTATTTTCAAAAGCTTTTGCATCTAAATCTAATTTCTTTCGGATATCGCAGAATGATGTTTGATAATACATCCAAATTTCTTCGTGCTTTTCTACAGATAATCCTTTTAAGATTTTTACAAACTTACTTTTTAAATGATTGGCTTTTTCCTGACAAACATCTTCAAACAATGCATAAAATAGTTGTTTTGTAAAGTATTCCACATCGTCTTTTAGTGATAAGTTGTAATTACTGAATTGCATTTTAATTTTTTATATAAATATAATTAACTTTCTGGAGCTAACTCTACTTCTAAACCTTCTAATTCTGGTGTCATTTGTATTTGACAACCCAATCTACTATTATCTTCTACATCGAAAGCTTCTGCTAACATCGCATCTTCATCATCAGACATTTCTGGAAGCTCATGGTTAGACGTAACATAACATTGACAAGAAGCACACATGGCCATTCCTCCACAGATTCCTATGGTTCCTTCTGGAGCTAATTCGTAAGAACGAACAACTTCCATTAAGTTCATTGCCATATCTGTCGGAGCAACCACATCATGAATTACACCTTCTCTGTCTTTTATTTTTATATTAATATCCATTTTTATAGTATGTAGTATAAAGTACTAAGTATTCAGTACTCTTTACCTTTTACCCTTTACTCTTTACTCTTTACTCTTTACTTAATACTAATTAATTGCTTTTACTACGGCTTTTGGCGCCTCTTTTTTAGTTCCGTCGAAACCTTCTACTCCTCCTACAGTTGTATATTTCATTACATACTTTTTATCTGGGAAGATTCTCTTATATGCACTCTGACACATTAAAGTAGCTTCATGGAAACCACATAAAATTAATTTTAATTTACCTGGATATGTATTCACATCTCCAATAGCATAAATCCCAGGAATGTTTGTTTGATAATCTAAAGAATTGTCAACTTTAATAGCATTCTTTTCAATTTCTAATCCCCAATTTCCAATCGGCCCAAGTTTTGGAGCTAATCCGAATAAAGGAATGAAATGATCTGTATCAATTATAAATGGATCTTTATCTTTTTGCTCTACGACAACACCTGTAACTTTATCGTCTCCAAGAATTCCTTTTACCTCAGCTGGAGTAATTAAATTGATCTTTCCTAAGTTCTTTAATTCTTGAACTTTTTCTACTGAATCTAAGGCTCCTCTAAATTCATTTCTTCTATGAATTAATGTTACTGATTTTGCAACATCTGTTAAGAAAATAGACCAATCTAAAGCAGAATCTCCACCACCTGCAATTACAACATCTTTATCACGATATAATTCAGGTTCTTTAATTATATATTCTACTCCGTTGTCTTCAAACTGAGTAAGATTATCAATTTTAGGTTTTCTTGGCTCAAAACTTCCTAAACCTCCAGCAATGGCTACTACTGGTGCTTTATGTTTTGTTCCTTTATTTGTGGTAACGATAAATGTTCCGTCATCTTGTTTATCGATTGTTTCTGCACGTTCTCCCAAAGTAAAACCTGGCTGAAACTGCTTTCCTTGCTCCAATAACTTCTCTGTTAAATCACCCGCTAAAATTTCAGGATACGCTGGTATATCGTAAATTGGTTTTTTCGGATAAATCTCTGAACATTGTCCACCTGGTTGTGCTAATGCATCTATTAAATGACAACGTAATTTTAATAATCCTGCTTCAAAAACTGTAAATAACCCTGTTGGTCCTGCTCCTATTATTAATATATCTGTTTCTATCATTTTTCTATCTTTTCTACTAAACCTTTAGTAAACTCGTTTAATGTTTCTACTTTTTGTTCAAAATTTCCTTTAATTGTTTTTCTATACTCGTTCAAATTCTGCACGAGGTCATCTATTTTATCTGGAATTACTTCCTCAAAAAATTGTCGTAATCTTTTTGCTGTCGTAGGTGATTTTCCATTGGTAGAAATTGCAATTTTCACATTTCCTTTTGTTACAATTCCTCCCATATAAAAATCACAATATGGTGGATTGTCGGCTACATTCACCAACTTACTTTGCGCTCTACAATCTTTGTAAACCTCTACATTTATTTCAGGAATATCTGTTGTTGCGATCACAATATGTTTGCCATCTAAATACGAGGTTTTATACACATCGTCAATTAGCATAACATCACCTTTTTCTGCTAAAGCTTTTGTTCCTTCTCTAAACATTGGTGACACAATCGTAACTTTTGCATCTGGACTCGATTTTAACAGAAACGTAAGTTTTTCTTCTGCAACAAAACCTCCTCCTACAATTAGTACCTGTAAATTCTTAACTTTAAGAAAAACTGGATATAAATTATTTCTTTCTTCACTCATTTGTAACTGTCTTTAAACCTACTTCATTTTGAATGTCATCCAAAATTTCTCTATGTCGTACCACTTCACCAATAACTATAATCGCAGGATTACTTAGTTGTTTTTCTTCAACTACTGCTGTTATAGTATTCACAGTTCCAACTCCAACTTTTTCTTGTGGTGTTGTTCCTTCTTGAATAATTGCTACAGGTACATTACCTTTTCCTTCCTGTTCAAATAAACTTGTGATTTGAGAAAGTTTTCCCATTCCCATTAGTATCACAACTGTTGCGTTTGATTTCGCTGCTAATGCAACATCTTCAGAAAGTTTATGCTGTTTTGTAGTTCCTGTAATTACCCAGAAACTTTCGGCGCTTCCTCTTTTTGTTAATGGTACATTTTGATATGCTGGAACTGCTATTGATGATGAAATCCCTGGAACCATAACCACTTCTAATCCGTGTTGTGCTGCGTATTCCATTTCTTCAGCACCTCTTCCGAAGATAAAAGGATCTCCACCCTTTAAACGAACTACATGTCCGTGTGATTTTCCTCTAGCAACAATTAATTCATTAATTTGTTCTTGCTGATATCGGTAACAACCACGACGTTTTCCTACAAAAATTAACTCAGCATTCGGATTCACGTGATCTAACAATTCTGCATTTACTAAAGCGTCGTATAATACAACATCTGCTCTTTGTAATGCTTTAATTGCTTTTAATGTGATTAATTCAGGATCTCCTGGTCCTGCTCCTACAACAGTTAATTTTGGAATTACGTTCATCGTATTTATTTTACTTCAATTGCTAACTTTCTGTACGCATCTACCTTTTGATAAAAACTCTTTGCTTTATTCGCATATGCTTTTGCGAATTCTTCAGTTGGCTCATGTTTATTGATTTCGTAAACCAATTCTTCAAAAGAACCTTCTAAAACGATTCTATTTGTTTCAACAAATACTTTATCAAAATTCGTTATGATTGCTGCTTGAGTATTTGTTTTTACTTTAGATCCTTCTGCTGTTAATAATGCTTTTGCAGTATTCACAATTGATGCATATGCATGGTAAATACTATCTGACCATTTTTGCTCTTGAATTGCTACTTCTGCGTTCACTATTTTTTCTTCGCTTTCGAATAAAAGTGTTGCCACTAAATCTATAACCACACCCGCACATTCTCCTACACCAATGGCTTTTACATATTTTTTATCATGTCCCCAATCCACAAAGTCATCCTCTGTTAAATCATCTGTACTTGATAAATGCTTCAGAATATCATAAAAGTAAGTTTTTCCTTTTCTATCATAATAATTCAAAAAGGTTTCTTGATTATTTTTGTGATTTTCGAAATCATTTAACAGTATTTTTAAAGATTCTGGACCACGTTTACTCGGTACTTTAATTACTTTATCAGAAAATCGTCCAGCTCCATTTCCTAAAACACCTCCACCTAATAAAATTTGTAATGCAGGTGCAACTAAATTTCCTGATTTAATTGACATTCCTTGGAAACCAATATGAGCCATATTGTGCTGACCACAAGCATTCATACAACCACTAATTTTGATTGTAATGTCTTTATTATTTACATACTGTGGATATTCTTTTTTTAGCACACGTTCTAGTTCTACTGAAATACCTGTACTACTTGAGATTCCTAAATTACAAGTATCTGTTCCAGGACAAGCAGTGATATCTAGCAAACTATCGTATCCAGCTTCAGCAAAACCAAGTTTATTTAATTCTGTATAGAAAAATGGTAAAAAAGCTGCTCTTACATGACGAATTAAAATATTTTGACGTAATGTAAATCGTAACTCATTTGCTCCGTATTTCTTAATTAAATCGGCTAATTTTCTCGCTTTATCAGTATAAAAATCACCTAAATGTACTTTTATTCCAATAGCAAATAAACCATCTTGTTTCTGCGGAATTACATTTGTAGATTTCCATAAATCATATGCTTCTTGATCTTCAATAGTTACTGAAGGAGCTTCTGATGTTTCAAAAACAATTTCATTTTCAAACTCAGTTGTATCAATAGGATAAGATTGATATGCTAAAGCTCTTTTTTCTTTATCTACTAAATTTAAAAACCCGTCTAAACCTAAGTCTTTAACTAAGAATTTTAAACGTGCTTTTGCTCTTTTAGCTCTTTCTCCGTAACGATCGAAAACTCTTAAAACACCTTCTATAGTTGGAATTAATAGATCTGTAGCTAAGAAATCATACATTACATCTGCATGTCTTGGTTGAGAACCTAATCCACCTGCAAGGACAACTTTAAATCCGCGAATTTCTTGATCTCCGATCTTTTTAGTTTTAGCAATAAAACCTAAATCGTGAATAAAACTTAACGCAGTATCGTCATCAGTCGCAGAAAAAGACATTTTAAACTTTCTCCCCATTTCTTGACACACAGGATTTCTTAAGAAAAATTGAAATGTTGCGTGTGCATATGGCGTTACATCAAAAGGTTCTTTTGGATCTATTCCTGCAGTTTCTGATGCTGTTACATTTCTTACTGCGTTTCCACAAGCTTCTCTTAATGTAATATCATCTTTCTCTAATTGAGACCAAAGCTCAGGCGTTCTATCTAAACTTACATAGTGAATCTGGATATCTTGTCTAGTAGTAATGTGTAATCTTCCTCTAGAATATTCATCAGACACATCAGAAATACGATGCAATTGTTCGCTAGTTACTTTTCCGTACGGTATTTTTATACGTACCATTTGAACTCCTAACTGTCTTTGCCCATATACACCACGAGCTAAACGTAGACTTCTAAAACGTTCTTCATCTACCTTTCCTTCTTTAAAAAGTCTAATTTTTCTTTCTAATTCCAAGATGTCTTTTTCAACAACTGGATTTTCTATTTCGCTTCTAAAACTTTGCATGGTAATAGGGTTTAATTATGCAAAAATTGCTGCTTGTTTAATAATTCTTCTTCGGTTTCTACATGATTCTCATCAGGAACACAACAATCAACAGGACAAACTGCTGCACATTGTGGCTCTTCGTGAAACCCTTTACATTCTGTACATTTATCTGGTACAATGAAATAATATTCATCAGATATTGCTTCTTGATCATCTTCAGCATTCAGCTTAATTCCATTCAACAATTCAATATCTCCTTCTAAAGAAGTTCCTTGACCGTAATTCCAGTCTTCAGCTCCTTCGTAAATCGCTGTATTCGGGCACTCTGGCTCACAGGCACCACAATTGATACATTCGTCTGTTATAATAATTGCCATTTCCTGTTTTTTTTAATTGATGAAACCTATTCCCGAAGTATTATTTGTTTTCGGATTGATTAAGATAAAAGCTCCATTCGCCTTGTTTTCTTTATAACTATCCACAAATAATGGTTTGCTTACTTTCAGGCTAACTTTCCCTATTTCATTCAGGGAAAGTTTTGAAGGGTTTTCATCTTCGCCCGAAAAGTCAGTATTTATAATTGTATTTAGACTTGTAATCTTAGCTTGAGCATCGTTTACTCCATGCTTGATATAATATTTTTCTGAAGCTTGTAATGGCGTACTATCCATCCAACAAATTGTAGCTTCTAATTGTTTTACAACTTTAGGTTCTTGACCAGTTTTCACTAACATATCACCTCTACTCACATTCACATTATCTTCTAATGTTATGCTTACAGAACTTCCACTTTTAGCTTGTTCGAATTCTTGATCGAAAAACTGAATACTTTTTACTTTAGATTTTGTTTCAGAAGGTAATACAGTAACTTCATCTCCAACTGCTAAATCTCCTCCGTATAATTTTCCTGCATAACCTCTATAATCGTGATATTCATCTGTTTTTGGACGAATTACAGTTTGTACAGGAAAACGCACTTTAAATTCAGAATCTTGTTCCTCTTCTACATGTAAACCTTCTAAATATTCTAATAAACTTTTACCCGTATACCATGGAATGTTATTTGACGCAGTAACTACATTATCTCCATGTAAAGCTGAAACTGGTACAAAAGTTAAATTCTGATCTTGATAATCGCTTTTCTCTGCTAAATATTCTATCTCTCCTTTAATCTGATTGAATTTCTCTTCAGAATAATCAACTAAATCCATTTTATTTACTGCGATAACAACTTCTTTCACTCTAAGTAAATTATTGATAAAGAAGTGACGATAGGTTTGCTCTACCACACCATTTCTAGCATCTACTAAAATTATAGAAGCCTGAGAATTTGATGCTCCAGTAACCATATTTCTTGTATACTCAATATGCCCAGGGCTATCGGCTACAATAAAACTAGTTCTTGGTGTAGAAAAATAAATATGAGCAACATCAATTGTAATTCCTTGTTCTCTTTCAGCTACTAAACCATCTGTAGCTAAAGAAAAATCTAGATAATCAAATCCGCGTTGTCTACTTTTCTCTTCAATCGCTTGAAGCTTATCTTCAGTCAATGAATTTGTATCGTATAAAATTCGTCCTATTAACGTGCTCTTCCCGTCATCTACACTTCCTGCTGTTGCTATCTTTAGTACGTTCATTTTCTTAATATTAATAGAGAGCTTCAGACTGTAAGAATTTTATAAAATAATCCCCAAAACAATAACCTCTTACAGTCTTTCACCCCAAAATTTTTATAATTTTTTAAAAATATCCTTGTTGTTTTCTTTTTTCCATTGCAGCTTCAGATCGTTTATCATCTATTCTAGCGCCACGTTCAGAAATTTTGGATTCTCTAATCTCTGCAACTACAGATGCAATATCTACAGCATCCGATAAAACCGCTGCAGTACAACTCATATCTCCTACAGTTCTAAAACGAACCATTCTTTGCGCTACTTCCTCATCTTCATCTCGATATACAACTCCATCATTTGCAGACCAAATCAGTCCGTCTCTTAAGAATGTTTCTCGTTGATGTGCAAAGTATATGGAAGGAATTTCAATGGCTTCCTTTTGGATATATGACCATACATCTAACTCTGTCCAATTTGAAATAGGAAACACACGAACATTCTGACCTAAATCAATTCTTCCATTTAGCATATCAAATAATTCTGGTCTTTGATTTTTTTCATCCCACTGACCGAAATCATCACGAACTGAGAAAATTCTTTCTTTTGCTCTTGCTTTCTCTTCATCTCTTCTTGCTCCACCGATACACGCATCGAATCCGAATTCTTCAATTGCATCTAGTAAAGTTTCTGTCTGTAAAATATTTCTACTTGCATACTTACCCGTTTCTTCTTTTACTTTACCAGCATCTATATTATCTTGAACATTACGAACGATTAACTCAACTCCTAATTCCTCAACTAATCGATCTCGAAACTCAATAGTTTCAGGAAAATTATGTCCTGTATCGATATGCATTAAAGGGAATGGAATTTTTGCTGGATAGAAAGCTTTTTGAGCTAATCTTACCAGGGTAATACTATCTTTTCCTCCAGAAAATAACAGTACAGGTTTTTCAAACTGAGCTGCTACTTCTCTTATGATATAAATTGCTTCACTCTCTAATGCTCCTACTCTAATTACATCCGTATTCATAATCCTATTTTTTAAATATGTAAACCACATTCTCTATTACTCTCTACTTTAGTTGGATCGAAATACTTAAACTCGTTAGGCAAATCGAACTGAGCTAAATATTGATCTAAATCTTCATCTGAAAAATTGTAAAAAGGACTCACTTTTAGCACTCCATCTTTACTAACAGAAACAATATCAATACTATCTCTAAAAGCAGTTTGTCCTTTCCTTAAATTAGTAAACCAAACATCTGGTTGATGTTCGTTCATTGCTCTTTTGAAAGGTTCTAGTTTTACTTGCTCTGTAAAAACAGCATGATTAGGATCGTCTACACTTGGCAAACCTAAAACAACATTTCTATGGGCAACAGTTTGCTTTGGCACATATAATTTTACATTTAAACTTAATTTTCCTATAAGTTCTTCCGCATGTTTATAGGTTTGAGATGTGTTATAACCTGTATCGCACCACACTACTGGAATATCGTTTTGCTCGGTAACCACCAAATGTAAAATTGCACTTTCGTATGGTCTAAAATTGGTTGTTACTACTGGCTTTTTAGCTACTGATAACGCCCAATTCACTATCTCTTGAGGAGATTTTCCTTTTAATTCTTTATTTATTTCTTCTATATTCATTTTCTACCCCATTTAATACTATTCCAAACTCTTTCGTGAAAAAAATACAATAGCATTTTGGTTACTAATTCGATTCCTCCTATTGATAATGCTGTATTTACTTCTCCTGTAATCAACCAAGAAATTACGATGGTATCTATAGTTCCGACTGCTCTCCAACTAATTGATTTTACTATACTTCGCATTGGTTTTTCGGAGTATCTATCTTCCTTGAAATTCGATTTATCTTCTATTACTTGTTCAATTATCATTTTCAAAACACATTTACCCTATCGGAATAGTAGGTTTATAACACAAATATACGTATGATTCCTAAATATCAAAGTAAAAATCAAAAAATTAACACTATTGTAATATTTGTTTAACCCAAATTATGCATTAGAACTTCGTTATGAGTCTTTGATATACAATAAATACTAGTGCTTTCTTAATTTCAGCAAAGCACCGCTTTTGGTTAAATTAAAAAATAAAGCGTAGCGTTCGTATTTGCAGTAGAGCACAGACGGAATAGATTTTCTAACGTATAATTTGGGTTTAACTAAACTAGATCGGCAAGCGTAGTATTACGTAAAACATGTAATGTATTATCACGTACTTGAATCATTAATTTGTGTACTGCACATGCTTGTTCGTCTGGACAATCATCACATTTTTCATAAAAATTCAAGCTTACACACGGTACCATTGCTATTGGGCCTTCAAGAGTTCGGATTACTTCTGTCATTTTAACCTCTGAAGGTTCTTTAATCATATAATAACCTCCACCCTTTCCTTTTTTGGCTCCTAAAACACCTGCTTTTCTTAAGGTAAGTAATATACTTTCTAAAAATTTATGAGATATATTTTCACTTTCAGATATTGTTGCAATCTGAACCTTTTCTCCTTTTTCTTGCTTCGCAATAAAAGTTAAAGCCTTAATCCCATATTTTGTTTTCTTAGAAAGCATACTACAAATATATACTTTCTTATAGATCTTTACACTTCTAAAGCCTGTTTTAGATCTTCAATAACATCATCTACAAATTCTAATCCTATCGAGCTACGGACTAAACCATCTGTAATTCCAACTTCTAGTCGATCTTCTTCGCTTAATTTACTGTGAGTTGTGGAAGCTGGATGTGTTACAATTGTTCTTGAATCTCCTAAATTTGCTGATAAAGAACATAGTTTTATTTTATTCAAAAACTTTCTTCCTGCTTCGATTCCTCCTTTAATTTCAAAAGCTACAATATTACCTCCTAATCTCATCTGCTTTTTTGCTACTTCATATTGAGGATGCGATGGTAAAAAAGGATATTTTACGAAATTTACCGCTGGATGTGCTTCTAAAAATTGAGCAACTTTTAATGCATTCTCACAATGTTTATCTACTCGAACAGCTAAAGTTTCTAGACTTTTAGATAAAACCCAAGCATTGAATGGTGACATTGCTGGACCCGTATTTCTAGAAAACAGGTAGATTTCTTTAACAAGCTCTACTTTTCCTACTGTAACTCCGCCTAAAACTCTACCTTGTCCGTCAATCAATTTTGTTGCTGAATGAATTACCAAATCTGCTCCGAATTTTATCGGGTTTTGTAAATATGGTGTTGCGAAACAATTATCTATCACCAATAACAAATTATGCTTTTTTGCAATTTGAGATAACGCTTCTAAATCCAAAATATCTACTGCTGGATTTGTAGGTGATTCTGCATATAAAATTTTAGTATTCGGTTGAATTAAACGTTCAACTTTATCTAATTCATTAACTTTAAAATAACTAGTTTCTATATTCCATTTTGGTAAATACTTTGTAAATAAACTGTGTGTAGAACCAAAAACAGAACGTGAAGAAACGATATGATCTCCAGCACCTAACAATGCTGCAAATGTTGAAAACACAGCGCCCATTCCTGTAGCAAATGCATAGCCCGCTTCTGCTCCTTCCATTGCTACAATTTTATCTACAAACTCTGTAGTATTCGGATTAGAAAATCTACTGTATAAATTTCGTTGCTTCTCTTCTGCAAAAGAAGCTCGCATATCTTCTGCATCATCAAAAACAAAACTTGATGTTAAAAATAATGGTGTAGAATGTTCTGAAAACTGTGAACGTTCTGTCTGAATTCTTACGGCCTGTGTTTCAAAATTCTTACTCATATCTCTTCGTTATTCAAAATGATTTTATAATTGATTTTAGCTGTTTGCTCTATAATTTTAGCTACAGAACAATATTTTTCTACTGCCAAACTTGTTGCCTTTTTTACTTTTGCACTACTAACGGTTCCATTGAAACTATACGTAATTGTGATATCTTGAAAAATTGATGGTATTTCATCTTCTTTACGAGTAGCGTCTATTGAAACATTATAATCGAAATCGTAAACCTTTTGTTTGTTTAGAATTTTTACGACATCGATACTACTGCAACTTGCCAGACTTACTAACATTAATTCCATCGGACGAATAGCATTTACAGAAGTTTCATCTTGAGTTTGTCCTACTAATAATGAATAACCCGTTTGATTTTTTGCTTCAAATAATAGGTGTTTGTTATAATTTTTTAGTTGAATGTTCATTTGTTTTATTTTTTTGTTAATCGTAAAATATCTCCGAACACACCTCTTGCTGTAACTTCTGCTCCGGCTCCAGCTCCTTGAATAACTAGTGGTTGATCTCCATAAGATGCTGTATAAATTTCAAATATGGCATCAGATCCTTTTAAGCTTCCAAGTGGTGTATCTTTAGCTACAGAAACTAGTTTTACATCTAACTCTCCTTTATTTTGTTGTAAGTCTCCGTGTAAATCTCCAATGTATCTTAGTACATGATTTTCTTTTTGATCTGACTTTTCTTTAGTGTAATATGGATCTAACTTTGTCGTATTTGATAAGAAATCTTCAACACTACCAGATCTCAATTCTTCTGGAATTAAATTCTGAATTTGAATATCTTCAAACTCATTTTCTAAATCTAATTCTCTGGCAAGGATTAAAAGTTTTCGGGCTACATCATTTCCGCATAAATCTTCTCTAGGATCTGGCTCAGTATATCCATTTTTAATAGCTTCGGATAACACTTCTGAAAATGAAGTTTCTTCTTCAGAAAATGTATTGAAAATAAAACTTAATGATCCTGAAAAAACACCTCTAATTCTTGTAATATTTTCTCCTGAATCGTGTAATAATTTTATTGTATCAATTAATGGTAATCCTGCTCCAACGTTTGTCTCGTAGAGATATGTTTTTTTGTTTTCTTCTAAAATAGCTCGTAATTCTTTATAGAAAGAATGTGCTACTGTATTGGCTATTTTATTGGACGAAACTAAATCGAAACCTGCTTTTACTAAAGGAATATAATTATGTACAAAATCTTTACTGGCGGTATTATCAACAGCGATTAAGTTTTCTAAATGATGTGCTTTTGCAAAACGTATCACTTCTTCTATACTGCTACTTGTATCGCTATTATCCAGATTATCTTTCCAGTCTTTATCTACTCCATTTTTACTTAACAATACATTTTTAGAATTGGCGACAGCAAAAATATTTAACTGAACTTTTCTTCTTTCTAAAATGTTTTTTGCACTTGCAAAAATTTGTTCTATTAAGGTTCCACCAACTAAACCTTTTCCGAAAATTGCTATGTTTATTTTCTTTGCTACTCCGAAAACCTGACCGTGAATTACATTAACTGCTTTATGCAATTCTTCCTTTTTCACCACCAAACTCACATTCTTTCCAGAGATTGTATTATTGAATAATAACGGAACTATTTGATTCTGAATTAAAGCATTGTATGGCAAATGGAATTCGCTAAGATCTTGACCAATAATTGAAATGACAGCAACGTTATTTACAATTGTGATTTGATTGACATCTTTAGTAATTAAGTCTTGCGCAAATTCTTGTTCTAAAGCTTTAACTGCTAATTCTGACTTTTCTTTATCAACCACCAATCCAATTCCTCTTTCAGAAGAACCTTGAGAAATAATACTAACGTTTATTCCATGATTTCCTAAAGATTTGAAAATACGTGCATCTACTCCGATTTTACCTAATAAACCTCTACCTTCAAAATTTAGTAAAGCTACGTTTTCTAATACAGAAATTGATTTGATCCCTTTAGTCTTACTCTTTGAAGTAATTAAAGTTCCAGCATCCTTAGGATTAAACGTGTTTAAAATTCTAAGATTTATATTCTTTTCTATTAACGGAATAATTGTTTTTGCATGTAGAATATTCGCACCGAAATTTGCTAATTCATTCGCTTCAGAAAATGAAAGTTCTTCAATCTTTTTAGCTTCACTTACCAAATCTGGATTCGCAGTAAAAATTCCGTCTACATGTGTATAATTCTGCAACTCTTCTGCATCTAAATAATTTGCCAATAAAGACGCTGTATAATTACTTCCGTTTCTGCCTAAAGTCGTTGTTTCATTCTTTAAATTTGAGGCGATATAACCAGAAACAATATTAACTGTACTTCCGTTATGTTCTTTAAAATGATTTACAACGTTCTCTTTAGAAAGGGTATCTATAGGCTGTGCATTTCCGAAACTTTCATCTGTTTTTAGTAAAACCCTAGCGTCTGTTGCATGAGCTGGAATTCCTCTTTGTTGTAATAATTCTGTTACTGTTTTTATAGAAATTAACTCACCTTGGGCTAAAACCTCATCTTTTGTTTTATTGCTATAATCACCCAATAAACTTACTCCTTCAAATAATTGTTCTAGTTTTTGAAACTCATTAGAAAAATCTAATAATGGTGTAATTTTAGTCTGCTCGTATTTAAAAGTTTCTAATTGCTCTTGATAAGTTTCACTTTTTGAGGCACTCTCTAGAATTGATTCTAATTCGTTTGTTGCATTTCCTCTTGCTGAAACTACAACTGTAATATGCTCGCCCTTATTTATTTTATTTTCTATAATATTGATGACATTATCAATTCCTTGATTTGATAATGATTTCCCTCCAAATTTTAAAACTTTCATCTTTTTAGCTTTTGGATTTTCTTTAAAAATTGATCCGAATATTTTTTCTAGTTGTTCATATTCAATTAAAAACGCATCGTGTCCATGCACAGAATTAATTTCATTATATGTTACATTAGGATGTTTTTGTGCTAACTTTTTATGCGTTTCTCTATTTTCTTCCGCAGTAAAAAACAAATCAGAATCCACTCCAATAATGTGAATATTCGCTTTAATGTTTTCTAGAATATCTTCTGTATTTTCTCCCTGAGTTACATCGATCGTTTTTAGTAACTGATTCATTAATTTATATGAAGCCAATTGGTAACGCTCTTGTAATTTTTTCCCATGATGTAACAACCAACTTTCTACATTGAAAATTTGTAAACTCTCGTTTTTACTTCTCTGGAATCGTTGTTTAAATGATGCTGGAGTTCTGTAACATAACATCGCATGAATTCTAGCATCGTGAACTGGATTTTTAGAATTGGTTAAAAACAATTCTTGAATTTGACAGTTGGCAATTAACCAATCTGTAGATTTCCAATCTGTTGCTATAGGAATTAAATGTTCCGTTATTTCTGGTTGTAATACTGCCATTTCCCAAGCAATTCCGCCTCCTAAAGAACCTCCGATTAGAGCAAAAAGTTTTTCAATATTCAACTCTTTTAAACCTTGAATAAAGATTTGAGCGACATCTCTAGCAATAAAACTTTTATACTCATCAATTAAAAAATCGTCATAGCCATTACCTGGAATATTAAAACATAAAATGGTGTACTTATTTGTATCAATAATTTTATGTTCTCCAATTATGTCTTTCCACCAACCGTCTTCTCCAGCAACATTACTATTTCCTGTTAATGCATGATTTACTAAAATCACTGGTGCTTCATGAAGTGGTTGTCCGAAAAGCTGGTAAGACAAACGAATTGGTATTGTCTCACCACTTTCTGTTATATAACTAGGTAAATTAATATGGCCTAATGTATGCATTGTACTATGAACTTAGAAACAAATTATTCTTGAATTACTAACTGATGTACAGCTTTAAAAGCTTCTTTCAAATCAGACTTTAAATCTTCCACATTTTCTAATCCTACTGAAAGTCGAATTAAATCTTGCGTTACTCCTGTTGCTTCTTGTTCTTCATCACTCAACTGCTGATGTGTTGTACTTGCTGGATGAATTATTAAAGATTTTGTATCTCCAATATTTGCTAATAATGAGAATAACTTTGTGTTATCTGCTATGGTCTTTGCAGCTTCGTATCCTTTTTTAGCTCCAAATGTTACAATTCCACTTTGACCTTTTGGCAAGTATTTATCAGCTAAAGCTTTGTATTTATTTCCTTCTAAACCTGGGTAATTTACCCAAGCTACTTCATCTTGTTCTTGTAACCATTTTGCAAGTTCTAATGCATTTTCACTATGTTTTTGAATTCTTACCGGTAAGGTTTCTAAACCTTGAATGATTTGAAATGCATTGGTTGGACTCAATGCTCCTCCAAAATCACGTAATCCTTCTAAAATTAATTTGAATGTAAACGATGCAGTTCCTAAAGTCTCGTAATATTTTAATCCGTGATAACCTGCTGAAGGCTCAGTAAATTCTGGGAATTTACCATTATCCCAATCAAAATTACCTGCATCAACAATTACTCCTCCAAGAGAATTTCCTTGTCCGCCAATGTATTTTGTTAAAGAATGAATAACAATGTTTGCACCGTATTCAATTGGATTCAATAAAGATGGCGTAGCAACTGTATTATCTACGATAAAAGGAACTTTCGCCTTTTTGGCTTCTGAGGAAATATTTTCAAGATCTAATACATCTAACTTCGGATTCCCTAACGATTCAGCAAAAAATGCTCTTGTATTTTCTTGTACTGCTTTTCCGAAATTTTCAGGGTCAGATGGATCAACAAAAGTTGTTGTAATTCCTAATCTTGGTAACGTGACTTTTAGTAAATTATAAGTTCCTCCGTATAAACTACTAGAAGCTACAATATGATCTCCAGCTCTTAACAGCGTTAATAATCCTGTTGAAATTGCTGCTGTTCCCGAAGCAAAAACTACTGCTCCTACTCCACCTTCTAAAGCAGCTAAACGTTCTTGTAAAATTTGATTTGTTGGATTATTTAAACGTGTGTAAATAAATCCTAATTCTTTTAATGAAAATAAATTAGCTGCGTGATCTGCATTATTAAACACATATGAAGTTGTTTGATAAATTGGAACAGCTCTTGTTCCTCCTGTTTGTGTTACATCATGCCCAGCATGTAATGCATTTGTTTCGAATTGTAATGTACTCATTTTTCCTACTTTTTTGAGTTAATAAAAAATTAATCTAAAAAGTCAAACCACACCGTTTTACGATGCCGCATATAGAAAAATGTTATTAAGAAAAAAAGACTTTTCGTTAAGTTGTAGAAAGTCTATTTTGTTATCTATCCCAATATTTTTTGGGTAGAATTTAGCACCTTCTTTATAGATACTGAATAGATTTCAGCATAAATAAAGGGTTGCTAAGGTTTCACAGGGTCTATTCCCTCCACCTTTCTTGATAACATTATCGATAAGTGTTTGAACTTTACGTCTGCAAATATTCAATCATAAAAACTTAATATCCAAATTTTTCGATACTTTTTTACTAAAAAATTATTTCAGTTTAAATTTCATAAGTAACGGAAGATGATCTGAAACTTGTCCGAATTCCTTTAAAACTCTAGCCTCAACAGAAACTATATTTTCAGAAGTATAAAAAATATAATCCAATCTTTTATGAGGTTTATCACTGTCATAAGTAAAATCATATTTTTCTTTTGAAAAAGCAGCATTTCCAACATTTGGAATATTAAAAATCTCTAGGATTGCTGCGTCTTTAAAAGCTGGGTCACTATTAAAATCCCCCACTAAAATAGTTGGAAAATCTTTAGCATATGTATTGAATAATTCTACTACTTTATTTACATGTTTTACACGAGTATCTTTATCAAAGGCTTCTAAATGTACATTTAAAATTATGACTTCTTTTCCGTTGATTTCTGTAGTTACAATCTGAACTAATCTATCTAAATAAAAAGCGTCTCGATAAAATGGATTATTTGCGTCTCTTTCTAAAATAACTTTTGAATATTTTTTTAATTTATGTTTACTCAAAATAGATTGACCAGAAATAACTTTTCCAAAATTCACACTTGGTAAACCATAAGGATAAGGCACATATTTTTTATCCCAGTTTACGGCTCTAGCAACATAATTATATCCTAATTTGGCAATTTCTTCTTCTTGATCTACATTGAATGAACGACTAGAATTAAAATCTACTTCCTGTAATGCTATAACATCTGGATTTAACTTTTTGAACTCTGATAAAGCTTTATCTAAATTTTTATTAAATAAATCTTTATGTTGTACAACCGCACGGTTATTGGTCATACCACTTAGATAACCTATGTTATAGGTTATTATACTAAATATAGAATCGTTACTTGGAGTGTTTGTGTACTGATACTCTTTTAATTCATAATATTTTGATGTATTTAATGAAGAGCTTGAACTCCAATAAAAAAAGAGGATAAATATAATTGCTAAAAAACCTACTATTTTTAGCAATATTGAAAAAAAACGTTTCATTATTTATAATATACTAACATTTACATTGCTAAAATACAGATTCTAAAAAACTTTTCTTCTATAATTAAACCTTTTAAAAAATAGTAAGTCTTAAAGATGTAAATATTAAAAACATAAAAAGATGAAGAAAATAATTTCATTAGTGTTGATTTTAGGTTTAGTTATAACCGTTTCAGCACAAAAAAGAAAGAGAGGATCAAATTTTTCAGTTGAGCAAAAAACAGAACTAGCCCTGAAAAAAATGACGTTAAAGTTAGATCTTACTAAAAGACAACAAAATAGAATCCGCCCTTTATTAGCAGAGAAAATTGCAGATCGTAAAACTTTTAAAGCACAAAGAAAAGCGAATAAAAAAAATCGCAAAAAATTAAGTCGTGAAGAAAAATATGAAAGAAAAATTGCTCATTTAGATAGAAGAATTGCTTTTAAAGCAGATATGAAAGATATCTTAAACGCAAAACAGTATGAGAGGTTTGAAAAAATGTCAGGCAGAAAAGCTCATAAAATGAAGCGAAAAATGAAGAAAAGAAGAAAGCATAAAGAGCAAATTCATGCTCCTGAAAGAGCATAGTAGTTTGATAATTGGTTTTTAGTAAAACCCCAATTCAAAACGAATTGGGGTTTGTTTTTTTAGCTTTCTCCATTTAATACTTTCCATTCACCATTTTCTCGGTATGTATTTACTTTATCTAAAGTTCTTCTACCATCTGAAAAAGTGCAATATTCTGTCACCAAACAATGATCTTCTGATTTAAACTCTCGCCTAAATGCTCTTTTAACATTATTAAAATCTGGCATTCCATTTTCCTGCATATGCTGCACAAAAGATAATTCTATGACCTCTGCTGTTTTATCTAAAATTTCATCATCCATCTGAAAACTCGTCATATCACTTAACATAAACTCCGCCTCTTTTCTAAAGTTTTTACAAGCTATAGCTTTAGATAAATCATTTTCATTATATGCTTCTTCTATCGATAAAATTGCTCCTTCAGGAGTGTTAAAGTCTACTAGAAAGTGATCTTCACCCTCATCTATTATCATTCCCAAACTTTGATCAAACTCGGGAATTTCTTCTTCCGTAAGTCCATCCCTAATTGCTCTGATTGTATACCCTCCAATTAACCGAGCGTTTTCTATAATCATCCAATCTGAAACTTCATTTTCTGTAACTCCTATTTTTTGACCTAAAGCAATATTAGAAATATCGGCAGGTTCATTTCCTACAATACCATAAAAATTTCCATCATTATCGTAACTAGGTTCACCTAACCAAATATGCTCAATAATACCATTCTCTTCGATTTTAGCTTTTACAGAAAAATAGAATTGATCTTCTCTTGGTGTTGCTATAGAAGATTTAAAATAATGAAGTGTTAATCTTGCTTTTTCCATAGCCCAATTCATTCTATCATTTTCATCTGCTATGTAATGAACATCTGGTTGATCTTCTCTTTCTAAGATTAATTTTTCTTTTTTGCTTTTCTTTCCAAATAGCTTTTTAAAAATCCCCATTACTATGATTTAAGTGTTTATTTATTACCTCTTGTAAGATAAGAAAAAGTATAATGCGGAGTTTGTTATTTTCTGTTTACTGATTCTATTCTTTAAACCAACTTGCATATTTCACATAATTATTAGCTATCCTATCCACTTCTCCAGAAGTTAATTCTGGTGATATATCTTTCACTTTTTTAGCTGGAACTCCAGCATAAATACTACCACTTTTAACATGAGTGTTTTTTGTTACCACTGCTCCTGCTGCGATAATTGTATTACTTTCAATAATACAATCGTCCATAATAATACTTCCCATGCCTACTAAAACATTATCATGTATTGTACAACCGTGTACAATGGCATTATGTCCTATAGAAACATTATTTCCGATTGTTGTTGGTGATTTTTGATACGTAGCATGAATTACAGCTCCGTCTTGTACATTTACCTTATTACCCATTTTTATAAAGTGTACATCTCCACGAATAACAGCGTTAAACCAAACACTACATTCTGTTCCCATACTAACTTCTCCCACGATCGTTGCATTTTCAGCTACAAAACAATCTTCTGGTATTTGAGGTTCTTTACCTCTTACGGCTTTTATTATTGGCATATCTATTCAGTTATCAGTTATATAAAACTACCTATTGTGCATTTGGAGTGAAATTCTGTCAATTCGAGTGATTTTTCGAAATAAAATGAAGAAAAATTGTATCGAGAATAAGAATTTTAACTTAGAAATAGTTCTCGATACACTTTTTCGTACCTCAAAAGCACTCGAACTGACAATTTAAGATTATTTATGTTTCTAAATGTACAACGGGCTTCAATAAATATTTTTTCTAACAGCTACACAAACAAAAACTAGAAACTTTTATTCACTAATTTTCAACTTTTATAACTTTCAAACTTTCGAACTTTTCAACATTCAAACTTTCAAACTCCACCCTCAAAATCACTTAAAATACGCTAATAAATTTCCTTTTTTTGATGCTGAGACTAACACTTCTTTTCCGTTAATTAATTCAACACTACCTCCTTTTCCTTTTTTATACTTCCTAATATGGTTAATGTTTACTAAATATGATTTATGAATTCTAGCGAAATGATACTCTTTTAAAACTTCTTCGAAATGTTTTAGTGTTTTGCTTACGACTTTCTTTGAATTCTCAAAATGAATTTCTGTGTAATTATCGTCTGCTTTGCAAAAAATAATTTCTTCTACATTTATAACCTCAAAACCGTCCTGAAGTGGAATAGTTATTTTACCTTTCACGGTGTTAAAAGGCGTTAATATTTTGTTCTGTAATTGCTCTTCTTTTTCCTTTATTTCTAACACTAAATTTACCGATTTTATCAACTCATCTATAGAAATTGGTTTCAATAAATAATAGGTTGCCTGGTTGTTTAATGCCTCTATTGCATAATGATCGTATGCCGTTACAAAAATTGTTTCAAATGTTTTGTCTTCTACTTTTTCCAATAAATCAAAACCATTTCCAAAAGGCATTTCTACATCTAAAAAAACTAAATCCAATTCATGTTTTTGAATTAATTCGTAAGCTTCTTCAATATTACTAGCTTCTCCCATTAATTCAATACTAGGGCAATATTTACCTACATAATTTTTTAGTATTTCTCTACTTATTTGTTCGTCTTCAACAATAATTGTTTTCAGTTTCATTTTTTATTTTTTTAAGGTTAGTTCAACTTTTGTTCCGCTACCATCTTCAAAAAGATCTGAAATAACAACACTTACTTTATCTTGATACATATCATTTAAAATAGCTATTCTATTCTTAATGGTACTCATACCTTTAGATTTTTGTTTGAGTTGATTTTTTGTTTTCATTTCTAAAGATTTCTTTCTTCCAATCCCATTATCTTCGATAATAATAGTTATTGACGCTCTATCTTTCTTTTGTATCATTATTTCTAACTCTCCTTTATCCTTTCGATAACGTAACCCATGCCATATTGCATTTTCGATATAAGGTTGAAGTAACATTGGAGGAATTTGAAATTCTTCTAGGTTTATAGATTTATCTACATCAATCGAATAATTAAATTTATCTTTAAAACGATTATGTTCTAATTTCACATATAATTCTAACAACTCTATTTCCTTTTGTAATGGTATAAAATCCTCATCAGAATTCTCCAGTACAGATCGCATTAAAGCAGAAAACTCAGAAAGATATCTATTTGCATTTCGTTCGTCATTAACTGCAATAAAGCTATTTACAGAATTTAATGCGTTAAAAATAAAATGAGGATTCATTTGTGAACGCATCGATTTTAATGCTAATAAATTATTTGCTAATTGCTGCTTTTGATTTGCTCTGTGTTTATAAAAAGTTAGTAACGTCATTAACAAAAGACTTCCTATTAAGGAATAAATAACAATAAGTTGTGTTTTACTTTTTGCCTTTGTTAATTGCTCTTCTTTTATTGCTAAACTCACTTTATTATCAGAAAGTTCATTGTTTCTTTCTAATACCGTAATTCTACTTTGATAATCTGAAATTTTTTGAGTTAATCTTTTAGCCTGATAAATTTCTTGTTCTTTTCTAATGTATAATGAATCTACAATATCTACATAATTTCTGTAGGTTTGAATTGCTTTTACATGTTGCCCAACTGTAGCATATACCTCAGACAATTTTCGAGTCGCGTGCTTTTGAACCTCTAAATCTTCTTTGGCACCTGCTTCCTCAACACTTTTTTCTAAATATTCAATCGCTTCAGTATAATTTTCCTTCTGAACATAGGCATTACCAATCTTATAATTTAACTTTTGAGAAGTTAATGAATCTTTACCTACTTCTTTTTTAACCTCACGATCAGAACCTTCATTATCATTACTACCTATTGTATTAATTTCATCTAGTTCATTTGGATCATCTACACTTTTTAAAAGCTTTTTTCTTAACTCTATTTCACTATCGTATTGTTGTGTTTCATTGTAAAAATCGGCAACTTCTTGTTGCACTTTTAATGATGGCTTTTTTGGTAATTCAGAAGCTTCTCTTAATGTATTTATTGTTATGTTATTTGCAATTCTTAGATTTCCTTCTTTGGCATAAATATTAGCTAGTTTTGTATTTAAATCGAGTGTTGCATCATTAATCGATTTTTTCTTGGCTAATTTCAACCCTTTTTCATAAAACTTTTTAGCTTCCTGATCTTTATTTTGTTTTGCTAATGCATCTCCTAATCCACCTAAAACTTGAACTTCTTCATAATTACTTAATCTTTCATCCTCTAGTAATTTATATGTTTCTTCACTGTCTTTATACTTTTTAGCTAAAAACTGTGTTTTTGCTAGTTGTAATCTTGTTTCAGTTTTTTCATAAATCTGTAACGATATTTTATAATTACTGATCGCGATATCATATTGTTTCCAATGATAATAAATATCTCCTAATACCTTGTAAGTATTGGCATTTCTCTTTTTGGATTCATTAGCTTCTAAAGCTTCCTCTATAAAATGAATACTTTTATCAAGATCTTTCTCTTTGTAGTATAAAGCAGAATCCATTATCTGGGTGTAATTTCTTGATATTGCTTTATTTTTCATTATTCTTGATCTTGCCTTTCTTCCAAAACTAGAATGGCGGAAATTGTCACTTTTAGACCATTCTTTTCCGTAATAATTCGGATTATCTTCTATTTGAATTAGGATATCTTCATTAGATGTAATTACTTTTCTAACCGTTTCAAAATCAGGATGTCGAACAACTAATTCATCATGTATTCTTGCTTTTATTCTATAGTAACCATTAATATCACTTCTTGAAGTTGTAAATGCATTGATACTTATTTGGGCATTTTCTATGTATTCTTTATTCTCGGTATCATAAATTCTCACTTTCAATTCAAAACCGCCACCTTTATCCAACACCGATTCTTGAGATCTAACGCTCAAAAAACCGAATAGTAAAAGAAAAAATGTTATGTAATATTTTAATTTCACTGTATAATTTTCTTATAAATAGTATGTAAACTTATCACCAAAAAGTCAATAAAAAAAATGACTCTTCCAGTATACTACAGTAAAAACATTTAAAAAAGCAAGCTTTACTCAATCTTAAAACCCATTCACTAGATTAAAACTACACTTTACTCATAGCTGCTTTTTTTCTAAAAATGTTACTTCTAACTTTGATATCGCAACAAAATGAATTATGAAAAAATTACAAACAGTACTTCTAATTTTAATTGCTACTTTTAGTTTTTCACAAACTAAAACAGACGCAAAACCTTTTATTGAAATTACTGGTACTGCCAAAGAAGAAGTAATTCCAAATGAAATTTATTTGGATGTACCTGTTGAAGAAAGAATTGAAAAAGGAAAAAAAATTACCATACAAGAAATAGAGACAGCATTAAAGAAAGAATTACAATCTTGCGGTGTATCGGAAAAGAGTTTATCTATTTCTAACTTAAACTCAAAACTTGTAAAAACGGGCTGGTGGAATAAGGAGATTTTAGCTACTGCTGATTATGAGCTAAAAATTAATGATGCTAGTATTCTTAAAGATGTTTTTGAAATATTTGAGCGGTTAAATATCAAAAATGCTAGAATTACTAAGGCTTCGCACGATAATATTATAAACATTAGAAAAAAAGTTCGTATCTCAGCAATAAAAGCAGCTAAAGAAAAAGCAGATTATTTGCTAAATGCTATTGGAGAACAAACTGGTAAACCTTTACTTGTTAGAGATGTTGGAAATGAACAAATCAACAACTTTACTTTTGCAAATACTGCTTATAAACAAAACAAATTATTATCTAGAGAAGTAAACCTTAAACAAGGGAATATTCAATTTCAAAATATAACGATTTCATCAAGCATATATGTCAAATTTGAAATCAAATAAATGAGGGGGAAAAGTGTAGTATAGAGAGGCTCTGTATGAAGTGTACAAACATTATTTTCACATTAAAATCTCAGAAATATTTTTTGCTAGTATTTATGAGCCATTTTAACACTTAAGTGATTGATAATGTTTAGAATGATTAACATTCAGCTTTAAATGACGGCCTCTTTTTTATTATTAATGATTATCTGTTATGTGAAATAATAACTAACGTCAATCTGAACTTGTTTCAGATTCTCATCATAAACATCTGTTTACTAAAATTATAGATTCTGAAATACTGAAATAAATTCAGCACATATAAATTCGGAATAACCTAAAAAACAAGCGTTAAGAAAAAAACGAATATTCAATTTATTGTTTAAGAATTAATTCCTGACCAATACTTATCGTATTATCTTTAAGTCCATTCAATTGTTTTAATTCTTTTACAGAAATTTTAAATTTTCTTGCTATAGAATATAACGTATCTCCTTTTATTACTTTGTAAAAAAATCTAGTTGTTGTAGTATCTACTTCTGTCGGTGTTGTATACTTTTCTGGCACATCCTTTTTTTGATACTTCTCTCTATCATATTTAGCTAAATCATACTTCTTAATTAATGCTATTAGCTTTTGAGGATATTTTTTATCCGTTGCATAACCTGCTCTTTTTAGCCCATATGCCCAACCTTTATAATCTGTAGTTCTTAACCTAAATAGTCTTGAATATCTTTTTCTAGTAGTTAAAAATTTAGAATGATCTTCATATGATCGTTCTGGATGTTGATACTTTCTAAAACATTCAGCAATTCTATCGTCGTCATGAGTAACACTTTTTCCTTTCCATCCACGATGGCATTTTATTCCGAAATGATTATTTGAACGTACAGCCAAATTACTTCTTCCACTACCTGACTCTAATATTCCTTGTGCTAAAGTTATACTTGCTGGAATCTTATATTTATGCATTTCTCTAACTGCTATGGGAGCAAATTTTTCTACATAATCTTGAGTAGTTTTAACTATACTTTCTTTAGTTTTTCTCTTTTTTACAGGAGTTACTGTTGGTATCTCAGCTGTATCATCTATATGACCTTCAACCACAATTGGTTTTTGTGGTGTTTTGCGTACTACTTGTTTTTTAGAACCACAACTTGACAGCAATCCTACCATCAGCAAACTAAATACAATAAATTTCAACTTCATTTACACCTGTATTAAATCTATATTCTTTTTTAGTAACTTCTTATTAAAACCATCTATCCCTTGGATACCTCCAGTATGAATCGCTAAGATTTTACTTCCTCGTTTAAATTTTCCTTTGTTAATTAAATCTACAATTCCAAAAAGCATTTTTCCAGTATAAATGGGGTCTAGTAAAATTGACGTTTCAGAAGTAAACTTATTTATAAAATGAATTAAATCTTCATTAAACTTACCATAACCACCAAAGTTATAGTCTGAATTTAATGTCCAATTTTCTTTCGTTGCATACTTTCGTATTTCATCAAACAAAAAATCACCTTTTAAAGCAGGAAAACCAATTACCTTCTGATGAAAACACAACGAATTAATTACTCCAGAAATTGTACCTCCTGTTCCAACAGCCGTACAAATATAGTCGAATTTTTGATCTTCGTTTGACAATATTTCTGCACAACCTTTTATGGCTAAGGGATTTGTTCCACCTTCGGGAATTAAATAAAAATCACCAAAAACTTCTCTTAAAGAATTTATAAAACTTACCTCTGTTTTATTTCTATACATAGCTCTTGAAACAAACTTGAACTCCATTCCATGTTCTTGAGCTACTTTTAATGTGCAATTAGTTTTTAAAACTTCTTCGAAATTTTCAGCTAGTTCTTCACCTCTAACGACACCAATAGTTTGTAATCCGTTCAAATTACCAGCAACAGCTGTTGCTACAATATGATTGGAATACGCTCCTCCAAAAGTTAATATCTTCGAATGTTTATAGTGTTTTGCCGCTGAAATATTGTATTTTAATTTTCTGAATTTATTACCTGAAACGAATTCATGAATTTTGTCTTCTCTTTTTATCCACAATTCTACCCCACTTCCTTCAATTTCTTTAAGGAAAACTTGTTGATTTTCTGAAATGAACTCGTTATCAAAAAGCATAATTATTTAAACTCTTTTTCTAACCAATCGATAAAAAGACGCATTTTGTCTTCATTATTTTCAATCCATATTTTAGATTTAATATCTAATTGACTAATGAATTTACAATATGTTTCTATATGATCACTGTTTCCTACTTTACTAAAAAAAGGCACATAAAAATTCCACCAAATGCTTTTCTCATCTTTCTTATCAGAAAAATCTCCTAACATTTTGAATAAGCTTTTTGTATGCTCTACAAACAATTCACTTTCACTTTTGTCTTTATTTTCTTCTGTTTCTTTAGAAGCCTCCATCATAGAAATCATAAGTTCAATTGCGCTAAATTCAGAATTCATGTTTGGATTATAATTAATCGTAATCTCTTTTCCATTAGCTGATTTCTTAACACCTTTTTTTAAATTCTTTTTGAGAATAGCATATATTTCATCTGCTCTTAATGATTCTGGTTCAACAAATAAAAAATAGTAACTAGCTAATAATGCTGGAATTCTATCTTTTTTACCATCATTAATTTTTGCTAAATAAAAATGACTTGATCCATGAAGTGGATTATCTAAAATTGCTTCTTTTAAGTGTTTTTCAGCGTTATCGTATTTATTAATTTTTAAATAATTAATCGCTAAGTTAAAATGTAGCAAATAATGATTTCCTACTTTTTCTATTCCTTCTTCAAACACTTTTATTGATTTCTTAGTTTTACCCAACATATCTAAAGCATTTCCTTTATTTATATATGCTAGTAGGAGATGATCTTTACCTTTCTTAAGAATTTTATTACAATACTTAATTGTTTTCTTATAGTCTTTGAGGCTAAAATAAGACAGTGAAATCTCATAATATACAAGCTCCGAGTTTGGTTGAAGTTTTAATGCTTTTTCGTAAAACGAAATAGCCTCTTCATACTTCCCTTTATCGTGATTTGCAATTCCAACTTCAATTAGCTTTTTAAAATTATCTTCTGTTTGGGCACTAATTGTAAAAACACTTAAAACAAACAAAATCATTGTAATCTTTCTCATAGTTATATCTTTTAATTAAAAATTCGAAATTTTCTCTTCTACTTCTTCCCATTCTAGCATTAAATCATCTAGTTTTTTCTTCTTCCCTTTATATTCCTCAAAGAAATTTGGTCGTGAAGAAACTTCTTCATAATTCTGAGCTAATTCTAAATCTATCGCTTCAATTTCAGCTTCTAAATCAGAAATTAAATTTTCAACTTTAGACGATCTATTCTTTAATTTTCTTAGCTCTTTTTCTTCTTCTTTAGATAATTTATAAGCCTCTTTTTTACTTGTTGATTTTTCTTCTTTTACAACTGTTTTCTTTTCAGCTTCACGTAAGCTTTCCATTTTATGTTGCTCTAAGAAATAATCTATTCCTCCTAAATATTTTTTTATTTCCTTATCCTTAAAACCATAAACATTGGTTGCTAAACCTTGAAGGAAATCACGATCGTGAGAAACTAAAATTAAAGTTCCTTTAAAATTTTGCAATGCCTTTTTAAGCACATTTTTAGACGCAATATCTAAGTGGTTTGTAGGCTCATCCATTATTAACACATTAAATGGCGTCATTAATAACCTACATAATGCTAATCGATTTCTTTCGCCTCCAGATAATACTTTCGCTTTTTTATCTACCGCTTCTCCTCCAAATAAAAAGGCGCCTAACATGTCTCTAACTTTTACTCTATTAGTATCGTTAGCAGCTTCTTCTACGATTTCTAATACTGTTTTTTCAGGTGGTAAATATTCTGATTGATTCTGAGCAAAATATCCAACTTCTACATTGTGACCTAATTTTAAGTTTCCTTCAAAAGGAATTTCACCAACAATCATCTTGGCTAAAGTTGATTTTCCTTGTCCATTTTGACCGACAAAAGCAACTTTCGCATTTCTCTCTATCATTAAATTCACATCAGAAAGCACATGTTTTTCTCCATAACTTTTACTCACATCTTCAGCTTCTACAACTATTTTTCCTGGTTCTTTAGAAATCTCAAAACGAATATTCATTACTGCATTTTCATCCTGATCTACTTCTATTCGTTCAACCTTATCTAGTTTTTTTATCAAAGATTGCGCCATAGATGCTTTGCTAGCTTTGGCTCTAAATTTTTCAATTAATTGCTCGGTTCTTTTAATTTCTTTTTCCTGATTTTTCTGAGCTTGTAATTGCTTTTCTTTAATATCTGCACGTTGCTCTAAATATTTAGAATATGCTTTTTTGTAATCGTAGATTTGTCCTAATGAAATTTCAATAGTTCTATTCGTAACATTATCTAAGAACATTTTATCATGCGATACTGTTACTATAGCTCCGGCATAGCTCTTTAAAAAGTCTTCTAACCAAATGATTGACTCAATATCTAAGTGGTTCGTAGGCTCATCTAACAATAAAATATCGTTATTCTGTAATAATAACTTTGCTAACTCGATACGCATTCTCCATCCTCCAGAAAATGTATCTGTAAGTTTATCGAAATCTTCTCTTTGGAAGCCTAACCCCTGAAGAATTTTTTCTGTATCTCCTTGGTAATTATAACCACCAATAAGCTCATAACGTTCAGTTAGCTCGTTTAAATCAATAATTAATTGATTATAACTTTCACTTTCATAATCTGTACGTTCTGCTAATTGCTGATTGATCCCTTCTAGTTTTCCTTCAATTTCTTTGATTTCTTCAAAAGCTTGATAGGCTTCTTCTAGAATAGTTCTTCCTTGAACAAAATCAATATCCTGACGCAAAAAACCTATACTAATATCTTTATCAAAGGCTAAAGTACCACCACTACTTTCGATATCTTTCGCAAGTACTTTCAATAATGTTGATTTTCCTGCTCCATTTTTACCAATGAGTCCTACTCGATCTCCTTTTATCAGTTTAAAAGTAATACCAGAGAACAAGTCTGTTCCCATAAAAGAAACGGTTAAATTATGTACGTTTAGCATTTAATATTAGTCATTATAATTTCTTAATAGGTATATTTTATATAGATAACTATTAAGTCCTATTTATTTTTCGGAAATTTGTACAAACTTACAAAACTGTATTCGTACAACATTCCAAAAATACTACAATATGCTAGGTAAAGGATCTAAATTAAATAGCATTTTAAATAATAAATGCCCAAGATGTCAAAAAGGTGATTTTTTTAAACATAAAGCTTCATTTAATATCAATAAAGTAACTACAATTCACGATAATTGTTCGCATTGTAATTTAAAGTACATGATGGAGCCTTCTTTCTTTTTTGGAGCAATGTATGTAAATTATGCTTTAGCCGTTGCGCTTTTTGTAGCTATTTTTATTATTTCGAAAGTATTTTTACAACAAACTATTTTAACAAGTTTTATTGCTGTTATTGTAATTTCACTTTTATTAACTCCTTTTACTTTAAGATTATCTCGGATTATATGGATTAATTTATTCGTGCATTATGATAAAAAATATGCTGATAAGTAGTTGGAAAGTTGGAAAGTTGGAAAGTTGGAAAGTTGGAAAGTTGGAAAGTTGGAAAGTTGGAAAGTTGGAAAGTTGGAAAGTAAAATTATTTTTAAATATGTAAAAGAGTAGCGTTTGCGAATTAATCTTACTAACAAATCCTGACTCCTTACTCCTAATTAACAAACCTCTTAATATCAATATCGCTATCTAAAGTTTCTCCTTTTTCTAAATGATTAAATAGATTTTTTGCGACTGTTGGCGCAATCATTACTCCTCGAGTTCCTAAACCATTTAAAACGGCTAAGTTTGAATGTTTTTCATGAACTCCTACTAAAGGTCTACGATCTTTTACAGTAGGTCGAATTCCTGCTGTTTGATCTATAATTGTATATGGAACTGTAATTGTTTTAGAAAGTTTATCAACCAATTCTTGTTTACCTTCTACTGTCGGATCTAAAGTTTTATCGGTCCAGTTAAATGTGGCTCCAACTTTATACATATTTTCTCCTAAAGGCAAGACAAACACAGATGATTTCAATAAGAAATCTATATTTAACTCTGGAGCGTGAATGGTTATAATTTCTCCTTTTGTTCCATTTAAAGGCAAATGATTAAAGAATGGATTCTTTTTTAAACCGAAACCTTCACAAAAAACAACCTTAGAACTTTCTATCGTTTTATACTGGATTTTATTTGCTGTTTCAGTTAATGCATCGTATTCAAAAGATTCAGTATATAACTTACCTTCTGATTTAAGATAAGCTCTATATTTTTCAATTAAATCTTTCGTTGCTATTCTACCGGTTCCTAATAATTCGCCAAAACCAAAATCTCCAATTACTCCATCAATTTTTTCTTTAGAAATTTCAGGTTTCATGTAAGTAGAAAGCATTGGTTTATCTGAAGCTATAAACCAATTATTTTCATCGCCAACAGAATTAAAAACCTTTTTAGTAGCGAATTTAGTATCAAACTCTTCTCCTAATTTCTCTGAAATCTTTTGATAAAAAGACATTGCCAATTCTAACTGTTGATGTCCGTTCCAAACAGGTGTAAATCGTTTTAAAATTACAGGATTGTATGTACCGCTTGCTACACTTGATGAATTTTGCGAATTATTTTCGAATACAATAAAACTTTTATTATTTTCTATTAACTCTTGACAAAATGCTAAACCTGCTAACCCTAAACCAACAACGATATAATCGACTTTCATAAAGTAAAGGTATAAAGATTGATTTTACATTGAGTATAAAAAAATAAAATTCTTTATTTTTAACATCAATAAAATTGTAACTTGCTATGTATATTTCTCCGACAGACCTTCTGGACATCTCTATAGAAGATTTAAAAAATATTGACGAAAAAAACATTATTCGTTTAGAGAAAAAATTAAATGTTTTAAAATTTCAAAATCAAGATCAGTATTTTAATGTAAATGATATTGATCGAATTCTTACGCAATTAAAAACTCCCAAAGAACGAGAAGTTATACTTTTTATAGAAAACCATCCTGATTTCAAGGAGTTTATCAGTTCAGGAACTGTTAATGGTCGTGATACATTTAAATTTCAGGAAACCTATAATGATCAACTGGAAGATTTCGCGCCTTTTCTAGACCCCTTTTTACATAAATTCTTTTATCAATTCTTAAAAAGAGAATACAACAATAAAAATTATGAAATTATAATTGACAGTTTAAAAAATACTGCTCTTTTTAAAAATGAAACATTGCTTATTTATCATGAATATATAGAGCAACAAACTAATTTTTTAGCTGAAAAAATAGCTGTTACACCTCCTAAAACATTATACGAAAAACATCCTGAAGTAACCTATGAATCTCATATTGAACTTTTAAATGTTGTTCCGTTTAGTATTATTGGAAAAACAAAGATTAAGTATATTCAAGAACTAATTAATTATTTACTGAGAACAAATATTTTTAACGCTGAGTATTCTAAAATTAAAAATGCTTATGTATTATTTTCAAAAATTACAAGCGAAGACTTAGCTCAACAAGAATCCATTCTTAAATTTTCGAAATTAGGTTTAGGAAGATTACAAGCACTTAAAATAGAGCCTAGATTATTGTTTTACCATAAGTATATTTCAATTCCTTTTAAAGTTTTATTGTTTGCTCCTATACTAATTTTTCAAATTCTAATTATAACCTGCTTACAATTTCCTTTTGAATTAATTGGTTTTGCTTTTAGAATTTTGCAACTTATTTTTGGTTCCTCTGAAAAAACTAGAAAAGAGATTGCTATAGAACTCAAGGATCAAATCATACAATTTCTAAAGTTTTTCACAAAAAACCCTTTAAAATAAGTGATTCTAAAATATAATTAATATAGAATACTTTACTATTCGACCTATGTATATCTCTCCAACAGACTTGTTAGAAATTTCTATAGAAGATTTAAAAAACATTGACGAAAAAAAAATTATTCGTTTAGAGAAAAAGTTACATATTTTAAAACTTCAAAATCAAGATCAGTATTTTAATGTAAATGATATTGATAGAATACTTACGCAATTAAAAACGCCCAAAGAACGAGAAGTTATAGTTTTTATAGAAAATCATCCTGATTTCAAAGAGTTTATCAGTTCAGGAACTGTTAATGGTTCTGATACATTTAAATTTCAGGAAACCTATAATGATAGACTGGAAAATTTTGCACCTTTCTTAGATCTCTTTATACGTAAATACTTTTTTCAATTCTTAAAAAGAGAATACAACAATAAAAATTATGAAATCATAATTGCTAGTTTAAAAAACACAGCTCTTTTTAAGAATGAAACGTTGCTTGTGTATTACGAATATATAGAGCAACAAACAAGAATATTAATTGAAAAAATAACCGTCTGTCCTCCAAAACAATTATATGAAAAACATCCTGAAGTAACTTACGAATCTCTTATTAAGCTTTTGAATGTAGTACCCTATGGTCGGATCAAACAAATTAAAATCGATTATGTTAAAACATTAGTTAACTACTTTAAAAAAACAAAAATATTCAACTCAGAATATCCAAAAGTTAAGAATGCGTACTTATTATTCTCTAAAATTACAGTAGACAATCCTTCTCAAGAAGAAGTTTTAAAGAGTTTATCTGAATTGGGTAATGGACGATTAAAAGCTTTAAGACACTACCCTTATTATTCTCTAGTCAATCAACAAAATAAAGCTTTCTTAAATATTCTTTTATTTTATCGTTTTAGCGTATTTAATAGCATTGCATCTTTACTTGGTCTTATTTTTCAATTAGGAATTATATTTCCATTGGGATTATTAAGTTTTTTAGGTTGTATCTTACAATTAATATTTGGAGATGAAGAACTCTCTAGAGTAGAAATAATAGATGAAATTAAAGAACATATAAATGATTTTATAACTTTTTTTAAAACCAATCCTTTTTCTTCTGATTAACAACTGATTACCACACTCAACTACCCCAAATTAAAAACTATTTTTAACCCATGTACATTTCTCCAATTGACATCTTAGACATTTCTCTTGAAGCATTAGAAAACATCGATCAAAAAAGTATTATACTATTGGAAAAACGTTTAAAAGTTTTAAGACTTCAAGATCAAGATGAATTTTATAATCTTGAAGAAATGCATACACTTTTAGAAGTACTCAAAGATCATGAGAAGAGAAAATCAATTATTTTTATAGAAAAACATCCTATTTTTAAAGAGTTTATAAGTTCTGGAAACGATAATGGACCTAGTACTTTTTTTTTCGAGGAAGAAACTATTTCCCAATTGTCAGATCATACAGATTTCTTAGCTCCTTATCTCGACTTTTATTTTTTCCCTTTACTAAAACAAGATTATCAGGCTCGTAAATACGATACTATTCTTGAAGCATTACAATATGAAGATCTTTTTAGTAATGATCTTCTACTACGTTGCTATAAATACCTAGAACAACAAACCATTATTTTAATTGAGACTATAAAAGTTACCAAAGCTAAAACTTTATATGAAAAGTGCCCGCAAGTGACTTATGACACTCATATTGAACTTTTAAATTTAATTCCTCACGGAATTGCTGATGATCTTAAATTAGAATATGTTAATGCTTTAGTAGATTACTATAATGTTTCCAGAATTAATAATAAAGAATATAACTCGATAAAGAAAGCTTATCGTTTGTTCGCTAAAATAAAAACTAGTGATTCTTTCTTAGAAGATCAGTTTAAAGATCTAGCTTCTCTAGGATATCAGGACAACGGACGGGACGATAACAGTGCTAGTAATAATTTTGAAGTCATCAAAGTTTTAGCATTTTTAATTGCTGTTTTTGTTGGAATAGCTAGGTATGCAAAAAATAATAGCGCATCTGATTATTCATTTGATACTATAGATACTTCTAACAAAGAAATATTTTTTGAAAATCTTACCAAAACATATCAAAAAAATCAAAAAGATTTTATTTGGGACCTATATCAAAAGTCAAAAGACTCTTCTTTATTACATTCTGATGAAATTGAAATACTACAGATTAAGACTGGAAAGAGTGCATTCACTTCTCGATTTGATTTCTATTACCATAACATCAATAAAAAAGAAAACCTTAGTGATTCAAAAACCACAGATTATATTACTATTAAAAACAAAAGTAACAAATCATTGATTTTGTTTACCAAACAAAAAAGTAAACCATTAATGAAATCGGTTTTTATTAATAGTAAGGATTCTTTACTCATTAAATACGAACCATACACTCAACTAATTTATTATTTGGGTACTGATTTTTCTAGAATAACCAAGAATGATAGCTCTAAAAAATACTTTGCACGTATCAGTTCTAAAGACAATGAATTACTACTTCAATCTAATGTAATATATGAAAAAAAGAAAGGCTCTAGTACTATTATTATTGCTAACGATACTATTATTTACCATAATATTAAAGTAAAAACTACTTCTAATCCAGATTATAAAGCGAAAAAAAAGTACGACCCTTTTACTTCTGAAATTACATCGAATGGCAAAGTAATTCTATATGATAATTATAAAAGATCTGCAGGTTGGAAAAAATCAAAAAAATCTTTTTTTAAACAATTAAGAAAAAACATTACGCATTCAGTTACTCAAAAAATTCCTGACACTTTTGCTACGGGTTACAATCCCTATCCTAATTATTTTAGAAACTATTCTCATGTTGATGTTAGTGGCTATCCTCTATTAATAAAAAATAATAGTAAAAAACATATGGTCTTTTTTAATAGAAACTTAGCTTTAAATAAAGATTTTGCCGCTTATATTAGTCCACATGAAGAACTTCAGGTTTTTGTTCACAACAGCGGAGATTCCTTATATTTTTATCGTGGTGACTATTTTTATGATTATAAAGGATTACCAATATTAAAATCTGAGTCAAAAGATATAAACTTTTTTAGAGATCCAATTATCATAAAGGAAGTAAAAGGTAGTTTGCCTTTTGTAGAAATTCTTGACGAAAGGGTTAAAATAATAGGACTGAGCCACTAATTTATTGTAGCCCAGTTTTATTCTTATTCTTCATTTCTTTCTTACTATCTTTCATTTCAGGTGGCAGTAAATTATATAGATTAATGACAATAAATTTCAATGCTTTATAATCTTTATTTTCCATTGCTTTATCGCCTTCATTAAATAGCTTTTCTGCTTTTTTAGTATTCGTAAATGCCTCAGTATATAATTTATAATTCATAAATGTATACACATAATTTTCATCATTCGCATTAAAAATCACATTCTGCAAATTTTCCAATTCTTTAATTTTGGACTTTAAAAGATATTTATTTCCTGAATTTAAATACTTCTTCTCGTCCTTAATAATAGCGTTTAATCGTTCATTAAACTGAGGTAACTCATCAGTTTCAATATCATATCTAATATCTTCAACTATTCGCTTATACTTACTAATTTCCTCATCTAAAATCATATGTCTAGTTAAAAGATCATATTGATTAATTAACTCTCGCTTTTTATTATCGATACTAAATTTTTTATCTGTAGTATCATTATCAGAAAGTAATGTTAATTCTATTTGTAATTCAATTAAATGATCTCGAATAGCTTTAAACTTAGCTAACAACTCATAATCATCGCCATGATTTTTAAGTTCTTGATCTAAATTTTCTATAACTACGTATAAATCTTTATCTATTTTAGTTTTACTTATATAACGTTCTGTTGGTGTAAATGTATTCTTAAACTCTTGTTCTATCATAGCTAGAAATACATTTACATTTATATCTCTTGATTCTGAAATTTTTATTTCAATTTCTATATCTGTTCCTTTTATTAAATCCTCTGTTAAATCTTTACCCGATATTTCAATAAATCCAATGGTTAAACCAGAACTCGGTAGCCCTTTATCATCGCCTTCAACAATATTAATTTGTAATACATCATCACTACCTTTTATAATAGTTTTAGACGCTGTTTTATAAATTATCTTTTTAAGTGGTAAAATACTGTTCTTTGTAAAAATCGCTTCTAACCTTGTTTCTCCATACTCAATATCATCAATTTCTAAACAAATTGCTTGTGGAAGTAATTGTCCTTTAACATTATATTTTCCTTGCGAAATTTTAATATCTCTAGTACTGAATATTTCTGTTTGATTACTATCAAAAATCTTAAGTTCAAAACTATTTACTGTTCGCTCTAACAAATCTACATAAGCAAAAATATCTTTATCGAAGGCAATCATACCTGTATCAAAAGCTCCATCCAATCTTGTGATACGATAATATCCTGAATGATTTGTTGTGTTTTTTACATTGATTAACTCTTCCTCATCATTTGAACTTTTTTCATAAAAAATTTGAAAATCGTGAACTAATTTTTCTTCTGATGCAGTTGCAGACTTTTCAACGGTAGTTATTGTTTTAGGTTTAGATCCCGCATAAAAAGCAGCTCCTATTCCAACAGCTCCTGTAGGATCAACACTTGTATCAACAGTTATTTCAGTTTGCGCTTTAACCTTATCTCTTACATAAGGAATTAATGTAGTCCCTCCAACCATTATAATTCGTTCTATATCTGAACTACTTAAATTGTTATTGATAAGTACTTGCTTAGAAAACGCTATGGTTCGTTCTAGTAAAGGATCTATTAACTTATTAAATTGATTTCTTGATACTGTTATCGTTTCATAAAGATCTTTTTCTGGAAAATCTATTTCAATATCAACATGATCGAAAATAGTTAACTCTTTTTTTGCTTCTTCAGCTTTAAATAAAAGTTCATAATATAATTTCTGATAGCTATTTCCGTGCTCTTTAAATTGTAACCATAATTGTTTTTCATTTAGTTCCTTTTCCAAAAAAGGAACTAAAATTTTTTCAATAATTAAGTTATCAATGTCTAAACCGCCCAAAAAATTATCGCCTTCATTATCTATCACATTAATTTCTCTATCATCTATTTCTAATAATGCTACATCAAAAGTACCTCCTCCAAAATCATAGATTAACCATTTCTTTTTTTCTTCTATATTTAATTTTCCTTGATTGGCAAAGGCTAAACTAGCTGCTATGGGTTCTTGTAAAAGATATACCTTTTTAAATCCGGCTTTTTCTCCAGCTATTTTTGTAGCATTAGATTGAATTGTATCAAAAGATGATGGTATTGTAATGACAACTTCTTCTACATGCTCCCCTGAATGAATAAAGTTTTTAAGCTCTTGTAATACTAAGGCAGATAACTCTATTGGTGTAACTTCCTTATCTAAATTAGGTACAAAATAAGATTCCGATGTCCCCATTTTTCTCTTAAAACAAGTAAAGACATTCATTGCATCTCGTTCTAATAGTTCTCTAGCCTTATCTCCTACAATTATTTTATTTTTTCTATATGCAACTGCTGAAGATAAGGTTTGTTTAAGCCCTAAAGGGTTTTTAAACACTTCTAATTCTCCATTATCATATTTTGCTATCAAACTATTCGTTGTTCCTAAATCTATTCCAAAATTTACTGTTTTCATAACATTATTTATTCTACAATTACTACTCCTTTTTGCACCAATTGCATTTGTCCATTAGTTGTTGTAAAAATAATCGGTTTTAAAACTTTTGTAATCTTCATTTTTGGTTTAAAATCACTCATTAAAGTAGCTTCAATATCTGTCCTTTCTAAAGAATATTTTTCACCTAAAGGGTTTTTAGCTACAAAACCTAAAACTTCTATTTCATGATACAAACGACGTATATTTCGATTAAAAATATCAATATCTTTTTTTTCTGATTTTTGTTCAATATCAAAAATTTGGTTCAAAATTTCTTTCATGCAAAGTGTACGATTTTATAATTAATTTTTATAGCTACTATTTTTGGCATCTAAATGTTGACTCCATAATACGGATAAAAAAAGCGTTCTGAAAATCAGAACGCTTTTAAATCTTAATCAGCTGCCGTTATAGCTGCTTGTCTTAAAGATTCTCTATAATTATCGCAATAATTAAAACAACCTCTTGCTGTTCTGGCTTCTCTATGTTTTCTATCGTCAACCACTATTGAACCACCACCAAGACTTTTTGGAATTCCACAAGTACATTGACCTCCAACTAGTGAACTTTGCTGTTTTTTTGTTAATTCACTAACTCCTTCTAAACTTAGAATGTTTTTTAACATAATTTAATTTTTTAATATTAATAAAAAGTTTTGCTATAAATTAAAAAGAAGATTTATTCATAGCAGTGTAAATTTACAATAAACATTCTTATTAAATAGAAAAAAAGTATGTTAAAAAACATACTTTTTTCTATACTATTTGAACAAATTTAGTAATTCCACATATCCATTTCTCGATCACGGATTCCTTCCTTGATTCGATCAGCTTCTAATAATTGGAATAATGAATTTCCTCGGATATAATCGCTAATTTGACGATCACCATATAAATTTTCCTCTTTAACTACGGTTGAATTAAATCTACGAGCATTTAATAAGTTATCGTACGAAATTGGATGGGCTGAATTTTTAGGATTAAAAACTTTAGATTCATGTAAAACTTCACGAGCGTCAGGAAAGAAAACCCAAAATAAATCATAAATTTCATCATCTTCGATTTCTTCTACACCCATTACTTGAACATCTGGTCCCATTGGTGCTATTGCCAACATTCTATATTTCAATTCTCCTTGACGTTTATCAAAATACCAAATTCCTTTAAGCATGTAACCTTTGATATCTTCAGATTGAACATAGTAAGGATCGTTATATCCTCCATTCTCTTCTCCTCCGTCTATTTCTCGGATATTGACCGTTTTTTCTTCAATCTCCTTCATACCTACTCTAGAAGTAAAATAAGAATCATTATATACTTCTGTTATTTTACCTTCTTTGATTCCTTTAAGCAAAGTATCAAATAAAGAACGTCTAGTATTAGAAGTACTCGTTGTATCAACAGGATAATAGTAAGGTAAATTTATTTTTTGGTTTAAATCCACAAACTCCCAAACTACTTTTGACCATAATACATCTCTATCACTGATGTAGCCATAGGGTAATGGTTTATCATCATCAGAATCAATTTGTGCCTGACTTTTCTTACCAATCTCCTCTACCTTCTTAGCATTTAATAGATTGGCTTGTGCAAATGTTGCAACCGATATAGTCAAAGCTATAATTACCAAATTAAAACGCTTCCAATTCATACTTTATTATTTTTAATTATTAGTTCGAGACTTTAATGTTTACACCTCCGACTCTTTTTACTGGAACTCCTGAACCAGAAACAACAGCTTTTATGTCAAAAATATTGATTAAGCCACCTCTTCTAGCTTTGGCTATTACTTTTTTAGCTCTTGAGCTCATTTTTGTGCCTGTTACAGGTACTGCTGGTTGTCCTTCAACTTTTACTTTAAAACTTGTTACTTTCAAATTCAAGTCAAATAAAAAGTCCGGTAAACCTGCACCAATACTTATATTTGCTGCACTAGATTTTGGCATTGATACTGTTCCGTATTGACCTCTTACCTTACCTAACGCTGGAGGTATGTCTTTTATTCTAAATTTCTTATTCGAACTTACTGGTTTACCATCTGGCAATTTCCCTGTCACTCGGATTGTCACTTCATTACCTTTTCCAGGTCTCATCATATAACTATCACCTTTAGTTCTTTTTAATCCTGGTGCAGATGCAGAAACTTTATTTGAAGGTACACCCGGCATAGAAATCGTCATTGGATTCGCTAAACCACGATAAACTGCATTCATCTTATCTGCTGAAATAACTGCTTCATTTGGCCTTGGAATTACAGAATATCCTCCTTTAATTGGTATTTCAACTAAAGAGTCATTTTCTTTAAAGAAGAAACTACCTTTTATAGACCTATCACCTACACCTCCAGCTGGACCATCTAATATAACCTGCCCTGCTTGAATCTTATCTTCTGGCCAATCTTTACCATTAATTACAACCTTTTCAGCTGTTAAATTAGGATCATTTTTACCTAAAACAATCTTTCCTGATAATTTTTCTCCAGGATAATATGCGTTTTTATCAAAAACTACCATTGCATCGTAATTAGTCATAGAAACTGCATCTGTCAATTCTTTTGTTAATAGAGCTGATAGTGCATCAGATTCTGTCGACTTAATATCAGCCTGAATTTGAGTTAACTTTGTTAATGAAGCAATTAAAGGAAACCCTTCATAATGGTAATTTAACCAACTTAATTGAACTCCATCTTTATTTTTAACTGGATTGGTATCAAAACGTGAAGATACTACTCCTGCTAATTCTCTTTTCCCTAATAGATCTACTGCACTCTTTCTAAATTCATCCATTTTAGATACAAATTCTTTACCTTCTGGTGTAATTGTACCACCAGCAAAGAAATATTTATCTAAGAATTTAGATTTATCCATAGATTCATACTTAGTTTTATCTTTTACATCAGCTGACATTTTAGTTTTCAAGTCTTCTATATAAGCATAGAATTCATCTGCTTTTTCTCTCAAAATGTCAGTTTTTTCCTTAGCTTCACCAAATTGTTTAGCCTGTTCTTGAGCTTTTTTAGCTAAATTCTCATATGCTAATGCATTCTGATCAGTTGCTCTAGCATTAGAGTCTGATAATTTTTCTTTCATCAAACCAAAAGCTGATAATACCTCTTTACTCATGTTCATTGCTAACATCGCGATGAATACAAGATACATAAGGTTGATCATCCTTTGCCTTGGAGATTGTTTTCCGCCTGCCATAATTTAAAATTAGTTTGCTTAGTTAATATTAAATTATTTAGTACTCATAGCAGTTAACATTCCACCATATACTCCATTTAATGAAGATAGGTTTGTCGCTAAAGATTGCATTTGCTCTTGTAAACGTTGGCTATTCTGTACCATTGCAGAGTTTAATTCTGTTTGCTTAGAAGCATTCTCTACTTGTGTTTGATATAAACTATTTAAAGAAGCCATTTGAGAAGCTGCTTTAGAAATTTGTTCGTTATAGTTATTTGTAGCAGAGATAGATTGTGAAGCTTGAGCTAAAGGCTCAACTGCACCTTGAAATCCTTTGATACTATCTCCTAATCTAGATACTAATTGTGCATCTAATTTCGCTTCTTTTAAGATATTATCTAACTTCTGAGAAAGTAAAGATTGTGCTTCTTCTGGTGTAGCCTCTTTTTCTTTCTTTTTTCTTCCAGTACTGCTACCATCAGCTAATTCTGGATATACTTTAGTCCAATCTAACTCGTCTTCAACAGGTTCAAAAGCAGATAATGCAAAAACTGCTGCTTCAACGATCATACCTATCATTAACATTTCGTTACCAAAAGGCCAGTGTAAAATTTTGAACAGTGCTCCTAAAATTACTACTGCAGCTCCTAAACCATAAGCTAGATTAAAAAACTTTTTTGTTGATTTTGATTGTGCCATAATTCTGATTTTTAATTAATTAGGGATTTTTATTATGTTTATTTATTTACTGTTTTTTTGTTCCAAGGAAATCTTGAACTGTTCTAAAACCAATATAACTTCTTGCCGTATCTGCATATTCCCAATCTCTAGAACTTACCTCAAGGAAATAAGCTACATCTTTCCATGATCCTCCACGAACGATTTTACGATGGTTAACTCTGTTTTCAACATTTGGGTTCATAGTAGACCCCATATAATAAGACATTTGATTGTAAGCAGTGTTTGTCCATTCAGCAACATTACCCGCCATGTTATATAATCCAAATTCATTTGGATTATAAGAATCGGCTTCTACTGTATACAATGCACCATCAGCTGCATAATCTCCACGTACTGGCTTAAAGTTCGCTAAGAAACACCCTCTATCACTAGTTGTACTTGGACCTCCCCAAGGATATTTAGCATAATTTAAACCTCCACGTGCTGCATATTCCCACTCCGCTTCTGTTGGCAATCTAAATGAAGGAACTAAACCTAAATTCTTTTTTGATCTTTGATACGAATTTTTATTTTTTGTTCTCCAATGACAAAATGCTCTTGCTTGATGCCAGCTTATACCAACAACGGGATAACCTTCAAAGGCTTTGTGAGCAAAATACTCTTGGTGCATTGGATCATTGTATGAATAGTTAAAGTCTTTAATCCATACTGTAGTATCAGGATAGATATTTAACGTTTCATCTTTAAGAAAATCTTTTCTGTTTTTTCCTGTACGAGCAGCTTCTTCATTGTCAAACCAAAAATATCTGTAGTTCAAAAGTTCTGTATTGAAAGTACGAATTCCGTTCAAAGCTTCATCTTTTTTGATGTAAAGAGAGTCCATTACTTCTACATAATCAACATCTGGATAATCTTCTTTATTCCAAATCAACTCTTCCTCCCAATTTAAAGGTTTTATAGAATCAATACCTTCACCAACTTCGTAGTAATTTTCTCTCATATACTTCTGATATGGAGACTCGTTTGTCGTATCTTTTGATGCAAAAGCATACAATTGTATACCTTGTGGCTTACTTCCTTCACCAGTAAGTTCGTCTCCTCCAGAAGCAAACTCTGCTTGGTATGCTAATTTTGTTCTTACTACTGAATCTTTTACCCAATACACGAATTGTTTATACTCACTATTCGTAATTTCAGTTTCATCCATATAAAATGGTTGCACTGTAACTGTTCTTGTTGGGGCATTCATAGCTCCTAATGGGTCTTCATCTTGCTTACCCATAGTAAATGAACCACCTTTAATAAAAACCATCCCATATGGCTTTTCAGCGAACCATTTTCTTTTAGATTTAACACCAGTAAGCTCTCCTCTGTCGTTGTTAGATCCACAACTGTAAACAAGTGCTAGTATTAGGGTAAACAGTGCTACTTTCTTCATATTTTTTCTATTAAAGAGTTTGTACCTTTTTATTTTTTTTATTCAACATCTTAATCAAGGAACGCAAATATAACTTTTTTTATGTAAGTTTTTGTTGCGCTTTGTACCATCTTTCAGGAATTTTTTGTTCTGTGGCCTTCAAATAATCTTCATATGCACATGGTATTAACGCATGTCTTTTGTATTTATTATCTGTAATGAGATTAATCTCCATCCACCAACGTCCACTTTTATCGCTTTTATAAAAATTTATTGGATCATCGTCTTCTAAAATTACGCTAAACTTCTGATAGCTTTCCTTACTAGAAAACGGATAATCTTTAGCTCTGTAATTTACACCTTCTATAAAATACCATATTGCCTGAGCTATTAAATTAGAAGTCTGATTATTCTGATCTAACAGACTACTATATTCATAGACACCAAAAGAAGTTAATTTGTCACTTATTCCTGCATATCTTGCTATGGAACATAATTGATCTCCAAAAAAACCATTTGGATTTGCATTATGATTTGCTGGCGCATCACTTTGCCTAATACTACCAATATCAACACTAACGATATCGGCATCTCTTAAAATTGGTTCAACTAAACCTATATTTCTTACCACTTCACCTAACCTGTAAGTATCAAAATATAAGTTCTGTAATAGTCTCACTTCTTCTTGAGAATTCAAATAGGTTTGATATCCTATATTACTATAGTTAAATAGATTGTTAGGTTCTTCCATCACGATTTTACTTAAAAACGATTCAGAATTCAACTCATCTTCCATAGTACCTAAATCAAAATGACTATCTACAGACACTAAGTTGATCGTCTGTTCTAATGTATCGTACGCTCTGTAATTAGCGTAAGTAACATCCTGACTTCCGCCCAACAATACTACAATTATATTTTTTTTCACTAAAGCTCTAACCACTTCGGCAACTGCAAAATAGGAATCCTTAACTGTATTTCCTTTTTGTATGTCTCCCAAATCAGCTATAGTCACATCCCAATCTCCAACAAATAACTTGTAAATTCCTTCTCTGATCTTAGATATATCAGCTCCACATCCATCATTATTTACAGCTTTTCTCCCTTCTTTAACCCCTATTAAGGCAACACTCACCTCGTCCAAATCAGGAAAACCGTCTTGAACCGAGTGAATCATTATATTTCTCCCTAATGTATCAGGTGATTGAAAATCTAAGTGAGCAATTAATTTTTCACTTACAGGAGATAAAAAATCTGTATTCATTAACTTGGGGATTAGTGAATGCTGAGCAATATATAAATTTATTTCTTTTTAGAAGTCTTTCTTGTAGTTTTTTTAGTTGTTTTTTTCGAATCAACTAATTTAACTGCATCTTCTTTTGTGAATTTATCAATTTCTGTAGTTTTTGGCAATTCAATTTTAGTCTTACCTTTAATCACATTAAATCGACCCCACCTTGCCTTCTCTACACGAATACCTACATCTTCCCAATTATGAATTAATTTTTCTCGTTCTTTCTTCTTCTTATCTTCTATTAATTCTTCTAAGTCTGATTGTGTTAAATTATCAAAATCATACTTTTTGTTTACGTTAATAAAAATTGAATTCCATTTAATAAACGGCCCAAATCTACCAACTCCTTTTTGGATAGGAAAACCTTCATACTCTCCTATTGGAGCATCAGCTTTACGTTTTGCTTCTATCAGCTCGATAGCTCTATCCATGTCTACAGACATCGGGTTCTCATCTTTATCTAAAGAAACATATTTCCCATCAAACTTGATATAGGGCCCGAATCTACCATTAGCAACGATAACTTCTTTCTCTTCGTAATCACCAAGAGTTTTGGGTAATTTAAACAAGTCCATTGCTTCCTCATAAGTAATAGAACTCATCGTTTGATCTCCTTGTAAACTTGCAAACTTAGGTTTTTCTTCATCTGTAGCTTCACCAATCTGTACCATAGCTCCAAACCTTCCTAAACGCACATATACATTTTTACCTGAATCTGGATCTACACCCAATAACCTTTGACCACTAGCTCTTTCTGCATTTTCTGCTACATCTTTAACTGTTGGATGAAAATCTTTATAAAAATCTTTAATTACTGATGTCCAGTCTTCTTTTCCTCCAGCAATATTGTCAAAGTCACTTTCTACTTTGGCAGTAAATCCGTAATCTAAAATACTTGAGAAGTTTTCTACTAAGAAATCATTCACAATATTACCAATATCAGTAGGCATCATTTTTCCTTTATCTGCTCCTACTTTCTCGGTTAATGTCTGTTCTTTTATTGCATCAGATTTTAACACTAGCTGTATGTACTGTCTTTCAACTCCTTCTGCTGTTCCCTTTTCTACATAACCTCTACGTTGTACTGTAGATATTGTTGGCGCATAAGTAGACGGTCTACCAATACCTAATTCTTCTAAATGCTTTACCAATGAAGCTTCGGTATATCTTGCAGGCGGACGAGTATATCGTTGTGTAGTTGATATATACTCGTTATGCAAACCTTCACCAACTTTCATTTTAGGTAACATTCCTGCTTGCTCTTCTTCCTCATTATCTGTTCCTTCTAAGTATACTTTTAAGAAACCTTCAAAAGTTATTACCTCTCCGTTAGCAGAGAATTCTTTATCATTATTATTATTAGAAATCTTTACGTTTGTTCTTTCTAATTGCGCATCGCTCATCTGAGAAGCAATCGTTCTTTTCCAAATTAGACTATATAATCGATCCTGATCGTAGTCAACAGCAACAGTATGCGTCGCCATGTTTGTTGGACGAATTGCCTCGTGAGCTTCTTGTGCTCCTTTAGATTTTGTAGCAAAACTTCTAGGCTTACTATATTCAGCACCGTAAGATGATTCGATTTCTGCCGCGGCTGCATTAACCGCTTCAGAAGATAAATTCACACTATCAGTTCTCATATAAGTAATCAAACCGGCTTCATATAAACGTTGCGCCATCAACATCGTTTTTGCTACTGGAAACCCTAATTTTCTAGAAGCTTCCTGTTGCAATGTAGACGTTGTAAATGGTGCAGCTGGTGATTTCTTTGCTGGTTTAGTTTGTAAATTTGACACAGAAAAACTTGCGGCAATACAAGAATTTAAAAACGTTTCAGCCTCTTCTTTAGTTGAAAAATTCTTAGGTAATTTTGCTTTGAATTTCTTACCATCCTCATTTGTAAACTCTGCATCTACTCTGTAAGAAGCTACAGGTGTAAAGCTTTCTATATCTCTTTCTCTTTCAACAATAAGACGAACAGCTACAGACTGAACTCTACCCGCAGATAATCCTGCTTTTACTTTTCTCCAAAGCACTGGAGATAACTCATACCCTACAATTCTATCTAACACTCTTCTTGCTTGTTGAGCATCAACTAAATCATAATTTATAGTTCTTGGATTTTCTATAGCTTTTAAAATTGCATTCTTAGTAATTGAGTTAAATACAATACGCTTAGTATTATCTTTATTTAACTTTAATTGCTCTGCTAAATGCCATGCAATTGCTTCCCCTTCGCGATCTTCATCGGAAGCTAACCAAACCATTTCGGCTTTCTTAGCTAAATCTTTTAGTTTTTTAACTACCGTTTTTTTATCTGAAGAGACAATATACTTGGGTTTAAAATCTCCATCAACATCTACACCTAACTCTTTAGATGGTAAATCTGCTATATGTCCATAACTCGATTCAACCTGAAAATCTTTACCTAAAAATTTCTCTATAGTTTTCGCTTTAGCAGGAGACTCTACAATTACTAAATTCTTTGCCATGTATCTTTTCTTATCGGTTTTTCACTACGCCCGATTATGACGTATTTTAAATTACAAAAGTATACAGTTTTTTTTTATTTAAAATTGTTTTGTAAGAATTAACGCTAATTTAAATTTGAAAATAGCATATTATTCAATGACAATTTGTCACATAATCGTAAAATTGGTTGTATCTTTGCACGCTACTTACAAGAGATTAAGAATATGGATCAGGTTGAAAAAGTTATAGACGAAAAAATACAAGGAAAGCCTTTATTAACGAAACAAAAAGAAGGAAATAGCAAAAAACTTTTTATTGAAAGTTACGGCTGTCAAATGAACATGAATGATAGCGAAATTGTTGCTGCTATTCTTGCTGAAGAAGGTTTTAATACAACTAAAAACCTAGAAGATGCTGATTTAGTTTTGGTAAATACGTGTTCTATTCGAGAGAAAGCAGAAACTACTATCCGTAATCGGTTAAAAAAATATAATGCTGTAAAAAAAGTAAACCCTAAAATGAAAGTTGGTGTTTTGGGTTGTATGGCAGAACGTTTAAAAGCTAAGTTTTTAGAAGAAGAAAAAATAGTTGACCTTGTAGTAGGTCCAGATGCTTATCGTGACTTACCTAATTTAGTTGAAGAAGTTGAAGCTGGTAGAGATGCTGTAAATGTAATTCTATCTAAAGAAGAGACTTATGCTGATGTTTCTCCTGTTCGTTTAAATTCGAATGGAGTCTCTGCTTTTGTATCTATAACTAGAGGTTGTGACAATATGTGTACATTCTGTGTTGTTCCTTTTACTAGAGGACGAGAACGTAGTAGAGATCCGCAAAGTATTATTGAGGAAGTTCGAGCGATGCACGATAGAAACTTTAAAGAAATTACGTTATTAGGTCAGAATGTAGATTCTTATTTGTGGTATGGTGGTGGACTAAAGAAAGATTTCCACAAAGCCTCTGAAATGGCGCAAGCTACTGCGGTAAATTTCGCACAACTTTTAGATATGTGTGCTACTGAGTTTCCAAAAATGCGTTTTCGTTTTTCTACATCGAACCCACAAGACATGACATTAGATGTGATTCACATTATGGCTAAACATAAAAACATTTGTAAATACATTCACTTACCAATTCAAAGTGGAAGTAATCGTATGTTAAAAGCCATGAATCGTTTACATACTAGAGAAGAATATTTGGAACTAGTTGAAAATATTTACAAGATCATTCCAGAAATGAACTTAAGTCAAGATATGATTGCTGGATTCTGTGGAGAAACAGAAGAAGATCATAAAGATACTTTAGACTTAATGGAAAAAGTAAAATATAGCTTCGGTTTTATGTTTGCTTACTCTGAAAGACCTGGAACTCTTGCTGCTAAGAAAATGGAAGATGACATTCCTTTAGCTGTAAAGAAGAGAAGACTACAAGAAATCATCAACTTACAACAGAAGCATAGTTTATATAGAACTAAGGAACAAGTTGGAAAGATTCAAGAGGTTTTAATTGAAGGAACTTCTAAGAAGAGTGAGAACGAATGGAAAGGTAGAAATACTCAAAATACAGTTGTGGTATTCCCTAAAGAACAGTATAAACTAGGTGATTTTGTTAATGTAAAAATAGAAGATTGTACTTCTACTACTTTAAAAGGTACTGCTGTTGGGTATTCTGAAAATAATTAATCAAGAAATTGAAAAGTAAAAAAGTTGCAAGTATAAAAGTTTTTGAGATTAACAACCACCATCTTTTTAAACTATATAAACTACTCAACTTTATAGACTAGCTAAATATGGAAAATTTACAAGCAGTAAAACAACGATTTGGAATTATCGGTAACGATATACAACTCAATAGAGCCATTGAAAAAGCGGTTCGAGTTGCTCCTACAGATATTTCTGCTTTAGTTATTGGTGAAAGTGGTGTTGGAAAAGAAAGTATTCCTAAAATTATTCATCAGTTATCTCACAGAAAACACGCAAAATATATTGCTGTAAACTGTGGAGCTATACCAGAAGGAACTATAGATAGTGAACTTTTCGGCCACGAAAAAGGTGCTTTTACAGGGGCTACTCAAGCTCGAAAGGGTTATTTTGAAGTTGCTGATGGTGGAACTATTTTCTTAGATGAAGTCGGAGAACTTCCATTAACCACACAAGTACGTTTGCTTCGTGTGTTAGAAAATGGAGAATTTATAAAAGTAGGATCATCGCAGGTACAAAAAACCAATGTTCGTATTGTTGCAGCTACCAATGTAAATATGCACCAAGCGATACAAAAAGGAAAGTTTAGAGAAGATTTATATTATCGTTTAAGTACTATTGAAATAGGACTTCCGCCTTTGCGTGAACGAGGAATGGATATTCAGCTATTATTTAGAAAGTTTGCATCGGATTTTGCTCAAAAAAACAGAATCCCTGTCATTCGTTTAGATGAAAATGCTAGCAATTTATTAGTAAACTATCATTTCCCTGGAAATATCAGACAACTAAAAAATATTGCTGAACAGATATCAATCATGGAAGAAAACAGAGTTATTTCTTCTGATATTATCACACAATATTTACCAAATATTTCAGGTAATTTACCTATGGTAGTTGAAAATCAAAATACTTCTTCTAACAGTGATTTCGCTAATGAAAGAGATATTATGTACAAGATTTTATTCGATATGCGTAATGATATTAATGATTTAAAGAAACTCACCTTAGACTTAATGCAAAATGGCAATAACTCTGAGGTTCAAGAAGAAAACAGAAATCTTATTCAACGTATATATAACGAAGAATCGCCTACGCATAATGTAGAAGTTGTTCAAATACCTGAAGAAAGTTCTCAAAATAATTATGATTTTATTGAGACTATAGAAGAACATGAAAACTTATCTTTACAAGAGAAAGAAGTTGAAATGATTAAAAAATCTTTAGATCGTAATAAAGGAAAACGTAAACTTGCCGCAAAAGAGTTAGGGATTTCTGAACGTACTTTATACAGAAAAATTAAACAATATGATCTGTGAAATTAGGAATTAGGAATTAGGAATTAGGAATTAGGAATTAGGAATTAGGAATTAGGAATTAGGAATTAGGAATTAGGAATTTAAAGTGAACATTAAATATTAGTCCACCAAATAATTAACATGAAAATATATCTATATAAAATCATAACAACTATACTCACGCTAATCTTGTTAACGGCTTGCGGCGTGTATTCTTTTACTGGTAAAGGTGATATTGGTGATGCTAAAACTATTCAAATTGATTTCTTTCCTAATCAAGCTCCTTTAGTAGAACCAAGTTTGAGTCAACGTTTTACTCAAGATTTACAAGATTTATTTACACGTCAAACCAATTTAACCTTGGTTAGAACTAGTGGCGATTTAAGATTTGAAGGAGAAATAGTCGATTATAGAATTACTCCAATGAGTGCAACAGCTAGTCAAGGAAATCAAACTGCTGCTCAAAACAGATTAACAGTAGTCGTAAACGTTCGTTATTCAAACAAATTTAAAGAAGAAGATGATTTTGAACGACAGTTTTCTTTCTATTCAGATTACGGAGCTGCTCAACAATTATCTGGATCAGTTTTAGAAGCTGCTTTAGATGAGATTTTAACTAGAATTCATCAAGATATTTTTAATGCTTCAGTAGCTAAATGGTAAAAGAAAATTATATAAAAATTCTTAATCATCCAGAGAAAATTCAGGATATCGATGCTAGTGATTTAAATTCAATTGTAGCAAAATACCCTTATTTTCAATCTGCAAGGATTTTACATTTAAAAACCTTAAAAGACCAAAAGAGCTTTCGCTATAACAATGAATTAAAATTAGCTGCTGCACATACAATAGATCGAACGATTTTATTCAACTTTATCACTTCTGATCTTTTTAAGAAAGTAGAAAACACAAGTTTTGAAGCTGATCAAAAACACACAAAAGACAGCCATAAAAAAGAAGAAAAGGAAGTTATCAAAGCAGCATTAAATATAGGTAAACCACTTACTTTTACTAAAAACGAAGCTTTTTCTTTTCATCAATGGTTACAATTATCATCAGATGTCCCATCTGAAGAAAAACCTAAAAAAAAGGAAAAAAACATTCAAGAAGATATTATTGATCGTTTTATTGCTAATAATCCAAAAATATCTAGAGTTAACAAAAATGCTCCTGTAATTAGTAAACAAAGTAAGTTAGGCAATGAGCCTACATTAATGACTGAAACATTAGCTAGAATTTACTTAGAACAAAAAAAATATGATAGTGCTATTAAAGCATATGAAATATTAAGTTTGAAATATCCAGAAAAAAGTGGTTTCTTTGCAGACCAGATCAAAAAAATAAGAATTTTACAAAACATAAAATAATGACAACGTATAATTTACTTTTAATATTAATCTTAATTGTAGCAGTAGCTTTAATTTTAATTGTAATGGTTCAAAACCCTAAAGGAGGAGGATTATCATCTTCTTTTGGTGGCGGAGGTGGTATGAACATCGGAGGTGTTCAGAATACGAATAACTTTTTAGATCGTACTACTTGGACATTAGCTATCGCTATGTTTGCTTTAATTTTATTATCAAACTTTGCAATACCTAGAGCAAATAGTGCAGATCAGCCAGATCTTAAAAATTCATTAGAGAATGTAGAACAGGCAGCACCGACTCAGACTACACCTCCTGCAACAAAAGATTCAGTTCAGTAAATCATATACGACATAAATCATAAGAATGCCAACGATGACACGTTGGCATTTTTTTATTGCTTTTTTTCTCAAAACAAGTTCCCTCAGAAAAAATGTCAGTTTTATCCTAATGGCATAATTTCTGACAAATTCAAAAAGAAATAAATTAAGATTAATCAATAATTTTTAAAAATAAAATGGGATTAAACATCAAACCTTTAGCAGATAGAGTTCTTGTAGAACCAGCTGCAGCAGAAACTACTACAGCTTCAGGAATTATCATACCTGATAACGCAAAAGAAAAACCTCAAAAAGGAACTATTGTAGCTGTAGGAAATGGTAAAAAAGATGAGCCTTTAACTGTGAAAGTTGGCGATACAGTTTTATATGGTAAGTTCTCTGGAACTGAACTTAAGTTTGAAGGGAAAGATTACCTAATGATGAGAGAATCGGATGTATTAGCGATCATCTAAATTAATCAATGTAATAATTAAACAATTTACCAATTGGTTCCAATTCTGTTTAACTTTTAAAACTTTGGAACTTTAAATACTCTAAAAAATGGCAAAAGATATAAAATTTGATATTGAAGCTCGCGACGGTTTAAAACGTGGTGTAGATGCATTAGCAAATGCTGTAAAAGTAACATTAGGGCCAAAAGGTCGTAACGTAATTATTTCTAAATCTTTCGGTGCTCCTCACGTAACTAAAGATGGGGTTTCTGTAGCGAAAGAAGTAGAACTAGAAGATGCTCTTGAAAACATGGGAGCACAGATGGTAAAAGAAGTTGCTTCTAAAACTAATGACTTAGCTGGAGATGGTACTACTACTGCTACTGTTTTAGCTCAAGCTATCGTTAAAGAAGGTTTAAAAAATGTTGCTGCGGGTGCAAATCCAATGGATTTAAAACGCGGTATAGATAAAGCTGTTAAAGCATTAACTGAAGATTTAGCTAAACAATCGAAAGAGGTTGGGGATTCTTCAGAAAAAATACAGCAAGTTGCTTCTATTTCGGCAAATAACGATACTGTAATTGGTGATTTAATCGCTACTGCTTTCGGAAAAGTTGGTAAAGAAGGGGTAATTACTGTTGAAGAAGCTAAAGGAACAGATACTTATGTAGATGTTGTAGAAGGAATGCAATTTGATAGAGGATATTTATCTCCTTATTTTGTAACAAATGCTGATAAAATGATTGCGGAGTTAGAAAATCCTTACATCTTATTATTTGATAAGAAGATTTCTAACTTACAAGAGATTTTACCAATTTTAGAGCCAGTTGCGCAATCTGGTCGTCCATTATTAATTATTGCTGAAGATGTAGACGGACAAGCGTTAGCTACTTTAGTAGTAAACAAATTAAGAGGTGGATTAAAAATCGCTGCTGTTAAAGCTCCTGGATTTGGTGATAGAAGAAAAGCAATGTTAGAAGATATTGCAATCTTAACTGGTGGTACTGTAATTTCTGAAGAAAGAGGTTTCTCTTTAGAAAACGCAACTTTAGATTTATTAGGAACTGCAGAAACAGTTACTATTGATAAAGACAATACAACTGTTGTAAACGGTGCTGGTGACGAAGAGCAAATTAAAGCTCGTGTAAACCAGATTAAAGCACAAATCGAAACTACTACTTCTGATTACGATCGTGAGAAATTACAAGAACGTTTAGCTAAGTTAGCTGGTGGTGTTGCAGTATTATACGTTGGTGCTGCTTCTGAAGTAGAGATGAAAGAGAAGAAAGATCGTGTGGATGATGCTTTACATGCAACTCGTGCTGCTGTTGAAGAAGGAATCGTTGCTGGTGGTGGTGTAGCTTTAGTTCGTGCTAAGAAAGTATTAGAAACATTAACTTCAGATAACTTAGACGAAACTACTGGAATTCAAATTGTAAATAAAGCGATTGAATCTCCATTAAGAACTATTGTTGAAAATGCTGGTGGTGAAGGTTCTGTAGTTATTAACAAAGTATTAGAAGGTGAAAATAATTTCGGATACGATGCTAAGTCTGAAACATATGTAGATATGTTAGAAGCTGGTATTATAGATCCTAAAAAAGTAACTCGTGTTGCTTTAGAAAATGCAGCTTCTGTTTCTGGTATGATCTTAACTACTGAATGTGCTTTAGTAGATATTAAAGAAGAAGGTGGCGCAGCTGCTGGAATGCCTCCAATGGGTGGTGGAATGCCTGGAATGATGTAATCATCATTTACAAATAGTTTATATCAGTTAGCAAATATTACTGCAAACTATACAGATATAGAAAGCAATCTCAGAATGAGATTGCTTTTTTTATTTTTATTGAAAATTACTGTACATGTGTTATACAAAATCTTTACTAGTTTCCTTATTGCTATGCTTATCATTTGGTATTGGATCTGCTCAGGAACTTGTTGAAATAGCATCTAAAAACACTAATCATAAATTTCCTTTTTTAAAAGATGAAAACAACCCTGAAATTGCATCAAAGATTAATTCGTTTTTGCAGTTAAAATATCTGTTACACCTACCTGATGATTTTATTGAAAATCCTTTTGAAAAGGTTTTAGATAGAGAAATTGTCGCTAAGGACTATGAGTTTATCAGCTGGAAAGAACGAAAGTTAAACACGAATATTTTATGTATACAAATCGATCAAAAAATTAATAAAAAACCCATTACATTTTTAGAGCATTTTGATAAAAGGACTGGTGATTTTTTTGAACTATACGATCTTTTCAATGCTAAAGGCAAACAGAAACTGCATGAAGAAATTTCAAAAAAAATTAAACAGTTAGTCGATATCGGTAAAGTTCCTTCCTTAAAACACAACATAGCGATTTCTTATAAAATACAAGAAGATAAATTGGTCATTGTTTTTTTAAGAATACAAGAAGAACTTGAATTGCTTTTTTCAGAGTTAACACCTTTTTTCTCTGACTTTGGAAAAAGCCTACTATTACCTTCTAAAACAGTAATCCGAAGACCAGACATGGCTAATAAATTATTGAAAGCAGATAGTAATTCATTCATTGGAAAAGACGTGTATCGCATTTTAATTCTGAAAATAGCAACAGATGGAAAAACAACCATTTACAAATGGAGAGATAAACGTAAAAAAGCCGAAAAATATACTGAAGCTTACGTGAAAAATGATAGTATTAAAGCTGATGATTTTGTTTGGGACGCCTTAGAACAGAAAAAAGTTCATGCAATGTATAAATTACATTTGAAAAAACTAGAAAACGGAAACTGGAAAGGTGAAATTCAGTCAGGTTCTATGGTCGACTATTTAACGTTTAAAGAATATTAAAAATGGAAATCAACTTACCTAAAAAACTAAATAAAGCTTTAGAAAAAGAGGCAAAGGATGCTAATGTAAGTCTAAATGCACATATTATTAAGAAATTAGAAGCTATAACGCCACCTAGTGAATATATAGATGCTAGTGTTCTAAAAAAAGGGTTACCCATTTTGGTAGATTATATTAATACAATACCTGGTATTACTGTACTCTCAAGCGATCGTAGCCCTGATGCCTTTTGGTGGGTAAAATTAACCATTGACATACAGCATAAATTGGCTTGGAATGTTGTACAAGAATTGGGTTTTGTTTTAAATTATATTTCCATTCAAGAACCATTACCCACAGTATTTAAACCTGTCTCACCTCCACCATATCTTAATGGAGGACCTGAAGAATGTTTATGCTGGGTTATTGAATCTACTTATAACTATATCGATCCAAAATGGATCAAAGAAGTTTTAGAAGGAAGGTTACCTAGTCCTGTTAATGACGAAAATAATTGGAGTTTGTAAAATGAATACTTTAATATCCTTTTTTTACACTAGTATTTCATTGGTTTTTACCATAGGAATACTTCTTAGTTTTTATGATTATAGTTACTCAGGATATTACACCGATAAAATCATTAGTTGGATTTGGTTAATTTTTACACTTGTTATTATTGTTAGGTTTTGGCAAAAAAGAATTGTAAAATTATGCTCCGCATTACTACTCTTTTTTCTTTCGTTAAGTATACTTCCTATGGGTATTCCTTTTTTCGGAATAGTCTATTATTTTTCTACAATTGACGATTATCAGCAAAAAAAACTTACCGAAACATATCGAATAGAACGAACTCGACAAAATGCTTTAGCTACACAACGAATATATATTTACCAAAAACATGGTATTTTAGAACATAATATTTGTAGACCTATATACAAGGAAATCGTAGCAAAAGTTTTAGATTCAGATACTATTACTAATACAGCTTTACCCATACAAAACTGTAAACTCATTGCTGTTAATGACAATGAAATAAAAATTGAATATCAAGTTTTAGCTAAAAAAGGTATTGTAGTTCACAAACTAAAAAATAATGATGGTTACTAAAACAACAACTAAGTTTACAATTCTATGTCTTTTAGGAGTTCTCTTTTCTTGTTCGTCTAAAAAAAGTAAACCCGAAAAGATTATAACACAAAAAAAGGACACGTTACCAATAAAGACTCCTCTTCAAAATTCTAAATATCATTACATAGCAAATAATGAAACTTTATTATACGGTGATACAAATATAGATCACACTTCAGCCAAAATAGACACACTCGATTTTTTAGAACCTGTTGAAATTATCGAAAAACATAAAACATTAACGCATACTTATATTAATGCTGATGTTAGAATTAAAAAACTTAAAGGCTTTGTATGTAAAATAAGAACATTAGATGCTAAAGAAGGCTATATTTTTAGTGGATACCTCAGAACTAATCATCAAATAGCTAAATATATCAATGTAACTGATCTTGATGAAAAAAACATTTCTAAAAATGATAAACTTACCAAAGCACAAGCTTTACTACGACTATTCAATAGTTTTGATGACACTACTTCCCAAACGTTTTATTATACCATAGCAAATCGACTTTCTTTACGTAAAACACCTTCCTTAAATGGTGAACGAATTACCATTCTAAAATATCTAGCACCATTAGAATTAATTGAAAACCTTCCACATAAAAAAGAAATAATTGATGATGCTGAGCGTGGCGAAATCAAAGGAAACTGGTGTAAAGTAAAACTGTTAAACGGGGAAGAAGGTTATGTATTTAATGGATATCTCTCTTCTTTTGAAAATTTATCTTCAAAATCAATTCGTAAAGGGATAGAACCTCAAGAACTATTGATTAATGGAAAACTAAAAACAACTACAACACTAAACCGTTTTTTAGAAGTTATGGGGAAACCAGATAGTATTCGATACTATAAAGTTGTAAAAGATGATGATTTTTCTGATAAAACCAATAGAACCTATAAAAATGGCATCTTGTATATTCAACAAATCACATCTTATAATTATTTCGATGGAGATGGTGGATGGGTATATGACGATATAAAAATGAAATTTTATTATAAAAATGGCATTGAATACGAAGAACTTAATGGTGAAGTAAGTTTTGTTGATATCAACTTTAATCTAAACAACAATCATATTATATATAACGGATTTAAAATTGATAGCACTACTACATTAAAAACCATTACCCAATTATTTCCCATCCAATCTATCCAGACACATTGGCGGTATAATGATTACCCCTCTAAACTTTATGAATTTGGAAATTTGAGAGAAAAAAATAGTGGTTCAGAAATATATTGGCAATTGTATTGTGATGAAAAAGCTCGTAGTTTTAACGTATATTGGTACGATTAAAAGAAAAAACATAGAAAAAAAGTTGTATCACTTATATTTTTTTAAATCGCACTATCTTTACAAGACTATGGAAAAGACAAAAAACGCTAATCTAAACAACATAAAAACGAATTCGTATGGGCTGGGATGTTAGTTATCATCCAATTTCTGAAGAACAAATTGTAGAACGTTATTTTAATGTTCTTAATGACAAAGCATTAATTACTGACTTAGCTATTACATATAATATTAAAGAATTTTATGCTAAGAAATATGAAGAACTGATAGATATTGCTTTAGTTACAACTTCTGAAGATGTTTTTGATAAAACCCACGGTTATTACATCGCTGCTGTTCAAGGTTTTTTTGAAAAGTACTTTTATGTTAGAGGCAGTGCAATTTCTTTCTTAGAAGACGATATTTTATCTGAATATACCAAAGATTGGCAGGAAATACTTCCTCAAGAAAAACTTACTGATGAAATCCATAATCAGATCATAGATAATTATAGTTCTGGAAAATTTATTCCCCCAGAAAAAGTAATGCAGCTAATCGATGATTATGATACAAATGAAATGCTTCAAGAACAGATGAACACCTTATTTTCTGATGATCGAATTGGTATTTTTTTTAAAGCTTTATTTTATGCCCATGAAAAAGGATTAGGTCTTTTAGAAGCTACTGAAATTGTTGAACCTAATCCGATGAATTTAAACAGTTCTGTTTGTTATTCTAACTTATTTAACTGTGACCCTGAGGGGGCTTTATTATATCGTGATGCTGCGATGGAACAACTTTCGAGAATTGAAAAACAAGAACACTTAGATCCAGGAACAATTACTGATAACACTCAATATAAAGTTATTAATAACGAACCCATTGAACAGCAAAAAAAGAAAGGTTTTTTAAAACGATTATTTAAAAAGTAAATCGTCATGGAGAAACATTTTTTACATACTATTTTCAAACCTGAAAATTTCACTACTGAAGAGCTCAATTTAATACTAGAACAATTTGAAAACATCACCTTCAAAAAAAACGACGTTCTTATAGAAAAGGGTAAAGTGGCTAACTTTTATTTCTTTTTAGAAAGTGGTTTTTTACGATCTTATAGTATTGATTTAGAAGGAAATGATATTACTACTAAGTTTTTTTCTGGGGGTGATATTGTAATCGATTGGTATTCCTATTTTCTAAAGAAACCTTGTAAAGAATCTATTCAAGCTTTAACTCATGGTAAATGTTGGAAAATAAGCTTTACAAATTTCATGAAATTATTTAGTATTGAAGCTTTTAGAGAAGTGGGACGTACTAGATTAATAAATAATTATTTTGAATTAAAAAATCATTCTGTTTCTGTTATCTCAGATCATGCCAAAGATCGTTATTTAAATTTAATGAAAGAGAAACCTCAATTAATTCAAAATGTACCTCTTAAACATATTGCTACATATTTAGGAATTACAGATACTTCTTTAAGTAGAATTCGAAAAGAAATAACACGCTAATTAATTTCCAATCTAAATGTTTTCAAACCAAATACCTCTAGTTTTCAGCATTCTTTTTCTTATGGTCTTTATTGCACCAATACTACTGATTGCTCATGTATTGAAAAACACCTCTCAACAAGATAAAAAAAACACAGTTATACTATTTTACGTGGCATATCTTTTGTTGGTTTCTATAGCTGCTCATTTCGGTTTTTTTACAACAATTTCTTTACCGCCTAAAATTATTTTAACCACAACATTTCCACTATTACTTTTCTACATAATTATCATCAGTAATACATCTTCTTACAAGAAAGTTTTAAAAGAAGTGGAACTTTCAAAATTAATTAGCGTACATATCTTTAGACTTATTGGAAGTTATTTTATCATTCTATATATTTATAATTTATTACCAAAATCAATTGCTTTAATTGCTGGTATCGGAGATATTACAACCGCTATAACTTCATTATTTGTGGCAAAAGCGATACTACAAAAGAAAGTTTATGCTAAAAAGTTAGCTTTACTTTGGAATACCTTTGGGATGCTTGATATTATTGCTACTTCTACATTAGCAATTTTATTAACCAAACAAAGTATAGATACTGGAAGTTTAGGTGTAGAGTTTCTTGCTGAATTTCCTTTTTGCTTTATTCCTGCTTTTGCTCCAGCTACTATTTTATTTCTTCACATATCAATTTTTAGAAAAATTTTAAATCTAAAGTACCAATAACACTATAAAAAACTCTCTACTCATCATCTATATTAAATAAATACTCAACTGTTACTTCAAAAAATCTAGCCATCTTAATTGCTAAAATAACGGAAGGATTGAATTTATTTTTTTCAATAGCATGAATAGTTTGTCTAGAAACGCCTAACTCTTTTGCTAAGTCCGCTTGTGTTAAATCATGCCTCGCTCTTTCAACTTTTACAAGATTTTTCATAAGTACATTGCTTTTCTTTTGAAGAAAAAAATTATGAGATAGCACCATAATAGTGGGAAAATAAAATAATCTAGAGTAAGCTTTATATCTTTTGCTAGTATATATGTAATAATTGTCACCAATAATCCAATTATAAAAGTTAGTTGAAAAGACTCTAATCGAAGCTTATGGATATAATCATCTTCTGTTTTTTCCTTAGAAATCATATAAATTAAAATAGCTAAAATTGCAAAAAAATCAATTCCATAAAGCAACCCACCACCTGAGAAAGCATTTAATAATGTTAAAAAAGAATTATCATAAAACTCTTCCATATTAATAGTGGTGTTTTCTAAAGTTTTGTATTTGTATATTGAATTAGCTATAAAATTTATTCCACCATTACATAAAGAGGCAATACTAAATAGTATTAGACCTATTTTTTTATACTTACTTGGTAATATTTGTATTTTCATATTCTATTATTTTTTACAAATGTAAACAATAATTTACATTATTAATATAAAAACATACTTTTTTAAAAATAATTATTAAAACCTGTTTTCTTGTCTTATGCCAAGTTTTTTCTAGTTCTTCATTTCTAGTTTTGGAGTGTTATTAATTTTAAAACTAATCACAATGAAACAAGAACAATTATTTATGATGATTTTCAGCTTTACACCAAATTTTGAATATCAGCCAACTCATGAAGAACAACAAGAAATGGCTACACAATGGGGCTCTTTTATAGGCAATATAGCTATTAAAGAAAAACTAATAAGCACCCATCAATTAGGCTTTGAGGGGAAACAAATTTTCAGTGATTTAAGCATTACAAATGAAATTTCAATTGTTGACAACACCACAATTGGAGGCAACATGATTGTGAAAGCCAACTCACTTGAAGAAGCTGTTATTATGGCAAAAGACAGTCCTATTCTAAAAATGGGAGGATCTGTTGAAGTACGAAATATTATCCCTATGAATAATTAAATAACCTATTAAAATGAAGAAAATGATCATTACAATCGTATCTATTTCAATTGCATTACTTTTAGCTATCGGTGTATATAATGGAAGTAAGCTACAACATATTCACATCAAAAAAGAAGTTCGTATTCATGCTGATTTAGCACATGTTTTTCATCAGGTTGTCTATTTAAAAAACTTTCCTAAATGGTCTCCTTTTTTAGAAGCAGATCCTACTCAGAAGATTGAAATTAAGGGTAATGATGGACAAATAGGCGCTCAATATCATTGGGAAGGTAATAATGGCAAAGATTTAGGTTACCAAGAAATTAAAAAAATCACTCCCAATGCATATATCAAAATGGAATGTGATATTAAAAAACCTTTTCAAGCAAAACCTATATTTGAATATACATTTACTCAGAAGAACAATACTATTGTAGTTACCCAAGATTTCACTTTAACATCAGGATTTATTGATGCCTTTTTTATGGGAATATTTGGAGCAAAAAAAGAAATGGAAAAAATGAATGAGAGAGGCTTAGTCTTACTTAAAAAATGTTCAGAAAACTAAGGGAATTTATCATCAGAAAAATGTAAAAGAGGCCGAATTTTAATATAAATCGGCCTCTTTAATTCAAAATAAATACATTAATTTAATCTAAAACCAAGTTTAAAAACATAGTTACTAAATAAAGAAAAAGTATAATTTTCTGCTTTTCTTCCTAAAGTACCAGGTCTTGGTTTTTTAGTATTCACCAAATAATTAAATGTTAACGGTTTAACATCAAAACCTATAAAAAAATCTTCTGTTAGGTAATAATCTAACCCTACAACTCCATGAACACCAATACCAAATAACTCTACGTGTCTAATTCCATAGTTAATCTGGTCTTGACTAATTGTAGGATCAAAAACTGAACTTCTAGAATAATCAAAAGGTATAGAAAGCCCAACATAAGGTAACAGTTTTGGTCGCTTCAATTCAAAATACCATTGCACACCAGGAGCTACATGAACATCAATATCATCTTCACCAACAACAGCATTATAAGCTGGTACTAAAACATCTCCGTCTGTATTCACTACCCCAGGAATATTTATTTGTTCAGGTGTATTTCTGTAGGTTACACCTCCTGTTAATGTAAGTGCCATTTTATCTTTTATAAAATACTTCCCTTCTAACCCAACCATATTCATTAAACTATTGCTATTATTGTTTAATGTGCTATAATAAGGAGCTACTCCATTTATTTCGTTACCTCCTAAGTTTTGAGCAGAACCAGATTCTAAATATGTACCTCTTCCTAATAATAAAGATACGGTAAGACTTCCTTTAACTGGCTTATAATTATTATCGCTCTTTTGATTTTGAGCTATGATTGATTGTATGCATAAAAGCGATACAATTACTACTAAAACTACTTTTTTCATTATACAATTCTTTAAGATATTAGTATTATTTTAGAAGACTGTCTAAAAAGTATCTGAAAACGTCATTCTGAATTTATCTCAGAATCCCACTCTTCTGATTATCAACTGTGATGAGAAACTGAAACAAATTCAGTTTGACGGAAAATAATCTTTTTAGACAGCCTCTTTTTAATTAAGTCTTAAAGACATCTTAAGACGCTAATGCTTCTTCCATTAACTTTTTAAAGCTCTCAGCCAATTCTTTACGTTGTGCTATTTCAGCCTCTGTTTTTTCAATTAAAGCTTCTAACTCCGCAATATCAGCAACTCTTTCTTCTTCTAAGTTTACTTTATCTTGCTTAATATCTTCTAGATCGTTCTTCGCTTTAGCAATATTTTTCTGAAGTTCTAAAACTGTAGCTTCTTGCGTATTAATTTCATCTTCTATCTTCTCAACTCTTTCCTCATAATCTGAACCACTATAATTACTAGCTTCCAATTCTAGTTCTAAACCTTCAAAATAAGCGATGTCTCCTTGTAAATCTGCGATAACTTTTTGACTTAAACTTACCTCTAAACCTAAAGCATCTATAGTATCTAATAAAGCAGTATATTCATTCAATTTAGCATCGTCGACCAATGCTGATAAACGAGTTAATTCATTTTCTGCTGTTTTTAAACTTTGCTTCGCTTCTTCTAAGTTCTTTACAAGATCTAATATGCTATTTTCTGTAGTAGTTATTAACTCTAATTGCGCAACAACATCATTCGCTAGATCGAATGCTTTAACAGCTGCATCTCTTTCAGATTTTGCATTCTCTACTTGAGTTGTGATTGTAGCATCAAATGTTGCTTGTTGTTCTTTTAACTCAACTAACTCTGCTTCTTTTTCAGATAGTTCTGATTTAGCATTACTTAAAGCAACTTGGGCATTTACAAATGCTGATTGCGCTCTGTTGAAAGCTACTTCATTACTTTCTACAGTGTCATCTGCTTCAATATTAAAATATCTACCACTTGTTGGAATTGGAGTAATAATAGCTGCTGGTGGAAGATCTGCTGCACTAAAATATGCTGGATTTTCATAAGAAATCGGATTAGAATTTGCATTTAATACCAATCGATAAGTTACCGGAGAAGTATCGTTATGATTTCCGGCTTTATCATCTGCACCAACATCTGATACTGTTTTTCCTGAAGGATTCGCATCAAAAATTGCTTTCTTAACATTATAATCTGCTTCTAAAACAAGTAAATCATTTTCAAGAGTTTCTATAGTCTCTTTATTCTGCTCAATTGTAGCTGAAACCGCTGCTATTTCGTTGATTAAAGTGCTATAATCTACAGCCAATGTAGCTATCTCATTATAAGCCTCTTCCTTCTCATCTTTTAATTTCTCTGCATTTGTTCTATTAGTTAAAGCCTGATCAAATGTAATGCTAACACCACCTGTCAAATCATTCAAATCATCTTGTGCTTCAGCTAATTCTTTATTCGCATTTTCTAAAGCTGTTTCATTAGATTGAATTGCTTTCTTCTCAGCTTCTACATCTAATTTAGCTTGTTGATAATCTGCGATATTATCTCCAAACTCAGCTAATTCAGTAGTACTAATCTCTGTAATTCGAGCATTTCTTTCTTTGTTTTCCGCCTTCAATTCATCAATTTGTTTTTGAATAGCAATTACTTGTGCTCCAATAGAACTAGGTTCAGATAAAACTTCTTTCAATTGCGCTAATTTAGCCTCATCTTTTGTAAGTTGACTTTCCAAATCTGCAATTTCATTACTCTTTAATTCGATAGCTTCATCTTTATCAAAAACACCATCAACTACAGTAGCTTTTAAAGCTGCTAAATCACGTTTTTGAGCCTCTACATCCGATTCTAAAGAAATTATACTACTCATCTCCACTAAATATTTACCCAAATATTTTTCTGCTTCTTGAGATTTTGTAGCTTGCACCTCTAGTTTCAATTGTAATAATGCCTTTAAATGTTCTTCTTTAGCTAGTTCTAAAGCATTTTGTGCATTTAATATTACCAATTCATTTTGTGCTTCTTGAGCTTCGTTTAATAATAATTGATAAGCTGCTTTTGCTGCTTCTAGGTCTGCTTCTGCTTGAATTAAGCTAGTCTGTGCTGCTAAAAAGGCAGCTTGATTTTGATAAATTACTTTTACTTCTTCTGAGATTTCATCATCAACACATGATGTAAAACCAATGGAAGCTATGACTAAGCCTCCTAAAGCTAATTTTCTGAAATTTTTCATTTTTAGTTATTTAATTTATGTACTTAGATTTTTGGTAAATGAAGTATCATCTTCTTTTAAAAACAATTTCACTTACTTTTCATTTTCGAGAACAAACGTAGATTTAACAGGGGTTATAAACTATCTCGAATACATAAACGCCTAAAAAAAAACATTTTTTATATGGTTTACAATCAATATCCGTTTTTTGATTTTCTAAAAAAAGTAGTCTTAAAAATCTATTCTATATGATGCAGAATTAAAATTTCGCATGTGAATCGTTAATCCTAATTCTATTCTTTTTATCTGAGTCAAATAATAATGAGAAAAGCTAAACTCTAATCTTATTGCACATAAATAATAGCTTTCTAAAAAGAGGAAACTTATATTCGTAACGTAAAAACTTAATTAATAAAAGATGTTACTTCAGGAGTATTTCAAGACACTAATTCCTATGACTGATGAAAAAGCAAATGAAATTGCTACATTTTTTCAAAAGGAACGTATTAATAAAGGAGATTTGTTGATTAGAGAAGGGAAGACAAGTAAAAAATCTTATTTTTTACAAAATGGAATAACTCGATGTTACATTATTGATTTAAACGGTGAAGAGGTTACTACCCGATTTTATGCTGCTCCAGATTTCTTAAACGACTACTTATCTTTCTTTAAACAAGAGCCAAGTGAAGAAAACTATGAAGCTTTAACAGATTGTACTGTATGGAGTATTACTCATGAAAAGGTACAACATTGTTTTCATAATATTCCTGAGTTCAGAGAATGGGGTAGAATGTTACTAACTTTAAATTATGTGAAAATGCACAAACACATGATTTCTTTTCATAAATATACTGCACAACAACGTTATGAAATTTTGCTATATAAACATCCAGAAATCATTAAGCATGTTCCTTTAAAAATTATTGCTTCTTATCTAGGTATAACTAAATTCTCTTTAAGTAGAATTAGAAAAAATATAGGAGAATAATAGTATTGAAAAGATAAAAATATTCATGGAATTGTAAGTACTAACAAAATATGTAAAATGCATGAAAATTTACTACTCTTAACTTTAATACTACCTAATTTTTAAAATATTTATCAGCTAACCCCTCTAACATTTCTTTAGTAAGTGGTTTATTTCTAAACTCAGAGATTAATTCATTAGAAAGTGCTCTTTCTTTATCATTTGTATTTAACGAAGTTGTGAGCATAACAACCACAATTTTTGCTCTTTTATTCTCTGGTAATTCTTTATACTTTTTCAAAAATTCCCAACCGTCAACTTTAGGCATGTTAATATCTAAAAAAACAATATCTGGTATGTCATTATCTCCTGCTGTCTCTAAAAACTCTATTGCCTCTTCTCCATCATATTTTGTAACTATTTTATTGCAGTATCCATGATCTTTAATAATTAGTTCATGTATAAAATTTGTAGCCTTATCATCATCAACAAGTAGTACTGTATTAATTTTTGTACTCATTATATATTGTTTATTATAAATTAACTATTTCTTTTTTTATGGTAAAATAAAAATCACTTCCCTTACCTTCTTCAGATTCTACCCATAATTTTCCATCGTGCATCTCTACTATTTTTTTACAATGCGATAATCCTATGCCTGTTCCTTCATAAGCCTCTTTACTATGCATTCTTTTAAAAATATAAAAAATCTTTTCTTTATACTCTTCTTTAATTCCTATACCATTATCACTGACTTTGAATTTCCAATACTCCTTCAAATCTTCGGATTGTATTTCTATTTTAGGTTGATTATCTGTCTGTTGAAATTTTATAGCATTTGATATTAGGTTCTGAAAAAGTAACCTAAACTCAGATTTATAAGCTGTAACAACAGGTAAGGCATTCCATTTTAGTATTGCATTAGTTTTAGTAATTGTGCTGTTTAAATCTTGTGTTATCTCATCTAAAATTTCATTACAATCAACTCTAGTCAGTTTTTTATTTTGTCCTAATACTGAATATTCCAACAAGTCTTTAACCAAATTTCTCATTCTACTCGTAGCAGATTCTATAAACCCTAACATCGTTTTTCCTTGCTCATCAAAACTCGCTTTGTATTTTACACCAAACATATCCACCATACTAGACACTGTTCGTAAGGGTTCTTGAAGATCATGAGATGCTATGTATGTTATTTCTTGTAATTCTTTGTTTTTTATCTTTATTTTTTCAAGTGCATGATTTAATTTTTCATTTTTATCCTCTAACACTATACTTGCTTGTCTTACTTTAGATTCAATTGGTTTGTAAATAAAATAAACTTCAAGAACAAGAATTAGTAATGCTAGAAAGAAAAGGAAATACTCTATCCACACTATAAAACTTAACTTTTTATCAGAATTTTCTTCTAGTTTTTTAACAATAGCATCCATTGCTTCTAGAAAATTATTTTGATTCTGAGTAATAGCACCTAGGTTTACTGATGAGTTTTCTATCGATTTAACTTGCTCTTGAATAAATGTAATATATGGGTTCAGTTTTTTAAATTCATCTCTAATATTCCCGCCTTTTTCTAAAAGAATATTACTTTCTTCCATTCGAGAAATAAGACTATGATGTGTATCAACCCATTGCTCTAATAAACTTTTAAGAAAAACACTAGATTTAGCTTCTTTATCTATTACATAAAATTCGGCAGCAATTCTTTGGCTGAGCATTCGCTGTTTTCCTGCAACATTAATTGTATTGGCATCAGTTTTTTTTTGTTTTAACCAATATTGAATAAAAATTTGGTTTATACCTAACACTAATACGGTAATACATATACCAATTATATACCTTCTATTCATAGGATATCAAGTTACAAAAATAGCTTTAAAGAATATACTAAAAGTATGTATTATAAAGTTTAAAGAGTTTGAATACCTTTATTTTAATAAAATAATAATTATTCTAAAATATATTGAATTATTGAAATTACTTCAGAAGTTGTCATAGGGCAATTCCAATTTTATAAATCTGAATTTACTTTGTAAAAAATAAGTTATCATGGATTTATATTTCACTCAAGTACCTATTTGGTTATCGATTCTTTTCGCTATTACTTTCTTTTGCATTCCTCCCTTGCTTATAGCTAATACTGTAAAAAAGGTGTGTGATGAATTTGGTTTAGCTAATGGAAGTTCCATCAGAAAAAACATACTAGTGTTTTACTGGTGCTACTTCATAATTGTTGCATTTATATCACTAGCTGGTATATTCTCAATCAACACTTTACCTCCAAGAATAATAATAATTACTGTACTACCTTTATTTTTGTTTTATCAATTTTATATTACAAAACGTATATGGTTTAAAACTCTTTTTTCTTATATCAAATTAGAGCAATTAATTTATATTCACATATTTAGACTTGTAGGGGTTTTCTTTTTCTTTTTAAATTATTATGAAGTATTACCTAGACTTTTCACCAACATTGGCGGTATAGGAGATATTCTTTCAGCAGCATTAATTTTCCCTGTAATTTATGCTTTAAAAAGCAACAAAATCTTTGCTAAACCCTTAGTTTGGATTTGGAATTGTATTGGTACTCTAGATATTGTTTCTGTTTTAATAACTGCGATATACATCACAAAAGTTTCATTAGAAAATGATAAGGCTGGGGTTTTAGAATTCGGATCTTTTCCATTCAGTTGGATTCCTGCTTTTGCCCCTGCTACAATTATTTTCTTACATCTATTGGTATTTAAAAAATTAGTAGAAAAACAAAAAACTCAGGAATAATTCCTGAGTTTTTAAACTGTATGCTTTTAATTTTTTTTATGGTTTTTTACGACTTCTTCGTCTCGATATTTACAACAAGCATCTAGTTTATCATAAGCTTCTTGAGGAGCTTTAAAATCTTTTGTGTCATGCCCTACACCAGCTACTCTTTTACAAACTGTTTTCTTATCTGTTTTTCGTTCATCAATAATTACCATTAACTGATGTGTTTCTAAATTCCAATTTGCATACTTTACTCCTTTCGTTTTTAGTGCTGCTTTTTCAATACGTACTTTACATTCCATACATACACCATCTACTTCTAAATTTAGTTTCGCGTTTCTTTTCTTTTTTTGTGCTTGACTAACAAATGCTACAAATACTAGACAAATGATTGTGATAATTTTTTTCATAATTATATGTTTATATTATTTTATTTTAAATCTGAATCCCGCATAAAAAGTACTTCCAAATATTGGGGCGTATACGATAGTACTATCAAAATTCGCTCCAAAAGGATCGTCACTTCCTAGAATCGGGTTTACTTGTTTTAGGTTCGTAATATTTTCTCCTCCTACATAAACTTCAAACTTCTCAGAGAATACTTTTGTAAGCTGTGCATTTAACAAACTATAGCCATTAGAATATTCTGGTAATTGCAAGCTTACTGGATTTGAAGCGGTATTAGGTAATCGTTGTTTTCCTATAAAATTATAAGTAGTGTCAAACTTCCATAACCCTCCACGATTGCTTTTGGCAGTTTCATAAGAAACATTCATAAAAAAGCGATGCTGCGGCTGAATTGGTTTTGATAAGTTTCCTGAAATATAATCTGTAGACACATCAAAATATTTATACGCTGTTCTAAAATTAAATTTCTTTAAAGGCGAATAATTCACCTCTATTTGAAAACTATTTGCTATACTCTTTCCATCTAAATTATAAAAAGAGATTTGTTGCGGATTTTCCCAATCAACAACTACTTGATTCTCGAAATTTGTTTGATAAAAATCGAATGTAATATCTCCTTTTCTTTCAAACAATCTAAATCCTTGTAAGAAAGACACTCCATAATTCCATGCTTTTTCAGGATCTAACCCGTAGATATTTCCTCCTCCATTAATGATATTTATCTGTCGAGAAGAAGCAAATAATTGCTGATTTTCAGCAAAAATATTAGCACTACGTTTTCCACTTCCTACAGAAGCTCTTAAGACACCTCTATTCCAAGGCACATATCTTAAATGTAATCTTGGAGTTAAAAATGTTCCTAACAAGTTATGTGTATCTAAACGTACTCCTGCTGTTAAACTAAAATCCTCACTATTATCGTAAGCATATTCAAAGAAAACTCCTAATGAATTTTCATCTCTTGAAAAATCTGTGGTTTCAACTAACTCTTCATAATCATCATACGTAAAGCTAATCCCTGTTTTAAATTTATTTCGTGTATCTCCAATTATAGAGTTGAAAATGAAGTTAGAATACACACTTTGATGTTTAATAGTATAGTCTCTTAAACCGAAATAAGAATCTTGATCGTGATTACTATATGCCAATTGTAATCCCATACTTTGGAAAGGTAATTCAGGAAAAACATATCCTAACTTTCCTGAAAAATCAAATCTTTTTGTTTTGATTTCACTTCCCCAAACAGTATTAGAACCTTTATTTACATCTGGATCAAAACCTGTTTGTCCCGTTTGTTTTCTATCATTTAAATATCTAAAATTCAAAAAACTAACCCAACCTGTTTCGTTATTGGTGTATTGCCAACGATTCATTACATTAATTTGCTCTGCCAAAGGTGCATCTAGAAAATTGTCATTGTTATTATCAAATTTCTCTGATCTTAAATTTCCATGTAAATAGAGTCCTGTTTGCCATTTCTCACTAACCTTATGATTAAAATGTGTATTTAATTCTAATCTACCATTCAAATTTCCATATCCATTAATGAATATTTTTTTATCTGTAGATGGTTTTACCAACTCTGCATTAATTTGCCCAGAAATGCTTTCAAACCCATTAACAACACTACCCGCTCCTTTTGTAATTTGAATACTTTCTACCCAAGTTCCTGGAGTAAATGTTAAACCGTATACTTGAGAAGCTCCTCTTACCATTGGAATATTCTCCTGCGCTATTAGTAAGTAAGGACTATTTAAACCTAACATTTGAATCTGTCGGGTACCTGTTAGAGCATCAGAAAAATTAACATCGATAGACGGATTTGTTTCAAAGCTTTCTGCTAGATTACAGCAAGCTGCTTTTAATAACTCATCGCTGTTTACTGTAAAAACATTTTCTGTCGTAAAGAACGATTTTGATGTTGCTTGTTTTCTTGCAGATACTGATACTTCTTCTAAGGTTCCTTGCTCTGTTAAAAAGTGATGTATCGGTTTTAAACTTTTAATTTCTATTGTATCTGTTTTATACCCTACAAAACTCACAACTAGTTTTTTATATTCTTTTTTATAAGGTATTTCGAACCAACCTTTTTCGTTTGTGGTGGTTCCTACTTTTGTATCTAACCAATGTACATTGGCGCCAAACACTCCTAGATTGTCTTTTGGATTGGCTTTATCCATAATCATACCCTTGAATGTTTGCTGTGCTACTATTTGTGAACTCATGAATATAAGCGCACAAATGAACATTTTAAATTTCATGTGTATTTGTATATAATTTATAGTTTACTTCTTTTAAACTGACGTTACGTCACTGAAAAAAGCAATATAAATCATATGAGATATACTTCGTAAAGTACTTGTAAATCTAGATTAAGATTTGGGGGTGAATAATATTCATTTAAGTTAACCTGTTGAATATCTTCTGAAAACAGGCTATTGAATGAAGTAATAAAAGCTATTAGAAACTGTTGCTTTTCTAGATCGAACTTCTCAACAGAGTTTTTTAATTCCTCCTGACCTTTAACTTGAGTAATTTCGTCCTTACAACAATTTTTCTTTTTTATAATTTGCGGATCATCACAATCTTCTTCTCCTAATTCATCACCACAACCTTGATCTCCACCAAAATAAGAAACATTAACTAAAAACTCACCACAATAATGCTTTTTCACTGTAAATGAAAAAGTTGAAAAAAGCACTAAAAGTGCTAACAACATAGATGATATTTTAATTAATAGAGTTTTCATTGCTCAAGAATTATTACAAAGTTAAAAAAGTTCTATTAAACTTCACTGGATATTAACATTTTAGTAACAAGATCTAAGTTAAATTACCTTTTTCAATAGACTAATGGTATTTTTAAATTTTTCTTTCAACGACATAATCTATCATCATTAGCAACGATTGTTTATATTCAGAATTTGGGTAATTCGCTAAAATTTTCAATGCTTTATCTTTATAATCATGCATTTTATTAATCGTATAATCTATACCTCCATTTGCTTTTACAAAAGCGATAACTTCTTTAACCCTTTTCTTATTCTTATTGTGGTTCTTAACCGAATTTATTAACCATTTACGATCTTTTTCACTACAGTTATTAAGCGTATATATTAAAGGCAAAGTCATTTTTTGCTCTTTAATATCTATGCCTGTAGGTTTCCCGATTTTCTCATCACTATAATCAAAAAGATCATCCTTAATTTGAAAAGCTATTCCGATATATTCTCCAAATTTTCGCATTTGCTGTACAACATCATTACTACATCCTACTGAGGCAGCTCCAATCCCACAACATGCCGCTATTAAAGTTGCTGTTTTTTGACGAATAATTTCAAAATATACATCTTCTGTAATATCTAATTTTCTTGCTTTTTCAATTTGCAGTAATTCTCCTTCACTCATTTCTCTTACAGCAATTGAAATAAGCTTTAATAAATCAAAATCTTCGTTATCAATTGAAAGCAATAAACCTTTTGATAATAGGAAATCTCCAACTAAAACCGCTATTTTATTTTTCCAAAGTGCGTTGATTGAAAAGAAACCTCTTCTAATATTACTATCATCAACAACATCATCATGAACTAGAGTTGCCGTATGAATAAGTTCAACGATAGAAGCTCCTCTGTAGGTTCTTTCATCAAAACCACCATCAGACACCATTTTTGCAACTAAGAAAACAAACATAGGACGCATTTGTTTTCCTTTTCGCCTAACAATGTAATAGGTAATTCTATTTAATAATGGAACTTTAGAAAGCATTGAATCTTTGAATTTAGATTCGAATAGTTCCATTTCTTTAGTTATTGGAATTTTTATTTGTTCAACAGGTTTCATGATCCTCCCTTATACACTTCAAAAATAAAGAAATTAATTAAGATGCTTATATTTGATTTCAAAGTTTAGATGATGAAAAAAATTATATTCTTTTTAGTGTTATTCCCTTTTACTTTACTATCTAGAGCACAAGAGAAATCCAATACATTCCCAGAGCACTTCTTAGGAAAATACAAAGGCGATTTAGAAATTTCTTCTCAAAGAGGAACTCAAAAAATCCCTATGGAATTTCATTTAACAACAACAGAAAAAGATTCTACATATAATTATATCATTATTTATAATAAAACTCCTAGAAATTACCTTTTAAAAATAGTAGATCAAGAAAAAGGCATGTACAACATTGATGAAAATAATGGCATTATCCTACCTGCTTCTTTACATAACAACACATTACATAGTTTTTTTGAAGTACAAGGAAATTTTCTAAGCACCCGATTACACTTCAAAAAAAACACGCTAGACTTTGAGATTTTATTTACTAAGCTTGATCATAAAATAAAAACTGGAGGTGTTTCTAAACAAGTCCCTGAAGTTTCTGGCTATCCAATTAGTGTTTTTCAAAAAGCAGTTTTAAAAAGACTCGAAGACAACTAGTTATTTATCTTTTTTAAATCTGTAAATGTTTTTTGTACACTAATGAGTCTACCATCTTTAGATATTCCTTCTAAAAAAAGTGTAATCTCATTTTGCCCTAGTTTTGGAATTGTAAATTGATAGGTATCCTTATCAATAGTAATCTCTGGTTCCCAATATACAACTCCGTAATCTCTAAAAACTTTATTAGTTGTAGACAAATATTTTGGTTGGTAATACTCTTTCTCAACGCTAAATCCAAATGGCATTTTATAGCTAAAAAAAGGAGTTTCTATGCTACGTATGTCTGGTTTTGTAAAAATATGGATTTCACCTCTACCTGTATTAGAAGTAAATATTTCATCAATTTCATCTAATCTCATTTGGCGTAAAGCTAACATATCGTTTCTATTAAATGTTATTTCTACATTGTTAATAAAAACTCTTGATGGCAAAAAATCTCTCCCTGCTTTTCTTACATTTATAGTTACTACAGATTCGTCTTCTTGAACAAGAAACCTTTTATATCTTATAAACTCTAATATTCTTTGATTTTTTGAATGCTTATTGTCAATTTTAAAAGCTCTTCGATCTCCACCAAACATTACAGGATTATTTTTGATTTTTAATCTCCCTTTGACTTCTACTTCATTTAAGACCTCTCCTTTTTTATTAATAAGAGAATTTACATCGGAAAAATCATTATCGAAGAAATTTGATATATTACTAACTTCTTCATAAATAGTAATATTATTTTCTCTTTTATGAGGAGATACTTGTACGTATAAATTTGGCTTTTTGAAATTTTCTTTATCCAAAAAAGAAAAATTAACCACAGAAGAATCTCTTACATAAATATTTTTAAACGTTACTTTATTTCCTGCTACTTCTTTAGAAATAAACAATTTATTTCCGTTGGTAATCAAATGTATTTCTTTAACTTCTTGTAATGTTTTATTATCATTTAATGTTCCTTTTATAGTTATCCCTTTTTCAAACTTGAACTGATTTTTTGGAGCATTATAAAAAATAGAGTTCCAATTGTATTTAGACCAACCTTGTGTAAGTAATAATATATCTAAAGCTCTTAATTTTTTTCTGTTTGTATTTTTAAAAAGATCATTTACATTTTTTAATTCCCCTTTTATATATGGTTTTATGAAGAAGTTCGTATAAATTGTATGTTTTGGAGCGTATGATTTTGTCTCTTTTGGTAAAAAAGAAGCGCTCAAATATATAGGAGCTTCACTCTTTTCTTTGTTTGACAGACTTAGGGTTAGTGAATCTTCGGAAATCTTAGAGGTTTCAACAGCTAACTTATTGAATAACGATGGACTATAACTAAAGAAAACACGTTCGGCTACCGGCTTATCTTCATCTGTAAACAATGTAACAATATTAGTACCAGGCTTAAATAGTTTTTTATTTATCAGCAATGAATAACTTAACCTGTTTGCTTTAAACTCTATATGTCGCTTTAAATAAGAATTTGTATTATGAATAAGTACTGCATACTTTCTTCCTATTAAATCTTCTAATGTTTCTTCATTAGTAGTAACTGTAAATTTAGCCATATTACTACTAATATCTTCAAATGACAGTGTTACACCTTTTAATGATTTAAGAGGCAACTTTTTACGTAATTTTTTCCCATTTTCAAGAGTAACTTTTACTTCATATACTTTACCAGATGCTATTTTTGCTCCTATTTTAGCTTGTCCAAAGCTATTAAATTGAAACTCTAAAAGCGATTCTTCTGTATTAACATCTATCAATTCTGCCTTTTTAACAATTGGTATTTGACCATCTTTACTATTAAGTATTACCCCTAATGTATTATATGAATTGGCTAGTAAGTGTCCTCCTTCAGGAAGGATTTGTAAATCAAAAGATGATTCTTCTCTTATTTTTTGTTGTTTTTTATGATTTACTATTGTTATTTTTTGAATAAACGACTCATCCTCTTCAAAATTTCTCATGAAATTCGTTGAAGCTTTTATATAGTAGGTTTCTTTTGTGAATGTAGAATCTATTTGAAAACTTCCCCTAGCCACACCGTCTTTTACATAAATTAACTTTTGATCTTTATACACACCTTTATCATCGTATATTGTACAATATAAATTAGAGGTATTCTCGTGTAGTTTTTTTGTATTTAAATTTAATACATACGCTTTAAACCATATTTCTTCTCCTATAAAAAAGCTTGTCTTATTTAAATGTAAATAAGGAACTTCTCTTTGGTTTTCAAAATATGTAGTGTAACGATCATATAAGCTTTTCTCTTGAGCTACTAAATTAAAAAAATTCAATACCCATATTAGTAGCAGTACTTTTTTTCTCATTTTCATAAATTATTTGGTCTAGTAAAAATAATAAACACTAGCTATTATAAGTTATAAACACTCAGAAAATTATTCTATTTGTTGCTGTACATTCTTAAATGTTTTGATTTGATGAATGAGTTCTCCTCTTGAACTTATCCCTTCAACAATTACTTTTATTTCGTTCTGATTCAAATGTGAAATTTTAACATTCTTTGTAGTAGCATCTGGTTGCAAGATAATATTTGAGCTCCAGTGTAAGCTTCCATAACTTTTAAATATTTTACTTTGAGTAGAAGCATATTTGGGTTGATAAAACTCTTTTTCTAGACTAAATCCATTTGAAATTCCATGTTTTAAAAATTGTAAATCTGTTCCGTAATTAAAGGCTGCTGTGGTATAAATGTGGATTTCCCCTCCGAAAGAATTAGAAATATAAATTTCATCAACATCTATATTTTTCAAATCTCTCAAACTTAGCATTCTACTTGGATCATCAGTTATTCGAATTCCATTAAAATACATATTAAATGGCAAAACTGACATAATAGCTGTGATATTACTTATCACTACAAACCTTGGAGTTTCATACACACGAAATCCTTTTGTTCTTATAAAATCTAAAATTCTACCGTATTTATGATAGGTATCATCAATTTTATATCCTGTTGCATTACCAAAAACTTTTGGATTATTTTTTAATGCTGCTTTTACCTCAACTTCATTTAAAAATTCAAACTCATCCGAAACAAAATTGTCTGCCAAAACTAATTCTGATTCCTTTTTTTTATTTCGTATTTGACCATACTCTTTATTCGATACTTTAATGTTGTTCTTTTTCAGCAAAGGAAAGTTTTGAAAATATGCTTTAACCTTCTGCAATTTGTTCTTTTTGTCTAAAAATGAAAGATTAATTGTATCCTTATCTTTTAAATATAAGTTGTTAAAGGTTACAGTATTATTTTTTAATGGATTAGATAACAGTAAACGATTCGAATTGCCTAGTAAATACACTTCTGTACCCTCGTTGATATCTTTCATGTTTATAGTCCCCTTAATACTAATACCTTTTTCAAATTCATAATATGTTTTAGGAGGAGTGTTGAAGATATCAAACCATTTATATTTTGACCATCCTTGAGTAAGAAGCACTAAATCTAATTCTTGTAGTTTTTTTCTATTTACATCTTTAAAAAAGTAAGCACTATTTTTAACTTCTCCTTTTATATAAGGTTGTAAAAAAAACTTAGAATATATTGTTTGACTAGGGTGATATGCTTTTGTATCATTAGGTAATACAGAAGCACTTAAAAAATAACTAATGGTATCGTTTTTCTTGTTAAAGCTTACAGTAGTGGAATCTGTATCGGTATCTTTTACATCGATAGCTACTTTTCCTACTAAAGATGTATCATAATTAAAAAAAACTCTTTCGACTATAGGTTTGTTAGCTTCATTGAATAACGTCACAATATTAGTTCCTGCTTCAAATAGTTTTTTCTTAATAAACAGCGAATAGGATAGTAAATCTGATTTAAACTCAATTGTACGTTTTATAAACGAATTTGTATTGTGAATGAGAATATAGTATTTTTTCCCAATCAGATCATCTAACGTTTCTTCATTTGTATTCACTATAAATTTAGCCATGTTACTGCTAATATCCTCAAAAGCTAGTGTAACTCCTTTTACTGATTTACCTGGTAAACGTTTGGTAACTATTTCTCCAGAATTTGTTCTTACATTAACGCTATATTGTTTACCTTTTTTGGCATTTAATAATACCTTGGCTAATCCGAAACGATTTAAGAGAAAACGCTCTTCTACATTACCATCTTCATCTACAATCTCACCTGTTGCTCTTTTTGGTGCATCTCCATTTTTATCTTTAATAATTATACCTAATGAGTTTAAAGAGTTCGATAAAAGATGTCCGCCTTCAGGTAACACCTGCAAATCATATGAATTGTCTTCTACAACTACGTCTTTTATATTTTTTTCATTACTTACAATTGTAATTTTTTGAAGATAGGTTTCATTTTCTTTAAAGTTTTTCATGTAATTTGTAGCTACTTCTACATAGTAATTTCTATTCGTAAACGTTGAATCTAGCTTAAAACTACCATTTGCTATTCCATTTTTAACAAATAAAAGCTTATGATCTTTATATACCCCTTTATCATCATAAATTGTACAATACAAATTTGTAGTATGTCTGTGTAACTTTTTAGTATTTAAATTCAAAACGTAAGCTTTAAACCAAACTTCTTCGCCTCTTAAATAACTCGTTTTATTAAGATGTACATATGGGATTTCTCTATTGTTTTTAAAATAAGTAGTATAAGCACTGTCCAAAGATTTTGTTTGAGATATCACCACTACAGTGGTAAAAACCCCTAATAGCAATAGTAGTTTTCTAATTTTCATAGATGTAAATATTTGATTGTTATAAATATACAAAAAAACAACTAACATTAATAGTCCCTAAATTCTACTCACAACAATAGTATATCTAAAAAGTTAGTAGCTATCGGATAGATTTAAGTTGGTTTATAGATACGCTTAAATCTTTTCCAAACTTCTTTATTCTTTCTTTTATAAATTGAAAGCGTTCCTCTATCTAATCCATAATAGAAAAAACATATTCCTGAAGGAGGGTTTGCACTTGGTAAAAACTCAAATTTACCATAAGCTATACTTGGCCAAACCCAACAGTCTAATGATGTTCCTACGATCTCTACTACAGCAACGATAAAATACATGCTTAAGTAAAACAATCGCTCTTTTGGATATTTACGTAAAGAATAGAAAACTAAAATTGTAAGTATAAATCCGAAAATATCTTTTCTAAAAATTAGAAATAGCACAGCATAAATCACTATACAAATTGAGATGAATAGCTCTATTTGTTTTCTGTATGATTTTACTTTTGGTTTTCTTGAGAAAAGATAGATCCCAAGAAAAATTACTGCATGACCAAAAGGTACATAATGAGGAATATTATGTAATCTATAAGCATACATTCCTAAAACTAGGGAAAAAAGATACTCCCCAATTATTCCTATAATTAGAGCGTAAATTAATTGTTCTCTAACTCTTGATGTTCCTTTACTAAAAAAATAAACGTAGACAAAAATGACTAATATATTATTCAACCATTGTCCGTGTTCAAAATAGTTTTCAGCAAAAAACTTACTATCTAAAAATAAACCAAGAAAGATGATAAAGATTAACCAACCAATAGATTGAATGGCTTGTCCGAATAACGTTTTAGAAAGATTCATTAAGATTTATTAGCTAATTGTCCGCACGCAGCATCAATATCTTTACCTCTAGATCTTCGAACATTTACTACAATATCGTGCATTTCTAAGTTAGAAATGTAATTGTTTAATGCATTTTGAGAAGCCTGTTGAAATTCACCATCATCAATTGGATTATATTCAATCAGATTTACTTTTGCAGGTACGTATTTACAAAACTTCACTAAAGCGTCAATATCTTCTTTTCTATCATTAATTCCTTGCCAAACCACATATTCATATGTTATTTTCCTATTGGTTTTCTCATACCAATATTCTAACGCTTCTCTCAAATCTTCCAAAGGAAATGTAGAATTAAATGGCATTATTGACGTACGAACTTCATCAATAGCTGAATGCAACGAAACTGCTAGATTAAATTTCACTTCATCATCAGCCATTTTCTTAATCATTTTTGGCACACCAGAAGTAGATAACGTAATACGTTTTGCAGACATTCCTAAACCTTCAGGAGATGTAATTTTATCTATCGCTTTAATCACGTTATTGTAATTCATAAGCGGCTCTCCCATCCCCATAAAAACAATATTTGTTAATTTATGATTGTGGTATAATCTACTTTGTTGATCGATGGCCACTACCTGATCGTAAATTTCATCTGCATTTAAATTACGCATACGTTTTAAACGTGCAGTTGCACAGAATTTACAATCTAAACTACAACCAACTTGACTAGAAACACAGGCTGTTGTCCTTTTTTCAGTTGGAATTAAAACTGATTCTACAATTAAACCATCGTGAAGTTTAATTGCATTTTTAATGGTACCATCGTTACTACGTTGCATGGTATCCACTTCGATATGATTAATCACGAAATTTGCATCTAACATTTCTCGTGTTGCTTTAGAAATATTCGTCATATCATCGAAAGTATGTGCTGCTTTGCTCCACAACCATTCATATACTTGATTACCTCTAAAAGCTTTATCCCCATTTTCAACAAAGAAATCTCTAAGTTGTTCTTTCGTAAGCGCCCTAATGTCTTTTTTCTGTGATTTCATCACTGCAAAAATACAGTATTGATTCTAAAGCGAAAATCTTTAGAAAAACTAATACTTAGAATATTTCAAAATAGTTGAAATAACTACTCAAAATATATTCATAACACAAAAAACAATTAAATTTATATTCCAAAAGTATTAACGATAACTTTAAAACATCTGAATATGAAAATCTTAAACAAGGCTAAATTATTTTCATCTGCTTCTGAAGTAGAAAAACAATCTATTTATGACATTCAGATTAATGATATTAGAAATCAGCCAATTTCACTTTCAGATTTTAAAGGCAAAAAAATACTATTCGTTAATGTGGCTTCTAAATGCGGATTCACAAAACAATACAAAGAACTACAAGAGTTAAGTGAAACTTACAAAGACCTACTAACTGTTGTTGGTTTACCTTGTAACCAATTTGGAAGTCAGGAACCAGGAAATGAAACACAAATTCAAGAATTTTGTGATATCAATTTTGGCGTTACTTTTCCTTTAACAGAGAAAATAAAAGTAAAAGGAAGCAAACAACATCCTTTATACAATTGGTTAACATCAAAAAGTTTAAACGGAGAAAAAAGTTCTAAAGTTCGATGGAATTTTCAAAAGTATTTAGTTGATGAGCAAGGAAATCTAATTGATTATTTTTATTCAACAACAAAACCTACAAGTACTAAAATAACATCAAGTTTATAAAAAACAAAAGAGGTTATCTAAAAAGATTATTTTTCGTCAAACTAAACTTGTTTTCAGAATGACGTTTTCAAATACTTTTAGACAGCCTCTTCTTTATAATCTTTTTAAAATATTAAATAATTAACATCGCATCTCCGTACGAGTAGAATTTATATTTTTCTTTAATTGCTTCTTGATAAGCTTCCATTACGAAATCGTGACCTGCAAAAGCAGAAATCATCATTAATAATGTAGATTTAGGTGTATGGAAATTTGTTACCATACAATTAGCAATGCTAAAATCGTATGGAGGGAAAATAAATTTATTCGTCCATCCTTCGTATGCGTTTAATCTATGACTAGCAGAAACTGAAGACTCTACAGTTCTCATCACTGTTGTTCCAACTGCACAAACTCTTCTTTTCTTTTCAATAGCGTTGTTTACAACATCACAAGCTTCTTGAGGAATGATGATTTTCTCAGAATCCATCTTATGCTTTGATAAATCTTCTACCTCAACAGGATTAAAAGTACCTAAACCAACATGCAATGTCATTTCAGCAAAATCTACCCCCTTAATCTCTAAACGCTTCATAAGGTGTTTAGAAAAGTGAAGCCCAGCAGTTGGCGCTGCTACTGCACCTTCATGTTTTGCAAAAATAGTTTGATAACGCTCTTCATCTTCTGGCTCAACATCTCTTTTAATATATTTAGGCAATGGTGTTTGCCCTAATTCAATAAGTTTCTTTCTAAACTCTTCATAAGAACCATCGAATAAAAAACGTAATGTTCTACCTCTAGAAGTTGTATTATCAATTACCTCTGCAACTAAACTTTCATCTTCTCCGAAAAACAATTTGTTTCCGATACGAATTTTACGTGCAGGGTCCACTAAAACATCCCATAATCTATGCTCTGCATTTAACTCTCTTAACAAGAAAACTTCAATTCTAGCTCCTGTTTTCTCTTTGTTTCCGAACATACGAGCTGGAAATACCTTCGTATTATTCAACATCATTACATCTCCTTCATCAAAGTAATTAATTAAATCCTTAAACAACTTATGTTCAATTGTTTGTTCTTTACGATTTAATACCATCAAACGAGCTTCGTCTCTGTGCTCAGAAGGATATTCTGCTAATAATTCACTAGGTAAATCAAAGTTAAATTGAGATAATTTCATTATAGTTATTTATTAATGGCGGCAAATATACGATTTCAACATAGGGCTTGTCAAGCGTTTCATCTTTTATTTTAAGACTTCTTGCTCAATTCCAACCTTTTCAAAATCAGACCAAAAATTCTGATACGATTTTGTCACTACTTTGGCATCTGCTATTTTTATTGGAACTTTTAAAGCTAATGGCGCAAAAGCCATAGCCATTCTATGATCGTGATATGTTTCTATCATTACATTTTCTTGGATTGACTCTGTAGCATTTAGAAACAACTCTTCATTCGTTACCGAAATAGCACCTCCTAATTTAGTAATTTCTTCCTTTAACGCCTCTAAACGATCTGTTTCTTTTATTTTTAATGTATGTAAACCTTCTAAATCACAAGGTACTCCTAATGCAAAACAAGTAACAGCAATCGTTTGTGCAATATCTGGAGCTTTTACCAAATCTAACACTAATTTATCTTGACTTGCTGTTTTTTCTTTCCTTAAGGTAATTGTATGATTATTAAATTCAGTGGTTACTCCAAAATGTTCATAAATTGAAGCTAAACAACTATCTCCTTGTAAACTTTCTTTTTTATAAGAAGACAATGTAATTTCTGTACCTACTTCACTTAAAGCAACTAAAGAGTAATAATAGGAAGCTGAACTCCAATCAGCCTCAACAATAATATTTTTTGAAACAATGCTCTCTTTTTTGAAAACTGCTATTGTATTCCCTTCAAATTTAGTTTTAATTCCTAATTGATTCAATAAACTTAATGTCATATTAATGTAAGGAATAGACGTAATTTCTCCTGTTAATTCTAATTTTAATCCGTTAGGTAAACTTGGAGCAATTAATAATAAAGCTGAGATATACTGACTACTCACATTCCCTGCAATAGTTACATGATCTTTTGTAAAAGCCTTTCCTTTTATTTTTAGTGGCGGATATCCTTCTTTTTCTAAGTACGTAATATCTGCTCCTAAATCTTGTAATGCATCTACTAAAATTTTTATAGGTCTGTTGTGCATTCGCTCTGAACCTTGTAAAATTTTTGTTGTTCCTTCTTGAGAAGCAAAAAGTGCCGTTAAAAATCGCATTGTTGTTCCTGCATGTCCTATATCTGCTACCTCTTCGTTACTATTTAATGCATTTTGCATATGTATAGAGTCATCCGAACTAGAAAGGTTTTCGATAACCAATTCTGGGAATAACTGCTGAAGAATTAATAATCTATTCGATTCACTTTTAGAACCTGAAATTACAATACTATTTTTAAATAATTGATTTTTAGGAATCTTTAACAATAAGTCCATTAACAAAATTTTATATTTAGCTTTTTAATCAACTAAATCAAATGAAAAAACTACTTTATGGAGGAGTAATACTGCTCCTTTTCTTGAGTATCAAAGTTAATGCTCAAAATAAGAATAGCCAATTTTCTGAAGAATATTTTAACGCAATCGATTGGAGAAACATCGGTCCGCATCGTGGAGGACGAAGTTGTGCGGTAACTGGAGTTCCTAAAAAACCGAATTTATTCTACATGGGAACTACTGGTGGTGGTATCTGGAAAACAATTGATGCAGGAAATACTTGGCAAAATATTTCTGATGGATTTTTTGGTGGTTCTGTAGGTTCTATAGCTGTTAGCGAATGGGACAATAATATTATTTATGTAGGAATGGGAGAAAAAACTGTTCGTGGTAATGTTTCTTCTGGTGATGGGGTTTGGAAATCTGAAGATGCTGGTAAAACATGGAAACATATGGGATTACCAAATTCTCGTCATATTCCTAGAATGCGTATTCACCCTAAAAACCCAGATATTGTTTATGCTGCTGTTTTAGGAGATTTATACAAGTCTACCACAGAAAGAGGTGTTTACAAATCTACTGATGGTGGTAAAACTTGGAAAAAAGTTTTATACAGCAATGCAGATGCTGGAGTTGTAGACTTAATTATCGATCCAAGTAATCCTAGAACCCTATATGCTTCTACTTGGAATGTGAGAAGAACTCCTTATAGTTTATCTAGTGGTGGTGAAGGTTCTGGAATTTGGAAAAGTACTGATGAAGGTGAAACATGGACAAATATTTCTAAAAACGACGGATTACCAAAAGGAATTTGGGGAATTTCTGGTTTAGCAGTATCTCCAGTGAATTCTGAAATTGTTTATGCACTTATTGAAAATAAAAAAGGTGGCGTGTACAAATCTTTAAATGGTGGAAAAACTTGGAAATTAATTAACAGTGAGCGTAAACTTCGTCAAAGAGCATGGTATTACACAAGAATTTATGCAGACACAAAAGACGAAAACATTGTATATGTTATGAATGTACGTTACCACAAATCTACTGATGGTGGTAAAACGTATAAAACATACAATGCTCCGCATGGAGATCATCATGATTTATGGATTGCTCCTGAAGATAATCAACGTATGATTATTGCTGATGATGGAGGTGGACAGATTTCTTTTGATGCAGGTGAAAATTGGTCAACCTATTTAAACCAACCTACTTCTCAATTTTACCGCGTTACTACAGATAATCATTTTCCATATAGAATTTACGTAGCTCAGCAAGACAATTCTACTATTAGAATTTCACATAGAACTGATGGTCGTTTCATTACTCCTCAAGATTGGGAAGCTACAGCTGGTGGAGAAAGTGCTCATATTGCTGTCGATCCTTTAAATAATGATATCGCTTATGGTGGTAGTTATGGAGGATTATTAACTCGTGTAAATCATAAGACAGGTGCATTTAGAGCTGTTAACGTTTGGCCAGATGACCCTATGGGACATGGTGCTGAAGATTTTAAATATCGCTTCCAATGGAATTTCCCTGTATTATTTTCTCCAAACAACAAGAAAAAATTATATGCAGCTTCTAATCATTTACATGCGACAACTAACGAAGGACAATCATGGGAAATTATTAGTCCAGATTTAACAAGAAACGATCCTAAAACTTTAGGACCTTCTGGAGGACCAATTACCAAGGATAATACTGGTGTAGAATACTATGGTACTATTTTCGCTGCCGCTGAAGTTCCTGGTGAAGATGGCGTGATTTATACTGGTTCGGATGATGGTTTGGTACACATCACAAGAGATGGCGGAAAAAATTGGACTAACATTACTCCTAAAAAAATGCCTGAGTGGATGATGATTAACTGTATTGAAATTGATCCTTTTACAAAAGGCGGAGCTTATATTGTAGGTACTAAATATAAAACTGGAGACTACCAACCTTATATTTATAAAACTGAAGATTATGGAAAATCTTGGAAGAAGATAACTTCTGGAATCGGCAGTGAAGACTTTACTAGAGCTTTGCGTGCAGATCCTAAAAGAAAAGGATTATTGTATGCAGGAACAGAAAGAGGAATGTATGTTTCTTTTAATGATGGTAAAAACTGGCAAAAATTTCAATTGAACTTACCTATTGTTCCTATTACTGATTTGGCAATTAAAGAAAATAACTTAATTGCTGCAACTCAAGGTCGTTCGTTATGGATTATTGATGATTTAACACCGCTTCACCAATTAAGCAATACACTTATCAATCAAGATTTCTTTGTGTACAAACCTAAAGAAAGTTATCGAATGGGAGGAGGAAATGGTGCTACATCTAAAAGAAACGGTACTAATTATTATGGTGGTGTTCCTGTAAATTTTTATGTAAAGAATTACGCAGAAAAAGACACCATAACACTTAAATTTTATGATAGTGATAAAAACTTAATTCGTGTTTTTAGTAACCATCCTGATAAAAAACAAAAAGATGGAAAACTTAAAGTAAAGCAAGGAGATAATCAATTTTATTGGAACATGATGTACACTGGAGCTGAGCGTGTAAAAGGAATGATTTTATGGTGGGCTTCTCTAAGTGGACCAATGGCTTTACCTGGTGAATACAGAGTAGACTTGACCGTGAATGGAAAAACAAAGTCTGAAAACTTCACCATTAAAAACAAACCTAATGCTGAATCATCTCCTGCGGATTTAAAAGCTCAATTCGATTTTATTAATAGTATCAATGCTAAAATGACTGAAATTCATAAAGCCTTAAAAGATGTAAAGAAAATTAGGGCTCAAGTGAACACGTTAAAAAAATCTATTAAAGATAAAAAGAAGCATAAAAACTTATTAGATTTTGCGAATCAATTAGTAAAAGATATGACTGTTGTTGAAAACAACTTATATCAAACAAAAAGTAAGAGTAGTCAAGACCCTTTAAATTTCCCTATTAAATTAAATAATAAATTAGGGCATTTAAATTCTTTAACTCGTATAGGCGATTATAAACCAACAGATCAAGCTATTGCTTTTAAAAATGAAATCACTAAAGAAATTGATATTGAGTTAACTAAATTATATGATATTTTCAACGCAAAAGTGAAAGAACTGAATCAAAAAGTTAAAGCTAGTCAAATTGATTTTATTCAATTGGATTAATCTTTTGAATAAGCTTATGTAAGCAATATTTTAAAAAAACCACTTTACTAATCTGTAGTAAAGTGGTTTTTTTATATAATTTTCTTCATACAAGGCAAAAAACGACTAATTTTCGAAATTTTTAGTCGTTAAATGTATTCGTTAAAAATTATGCCAAACCAAAGTAAACACAAACTAAAGCAATCGTATCAAAAAAACCATGTACAGCGACTAAAAACCATAAATCGTATTTACGAAAGTAGAATATTGACGCTAAAATAGCCCCAATAACTCCCGTCACAATTTGTCCTGTAATCCCTTGGTAACTATGCATAAAACCAAAAAAGCAAGCAAGTAAAACAATATTTAATATGATACTAATTTTACCATCTCCGAAGAATTTCACAAATTGACGCATAAAATAACCTCGGAAAATAATTTCCTCGCCAAATCCTGCCGAAGCCCAAACTACTAACAAAGCAACTAAACAAGCTGGCAGATTTCCTTTCAACTGATCGAAACTTGAATAATCTATAGGTACACCGGTTAATTTTGTAACTCCTGGCACTAGTATAAGGATATAAAAAATGAAGAGTCCTAAGGCTACTAGTGGAGCCCATAAAAAGATATTTTTAAACGTGAAATTTTCACGTCTAAACCCTAGTATTAAGAATGGGTTCTTCTTATACTCTATATAGTTTGCAATACATATTAATATAGAAATACAGATGTTTTCTAAAAAATTCAAATGAAGAGGACCAAACCATATTAGAGCTATAATTATGATGGTAGTTAATGGTACTAGTATTTGTCGTAATGTGATTTTTTTCATCGTTTTTAAATTTTAATTTCTAAAACGAAGTAATAAACAAATTCTCTGAAAACCCTTGTAAAACCTAATACTTTTACTGAATGGTAGTTAATTTATTACTGAATAGTCGCTAGTCTTTGACGAATCATTATTGAAACCAATCCATAAATTCTTTTCGTTTGTAGCGACTGATATTAATTTCAGTAATTTGATCGTAATCTATAGTATTTTTCAACCGAACTCTTAGTTTCCCATTCTCAATTTTCTCAACTTGACCTATCGCATCTTTATGAACAATAATTTTTCTATTCGCTCTAAAAAACAATTGATCATTTATCTTTTCTTCAAGCTCATTTAATGTAAAATCGGTGTGAATAATAGATCCGTCTTTTTTTACAGTATACACAATCTTATTCTCAATATAAAAACACATAATATGTTCATAGGTTAGCTTCGTTACTTTCGCCCCACTTTCAATAGTAATTTCAGCATCTTTAATAGATCTTTTGTATAAATCATAAATATCCTGGGCATACCATAATCCTATAAACACAAAACATATTAATAAAGTAATGAGTAAACCTACTATTAAATAGTACAACACCATTTCTTGTCCTCCTGCAATTATATTGATAAGAAAATTTAAGGGTATATACATTAAAGTAATGTAGATATGTGTAGAAACCATAAATCGTATAATAGTACTCGTTTCTACTTTTTTTGAGAAGTATTTTTTCTTATAAAACTCAAAATTAAAATGCGCAATAATTCCAATGAGGGTAGACAAAACAATAGTTGAAAGAAAACCTTCTATAGGAAACCTATATGAATCATTCCCTGGAAAACTATCTTTAGTTGCCAAGTGATTTAATACTACTGAGAAAATAATTAATAAAACTATTTTTTGAAACCAACGCCATGAAGCGCTATTGACAAAAATTTTAGTCACTCCTTTCATTGGTTGTCTTGTACTCATAATTATGATATCTCAATATTACTTTTTCTTAACTAATTTAAAGTCGTAAAATGTTATGTATATACATTTTTACTAGACGTAAAAATAATGCATAATTGATTAAAACACCATTCTTCAACTATCTTTAATAAAAAAACTATTCGTTAAATCCATACAAATATGATTAGTTAGAGATCGAGAACACTTCTCTTCAAAAAAGTTTTCTTTATCTAAGTTTTTATTTCGTGTTAATTGATGTTTTTGACATTCATTTTTTATAACTTCGAATCATAAATTATTGAAAAAACCAAGTATGAAAACCAAATTTTCTATAGTACTATTTTTAATTACAACTTTAGTATACTCGCAAGATCCTTTATGGATGAGATATTCTGCTATTTCTCCAAATGGAGATCAAATTGCTTTTACGTATAAAGGTGATATTTATGTTGTTTCTTCAAAAGGAGGAAAAGCGCATCAATTAACGACACATCAGGAACACGATTATATGCCTGTTTGGTCTAATAATGGAGAAGAATTAGCTTTTTCTTCTAACCGTTACGGAAACTTTGATGTATTCACTATGCCTGCTGTTGGAGGTAAAGCAACGCGTTTAACTTATGATTCGCACAATGATTATCCTTTTTCTTACGATAAAAATGGGAATATTCTTTTTTCTTCTGCAAGAATTGACGATCCGAATAATACACAATTTCCTTCTGGGGGAATGCCGGAACTATATACTGTAAACAAAAAACGTGAATTACAGCAAGTATTAACTACACCTGCTATTGATGCTAGATGGAATAAGAATCAAACAAAATTAGTGTATCACGATCAAAAAGGATATGAAGATCAGTGGAGAAAACACCATACTTCTTCTATAACCAGAGATATTTGGATATATGATTCAACCACAAAGGAACATCAAAAAATTTCTACTTTTACAGGAGAAGATAGAACTCCTATTTGGTCTAATGATGAACAATCAATCTTCTTTTTATCAGAAGCTTCTGGTTCTTTTAATATTTGGAAACAAAATTTACAAAACGGTTCAAAACAACAAATCACAAAACATGATAAACATCCTGTACGTTTTTTATCCAAGGCCAATAATGGAGTAATGGCATATAGCTTTAATGGTGAAATTTATACTGTTAAAGAAGGAGAGCAACCTGTTAAATTAAATATTAGTATTACATCAGACGATAATTACAATACTGTAGTTTATAAAAATGTGGCTAATAGTGTAAGTGAAGTTGTTTTGTCGCCAAATGGAAAAGAATTTGCATTTATTGCTAGAGGCGAGGTCTTTGTAAGCTCTGTAGATTACAGAGAAACAAAACAAATAACCAACACACCAGAACAAGAAAGAAACGTAAGTTTTAGCCCAGACGGAAACGCCATTCTTTTTGCTGGGGAAAGAAATAATAGCTGGAATATATACCAAGTAAAGAAAGGCGTAAGTACTGAAAAATACTTTTATACCTCAACTATTTTAAAAGAAGAAACTGTATTAGCTACCAAAGAAGAAACTTTTCAACCGGCATATTCTCCAGATGGAAAAGAAATTGCTTTTTTCGAAGAACGTACAACTATTAAAATCATTAATCTAGCTTCTAAAAAAGTAAGAACAGTATTACCCGCTAAATATAATTATTCATATTCTGATGGGGATCAAGGCTTTCAATGGTCACCAGACAGCAAATGGCTTTTGGCACACTATCTTCCTTACGATAGATGGAATGGAGACATTGCACTAATATCTTCAGATGGAAAACAGATCACTAACTTAACCGAAACTGGATACCAATGTTTTAATCCTAAATGGGCAATGAATGGCGAGGCTGTAATTTGGTCTTCAGGAAGAAATGGTATGAGAAGCCATGGAAGTTGGGGAAATCAACTAGATGCTTATGCTATGTTTTTAACGGAGGAAGCCTACAACAAGTTCAAGTTAACCAAAGGAGAATTTGAATTACTAAAAGAAACTAAAAAAGAGGCAAAAAAGAAGGACGATAAAAGTAAAAAAGATAAAAGCAAAAATAAAGTTACAGCATTAGAGTTTGACCTTAAAGGAGCCAAAGACAGAATTGAACGCCTAACTATTAATTCTTCTTCTTTAGGTGATGCTGTTATGACAAAAGAGGGAGATAAATTATTCTATTTAAGTGCTTTTGAAAAAGGTTTTGATTTATGGGTGCACGATTTTAAAAACAGACAAACTAAATTATTAACTAAACTTGGAGTCGGCGGAGGCAGATTAGCATTAACTAAAGATGAATCTTCCTTGTTTGTACTATCTAACAGTACTATAAAAAAGGTTTCTACTAAAGGAGGAGCGGCAAAACCAGCACAGTATACTGCAAACATGGAGTATAATATGCAGAGGGAATATGAGTATATGTTTGACCATGTATGGAGGCAAACCTTAAAAAAGTTTTATGTAAAAGACATGCATGGTGTAGACTGGAAATTTTATAAAAAAGCTTATAAAAAGTTTTTACCTCATATTAATAATGGTATTGATTTTGCCGAAATGTTATCTGAATTATTAGGAGAGCTTAATGCTTCTCATACCGGAGCTCGATTTTATGGGAGACCTAAAAATGGAGATAGAACAAGTTATTTAGGTATTTACCCTGATTATTCTTATACAGGTAAAGGAGTTAGAATTAAGGCTATTTTAGATAAAAGCGAACTTGTTTTAAAAGGCGAAAAAGCAAAAACTGGTGACATCATCACCAAGATTAACGGAACTGAAATAGTTAATTTATCACACTATTATGAACTCTTGAATCATAAAGCAGGTAAAAAAATATTAATTAGTTTAAAAAGCAAAAATGGAAAAACAAAAGATGAATATGTAAAACCCATAAGTAGTGGATATTTATATCAATTACTATATGAGCAGTGGGTGAAAAATAGAGAAGCAACTGTTGCCAAACTTTCTAATGGAAAAATAGGATATATTCATGTTAGAGGAATGAATGACGAAAGCTTTAGAGAAACATATTCTAAAGCGTTAGGGAAATACAATGATACTGATGCCTTAATTGTAGATACTAGATTTAATGGAGGTGGATGGCTACATGATGATTTAGTGACATTCTTAAGCGGTAAAGACTATGCTGAATTCGTTCCAAGAGGTCAAAATATTGGTCACGAACCAGCTGAAAAATGGTATAAACCACACTGTATTATAGTAGGAGAAAGCAACTATTCTGATGCGCATGGATTTCCTTTTGCTTACAGAGCTTTAAACTTAGGAAAAATAATAGGTATGCCAATACCTGGTACTATGACAGCTGTTTGGTGGGAAACGTTAATTGATTCTAATACTGTATTTGGAATTCCTCAAGTTGGTGTTAAAGACAAACAAGGCAATATTTTAGAAAACAACCAATTAATACCAGACATTATTGTTAGAAATGATTACAAGTCCGTTACTGAAGGGGTTGATCTACAACTAGAGGAAGCTATTAAATTGATGATGAAGTAATACACTTCCTTTAAAAAAAGAATAATGAGATTGTTTTAGTGTGTTAAACAATCTCATTATTCTTTTATAAAATCACTTCGTTAATATATAACGATTTTATACATTTATTTTTTATCCACTATTTGAAGTGGTAAAATATCGTCTGTATACATATTTCCATCACTAGAAGTAAACGTAGCTCGTAATTGATAAAAATGCCCCTCAGGTAGTTCTTTTGTTGGTATTAAATCTTCTAATGAAAATGTCATAGAAGCTTTCCCTGATTCTTTATTTAACGCTTCTTTAAACGTAAGAACAATATCTTTTTTGGGAATCCATTTACTTTGGAAATGACGAAGCCAAAAACGCACCCCTCCTTCATCTGCCGCAATCACACGATTTCTAGATCCTGCATGATATTTCACCTGAACAGTTATTTTATTACCAATTATCAAAGGTTTTGTATCAAATTGTGCTTTATTTGTAATTTCAATATACGGTTTATGGTAAGGTTTTACAATAATGAGCACTTTAGAGTGAACCGTGTTATCCTTTGTTCTTACTGTAATAGTGGCTTTTCCTGCCGCATTAGCTTTTAGCTTTCCATTAGCATCAACCGTAAGTACTTTTGTATTATTAGAACTCCAAACTAACTCAGAATTATCAGCATATTTCGGCAATGCTTCAATTTGTAATTGTAAACTTTCTCCTTCATATAATTCTTTCTCATTTGCAGTTATTCTAATAGACTTTACTAGTATCGGCTTCCATTCAACTATTTTAACCAGATTTTTAGTCGCTAAACCGTTTGCTTTACTAATAACTGTTATCATAGCAGATTGATTTGGATTACCATGAGCCGTGATTACTCCATTTTTATCCACAGTAACAATACTTTCATCACTCGACAACCATTTTACTTCTTTATTTGCTTGCTTAGGCTGTATATGTATTGACAATGGCATTTTGGTTCCTTTTCTCACTTCTACAGTTTCTAAAGCTAACTGTTCTGGATCTAATTTATTCGTATCATAAGTTGCATTTGCCTCTTTATTTTTAAACATAACCGTTTCTCCATTTCGCCATCTTACAGTAATCTTTTCTATCTTTTTTTCATCTCCAAGTCCAAAATGAATCATATTAATTAAACTTTGAGAAAAAATTGCGCCTGCTGAACCTACTCGCTTCCTAAAGGTATTTTGAGTTGTTTTTACAATAACTTCTGCACTAATAGGATCTATATTAGACTTTGGTGAATATCCTACCTTAACAATAGCATAATTACCACCATTTTTTGTCTTATTTTTATACAAATACCACTCCCCTCCTTCACTACCATTCAATAAATCTACATGACCATCTAAATCAAAATCAAAAGCCTGTCCCATATCTCCATTCCCAGGACCTCCTATATCATTTGCGCCATGAGCTGTCGTAGCTTCAAAAGACTCTTTTCCTGAATTTAGAAGCATCACATCTGATATTCTTGCTCCAATTCGTCCCCATCTATATATAAATAAATCTTGATGACTATCATTATTAAAGTCACCTACAGTTACTCCTAAAGCATTCCCTCCTTTCGGAATATTCCATGCTGCTGAAACATCTACAAATTTTCCATTATCATTTCTGAGTAACACATCTGCACAATTTCTATTTTCAGGCTCAAACAAAGGTTTTACATTAGTTACACCAGAAAGACTAAATCTATATTGCCAAAAAATATGTGCATCTCGAACAAGAGCTGCTTTCCATTTCCCATCTCCCAAATACCCAAGATAAAATCCATTTTCAGAAATGTCTTCTGGCCATCCTTTAGCCATTTCAGGTTCAAACTCTTTTTCTTGAGTAGATTTTACAATTTTAGGCACTTTTTTCTCTCCCAAAAAAACAGGATAATCTTTTCCCAAAAAGGAACCTTGTGCCAAATAATAATACTTATGAAGTTTAATGGCATCTTCAGCTGTAAATTCAAAAGCGTCTGTATTTTTATACCCTCTAGTTTTTATTGCTAGTTCTTTGGTTAAAGGATTAAAATCTAACGAAGGAGCTTCTCCTTTACCATGCTCAAAAAGTTTACCACGAGCTAAATAAAAGTCTAAATCACCATCATTATCGATATCAATATCAGTAACAGCCATCACCTGTTTTAATGAACGAACATGTTCAGGAATTTCTGATGTTACATCTGTAAAAGTAAAATCTCCATTTCCTTTCCATAATTTTAATGGCCCATAAAGCACCAAATCATCAATATTATCATTATTAAAGTCTGTAACTAATACACGAGATTCTTCTACATCTTCTACTCCTTTTATTGATCGATAAGTAAATGTTCCATCGCCTTTGTTTTCATAAAAGAAATGTTGCGGTTTATCGTGCTTTAAACTAGCTTCATTAACAAGCATTAAATCAAGATCTCCATCCAAATCCAAATCCATCCATTTAGCTCCACGTCCTCTTCCTCCTCTTTCTATACCTACATCTCCCGTATACCTAACTAATGTTTTAGTATCATTTAAATAAAAATTAGCTTTAGACGGATTTTTTCCATTACCACCACCCTGAGTTAACACAAGATCTAAATCACCATCATTATCATAATCACCAAGGGCAGTTCCATGCAAATCATGTTTAAACCATCTTGCTAAATCTTTAGTATGCCTTGTTACTGTTCCATCTCCATTATTCCAATAAAGTTTACTTGTTTCTGCATTATGATTGTTAACAATAAAATCATAATCGCCATCATTATCTATATCAGCAACCGAAGGTCCTCCATATTTAATTGAACTTACTTTTTCTAAACCAACTTGTTTAGAAATATCATGAAATTCTGGTACTATCAACTTCTCTATTTCTTCAAAATGATAACTTAGTATCGTTATTTTTTCATCAAATGACTGAAACTTGATACTCGTATTTCCTTTTTGCTTGAACTTTACAATACTTGTTATTGTTTGCTTTCCTTTTTCAGGAATATTAATATCGTCAATCAAAAGATCATCATCCGCAAAGACACTTAAACCTGCATATTTCCCTGGGTTATCAATTTCCAACACAAGTTTTTTTGTCAAACGCTCAGTGACTTCAAAGCTTTGCTCTACTTGTTCTATTGGTGCAATTTCAAATGTTTTTTTTGATTTGTCTTTACATGATAGCATTAGTAAAACACTAACGACAAACAACATGTAGTATCTAGAAAACTGTGACATGATTAGATATATTTGGTCTGTTAAATATAAAAATTCCTTTTAGATATTTATATATAAATAAAACATTTAAAAATAAAAAAAATTCACTGTTTATAATAAAAAACTCAATATTTTAACTATCAAAAAAAACTACCTAAAATTACTTTTAGGTAGTTTAAAACTTACATTTATTTAGGGTTTACATATTACTTCACCACAAAGCGTTTTGTAGTTTCTGTATATTCATTACTTAAATTCAACAGATAGATTCCCGTAGCCAATTTATCTGTTGCTATTGATGTATGACTATCTAACTTTCCAGAACTTAACACTTGTCCAAATGTATTATAAATAGCATAAGATGTGTTAGATAATTCCTTAGACGAGAATACTCTTAATACATTACCTTTAACAATAGGATTTGGCCCTATTCTTAACGACTCAAATATACCTTCATCCTCATCACCTAAAATATCTACTCTAGGTGCTGTAGGTTGAGCTGAAGTGACATTTGTAGTATTACCACAAGAACCTTCATAAATTCTTACGTTTGTGAAGGTAGATGTATTTCCAGAACCTCCATCGTTATCATTAATAAACACCAATCTATTCATTGTGCCTGTGTAAGAATCACCTACTCTAATTACATAAGTAGTAGTTCCTGTACTGTAATTATCAAAATTAGTAACCCCATAATTTTGAGTTCCATAAACTTTGAAATAATTGTTAGCTGATAAATTATTATCTGTTTCAAAACCAATACCATGAATTTCACCTTCAGCAGTACTATTAAATTCAAACTCTATCACAGTATTTGCTGTTACTGTATAATCTAAAGGAATTGATTTCCAAGTATTATTTGTTAACGTTAGCGATGCTCCGTTTGTACTCACAGAAAAATTACCTGCACTATCTTGGTCTGCAAAGCTCGATACTGTAAAGTTATTAAAATCTAAAGCTTCACAAGCTGGGCTAGTTGGGGTTCCTGCATTTCCTCCAGTAGTTAAAGCTAGATTATCAATAGCAATATCACTAGACCAACTAGCTCCTGTAACTCCTACAAAACGTAAACTTACTGTACTACCTAAATATGCAGCTAAATTGACATCAACATCATTCCACTGGTTTCCTTGATTTCCAGAATCTGTCCATAAATTTACCCAAGTAGTTCCATCTGTAGAAGCTTGTAAAGTCAATGAACCTATACTAGTACCAAACATATGATTGCTAAATGAAAAACTTGCAGATGACTCTCCAGAAAGATCAAAACAAGGACTCTGTAAAATAGCTGTTGCGTTAGAACCTATTTGACCAGCACTAGAATTATTTGAAGCCTCTAAAAACAAGTAAAAACTTCCGTCAGCACCATTACTTGGTCCTGTTCCATTAGAAGGTGTTCCTCCACTATCTCTTAACCAATTTCCATCATCAGCTGTTGCCTGTGTCCATCCATCATTTGTCTCAAAACTTTCAGTATATGGGAAGTTCGTAATTGTAGCAGTACAAGCATTAGCTGCACCTCCAGTAGTCGTTACGTTAACAGGAGCACTTGCTGTCGACTCATTATCAGCAGCATCTTTAGCTCTTACCGTAAATGTATATGCTGTATTCGCTGTTAAACCAGTAATATTTGCAGAAGTTGAAGCTGTAGTACCTAACCTAGTTGTACCTTGATAAATATCATATCCCGTAACCCCAACATTATCTGTTGAAGCTGTCCAACTTAATGTTAACGAAGTTTCAGCAACATTAGAAACCACTAAATTAGTTGGTCTACTTGGCGCTTGAGTATCCGCAGCAGTATTTGCAGTAAATTCTCCTGTAAATACTCCTCTACCATAAGTAGATGCTATAATTCTATTCTCTGTATTATTTCCATTTACATTCCAGTAATCAAAAGCAGTAACACTAACATCACTCATTCCATTGTAAGCTTGAGTCCAATTTGGAGCTGCATCATTAAAATTAGACGTAGACCAAACCCCTAGCTGTGTAGCTAATATTGCTTCATTTCTATCCAAAGGATTCTGTAAAATATCTCTAACAGGTATATTTGGTAAATTTCCTTCTCTATTTACCCAGTTTGTTCCACCATCAGTAGAAGCCCAAACACTAACAACTCCATAGTTATGTATTGTTACAAAAATATCATTTTCTGTAGCTCCGAATCTAACAGAAGAAATAGCTCCAACAAAAGGCGTATTAATTTGTGCAAATGTTGCTCCAGTATTATTTACATTCGTAAGATTTAACAATCGACCATTCGCCAAACCTACCAACCATCTATTATTTGTAAAAGGAGAAGCCCTAAATGCAGTTGGCGTAGCATTTAATAAATTATTAGTAAAAGTACCTCTAGAGTTTGCTGCAACATTAATACTTAAAATAGAAAAAGTACCTGCTCTTCTATCAGAGTTATTCGACAATAAACGATTTGCATCACTATCATAATCCATTTGGTTCACAAAATCTCCAGTTCTTCCGTCATTCGATAAAGTTGTAGCTCCACCTTGTCTTCTACCTCTTCCATTCCATGGTAAATTAAAACGATAAATAACATTGTTTGTAAATGTTGAAATCATGAACTGACCATCCTTATCTACAAATGTATAAAACCCATCTCCGTCACTAAGCTCTACTGAAGCATTAACCCCAGGCGTCGCATTCCTGAATGCCTGCGTACCATTATCTTGAGCTCCTGCGGTAAAAATACCATCTCTATCTCCTGGCCCATCTGGTCCTATTCCTGCTTTTACAAACTGTGTAACATTATATCCTCTATTCCTTGCATTGATAACATTTCCTCCGTCATTTGAAAAATAAACCCCTCCATCATTACCAAACAACATTCTCGTAGATGAATTATTTGCAAAAGTAATGGCATGATGATCAGCATGTACAAAACTTGTATTTCTAAGTCCTAAATTTGTCCATTGTGAAATTTGAGCCCATGTAGTACCGCCATTTCTACTTCTAAACAAATCAATTCCTCCAACATAAACAACGTCATCATCATTAGGATCCACTTCAATAACCAAATCATAAAATGCTTGCCCTCTAGTAAAATCATTCGCTGGAATACCTCTATCTGCATCATTAGGTAAGTTTAATGTTCTTACGGTATTAAAAGCGTTTGTTGTTTCAAAAATTCGTACTGGATTTGCATCTGTTGTACCTTGAGCTAACACATATAATCTATTCGCATCTGTACTTGAAGGTTCAATTTCTACTCTACTTGATTCAACTAAAGGAGAAGCTGCCGCTTCTACCCAATTGGTACCATTTGTAGAACTAAATACTCTTCCGCCTCCTTGTCCCAAACCAGGCATATTGATTGTTCCCATCCACAATCTATTGTCTGCTCCAATTTCTAAATCATTAGGAATAAAGAAATAATTAGCTCCACTAAATTCAAATCTCATATCTGCATCTTCAACTCTATTCCAAGTATTTCCATTATCTGTAGAACGGTATAAACCTGCCGATTGTAAACCTAGCCAGTTTGTTGGTGTAGACGCATCTGAATATACATTTGCTCCTACTCCCACAAATAATTCTGTTGAAGTACCATTATCCCAAGCTAAAATGTCATTCACGTAGTTGATTCCAGATAAGAAAAGATTCCCTGCATTAAATGCAAATGTATTAGCACCAGCTGCTGGCATATTAACTGCAGTCCATGTTCTACCTCCGTTCGTAGATCTATAAACACCATTACCCACAACATCTCCTGATGTATATTGCTCACCAGTTCCTAAATACCAATTATTTGAATTTCTTGGATCTACAGTAATAGATGTAACTGATAAATTCCCAGGGACGTTCTGAACTCGCTGCCATTGAGAATTTGCATCAGTAATATTATTATTTACCCATAAACCACCACTAACTCCACCTGCATAAACACGTCTGTTACTAGCATCATTTGGATCAAATAATATTGCTCTTGTTCTACCTCCAACATTATTTGGACCTCTTTCTACCCAAGGAGAATTGTTATCTCCAGGAACTCTACGAGCTATTCGTTCAGAACGCAACTGCTCACGAAGTTTAGTCACATTCTCATCTTCTAACCTACCTGTTGAAGGATTAATGGTTAACTCCCACATTTGTTCAAAATACTTATTTGGTGGTAGCCCGTTTAATTTTCTAGTTTTTTTATCCCATTGTAGTCTTTCTTTATAAGGACTCTTTTTTAAAAAACTTTCGTAAGATTTTCTTTGTTTAGTTATGCTATCTTCTGATTTAGATAATTGATATCTATTATAACCTAAAGACGCAACTAAAACTACAGACAAACCGCCTAGTAAAAGTTTAAAATTGCTTTTCATATGATGAAGGGTTTTAGTTAGTGGTTTTTCAAAAAGAAAAACACATTGATTTTCTTAATTTTTTAAAATTAAGAAGCCAAAAATAAAAAAACATTGAATTTATTTCAATAAAACACGTATTTTTTTAAATTTTTATCAAATAACTAAAATAATAACTCAAAAAAGAAATAGATGTAAAAATTTTAACCCACAAATTATAAAAAACATAAAAAATTAAGTTAAAATCAACCTATTTCACAATATAACATGAAGTAAAAACACATAAAATTCAATATTTATCAACAAAAATTACAAAATCAACAACTTTTAACATCAGCTTTAGAACAAAAAACAAAACATTGATTTACAAAACATTACTAACCAACCAAATAAAAAAAAGCAAAAAAGTTATTTTACTGAATAACTTTTTTGCTTAAAAATTTACAATTATTACCGTTTTGAATTTATTTCATTTTTTTCATAGTAACATACATTCCATAACCAAAACTTACAATTAGTCTTGGCACCAAAAAGTTAACCCATTTACCATTACTAAATTCCTTATCAAATACCGTTTTAAAATCACCAGAAAACAATAACTTTCCATTGTAAAAAAGTAAAGAAAAAATAATTACAAAAATGAAAAAAGGAACAAATACTTTTAATACATTTTTCCAAAACAATGGATTTTTTAATTTTTCTACTACAGCCATTATTTTAGTTTTTCGTTATTATGATGACGGTCATGATCTCTTTTCGTCTTAAGATCTAATTTTTTATCAAAAGCTTCTTGTAAATTTACTCCTGTCTGATTAGCTAAACATAATACTACAAAAACAACATCTGCTAATTCTTCACCTAAATCTTTTTGTTTGTCACTTTCTTTTTCACTTTGTTCTCCATATCTACGAGCAATAATTCGGGCAACTTCTCCAACTTCTTCAGTAAGCTGAGCCATATTCGTTAATTCATTAAAATAACGAACTCCATGATTTTTAATCCAATCATCTACCTGTTTTTGTGCGTCTTGTATATTCATATTAATACGATTTACGACTAAAAAATTCGCATATTAGCCGTTTCTTTTTCCTTTTCACTTCGTTAAAAAAAGAAACCGTAACTAAGGCTATGCTTTGTTTTTTTGCCTTGTTTAAAGAAAAAATAATTCAACTAATTTATACGAATTTTTTAGTAGTAAATCGTATAATATTGAAATTTCATTTTCAAAAATACTATACTTATCATAAAAAACATAGCGAGAAAGAATTTGATTCTTTCTCGCTAAACATGATCAACTATTTAAATTTGGCTTACACTTATGGTATCGCCTTTATAGAAATTATAATTCTATTTTTTTATGAATTTAATTTTAACATTACCACTATTAATAAAATAAATTCCTGAAGAAAGTCTTGATACATCCACTAACTCCATATTGGAATTCTTCACATCTGCAGTCATTATTTCCTTACCTAAAGCATTATAAATTGTTACCTTATTTCCTAATTTAAAGTTTACTAAACGTAATTCATTAGTAGTTGGATTAGGGTATAAAATTTGTTTCACTTTATTTTCTTTCACTTCTTCCACACTTAAAACTTCGCTTACTGGATTAAATAAATTCCCAGACAATGTAAACATATACAACACTCTTAATGTAGTCGCAAAATATTGTGTAGATGTTAAATTTTTAGTTGTAGCATAAGCATTATCTACTGTAGTTTGATTATTTACTACTAGTAATGCTGAGGCAAATGAACCTGTAAAAACTGGATCATTAAAGTTATGAACACTTGTTCCGTCTTGATGATAACCTGCTTTTATGTTGTTCAACCCTCCTACACGATTAACGAAATTCTCACATTTTTTTAAATAATCTGAAGCTTCAGCTTTTCCATACCACAAAAAATCTGTAGCAATTCTCCAAGGTGTTCTGGCAGCATCATAATAAAAAGATTTTCCAGAATTAAAAGCCCAAGGTACAATATCTGAATATGAACCGTCTGCTTTACACCAATCTGAAACTAAACAATCTACTGCATTATTTACAGATAAGTTAGCATTTAAAACAGCATAGGATTTTTGAGTAACATTATTCCAAAATTGAACATCATTTGTAAACTCTCCATAAACTCTAAAATATCCTGGAGCAAAATATGACGGATTTGTATTATCTGAACCACCCCAAGCATCTCCAGGCTTTAACACAAAAGTACCTGCCTCTATCTCATGTTGTTTCATTGCAGCTATGAGTTCTTTAGCATCGTTATCATAATTTATCTCTCCGCTATTTCCAAAACGTTTTCCTGCAACAATTAATGCTATCGCTACATCTAACTCAGCATCTGTAGCTCCATTCTGACCATCAACAGTATCACAGCCTTTTATCTTCCAATGCATTACTCCATTTGCATTTCTATGGCTTTTATAGTACTTCCATAAACCGTCTAATAATTCTTTATCATTTGCATAAGCCGCTAACAGCATACCATAGGCTATCCCTTCAGATACCGTAAAATTAGGATCATCAAATTTAACCCTTGCTCTTCCACCTCCACAATTCGTATCTACAAAAGCATTCTTCCATTGTATATACGCATCTTTAGCATCTGAATTTTGAATATTAGTAGGCTTTAAACCAAAAGGATAACTCGAATTCGTGAATTGAATATTCGAATTTTGTGCAAAAAAACACGCACAACTGAATAGTAATAGGAATGTAATTTTTTTCATGATTATCTGGGGATTTAAATTTATTTACTACAATAACTAAAATATTGCTTAAAAATTATAAATCCCCGATAATTTTTTATGATTGAATATCACCTTTTTATTCTTTCTGTAATTGTTTTGTTCTATATAAGAGTAACAATAAGAAAAAACCACTTAATAATGACAATCCGAAGATTACGTACCAAGTATTATCGTAACCTATTTGATCTACTAAATGCATTCCTGAAAAATGACCAAAAACATGTGCTAAAGAGAAGGAAATACTATACCATGACATATACTGACCTTGACTTCCTTTTTTTGCTCTTTCCATTGCATATGCATTAGAAAAAGGAAACATTATCATTTCTCCTATGGTCATAAAAAACATTCCTATAATCAAAACACCAACCCAACTGGTTATATTTAATACAATAAAACTAATTGTAACTAAAAGCCCACCGAACAGCATTAACATTATTTTAGTATGTTTTGAATCTTCAAGTGATTTTACCAGAGGCATTTCTAATAAAAAAATAATAAATCCATTTGCCCCTAACAATAAACCTATTTCGAATTCAGTTAAATGATGAACATCTCTATAGTACAATGGAATTGTAGAAAAATATTGTAAAAACACGATTCCAAATAATGCCATTGCCACAAAGAAAATCCAAAATAGCTTGTCTGAATATACTGAAATAGGGTTCTCATTTTTAACTTCATCTATTACTCTTGCCTTTTTAGGGTTTAAGACACTAATCAACAAAAAAGTTGCTAAAACACAAGTAACACCATCTACCCAAAACAACCCGTTATATCCTAATGTGGTAATAATAATACCTCCTACTGCTGGTCCAGCAGAAAACCCAAGATTAATTGCCAAACGTATTAAAGTTACAGATCGTATTTTATTTTCTGGCTTACTATAAGAACTTAATGCTACAAACATTGCAGGCCTAAACGTATCTGCTACAGTCATTAAGATAAAAATTGAAATACAAAATCCACACAAACTTGTAACGTATTGTAACAACACAAACAAAATACCTGTGCAAAACAAACTGACTTGCATCACTTTATAGTACCCTATTTTATCTGTTAAATACCCTCCTAACTTTGACCCAGCTACAGATCCTAAACCAAAAAATACCATAATAAGACCTACATCTGAAAATGTAAATCCTAAACCTTCTTTTAAATACAATGATAAAAATGGAATTACCATTGTTCCTGCTCTGTTGATGAGCGTAATTAAAGACAACCACCAAACTTCTTTTGAAAGCCCTTTGAATGTTGCCACATAATTTGAAATTAACTTTTTCATAATAGTGTTTGTTTATGTTGATGAATTAAAAAATAAAAAGTCCGGCTAAAAGCCGGACTTAATGCAATTATATATTTTATATTAATACAACATTCATACATAAGAAGCCCGACAAAGCGATAGTTTAACTACCGATCTCCATTGCTTATATGTACATGTGTTTTTCATGTTTACTTTTTAATTGTTATACAAACATATATAAAAATTCTTTACGTTGTATCGGAAATAGTTTTTTTGTTATTTAAGGTATTTAAATTAATTTCGTAATAACTAAATAAGTAAGCTATGAATAATGATATTTTATATAAAATTTTAGTTGATACTGTAGATCATATTGAAGGCAGTAAGGGATATTGGAAATTTGAAATTAAAGATATTTCTTTTATGTGTTTAACTGACGAACTACACAATAGGATGCGAATTATAGCTCCAATTGTAAAAGCTAACACACTTAACAATGATAAACTCACATCATGTATGAAAGCAAATTTTCATACCGCATTAGATATTAAATATGCTATTTCTGACGGGATTCTATGGGCGACATTCATTCACCCTTTAAAAGAATTAACCAAACATCAGGTAATAGATGCTTTATCGCAGGTATTTTCTGGTGTAAAAACTTTTGGCTCTACCTATAGTAGTGGTTCTTTGAGTTTTTTAACCGATGAAGAACGAAAATCTAGATTAAATTGATGTTTTAATTTTACAACCTTAACTCATGAAACAACTCGTTTTATTTCTTTTTTTAAGTATCATAATTTCTTGCAACTCACAAAAGAAAAAACCTTTAGGAGACTCTGAATTTCAGCGTGAAATGAATGCTAAATTTAAAGACGCTTCTAAGTCTCCTTTAACCAAAAGTGGATTACGCAAATTTAAGGGACTAGACTTTTTTCCTATTAATCCTAAGTTTAAAGTTACTGCTAAACTTATCAAAACTCCAGATGCAAAAACATTTAATTTTCCAACAACGACATCAAGGATTGCAAAATATAAAAAGTATGGGGAAGTTTATTTTTCTATTGATGGTACAGATTTTAAACTAGACATTTATAAGGATCCAAATCCTAGAATCGATTATAAGCATCATTTATTTCTTCCTTTTTTAGACGAAACCAACGGAAAGACTTCTTATGGTGGCGGACGTTTTATTGATGTTTTAACTACGGATGAACAAAAAGATGGTACTATTATCATTGACTTTAACACGGCTTATAACCCTTATTGCGCATATAGCGATCGCTATTCTTGTCCGATTACTCCAAGAAATAATTTTTTAGCTATTGCTATTGAAGCTGGTGTTATGGCGTATGAAAAGTAAAAATATGCTATTTTATCTTCGACTTTCTTTAATAAGTGTTTTCTTTTTTATGTCTTGTAAACAAGAACAAGTAAAAAAATCAATACAACTTCAACTTCCAAAAGAAAATTTAGAGTTTCATTCATTTTATCTTGAATTTAAAAGAAAGAACCCTTCTAAAATTATTACTAAAAATTCAAAAGCTTACAAGGAATTAAACAGATATCTTTCAAAATTAGATGGTTTAAGAGTAACACATAAAATTGACTTTCATCCATCACACACCATTGTTAGTGATAGTTTTAAACTTAGTATTAATCTATATAAACTTGGTATTGAGTATATCAATAAAAACAATAAACATATTAAATTAATGAAACACGTTCATTATAATGAAATTTTCTCTTTACGCTTTGTAGAACGTTTTTCAGAAAAGGCTATTAATCACAAAAAAATGATTAACGGTTTAGGAAAGTTTAATAAAGAAGAATTTATACTATGTGACTCAATACCTAGAACAATAGACTATCATTATAAAACTGGTATGTGGACATTCTACAATAATAAAAAAGAATTAATAGCAGAAGGTGTTTTTGACAATTATACAGATTTATTTTATGATATAGATGGTGATTGTGAATTCCCTGTTAAATATTCTAAAATTGACCCCTATAAATGGAAATTCTACAATGATAAAAAAGAACTAATTTTGCCAACTTTATCTTTAATTCATCAACTTGAAAGAATTAAAAGATTAAAATAAATAAATCGTTATTTTTCTATAACGATTTTTCATTTTATTGTTAAGTATCCTTTTCTAAATACTAAAATCAAACGATTAAAAAACAATAAATTAAACACTAAAAACTTCCATTCAATACTATTTCTGCCTTAATCTTTATTTAATAATCAATATATTTTTTCATCACATTGTAAGCGTAGTTTTGATGTTATAACCTCAAATTTTATACTCATGAAAAAACATTTTAAACTTTTAACGTTTGTAATTTTATCTGGATTATTTGTGATAAGCTGTAATGATGACAATAACAATCCTGAAGCAGAAGCTATTGGACTAGAGCAACAAGAAGAGCAAATTTTCGCTGGAGAAAAAACAATTAATGAACATTTAGTAAACTATAAAGTAGCTGCTAAAAGTGAATTTGTGTTTACCACTACTTTAGAAATTGATGCTGTTACATTATATGCTTCTGTAAATTATCAAGATCAATCTATCGATTTTGACGGAAAAGATGCTGTACTAACTTTAGATCAAAAACAAACCTTGTTAGATTTAGGAAAGGAAATTTCTAACTATTTATTTAAAGGAGAAACTACAGATCAATTTTCTATGGCTGAGTTTACTTTATTACGTTTATTAGAATATTGGGCAAAATCTCCAACAGGATACCCACATAAAAAAACACGTATAGCTTCAAGTGTAAAGCAAACATTAAAAAATAGAGATGAAGGTATTACGTGTATTCGTAAAAACACTTTTGTTACTGCAACTTATGATGATGATCGTGGCAATATCCGCGAATCTATCTTAGTAAACGGGGAAGACTGTATTGGACGATGTGGCTCTGGCTGTGGATCTTTCTTTACGATTGCTAGTGCTTGGACTAAAGACTGTTTAGATCATGATAGATGCGGACGAGTGAATGGTAGTAGTTTTAATCCTTTTGATAGTGAATGTGGTGACGAATATAGAGAAGCTGCAGATGACTATTTATTCGGAGTCATTCGAGGGTGTAGAGGATAAATTTGACTTTAAATTAGTCCTGAAATAAACAACCCCACTTCTTTAAGAGTGGGGCTGTTTATTTTAAGCATCAAAAGACAACTCTTGAGCTATATCCTCTTCTATTGCTTTTCTTAATCGTTCTAAAGTTTCTTTACGCACTTTAAGCTTTGTATCTCTGTGTGCATTTTTATTTAGCTTCCCAAACATTTGTGCAATTTTAGTCGCTGTTGGCAACAGATGTTCTTGTGGCACTATTTTATCTAAAAATCCAGCAGTAACTGCATCTTCAGGATTATACATTTCTGCATTAGCCACACTTCTCTGGAAGTATACTGGAGTTAATTTTCCTCTTGCAATTTCAACACCTGCGTTATGCATTGTCATTCCAATCATTACTTCATTCAATCCAATTTTAAAATCACCTGAAACTCCTAGTCTATAATCTGCTGATAATAATAAGAAGGCTCCTTTAGCTACAGCATGACCTCCACAAGTCATAATTACAGGATAAGGAAAAGATAATAATCGAAGTGATAATTTAGATCCTTTCGTTACCAATTCTTTAGCCGCTTCAGGAGATTTTGTCATTACTTTCAAATCAAAACCACCAGATAAAATCCCTTCTTGCCCCGCAATAATCACTACTCGTTCTTCCTGTTCAGCCTTATCTAAATAAGTATTTAACTCATCGACAACTTCATGTGAAATGGCATTAACTTTACCATTTACAATTTTCAAAATCGCATAGTTCGCTTCTGTACTATACTGTACTACATTACTCATATAATATTTTTTATGATATAAATTCCTAAAAACACGGCTAAAAAACCTAACACAAAACTGGCTATCGTATATATAGCAAAAGAGATAAAATCTCCTGATTTTAAAAACACATGGTTTTCGTAAGCAAATGTAGAAAATGTAGTAAAACCACCACAAAATCCAGTTGCCAACAATAATGAATGATTATAAGTTAACATTTCATTTTTTGCTACCAAACCAAGTATACAACCTATAAGTAAACTTCCTAAAATGTTAACCAAAAAAGTACCTAAAGGAATACCTGTTTCAGTATTATTTAAAGCTTTACTTAAAACAAATCGCAAAACACTTCCAAAACCTCCACCAATAAATACTAACACTAACTGTTTCATGAGTTACGAAAATAAGAAAACCTCACATTTCTGTGAGGTTCTACTTCTATTAATTTTATTTCTGGTTAAAATAAACATCTGCAACTACCATTGCTTTTGTAAATTTTAATTTAAACTCTGTGATTAAAATGTTAGTTCATCAACATCTCTCCACTTCTTCTTATTCTTAATTATCCCCTTTTCTACAGTAATAATACCAGGATTAGCTCTAATTGCAGTTTTAATAGCTTTTTCATCACAACTACCAAAAACATACGGTAAGTTATACTCTTTCTTAAAAGCATCAAGCTTTTCTGTATTATCTTCATAAATAACATCGGCCATCATAATATCTGACGTCAATACGTAAATTTCGTATCCATTTTGCTTTGCTTTCGCTGCCACTTCGGAAATAGATTTCAAACCTTCTTTATTTACCTTCTCTACTGTAGTCATTAAAATCAGCATCGCTTTATCTTTACCTAACATTTCTTCTAACACATCTCCATCTACCGTACTAATCTCAAAATCGTGTATTTTAGGATCTTCTCCATTCGGTCCAAACGCCATACCTTCAGCAATATTAGTTCCGATAGCGTAAGCTCTAAAATCAATAATTGGTAAATGCTGTAATACATAATATGCAATACATGCTGAAATCACTAACGAACCTATTGTAGCGTAAGAAGCTATTTTATTCGAGATTAATGGTTTTATAAATCGTACTCCAATAATTAGAATAACAATAAACACCATAAACACAATATTCTTATAAAATGTTTCCTTTGGTGTTAATTTAATTGCATCTCCAAAACAGCCACAATCGGTTACCTTATTATAGGCATACGAATACCATGTTAAGAATAGGAATATTAAGTTAATACCAAACAAACTCCAAACTGTAAATTTAGGTTTATAACCAACTAAAAGCATTACTCCAAGAACTAATTCAGTTATAATTAACAAAATTGAAAATGCTAAGGCTACAGGTATTAAAAATTCAAGATTCAGTACATCTGCACTAAAATATTCTTCGAACTTATATTTTGATCCCACTGGATCTACCAGTTTTACAAAACCTGAATAAATAAATAATAATCCAACTAGAACTCTTGAAATGTGTGTCAATATTTTTAACATGATTACAGGGATTTTATGATTATTGTTTCGTCTTTTTCACCATCTTAAACTATATTGAAAATTTGGTGATTTTCAGAAACAACTGATTTATCTCATTATTTTTTCTATTTAGTTTTCTCTTTATATTTTTCAATTTACTTGAAGCTAGATGTAAAAACTTTTTATAGATCGTTTTTATATATTTTAAACTCCTCAATTATACATTTCTATAGATTTGATAAAACACAGAAAAAACTACGTAAAAATAGCAAATCAATTAAGTTTTCAGTTATTTTTACACAGAAATTTGTATTAATAACCTACAAAAAGGTATCAATGACAATTAATTGTAAAGGAACCTTAGTCGATTTATCAACCCCCCAAATTATGGGGATATTAAATATTACTCCCGATTCATTTTACGACGGTGGAAAGTACGGAAATGATGTTGCAATACTTAAGCAGACTGAAAAAATGTTGAATGATGGTGCCACTTTTATTGATGTCGGTGCTTATTCTTCTAGGCCAGGAGCTCAACATATTTCAGAGGATGAAGAATTACTACGTATTGTTCCTATCATTGAATTATTAGTTCGTAATTTCCCGGATATTATAATTTCTGTGGATACTTTTAGGAGTAAGGTTGTTAAGGAAACGATTGCTAGGGGAGCTAGCTTAATCAATGATATTTCTGGAGGAAATATGGATATTAACATGTATAGGACAGTAGCTGAACTCCAAGTTCCATATATTCTCATGCACATGCAAGGAACCCCACAGAATATGCAGAAAAACCCGACTTATGATGCTATCATTACTGATCTAATTTCTTTTTTTGCTGAAAAAATATTTGAACTCCGACAGTTAAAATTAAATGATATTATTATTGATGTTGGTTTCGGTTTTGGAAAAACAATGGATCATAATTATCAGCTTTTAAAAGATCTTTCCTTGTTTAAAAATTTAGAGGTTCCTATATTAACTGGTGTTTCAAGAAAATCTATGTTGTATAAACTTTTAAAAACAACCCCTCAAGAAGCATTAAATGCGACAACAGTTGCTAACACTATTGCTTTATTACATGGAACTCATATTTTAAGAGTACACGATGTTAAGGAAGCGTATGAAGCAATAAAAATTACTGAACAAATTTTGTAACCCTAACTTCTCCCTATTTATAGCGTCTTCGAAAGAAATTGCACAATGAGACCTTCTCTCTAGAAAATTTATAGACTAGAAAGCGGCATCGTTTTTGCTGATAGTTCTTCATACCAAAAATTGCCTAGTAGCCAAACTTTTAAACTATTTATTAATTTTTAAAAACTACTAATTATGAAAAGAGGAGCTATTCCTGAAATTAATGCCGGATCTATGGCAGACATCGCTTTTTTATTACTCATTTTCTTTCTTGTCACTACAACAATGGATGTTGACAAAGGTATTTTTAGGAAAATGGCAGAGAAAAACGAAAACCCACCTATGATTGATATGTATGAGCGGAACCTTTTTAGTGTCAATATCAATCTTAATAATGACATTTTAATAGGAAATGACCTAGTCACTATCGATGAGATTACTGAGCTTGCTATTAATTTTATTGATAATGGCGGAGGTAAAGACCTTAATGGTAACCCTTGCGATTGGTGCAATGGGGAAAAAAGAACTGATTTATCAGATCATCCATCTAAAGCTTTTATTTCTATTACCGCAGATAGAAGTGCTACTTATGAAACTTATATTCAAGTTTTAGACAATATAAACCGTGCATATGCTTCACTTCGTAATGCTTTGGCTTTAAAAAATTACAACACTAGTTATACTGCATTGGAAGAAGAGTTTAAGAGTACAAAAGATCCTGCTATTTTAGATCGTATTAAATTCATCCGAAGCAAATATCCACTACTAATTGGTGATATTGAAACTACCATGGCTAACAAATAGCTTTTTATAAGGTCTGAATGTAGCTGTCAACCTGAGTTTGATTAATCAAAAAATCTGCTTTCAATGGTTTACATGCTTGTCCGATCGAGCGCAGTCGAGATCTCTAGTAATGAGACTACCTAAACAACCTCTCGACTGCGTTCGAGGAGACTAAATACTTTACACCATTAGTTTCTCAACTAAAAAACAGTTTGAAAAGTCTTTATTGTTACTATTCAGGCCTTTCTTCCTTCTTCATTAGAGATCATGCTAACAACTAAATTATTAGTACTTTTACGAAAATGTAAATTATTACATGTTAGATTTTTTAGACTTTTCTTTTTTAGACATATTAGACATTATTTTAGTCGCTGTGCTTTTATACTATACCTACAAACTATTAAGAGGTACAGTAGCTATAAATATTGTTATTGGTATAGCCCTTATTTTTGTTATTTGGAAAGCTACTCAAGCTTTACATATGGAAATGTTAAGTGGTATTTTAGGATATTTATTATCCGGAGGAGTTATTGCTTTAATTATTGTTTTTCAGCAAGAAATAAGAAAATTTTTATTGATGATAGGAACCAATAACTTAACCAACAAACGTGGTTTCTTAAATCAGTTAAGATTTTTACAAACCGATCTTAATACAGAAACAGATACAGATACTATTATTAAATCTTGCAGCACTTTGGCTACTTCTAAAACTGGTGCTTTATTAGTTATCGAGAGAACGAACAAACTCGATTTTCTAGTGAGTACTGGTGATAAAATGAATGCGCAAATTAACGATGCTATTATTCAGAGTATTTTTTATAAAAACAGTCCTTTACACGATGGAGCTACTATTATAAGAGATAATAATATTATTGCTACTAGAGTTATTTTACCTGTATCTGAAAACACAAAAATACCTTCAAGATTTGGCTTAAGACACAGAGCTGCCATTGGAATCACCGAAAAAACTGATGCTGTATGTGTAATTGTTTCAGAAGAAACGGGTGAAATCTCATATGTGAAAGACGGAGGGTTTATACTATACAAAGATGAAGAAGAGTTACTACAACTATTAAGACATGATTTATCTAGTTAATTTAAGCTAAAATATCTTCGCCACATTACTTTTTCGCATAACACTGAGGAAAAATGATTGGTTTCTCTAATAAAAATCTTCCCTTCTATTTCAATGTCATATATGGATTGTTTACGTAACTGATCTTCTAACTCATTTATCTTGTCTTGTAAAAACAAAGGTAACCAGTTCGATATATTACTTTTTTTATGAATAAGACTATTAGAATGATTCGCTATTATTTTAGCGTAAAAAGCTCTTAATCCTTTAATATTGCTATGCTTTTGAAACTGCAATGCATCTTTTAGAATCGGATTATCATTTGCTAGAATAAAACTAATTTTAGTAATTTCATTACGCTTAATAATTTTTTTAAGTGTATTTATTTTAGCATCAGTAAAACTAACAGAATTCCCTAAAGAAGTGTAGAAATAATTTAGATCCGTTATCCTATTATTATCTATAACAGACTCTAGGAAATCTGTTGGACATATAAAATACAAACAATTATTCACTAAGCAATTGTAGCTAAACTATACGGAAAAGAAGAATGATGTACATCTATTTTTAATACTCCTCCATCAAGTTTATACCCGAAAGTATATTCAACTTTAGCTTCATTTCCATCTACATCAGTAAAATAATAATTCCCCATTGCTATTGCTCTTTTCTCCTCTAAAATTATTCCTGAATTTTCAAACCTAACTTTAGTCCATGGTTGTAATGCAAACCCTTTATCTTCATCACATTTACGATCATCACCAGCGATAAAATAAGAAACCGCTTCCTCTTTTGTAGGTCTAAATTGCTCTATAGCACACTTTGTAGGCTTAAACACTACTGGTCCATTCTGATATGAATAACGCTCATCTATAAAATTACTCGTAAATGATTCGCATTCCGATCGATTATCTTTTAAACTTCCTATTTTAACTACACCATCTCCCCACATTTTTTGCACTTCTAATACTTGTTCTTTTGTTACCATTAATTGTAAAGTTTTAAAATTATTATTTGTTATAAAATTGCAAACGCAACTTTGTTGCAATATAATTATTTTATTAGTATAAAACTTCACTTTTAGATGCTTATAACATTTTGTTAAGACAAAAAAACCGATATTGATTTCTCAATATCGGTCCAAACATAATCCCAAATTACACCATGGTATGGCGGTTACTTTACAATAATTTTCTTTCTAAAAACTGTTTTGGTAGCTAAATCATTTGTTTCTAAAATATATACTCCTGTTGGTAATCCACTGACAGAAATTCTTGCTCTTTGTTGTTGGTTTTGCATTACCGCTGTAGCCACTACTCTTCCAGATAGATCTATTAATCGTAACTGTACATCATCTTTGTTATTGAAAAGAGAAACTGTTATAAAACCTGAAGCTGGATTAGGCCCTATCGTAAATAATTTAGTTTTTAAATCTTGATCCTTTTGAATTCTAGAGATCATTATAGCTCCACAATTAGGTTCAACATTAACTGTACTACAATAAATTGTAAAACCGTCTAACTTAGACACTAGTACTAAATTCCCACTATCTAAGGTCACCCAATAACTTCCATCTAAACCTGAAATTCCAGAATTAGTTATTGTTATTTCTGGTTGTGATTGACTAAAGTTTTGAGTGATTTTCGGCAATAAATCTACCCACCAAGACGGTGATCCGTTATTTGTATTCATTGAAAATTGCCATAAACCATTATTGGTTACATCCCAATTAACTGTAATATCATTTACATTCGTTAAATCTGGACCATTCCCTAGTACAAATACGTAATTATACGTTGTATTTACTGAAGGCAATGCTGTATTTAATGGTGTATTAAACTCACATCCTGTTGGTGGTGTATCTACAGAAACTGTAATTGTTACCGTAGCTGTATCTTGTAAACTTCCGTCGCTTACAGTAAGTACTACGTTATATTCTCCTGATTGAGTAAACTCGTGACTAGTAATTGCACCTGTTGCTGAGTTCCCATCATCAAAATTCCAAGAATATGTTAATGTATCTCCATCGAGATCAGAAGAATTTGATCCATCAAACTGAACTGTAATAGGAGCAACTCCTGCTGTTATATTTGCTGTTGCATTTGCTACAGGAGCTCTATTTCCTGTCCCTCCTCCATTTCCTCCAATTTCATTTGGAATAAATGGTGCTAAATGTGGTGTTAATACATCTAACTTCCACTGGTTCACAGAAGACCAATCATCTTGCAAAATCCCTCCTGTATCTCCAGAATTAGGATTCATACTCCAAAATGTCCAAGAGTAGCGAGATCCCATATATCTCACAAATTCTGTAAACCAAGTGAAAGCTATGCCCCCGAAAGCATCTTGTTCTTTTATACCAAATTCCCCAATAAATAAAGGTGAAGTTTCATTATCGTATAAATACCCGTAGTTTTCTTCCCAAATTCCAGGCATGTTTTGCGGAAAACTTGCAGCCTCAAACCAATCTTGTTGCGATACTTCTGGACCATATTCATGAGCAGAATACATTAATTTAGTCTGATCTGATAATTGAATAGGATATTGTCTTGCACCCATTAATTGTCCGCCCCACCAATATGAGTTTCCTTCAAATTCACCAACTCCTTCCACAATAATTAACACATTCGGATTTACATCTAGAATTGCATTTCCACATCGTTCTGCGGCTTTATTCCAATCTGTTAATGGATTACTATTTCCCCAACTTGATCCATGTGGTTCATTGTTTAAATCCATTCCTACTACAGCAGAAAAATTCTTATAACGTTCTGCCATAAAAACCCAATCGCTAATCCATCTTTCTTCTGAATATTCTGTAGTGTACCAAAAAGCTTCATTTAAGAAACCATCTGCTGCTCTAGAGTGATTATCTAACACTATTTTCATATCATTATCTTGACACCACTGAACAAATACATCTAATAATTCTATTGGACTTGTAATTGTAGTTTCTAATTCATTCATTGGTGAAATACCAGTATATGCATCTGATCCATATGAAGGAATATCGATTGTAGCACCTGGATCTAACATTTCGTTACACCAAGGTACACGAATTGTATTAAAACCTAAATCTTTTATTTGTTGTAGAACACTTTTCATATCACGTGTCCAGATTCCATGGGGGAAATAGTTTTGTGTTTCAAAACCAAACCAGTTTACTCCAGTTAAACGTACTTCTTGTCCTCTTGAATCGAATAATTTATTTCCTGAGACTGACAACCAATTTTGTTGTTGCCCTATTACTATTACACCTAAACACAGGCATAATAGCACTATTAGTTTTTGTATAATTTTTTCCATTTTTGAAAGTTTTTATGATTTTATTTGTGATAAAAAAAATCACTTTTACTCACTATAGAACAAAAGTGATGTAAACAACATTATCGCTTGATAACTAACCTTTTTCTAACTGTTTTTTGAGTTTTTGGATTTGTAATTTCAACGATATATAATCCTATTGAAAGTGCTCCAATATTTAATTCTTTAGCAGAATTTCTAGTTACTACTGTTCCGTTAAGATTTAATATTTTGACATCTAAATTTTCTAATTCTCCTTCCATTTCTACAGAAACCTGATAATTCGCTGGGTTTGGAAATAATTTCGCTGTAGATAAAATAAGATCTTCATTAGATTGAGCTGTACTTGCCGAAGTTGGCTCTGTTCCCCAAACTAAAGTTCCATTATTGTATAATGTAATTTTATCATTAGCACTGTAGCTTGTTGCAGTAGCATTATATGAATAATCATTAAGTTCATTAAAAGGAGACCAATTCGTTTTAGAAAATCTTGCTTGAATCGGACCTGTATTTTCCGAAGAAGCAATACTTCCTGCTGATGTATCAAATGATAATTCTAGATAATCTAAACCGTTTGCCACTCCAAAAGTTCCATTCACAAATGAACTTCCTAATTGTGCCCAATCACACCAGAAATTTAAATCGTTATTATCTTCAGAAGTAAACCAATAACGAACAGTAAGTGTATTTAAAGCGACAGCTTGATCTCCATTATTTACAATTCGTACATGTGGATTTACCATATTATCTGAAGCATTTGCTCTTCCTCCATCTGTATATTCTACTACTAACAAGGCATTTGTAACCTCTTCTGTAACTTTAATAGTTTTACTTGTAGTTACTGGTGCAACTATACCATTATCTACTGTTAATGTTACCATATAATCACCTGGTGTATCATACGTTTTAACAACTGTAATTCCTGTTCCTGTTGTAGCATCTCCAAAATCCCAAGTATATGTAAGAGCATTTCCTGTTGGATCTGATGAAGCCGAAGCATCAAAATTCACAGTTAAAGGAGCTACTCCTTGTAATTGATCTGCTGTGAAACTTGCAACCACTTCTGTAGCATTAACAGTAATTGTTTCTTTAGCTACACTTGTTGAAATTCCATCACTGACTCTTAACGTAACTTCATAAGCTCCACTTTGAGTAAACTCGTAGGTGAAAATTGCATCTGTAGCTGTGACTCCATTTCCTAAATCCCATTCATAAGTTAACACATCTCCTTCTGGATCTGAAGAACCTGTGGCATCTAAAGTAACCGTTAACGGTTCGTTTCCGGATATAGGTGTTGCTGAAATTACTGCAATTGGCGCTTGATTGATAGCTCCTGAAGGTTCTATTCCGCTTATTAATTTTCCGTTTAAATATAATGTTACTCTATTCCAAACAGCAAAATCATTTTGCGTGGCATTGTAAGAATAATCATTAGCTTGATTCATGTCTGACCAAGTTTGATTTGCAAATTTCCCTTCTATTCTTCCTGAGTTTTCATCGCTTCCTAAACTTCCAGCAGCAGCATCGAATGTAATTTCTAAATATTTGGAATCACCAGAAACAGTTACAAACTTCCCATTTACATTACTTGAACCAATTTTAGCATAATCTGTGAAGAAATTTAAATCTTGATCATCATCTGAATTAAACCAATAACGAATGCTTAAATCTTCATAATTTACTGGAGTTGATGCATTATTTTTAATACTGAAGTGTGGCTTAATAATGTTTGTTACTGTAGCTATAGAAGCATTTTTATATTCTAATGCTACAACACCTTCGCCTCCTACTTGAATTGTTCTTCCTGATGAAGTTTTTGTATTACCGTTTACGCCTGTTGCTATAGAAGTAATTACATGGTTTCCATCTGGCAAATTCGCTTCAAATTCGAAAGGAGCAGTTGTATCTTCTCCTAACAAAACACCATCTGCATAAAAAGCTACTTTAGCTACAGAATTTGATGCATTAATAAGGTTTGTTGCTATTTTTACTGAACTTTCAGACACATAAACAGCTCCTGATTTAGGGGACATTAGCGATAAATAAATCACTTCTCCACCAGACATTTCTTCCATTTTTTGTGCGTGACGTTTGTAAATATCTAACTCAACATCGCCTTCAAAAACAGCAAATTTATCTCTTGGAGTACGATCATCTGGAAACCACCAAAATGCACTTCCTCCTATTTTCTTTTCTTCTATAAATCCATAGATTTCTTCCCACCATTCGCTTCTTTCAATTCGTTCTACATTAAACTCTCCAACATACAATGGTTTTTTTATAATATCATGAGATTCGTCTGCCCATTGGCAAACTAAAGCCATGGTATCATCTAAAGTGAAGTTTGACCAACTTTCTCTAATGTATGGATGCGCTGAAGTAAAATCGATATATGGAGATTCGTGAATTTTAATAAAATCGTTTCCTTCATCTCCTCCAAAACCATATTTTAATCCGTGAGCTTCTAAACCAGTTCCTAATAAATGATTTGAATCTATATTTTTTATAAAAGCGCCCATATCATCTACCCAAGCTCTTAAAACATCCGAAGTTAAATCATCTCCAAAACCTTGATATCTTGGTTCATTCATTAATTCCCAAGCTAAAATTGTTGGATCATCTTTGTAAGCAACTCCGTCGTAATGATTTACTCTTGTGATAAAATATTCTACATAATCTTTATATCCTTGAATTGCTGAAGCATTGGTGAAAAATTGTCCTTGATCGTGAGTTCCTGCTCCTTCCACTTCTATACCTTCCCACTTCAGTCGATCTTTAATTCCTCCGTAATCGTTCCAATAATTTTCTAACGCAATAATGAGTTTAATTCCATTAGCTTCTGCAGACTTTACAATGTAATCGAATAACGAAAATTGAGCTTCGCTATATACTCCTTTTTTTGGTTCAAATCCGTGCCATTCTTCATGACTAAATCCCCAGATTCGTATTACTCGAATTCCATTTACATATAATCTTCTCATATGGGTATCGATACGCTCTTTATCCATAAATTGAGTTTCTATATCTCCACTAGAAGATCCGTAAGTAAAGAAATCGTAAACGTTGGCACCAGAAATATAAAATGGTTTCCCATCTAACATAAATTTATCTCCTTCTGCATACACAAAACCTGAAGTATTTTTATTCGTTTGTGCATCACTGTATAACAAACTTAAAAATAGCATTATAAGAGATGCTAAAGTTCTTAATAACACGTTTTTCATAATTAGGGCATTTTTAGTTGATTTTTTAAAAAGAAAAAGAGGAGTGCAAATAACACTCCTCTAATGACCATTAATTACTTCACAACAATTTTTTTTCTGGTAATGATATTTGCAGAAACATCTTTAGTTTCCAAGATATACACTCCTGTTGGTAACCCACTAACAGAGATTCTTGTTCTTTGTTGTTGGTTTTGCATTACTGTTGCAGTAACTACTCGTCCAGATAGATCTATTAAGCGTAACTGTACATCATCTTTGTTATTGAAAACAGAAACTGTTATAAAATCTGAAGCTGGATTAGGCCCTATTCCTACAGATATTTGCTTAGATTTTGTTTTAGCTATAGTTGTAGCTCCTCCGAAGAAATATCCATACTCTGCATTTGCTAAAGCAACTTCAATTTGTGCCCAACTTCTGTGGTAACGTTGCGTATATTCTTGTCCGCTAGTATAAGCTTGCTCTAATCTTGCAAAATCAGGATCATTTCTATAATTCGATCTAATATCTAAGAAGGTAACTCCTGGCTCTATAACATCTCCATTAGGCATAGTTCCTGAAAAACCATCTGGCACATATACCTCTTGTTCGAAAATACGTGTGAAATCACCTCTACTTTCTGGTGCAGAAACTCCTTTATCATCTCTGTATGTTCTCCACATTCTATCGAGTACTTCTTTAGCTAAATCACGAGAAGCAGTATCTAATGTTGCATACTTTTCTGTTGCAGCAGCATAATAAATCAATGCTTTTGCCATAGAAGCAGCTACTCCTAAATCTTTTCCGTAATCTGTAACTGTTACACTCAAGCCATCGTTAGTTCCTGGGTTATCTGGATTCCAAGTATCAGGCTCACCAGTCCATTCTAATGTTGCAGGAATATCGAAATCGTCTTCTCCGATAAGAATTACTACATTTTTTACCCAATTTGCCCATTTATCCATTAAATTTTTGGCCATTGGATCGTTTGTGATATAATAGTATTCAGCAATCCTTTCCATAGACCATGCTTGCCATCCAAACCAAGTACCACTTCCTGGGTCTTCGTATACTGGATTATCATCATACGCCATATCGTAGAAGGTAGATTTACCCGCTGGATACGAACTATAGTCTCCATTCCAACTATTGGTTGCTCCACCTGCAATACCACCTTCTGAAGATTGTAACCAAGTGTAAAATTCTAACTGACGTTGTAAACTCACACCCCAATCTCTAGCTCCCGTTGGAGTATCTGGTTTCATTTCATTTACTTGAGACATTGCATAAGCAGCTACTGGATTTTGGTATCCGAAATGACAGTGACTAGAACTAATTCTGAATGCCCATGGTGCAGAAGTATCTATTGCTCCACCCCAAGAAATATACCACGACATTAAATAATGCGCACTATCATATCCTGTTCCTGCTCCAGAAGTATCACTTTGTACCCCTAAAGGTTTAAAGTACTTATCGAACATTCCTAACCTTAAGTAATCTCCCATTTTTGTTGCCTTATCTAAATCTAAAAGGTTTAAACTTACATTTTGCTCTTTTGCATACACTTGTGCCCAATACATTACTTGCACTGCTCTTGCATCTGCATCTGTAGCACTTGTATATCTCCATTGTCTAGAATAGTTTTGATCGATCGTAAATAAGGGTAAGTAACCATCTGATCCTCCCCAATCAAATCCTTCCCAAGATGGATGTGGAATTGTTTCATAAACAGACTCTTGTTCTCCTCTTTGGAATGTATTGATATATGAAGGTGTACTTACGCCATCTCCTCTATTTCCATATCCATAGAAATTATCGTTATCTAATAACCAGTGCATTTGATATACTTCTGGTCCGTAAGCAGCTGTTAATTCTGCAGAAACTGGATCTACTCCAACTGGTGCAGAAAACTCTAAGGGTGCTGGATAACCACTAGGCAAAGCAAATTCTGGCGCATAAGCAGCAGGGCTTGAAGGGTTATACGCTGCATTTGTGGGTTGGTCTTCTTGTGTAGGAATAATAAATTGTTCTATTTTTTCCCAAACATTACTAATAGAAGCCCAATCTCCATTTATTCTTGCATTCATTACTTCTAACCATAACCAATATGAATATAATTCACTTGTAGATTCGTGTCCGTGATCTGGAGCTTCAACAATAAGTGATTCTATAGAGTGATGTGGTGAACCATCTGCACTAAAATATCCATTTTCTGGCGCATAAAATTCTGCTCTTAACTCATTAAAACGGTCTAAATACTCGTTTCCTGTTGGATCTGGATCTACTATTACAATTGGATCTGTAACACTAATCATGACTGTTTTTGTTGCTGTTCCACCATTTCCATCATCTACTGTTAATACAACACCATAATTTCCTTTTGAAGTGAATGTATTTTGAATAGTTTCTCCATTTCCATTATTTCCATCGTTGAAATCCCAACTGTACGCTAATACGTCTCCATCTGCGTCTGAAGAAGTTGAAGCATCAAAAGTTACCGTTAAAGGTGCTTCTCCTGAAATCGGACTTGCTGAAAAATCTGCGATTGGGTCTGTATTTCCTGGACCTCCACCACAGTTCGGTTCAGTGGATGTAGTACTACAATAAATTGTAAAACTTCCAGTTTTTGATACTAAAACAAAATTATCGCCATCCATAGTTACCCAATATGAACCATCTAAACCTGCGAAACCTGAATTTGTAATCGTCATTTCTGGTTGCGCTGCATTGAAGCTCTGCGTTACTTTTGGATTCAAATCATTCCACCAAGAAGGAATTCCATTATTGGTTAATATTGAAAATTGATATAACCCATTGTTCGCTAAATCCCAGTTGATGGTAAAATTAGCCACGTTTGCTAAATTTGGCCCTCCAGAACCTAACACAAAAACATTGTTGTATTGTCTTTGTACCGATGGTAATGCATTTGCAATAGGTGTATTAAATGTACAAGCGTTTGCCACACTCACATTTCTACTAGCTACAGTTAAAGCATTACAATTTGGTTCTTGATCGGTTTCACTAAAGTAAATTGTAAAACCTCCTGTTTTAGATGCTAAAACAAAGTTTCCATTATCTACAGTTGCCCAATATGCGCCGTCTAAATTAGGAAAACCTGAATCTGTAATTGTTACTTCTGGTTGTGCTGAATTAAAATTCTGTGATACTTTTGGATTCAAATCATTCCACCAAGAAGGTACTCCGTTATTGGTTAACATTGAGAATTGATACAATCCATTGTTTGTCAAATTCCAATTAATAGTAAAGTTAGCCACATTATCTAAATTTGGTCCACCAGAACCTAACACAAAAATGTGATTAAATTGTTTGTGAATGGTCGGTAAAGCAGTAGCTGTAGGCGTACCAAAACCACAAGAAGTATTTCCGTCTGTAGCAACTATAGTTTTTGTTAGACTATCAGTTTCTCCGTCTTCATTCGCAACAGTTAAAGTAACTGTATATTGACTTGGCGTATCGTATGTTGTAGCTGTTGTTACTCCAGAACCAGATATTCCATTTCCAAAAGTCCAACTGTATGTTAATACACCACCTTTAGGGTTTATAGATGAAGATGCATCAAAAGTAACATCAAAAGGCACTACTCCTGTATCTACATTAGACGTAAAGGCCGCTACAGGACTTCCGTCAGTTACGTTAATTACGGTAGATTTTGTTCCTGTTTTACTTCCGTCACTTACTGTTAATTTTACAATATATTCACCTACTGTTGCATATTCATGACTAGTAGTTACACCTGTACCAGTTGTACCATCTCCAAAATCCCAACTATAACTTAGCGCATCTCCATTTTCATCTGAAGAAGCTGAAGCATCGAAATTTACTGTAACTGGAGCTATTCCTGTTTCTGGCGTTGCTGTAAACTCAGCAATTGGCGCAATATTCCCATCCGAAACCTCTATTGTTTTAGTAACTGGAGAAGATGTATTTGTTCCATCACTTACAGTTAAAGTAACAACATAATCATCTATTCCTGTAAACGTAACTTTTGGATTTACTACTGTTGAAGTTGTTCCATTTCCAAAATCCCAACTATAGGTTAATGCATCTCCGTTAGGATCTGAAGAAGCAGAAGCATTGAACTGCACTTCTAAAGGTGCAACTCCAGATTCTGGTGTTGCTGTAAATGAAGCTGTTGGTGTATCTCCTCCATTGGGCTCTTGACCACCAACTAATTGCCCATCTACATAAATAGGCACATTTTGAACTATTTTAAGTGTATTATTTAATCCTGCATATGAAAAATCGTTTGTTGGATCCCAAGCCGCTGCACTTGCACTATTCGGTAAAGCAACACGCACTTGAATTTCACTTCTGTATTCTCCTTGTCCTCCCGGAAAAGGCATACGCTCTTGGCTAACTTCTACTTCTGCATAATAAATATGATTTGTAGCATCCCAAGCTTGTAAACCTGGTACAATTGTACCTGCACCTCTACCACTAACTACATAGTCACTAGCAGATAAACCAGCAGCAACACCTTCAGAAATATCTACAAAATAACGTGCTTTTAAAGAGTTTGGAACTCTAGCAGGCCAAGCCGAGCGGTTATTCAACCAGATCGCAACTTCTGTAGACTTATTTTGATCGTTATTAATTCTAACTTCATTAATAAACTCTAAACCTGGTGTTTCAGGCTGTGGGAAGTTTGCTAAAGGTGTTCCTCCAAAATCCATGATCATTTTTGCCAAAACCCCTTGGTAACAAGCATTATAATCTGTTGCTACTTCGTTTGCTTGAAAATCATCTCTATCTTCAACAAAAATATCGTTAGCAGCCATTGGTCCACCCATTAAAGCTCCCCAAAGTGTGTGTCTAGATTCTACAGGAACTGCAGAACTTCTAGTCCAACTTGCATGCTGACCTCTATGGTGTGGTTTTGTAGGTGGATTTACTCCAAAACCTGTTACTAAACTTCTATTATTAGGATTATCTCCCAAAATATAGTTGATTTGATCTACTGCAAATTGATAGTATTGATTCTTTTTAGAAGTTGCTACATTATCACTATAAATTAATGCTGTTAAAGATGCATTCATCGCATGACGAGAAGACCCCCATTGTGTTAAATGTGCCTGTCCTCCAGGAGAATAATTAATTCCACCTCCTTGTTGCCAGAAATCTAAATGCCTTTCTGCATCTACTTTATAGTTGTTTTTTCCAGTAATAATCGACAATAACACCATATTTCCATACGATTTATCATCCCATACTAAACTCCAAAGAAAATCTGGTTGTGTATATTCTGCTTCTGCTTTTTGAAGATAAGCAACATCTCCTGTTGCTTTATATAACCATAAAGCTCCCCAAGTAAGTTCATCTTGGTAACCTCCAGAAGAATATGTTCCTGTTGCTGGTATTCCTCCGTCTTGATTATATAAACCACGATATGTGTCTCCAAATGCATATAATTCTTTTGCATGTTGTAACAATGTAGCACTATAAGCAGGATCGCTATCTTTAAAAATGATACTTGCTGAAGCCAAAGCTGCTGCAGTTTCACAGGCTACTTCTGTTCCTGGTGCAGTTGGTGATAATTTATAGGATTTACGTTGTCCGTATTGTGGATGCACATCAACCATTTCTGGCGCCATCCAAAAGTTATGGTCTTGAGATTTACTATCGGCAACTTGTGCATAAAACTCATTCGGACTTGGGTGGCATTTTATAAAATAATCGGTAACCCACTTTATGTTTCGTTTAAAAATTTCGGTTTGATTCACAGCATCGTAACCTGTTTTATACTCTAAAAAGCCCCAATTTAAAGCGGTTACTGAAAATGCCATAGGAAATCCAAATTTTACATGATCTCCGGCATCATGCCATCCACCTGTTAAATCTAGTCCTACATCTTTACCATCGTTGACTCCAGCATTCGATCGCCAACTGATTCTATTCCAATCGGGTAAAACACCTGATTGTTGTGTTTCGTAAAATAATAATGACTTTTGTAAAGCCTCTCCATAATTGTACTGCGCTTTACCTAAAAATGGCAAGAAAAACAATACAATTATTATATAAAACATTTGTGATTTCATATTCAATAGTTTAGTTTGATTATGGTAATACTTCTCCTTTCTAGTAGATGTAAGTACATCTGCCAGTTAAGGTTTCTTGTATGTTTCTATACTGATTAATGGTGTTCTTAGAAGCTTGAATTTAGAGCATAGTATACTAGGCTGACTTTTTTGTTTTTTTGTTTTTTGTCAGGTGTTTTTTTGAAAATACTATCCCTTTCTAGCTAATGAATACATTATCCAGTTAAGGTTTATAATAAATAAACTAGAATTACAAACTTTTGAAGAATACGTTTAGGGGATTCTTTATTTGTAGTTAATTCTAGAAGGTTAATTTTAATAACTTAATTCTAAAGTCATGACTTTAGAACATGGTTATTTGGAGGTCTGTAGATATCGATATCTTCTTAAAGTTAATCAGAAAAAAGTATAAATTCAATAGTTTTTTACAATATTGAGTGTTTTTGTTTACAAAATGAATGTATAGTATAACATCAAAATAAAATTCCTTCAAAAAACACCCTAAAAAATTGATAATTAAATAAAAAAACACCTTTTACGGAGCTTCGACTTGGCTCAGCTACCTAACTTCGTTCGACTTGGCTCAGCTACCTAACTTCGTTCGACTTAGCTCAGCTACCTGACTTTGGCTTGGTTCTGCTACCTGACTTCGTTCGGCTTGACTCTGCTACCTTACTTTGACTTGGCTCAGCTACCTTACTTTGGCTTGACTCTGCTACCTTACTTTGGCTTGGTTCTGCTACTTGCTTTGATCAAAATTCTTATATACTTTTTTTCTAAACAGCTTTTTAGTTTAACCAAATTTTAACTGTTAAGCAGATAACACTCGTATTACTTTAATTATTTTTATGACTTAACATAAATAAATATAAAAAGTTATGATTAAAAACATTTTAAAGCTTGATGGGGTAAAAACTTTAGAAAAGCGTGAATTAGTAAAAGTTAATGGAGGTACTAAAGGTACCTGTGGATATCATTACATTACTTTTGATGAAAATGGTAGACACCAACACAATGGCGTGTATGGAATTTCTAAAACTGAAGCTAAGTCAGAATTTAATAAACATGGAGGTAATTGGTGCTGTGATGGTTGCAGTGGCGCTTCGTGGATAGGTTTTGTTTCAGGAGGGTTTCATTTCGTATTGGATAGAACGATGAACGGTGCTCAATAAAATAAAAAAGCTCTCTTTCGAGAGCTTTTTTTTATCAAAAAAATTGATGTTATTTTTTTGGTGCCATTTTAGACATAATGCTTTGAATAGTACTAGATAATTTCTTAGCATCATCTGGATCTAATGAACTTGTAAATGACTGTGCTTTCGTAGCCAATTCTTGTCCTTTTGTAGCTAACTTAGAAATTTTAGCTACATCTCCATTAGCATCGATATATTCTTTAGCATACTCAGTATACGTTTTTAAATACTCTCCTACTTTAGGATCTTTAAATTCTGGTATTGTAACACCTTCTAATGCAGATTGGATTGTTTTAGCAGTTTCTGTTACAACCTTTTCTGTTTCTTTTGCTACTGTTTCTACCTTTTCTACTTTAGTTTCTTCAACCTCTGGCTTTACTTCTTTTTTTTCTCCTTTACAAGAAGTAACTAATAAAGCTCCAACGACTAAGACTGATAAAATTACTTTTTTCATGTTTTTAGATTTTTTATTTAGATTATGATAACAAATGTAGCATTTTGGTTGTATTAAACAAATTTAAACTTAAGTAATTACATAACTTCTTCGCTAAATTGCTTTTCATATAGGTTTCTATAATACCCTTCTTTTTCTAAAAGTTCTTTATGATTTCCTAATTCTACAATCTTACCTTTATCCATCACAATAATTTTGTCTGCCTTTTTAATGGTTGCTAAACGGTGAGCAATTACTATAGAAGTTCTGTTCTTGGTAATTTTATCTGTCGCGTATTGAATCATTTGTTCAGATTCTGTATCTACAGAAGAAGTTGCTTCGTCTAAAATTAAAATGCTTGGATTACTAACATAAGAACGTAAAAAAGCTATCAATTGACGTTGACCAGAAGATAACATTGCGCCTCTTTCTTTTACATTATACTGATATCCTTCTGGTAAGCTTTCTATAAAATTATGAATTCCAATTTGTTTTGCGGCTTCTTGTACCTCTTCTAATGTTATGGCTTCATTTTTTAAGGTAATATTATTCATAATGGAATCTGAAAATAAGAATACATCCTGTAATACCACTGCTACTTGTTCTCGTAAACTGTCTAAATCATAATCTTCAACAGGAATATTATCTACTAAAATACGACCACTATCTATTTCATAAAAACGGCTAATTAAGTTAATAATCGTAGATTTTCCTGCTCCCGTAGCTCCAACAATTGCGATCGTTTCTCCTTTTTCTACTTCAAAAGAAATCCCTTTTAATACTTCTTCTCCTTCTATATAACTAAAACGAACATTTTCAAACTGTATATCTCCTTTTAAGTTCGTTGCTTTAATTGTTCCTGAAGCATCTATAAAACTTTCTGTATCTATTACGTTAAATACGCGTTCTCCAGATACAATTCCCATTTGTAACTGATTAAACTTATCTGCTATTTGGCGTAACGGTCTAAATAACATTTGCGCCATTTGCACAAAACTAATTATTGCTCCTACAGATATGGTATCTTTTGCTATCGCTTGTAACCCTCCATACCATACAATTAAACCAATGGCTATAGAGGATAAAATTTCTGCTATTGGAAAAAATATAGAGTAATACCAAACTGTTTTTACATGCGCTTTTTTATGTTTTTCATTAATCGCTTTAAAATTTTCGTACTCTATTTTTTCTCGATTAAACAATTGCACAATTTTCATTCCTGTCACACGCTCTTGCACAAAACCATTTAAATTAGCTACCTGATTACGAACTTCTTGAAATGTTTTTTTAATCGCTATTTGAAACAGTTTTGTTGCATAAATTAAAATTGGTAGTACTGCTAAAGCAATTAATGCCAACTGCCAATTAATGACAAACATCACAACTACAACTACTAGCATTTTAAGTATATCACTAACAATTGTAAATACACCTTGCGAAAAGAAATTGGCTATGGTTTCTATATCTGATACTACTCTTGTTACTAATTTCCCAACGGAAGTCGTATCGAAATACGCCATTTTAAATCCTAAGATGTTTTTAAAAATAATGGTCCGTAAATCTTTAATAATATGTTGTCCTACCCAATTGGCATAATAAATAAATGAAAATTGTAATACTACTTGTATTAACAATACCCCCAGCATAACCATGGTAAAAAACAATAACCGCGCTATGTCTTTATTTGTTGTAAAATCGTCTATTGCTTGGTATAAAATAACTGGACTTGCTGCCGCAAATATTGCTAACGATATGGTTGATATCGTAGCTACCCAAAACTGAAAACGATATTGTTTTGCAAAACTCATTAGTCGTGCAAAAATTTTAATATCAAATGCTTTTCCTGTACTACTCTTACTCACAGTTTAAATATAATCGTATGTTACTTCTGTTAAAAATAATCCTTTTGCAGGAACTGAAACTCCTGCTTTACTTCTGTTTTTACTTTCTATTACAGCTCTAAAATCGTCGATACTTATTTTTCCTAAACCTACATCTAGTAAAGTCCCCACAATTGCTCTTACCATATTTCTTAAAAAGCGATTTGCAGAAATAAAAAATGTTAATTCATTGTTATTAAGCACCCATTTTGCATGTGTTACATCGCAATCGAATGTGCGTACATCTGTTTTTACTTTCGAAAAACATTCGAAATCTTCGTATTCATATAGTAATGCAGCTGCTGTATTCATCGCTTCTACATTAATATGCTTGTAATTTAGTTGCCAAGTGGTATCTAATACAAATGGGTTTCTTCCTAACCATATTTTGTACTCGTAACTTCTACTTGTTGCATCGAACCTTGCGTGCGCGTTTTCTGCCACTGCTATAGTTCTGTATATTACAATATTATTTGGTAAAATGGCATTGAGTTTATAAGTAAAATTATCATCTAGTACCTTATCTATATCAAAATGCGCATACATTTGTGAAGCATGTACACCTGTATCTGTTCTACCCGCGCCTACAATAGTTACCTCTTGCCGAACAATGGTACTGATACTTGTGGTTAACTTCTCCTGAACCGAAATTACATCTGGTTGTACTTGCCAACCGTAATAGTTTTTACCGTGGTATGCTAGTTCTAAAAAATATCGCAAAGAAATCTTTTTAAAGAGCTAAGCTACGGATTTTATTTGGTTGAATTGGTTCCTGTTTTCTTAAAATAACTTAGCTTCGACAGAGCTCAGCTGCCTAGCTTCGACCATCCTCAGTTGCCGAGCTTCGAGAATGCACAGGTACCGATCTTTAACAATGCTCAACTGCATTACTCAGCTCACTTGTTCTCTTACTTTCTTTAGTTACCTTGATTAGTTAGTTACCTTACTCTGTTAAAATTCGACGAAGCTCAGCTGCCAAGCTTCGACCATGCTCAGCTAGCTTGGTCAGCTGGCCATCAAGTATAAAATTTTGGAGTTTAGTATCTACAGACTAGTATTTTTAGCTTTTATTCGTAGGAAGTGCGCTTTTTTTAGATGCACTACTTATGCTAATGCTTTTTTTTTATCGCGAATAACTGGAATACTGGCGATTACTTTTGTGCCATTTCCTTTGGAAGATTCTATAATAAAGTTTCCGTTCATCATGTGAATTCGTGCTTTTATTTGGTTTAAGCCAATTCCTGATGCTTCCTCACTACGTTTTTCGAAACCAATACCATCGTCTTTTACGATAAGGTTAATCATATTGTCTTCTTCTTCTAGCATTATGTATGCATTTTTAGCTTTGCTATGCTTTAAGATATTGTTGATTAACTCTTGAATGATATTAAATACTTTAATTTCAAATTCTGGTGAATAACGATACACATTTAAAATTGCTGTACTGATTTTAATTTCTGAGTTAGAGAATTTTTTAGCGGCATCTTTTGTTGCATACTCTAAACCAAATTTTAATAATACAGAAGACACTAAATTGTGTGATAAATCACGGATTTTCTCTGAAGCTTCGGTAATAATTTGACGTGTTTTTTGCAGTTCTTCAGGTATATTTTCTCCGTACTGCTTTTGTGTTGCCTCTAAATGCATGTTTGCAGACGATAGTAAAGCACTTACATTATCGTGTAAAATTTCTGCAATTTGTTTACGCTCGGTTTCTTTACCATCTAGCGTTGCATTTAATATTTTTACTTGTGTTTGCGAATTTAAACGTTCGAGTTTACGTTGTTGGCGTAGTTCGTTTTGCGAGAGCTTTAAGCTTAAATTACGTTGGCGTAATTTATATAGGTTTGCTAAATATAGTAACAATAAAGATACAACAATACCTACTGTACCAACTACCCATGTTTTTTGTTCTTGTTTTTCTTGTTTTTGATCTGCTTTTTGTTGTACTTCTTTCACATCATTTTCAGCTTTTACCTTCTTCAATTGTGCTCTATATTTCAATTCTTTTAAGCTATCTCTAATAAAATGTGAATCTGTAAGATACTCGTAAGCACGATAATCTTCCAATTTATATAATGCCCAAGCATAATTATCTAAAAGTAATTCCTTTTTTTTCTCGCCTTTCAATGAATTTTCATTTTCTAAATACTTTAATCCAGTATCATAGAAATCTCTTGCTTTAGTATAATCCTTTTTAAGTCCGTAAATACCTCCAAGATTATTATAAGCTGAAGCTGTAAATAAATTGTTTTTTAAAACTTTATTCAAATCTATTGACTTTAAAAATGACTCTTCAGCTTTATTCAAATCACCATCAAAAATGTAAAGCCTCCCCATATTAGTCAATGCTTTTGCTTTACACTTCAAAAATTCATTATCAATACTTTCTATCTTAAATATTTCGTTCAAAAAATATCTAGCACTATCTCTATTTCTTGAAAATAAAAAATAACCTGAGAGTTCTAAATAATTTTCACCTAATAGTCTTTGAATTTCAACAGATATTTTTTTTTCTTTTTTTAAATCATATTTTTTTAAATACTTGAGCGATCTTTTTAAGTATTTTAATGCATTTAAATATTCTTCTTTCTTTTCACTTCCTTCATATAAGGAATCTATATCACTAAAAACTTCACTTTTATCATTAAATTCATTTAGAACTTTACCAGTAAGCATGTTAATTTTAACTTCTAAAAATTCATCTTTTAAATTGACATTTGTTAATGGCAATAACAATCGTAAAGCTTTAACATATTCCCCCTGATTATATAAAATCTTTGCGACTCCATACTTCTTAACATAAGTACTATCGCTTTGTTGGAGTCTATAACGATTAAAAGCCGAGTGGGCAGACTCAGCTTCTAATTTCAAACATAAAAATATAAAAACAAGGAGGAAAATATTCTTGTATTTTATCATGATATTTTCTAAAATATAATATAACTATCTATTCCCACTGAAATCTTGGATTCGGTGTTTTTGCATATTCAATAGCAACAGCTTCTGAACCTTTTGATTGCACGTTTTTGATTTTAGTAAAATTAACAAAATCTATTTTAAGTGGTAGATACTCTGATTTATTGTATAATTTAGTAAAAGATGTTTCTCCTATAGCGCCTTCCTTTAAATGTACTTCATAAATATTTTTATCAGCATTATATTTAAAATCTACTTGTACACCTTCGCGAACTGTAAAATCTAACACATACTGTCCATCACCAAAATTTTCTACACTATACGTTTGTAAAAAATCTGCGCTTACTTGTCCCTTAGCTAACACAATAGCTTCATCTTCAACAGTTATAGACCTACGTTGTTCTCCGTTTTCTATTACATTTAATTTAATGGTGTTATTTTTTAAGTTAAGAGAAGCTGAATTGTTTAAATTTCTATTTGAAATTTGATGCTTAGTTTCAAAAGCATTTAAGGTAGTTACATTAGTTGTTGCATTTGGTATTACATCAGCTTGTACATTTTTTGCTAACGTATAATCTATGGTATACTTTCCGTTAGCATCTCTGCTTATTTTTTGTGATTTGATTAATAGTGGGTTAATACCTTCTGCATCTAAATCTATTGGATTGTTATCTTCTGCGCTACACGATGAAAGTACTGTAGCTACTATCATTAAAAAAGGTAAGTATCTCTTTATCATGGTATTCTATTTAAATTATGGATTATATTAATAAACTTTTATAAAAAGGTAGTAATTTTCGGGGGGACTACACAATAATGAAAAGTGAAAAAGTAGTAGGCCTGACAATAATTCATATAATACAGCTTCTTGGGGGGGGAACATATATAAGGACGGGGAACCTCTATATTAAAATTGAAGGGAGGTCGATTAAACTATATTATTTTTAACAGCATATATTGCCAAACCTACTACATTTTTCACTTTTATCTTTTTATACAAGTTTCTTCTGTGAGTTTCTATTGTTTTGACCGTAAGGTCTAATTTTTTAGCTATTTCAGAAGTACTTAATTCTTGTGTTATCAATTTTAAGACTTCTTTTTCTCGCTCTGTCAATGGTTCATTAACAGAACTACTTTTAATGGCATCGTCGGTTTTGGTATCGTTTATATATAAATCGAATAAACTTTCTTTTATATTATCACTATAATACTTTTCACCTCTGTGCACCGCTTTAATAGCTTTTATGATATGGTCGCTTGCCGAACTTTTTTCTATAAACCCTTTCGCTCCTAGCGAAATCATTTCTTGAACAAGTTTCGGGTCACTTAAACCAGATAGTATAATGGTTTTTTGATTTACGTTTCTATGTTTAAACGCTTTCAAAACACCTATTCCATCTAATTCTGGCATGTTAATATCAAGTATAAGAACATCGGCTTTGTTTGTACGGAACCATTCTACAACTTCTTTGCCCGTAAGTGAGTAGCCTTCTAACTCAATTTTATCTTCTGTCTTAACTAACGCTGATATTCCATCTATTATAATCTGGTGATCGTCAGCGATATGAACTTTGATTTTCTCTATCATTATTACATGTACAAATTTATAAGGTTAATGCGTTGTAGCCAAATCACAAACACCCTGAAAACCCTCTAAGGGTTTACCCTGAGCGTCTAAGGGTTTTCCCTTAGATGGATTTCTTGTAGCCCCCATTTTAACTGATTTTAACATTTCAAAAATACGTATTAGATTTTTACTTTTTGAGGTAAAAAAAATCAAAAAAAATCGATTTTACGGCTAATTTTAACATTTAGATCTTAAAAAGCGCTTCAGAGACTGTCTGCCAACCTACTTTTTACTAAGCTTGGGTATACTATGATGCTATATGTATTATATCTTAGCACATGACAAAAAAACACCTTACAGATAGACATAATTAATAATCAACATCTTTCTGTAATACATATGTGTTCTGTCACCTCGAGCGGAGTCGAGAGGTTTCTCATTAAAATCACTAACAACAATAAGGTCTCGACTTTAGTTTATCTTGAGCGATAGTTGAAAGGCTCGACCTGACAACGGAAAAAACATTTTTAAGATTTTTGTCATGCACTAAAGTATTATATAGTAAATATCCGTTATGTGAAATACTAACTAAACCCGTTGTGCATTTGGAGCAAAATTCTATCAATTCGAGTGATATTTTGGAATAAAATAGAGAAAAATCGTACTGAATCAAGTTCTGCAGTGCTATCGAGAATAAGAATTTTGACTTAGAAATAGTTCTCGATACAATTTTTCTTTTGATTCTTGCTTCGCCAAATCTAAAGAAAAATCACTCGAACTGACTATCTAAAAAAAAATTAAGTTTCTAAATGCATAACGAGTTAACAAACATCTATCTAAACCTGTATGTGCTGAATTTATTTCAGTATAGGTACATTCGGAATGCTATAACAAAAGCACTAAGACTAAGAACGGATATTGAATACTATAGTAAGGCGTGTTCGACATAAACCATGACAATGATTACTGAAAATAAAAAAACCGAGAATATAATTCTCGGTTTATTCGCACTAAATATATTAAGATGTTAGGTTTATCGTAATCTATCTACTGATTTTACAAGATCTTCATCCTTTTTAATGGCTTTGTTTGCTAATACAAGCAATACAATTGAAATTACAGGCATGAACATCCCAATACCTTTCTCAGAAACCGCAGCTTCTCCAGATAACGTTAGAGATACATATACCAACACCCCTAATAAAATAAGGTTTGTCAAAATATTAAGTCGCCCCATTACAAATTGTAACTGTCTATTCTTGAATAAGAAAATAGTAACAATGGATAATAGTGCAGATATTATAAATGATACAGGAATTATTTTCTGAACTAATGAAGCTGCTTGAAATAGATCTAAAGAAAAAATAGTTGCTTTAGCTGTGCTCCATAAATTGAATACAAATGTTAACCCTCCAGAAATAATTCCGGCTACTAAAAGGTATAAAGTTTGAATTCTTTGTATCATATATTAAAATTGGATTGCAAATTTACAGTTTCTTTTTTTAAAAAGAAACTTTGCATATCAAAATATTTATCTATATTTGTCTCGTAGGATACCTCGCATTTCTTACTCATATACGAGTAAGCTATTCAAAAAAAATTAAAGATCTAACTATCATCCCCTTATTTTCAAAAAAATTATACTTATAAATTAAAAATATTCAAATGTTCGAAATCTCGGATTTAAAAGCTAAAAAGCTAGTTGAATTACAAGAAGTTGCTAAAGCAATTGGATTGAAAAAGACTAGTCAACTTAAAAAGCTTGATCTTATTTACAAAATTTTAGATGCACAAGCACAGGCTGAAGCATCTAAGGTGCAAGAAAAACCTGCACCAGCTACTAAAGCTAAAACTTCTACTGAGAAAAAAGAAGTTACTAAAGCGACAACTGACGATACTACAACAGTAGCAAAAGAGGCTAAAAGTGAAAAGCCAAAGAGAAAACGTATTACTAAATCTGTTGAGCAAGCGGCTAGTGCTGTTAAAACTGACCAGAAAAAAACTCCACAGCGTACAAATACTACTACCACTACTACTACTCAGCATAGTAACAACAACACTAATAGTAGTAACAGTAATAGCAATAATACTAACACTAATAGAGGTCAGAAAAAATCTTCTGCTGATCAAACGAATAGATCTCAAAATAATCAGCAAAAGAATAATAACAACCAGAGAAATAATAATCAAAGAAATAATAACCAGAATAGGAACAACAATAAAAACCAATCTGGACCTAGACATAAAAGTGGGAACCGTTATCGCGACCCAGATTTTGAGTTTGATGGTATTATAGAAAGTGAAGGTGTTTTAGAAATGATGCCTGATGGATACGGTTTTTTACGTTCTTCTGATTATAATTATTTATCGTCTCCAGATGATATTTATGTATCACAATCTCAAATTAAACTTTTTGGTTTAAAAACTGGAGATACTGTTAAAGGAAATGTTCGCCCTCCTAAAGAAGGAGAAAAGTACTTCCCTTTAATTCGTGTATCAAAAATTAACGGATTAAATCCTAATATTGTTAGAGATCGTGTTTCTTTTGAGCATTTGACTCCTCTTTTCGCTAATGAAAAATTTAATTTAGCAGAAAAAGGTAGTTCTTTATCTACAAGAATTATGGATTTGTTCTCTCCAATAGGTAAAGGACAACGTGGTATGTTAGTAGCACAACCTAAAACTGGTAAAACCATGTTATTAAAGGATGTTGCGAATGCAATAGCTGCGAATCATCCTGAAGTGTATCAAATTGTATTATTAATTGATGAGCGTCCTGAGGAAGTTACCGATATGAAGCGTAGTGTTCGTGGTGAAGTAGTGGCTTCTACTTTCGATGAGCCTGCTGATAAGCATGTACGTGTTGCTAATATTGTATTAGAAAAAGCAAAACGTTTAGTTGAATGTGGTCACGATGTAGTAATCTTATTAGATTCTATTACTCGTTTAGCTAGAGCATATAATACTGTTGCACCAGCTTCTGGTAAGATTTTATCTGGAGGTATTGATGCTAACGCTTTACACAAACCAAAACGTTTCTTTGGTGCTGCTCGTAACATTGAAAATGGTGGTTCGTTAACCATTATTGCTACTGCTTTAACTGAAACTGGTTCTAAAATGGATGAAGTAATCTTTGAAGAATTCAAAGGAACTGGTAACATGGAACTTCAATTAGAGCGTAATATCGCTAACCGTAGAATTTACCCTGCAATTGATTTAATTAAGTCGAGTACGCGTAGAGATGATTTATTATTAGATCCTAAAACGGTACAACGTATGTGGGTATTACGTAAGTATTTAGCTGATATGAACCCTATTGAAGCTATGGAATTTATTCAACAACGAATTAAGACTTCAATTAACAATGATGAATTCTTAATTTCTATGAACGGATAGAACATTGTAAGTAAACTACACATTGGTTAACGCTTTTGTCTATTTTACAGCAACATTATATATATAATTTCCCCGATATAATTCGGGGTTTTTTTATGTATGTACTACAAGTAACTTGAACACTAGGACTTAAAGTGTCACAATCTTTGCTTCCTTTGAACATCTTTTTTTTAACGTGAGTTCGACATAATTTTATCTTGAATCCATTACAAATAGTAATGTCATTGCGAAGGAGTGAAACGGATGAAGCAATCTTTGCCTTAAAAACGAGATTTTCGTTATTAAATTAATAGATTACTTCTTCACTTCACTATGTTTCGTTCATCGTAATGACGTAATTATTTGATTTACAATCTTAAAAACGCATTCTCAAATCAAACTCGCGTTTTTTTGCCATGTACAAAGAACTTGGGATTTCTACTTGGTAGAATACGATTAACGACTAAAAATTTTGTGTACCTTGAAATTTATTTTCAAAAAAATTAACATATGTTAATTTACTTATCTTTGATTTATAACCATTCGTCGAAACTTAAACGCTTTTCAACCAAAGTTTTAGCACTCAACAAGATATTGCTTGTATATTTATATCAACAACAAGGGACATATATTTGGAGTCATAAGCATTTTAAAAATTTGGGAGCGATTAAATATAAAATATTAACATAGACAGACTCAAAATGTATTGTCAAAGTACCCCCGATTGACATATGGGTTTGGATAATTAAACACTAATTATCCAAACCTTTATTTTTGTATTAAACTTAGATCTACTGCATCCTATACTAGTATTGTCTGCAATGTGTAATGCTAACTTACATCAACTTGCTTTCGGCTAAAAACTTCTTCTTTACTACAGCGTCTAATACTGCTACAAAATTAACACATATTAATTTACTCATCTTTAATCAATTACCTTTCAACGAAACTTAAAAGACTTTTAACCAAAATTTAAATTAAAATAAAACATCGATTGTATATTTATACCAACAACAAGGGACATATATTTGGAGTCATAAGCATTTTAATAATTTGGGAGCGATTAAATATAAAATATTAACATAGACAGGCTCAAAATGTATTGTCAAAGAACCCCCGATTGACATATGGATTTGGATAATTAAACACTAATTATCCAAATCTTTATTTTTACACTACACTCAACGATTTTATGTTTGTTTAGGGATAGATTATATGTTGTAATGGCACATCAAATTCATTTTTACCTGTAATGCTAGAAATGGGAGCAAAAAAATTAAGCCCGATAGTAACTACGTTTTGTTTACATGCTGTTAAAAACCGATCGTAAAATCCTTTCCCATACCCTACTCTATAATTTTGTGTATCTGATATTAATAATGGTACAAAAACCAAATCTATTTCTTCTACTGCAATTTCTTCCGCATTAACAGGTTCAGGAATTCCATATGCATTTATATGCAGTGTTGTATTTTTATTAAAAAGGTAATGCGTAAGTGTGTTGGTAGCAAAATCACTTTTGCTGATGATAATCTTTTTGTTTTTAGCACGTAAAAAATCTATAATCGGATAGGTATTAATTTCTTTTTGCTTTTCAATGGGTAAGAAGATATGTACCTTTTGAACAGCAGAAAAATCAAATTCAAAAACTTGTTTGTAAATACTTTGTTCTAATTTTAAAATCTGTGCGCTAGTTAAGTTTTTTCTTTTCTGTTTATACAGTTTACGAAGTTCTTGCTTATTCATTATATTTTTTCAGTACTTTTTCTGCTTGTTTTATATGCCTTTCGTTATGATAGATGACAACTCTAAATGTATCTCCTAGTTTTAATTTAATAAATTTAGATATTGTAATTGTTGTTTTTGTTTTATCTAAATTGACATTTTTTGCCTTTTTCAACAGGTCGAGAATTTGATGTTGCTGATCTATAAATTTTTCAAGTGTGCTTTCATTCAATTCGGAATGTAACGGATTCATAGATTTAAATGTTTTCATCGTATTTAAATCCTCCTTATAAGAAACCGCTTCGCTAAAATAACGCCCTAACCAATTACTTTTAAAAACTTTAGAATTCTTATGTGTTGACTTATTTATTCTTTTAGTTATCTCTGGAATATAAAAATCGCCGTACCTATTTAAATGCGCTACACACTCTAACACACTCCAACTTTTAGGATGTGCTTTCCAGTGTAAAGCTGTTGACGATTCGTTTTTTAACTGTGTTACATAATTCAAATTACGCGCTGTCAGTGTGCCTAAATCTTGTAATAATTGTATTGATATTAACTCCATTTTTTTATTACAAATTTCTGATTTATTTACTTTTAAAATCTTGATTCAAATTAAGATTTTTTAATTCTTGAAAGTGTTTCTGGGGTCATTCTTAAATAAGATGCTATATATTTATTCGGTATTTCTTGAAAAAGTTGTGGACTTCTTTTTAGTACTCTACGATATCGTTCTATTGGTGATGTCGTTAATATATCTCGTTCACGTTCCATTTGTTGCAACACAAAACTTTTTAAAATTTCATTCCAAATTTGTTTGTTTTGAGGTGTAGCTTCAATAAAATTTAAATACGCTGTTTTTGTGATAACTTTCACCGTCGTTTTTTTCAATGCTTGGATGTAGAAATCTGAAGGCAAATCATTTAAAAAAGAATCTAAAGCAGCTATTAAATTGTTTCTATAACCAAACCTAATGGTATGTTCTTCTAGTTCATCTTGTAAAAAAATCCTTACGCTTCCACTTTTAATAAAATACAAGTTTGTATCTATACTACCTTTTTCTTTTAAGAAAGCATTACGCGGTAATGTAATTTCTTCTTTCCATAGGTTCTCTTCATCAATTTTATGTATTAAAGTTGTAATTACATCCATGAGGCTTCCTTAAGGCATCTATATACTTTTCAACTCTTCTTTTAATTTTTTAGTTAGACCTTTCACTACCAATTCGTAGGAATGATCTATTAATTCAAAAGCAAAATCATCGGAAACATCGTTGTTTAATGTTACCGTATTCCAGTGTTTTTTACTCATATGATACCCCGGATTTACACTTTCAAACTCTGCTCTTAACTCTAAAGCTCGTTCCGGATCACATTTTAAATTTATTGACGTTTCTCCGTTTTCCCAGCGTTCTAAACCAATTAAAGCAAACATTTTACCCATTACTTTAAACACAAGTGTTACCTCATCAAAAGGAAAATGTTCGGTTACTCCTTTTTTACGTATACAATATTCTCGAAGTTGTTCTATATGCATTATTTCTTTTTTTCCATAAACTTTTCAGGAAATTCAATTTGATGAAATCCAAATTTTTCATACAAACCATGCGCATCTAATGTTTTTAACACCCATGAATTACAGTTTTTTAATTCTTCATCATCTAAAATTGTTTGTACTATTCTTTTTGAATAGCCTTTACCTCTATACTCAGGAAGTACAAAAACATCCATAATATACGCAAAAACAACGGTATCACTAACTACTCTTGCGAAGCCTATTTGTTCATCTTCTTTATACATTCCAAAACATATTGAATTTTCAATAGTCTTTTCAATTGCTTCAATACTCCTTCCTTTTGCCCAATAAGTATTGCTAATAAACGAATGAATTAAAGGAACATCTAGTTTTGTTTTATCTTTATCGATAACGATCATTATTCTAACAATTTAATATTGTCACTTGGCAACTCTATAGCTGAATAATCGAGTTTCCAACCTATCGCTTCAATTAAATTTTTCATCAATGCAATTGCTTCTAAAGCTTCATGATTTGCGGCTTGCATTAAATTACTATTTGGTATTTTTTGCAATACATGTTCTTTAGCCGCTTGGTTTACTTTTGTAAGATCGTCTGAATTAAACTTATTCAACAATCCGTCTTGAATATCATAAAAACGAATATCTGGTTCTACGGATAGTACTTCTGGCTCTGGAAATTCAGATAGTTTTATGGTTTTATTTTTAGTATCAGCCTCCATTTTAATTTTCCTAAAATCAAATCCTATATGCGTTTTAGCATTAATTAATATAATGGCTTTTTTCTTACTAGAAATTAACCCCAAAAACTTACCTTGGGTATCTTCGTGATGGTAGATTTCAGCAAACTCACCTTCTACTGTGATTAGCTTCGTTACCTTTTTAATTTTATCTAATAATACTACAGATTGACTTTCTGTTAAGTTTTTACTTTTTACAATTGAAAACTTCTGAAAAATAAAATACGAAATAATAGCACCTAAGGCCAATCCAAAAAATAGTAGTTCCATAGTATAAATATAACTTTATCTCATTAATTGAGACCTATTTTTTTAAGGGAAAGTCACAATACTATAGCTAAGCAACTAAATTGAAGGCTTCTGTATCGGTAAACATACTCGTGTTGTTGATTTTAACTTTTCTTACTAATATTTCGGCGTGTAAATTCATTAATTTTGATTGTATACACAGTATTGCATCCTTATGGTTTCAGAAATTATACAACTTCGTAAACAATTACATCAGCATCCTGAAATTTCTGGTCAAGAATTTCAAACTGCGCAACGAATTCAAGACTTTATATCAACACATTTCCCTGGTGAATTTATTACTACTATAGGAGGCCCCAGTTTTGCTGTGATCTACGAATTTGGTTCTCAAGGAAAAACTGTAGCAATTCGTTGTGAGTTAGATGCATTACCTATAGTAGAGGAAAATAATTTTGATTATAATTCTATTCACCATGGTGTATCTCATAAATGTGGACATGATGGTCATATGGCTATAGTTACTGGGTTAATTTTTTGGTTGAAAACGCAAACATTTACAACTGGCCGTGTAGTATTGATCTTTCAATCTGCCGAGGAAACAGGAAAAGGTGCTTATGCTATGTTAAACAGTCCTAAATTTAAAGCGCTAACTATAGATTATATTTTTGCACTTCATAATATTCCAGGTGTAAAAATGAATACTATTATTGGTATGAACAATGGTTTTTCTGCTGAAGTAGAAAGTTTTGTGTTAAAACTACAAGGAATAACTTCTCATGCTGCTGAACCTCAAAATGGTATTAATCCGGCATCTGGATTATCTGAATTGGTTACAGCATTTGAAACATTGAATAACACTGATCCTAATCAAAATGATTTTCAAATACTAACCCCTGTACATTTAAACATGGGAGAAGCTAATTATGGGATTTCTCCAGGGAATGCAGAGCTTCACTATACAGTAAGAACCTGGAGCTTAACAACAATGACAGCTCTTAAAAAAGAAATTTTAAAACGTATTGATAACATTACAACAACCTCTAAATTAAAATATGAAATAACATGGTTAGAACATTTTCCTGCTAGTGAAAATGACGCTGATTGTAATGCTATTATAAAAAAAACAGCATTGCAATTGAATTTAAATACTGTAACACAAAATTATCCTTTCAAATTTGGCGAAGATTTTGGCTGGTTTTCTAGGTATTACAAAACTGGGATGTTTGGTTTAGGTTCTGGAAAAAATACGCCTCCCCTACATAATCCATCATATGATTTTCCTAACGAAATTATTAGTACTGGTATCGCAATGTTTGGTGGTATTATCAAAGAAATTATAGAAGAAAAATAGTACTAAAACACATATTTTTAACTATTAGGGAGACCAATAAAGTTCAACTGGTTATTGAAATATTAGCACACAGCAATCGAAATTAGGTTTTAATTGATACTCTCAAATATCCTTTAAAAAACTACAAATAAAGATTTAAGCATAGCATTTCTAAGGTTATCTAATAAATACGCTACAACTTTATTTAAATTCGTCATATCAAAAAGTAATAGTTGATTTTTATGACAAAAAAAACACTTCTTTTCCTACTTACTTCTTTTTTATATCTGTATACCACAGCCCAAAACACAAAAGATGAGTGGAGCGGTTTGTATCAATTACAGCCTTATGGAAAAGTACTGGATAGTATTTCTCCAAAACAGTTTTATAAAATTCAAAAAATAATTCTTGATCATGATAATACTTCCTCTACATATGAGTTAGCTGTCAACGATCAATGGACGATGCAAAACATGCTAAATATTGAGGACAAAAAAGTTTTACGTGCCTTTAAGTTTTCTCAAAAGAAAAATGATTATGAAGAGTTTGGTTGGACCGAACTTCACCAAAATGGAAATATTAAATGTATCGATGGTGGCAATCTTTTTATTTGTAAAACTAAAGTTGGTACAAAAATTTCTTTTGGCGAAGAAAAGTTTACTACTAATTCTGGAGTATTTGGCATATTACTTCATTACGGAATTTTTGAATTATATAAACATACTAATCAAAAAAAATAAAACTATAACTCACACTAAACACCTTCAAAAAGCAACAAACAGCTTTCTAATTATGAAGAAAATCGCATTACTTGTATTTGTATCTATTCTAGTTTCTTGTGCTGAAAAGCAAAAGACAAACCCCAAAAATCATCTTACAGAAAAGACATCCTCAACTATTGTTCAAAAAAAAGAAGAAAAAAAAGTGCGCTACCGAAAGTTATTCCCTTTTCAACACAAAGGAAAATGGGGAATAGTGGATTCTTTATCTAATGAAATTCTAAAACCTACTTATAGATTTGCAAATATATTTGACGATTTTATGTATGCTGAATTTGATGGAAAAGTTATCTATAATTTACAAACTGGAGAAAAACAAAAAGCGATAGGCGAATACATAGCTTCAGTTACTATTGATGGTAAAAAACATCATGTGTTTTCCAATAAAAAAAACTCTTTTTTAGTAGACCTACAAACAAATACAAAAATTAAACTCCAGCATCGATATACTCATATAGAAAATGTACAATTGTATGATAAAGAACATAAAAAAGCTAACATAATTGTAAAAGGATATCTTGATAAAACAACTGTAGTTATTCTAAAAACGAATAAGGAGCTTACACCTTTGTTTCCTGAAGAAATAAGTGTTGTAAATTTCGATTTTATAGATAATACAGAAGACAAAGCTATTGGATTTGTGATACGAAAAGATGGCTTTTATAATTTTTACAATCATAATTTTAATCATTTGCAAAAAATTAAAGCTCCTGATACAATAGGATATTATGAACTCCTAACTCCTGAAGTTGAGCAACAGTTACCTAAAATTTATAGTACTAAACATATAAGTTCTCGTTGCTCTAATTGCGAATCTATTTGGCATGAGGATTACTATTGGGATGATGAATTACAAAAGATAGAATTCCCTGAATCTTCTGATTATTATATCACTAAAGTTAATAGAACAGACTTTATGATTAAACACAAAACTAATGAGCAATTTTCATTAGAAATAAGTGCTACAAAATACAACTTTGAAAGAAGGTATAAAAAAATTGAAATCATAGGTTATTATCCTAAACCTTCTTTCTTTTTAGATTTAAATTATATAGGCACCCCTCGTATTTTATTTCCAAAAAAATATTTAGCTAATTTTAAAGCAGCATTACCAAAATAAATATATTCTTGAGTTTTGAACATTATATAAAATCTTTATAGTAACTAATTTAATATGCTTTATCCACCAATCTAATTTGATAGTCATCTATATTTCCTATAATTTTGAAATTATAATTTTATAAGAATTGAAAGAGCATTTTCTTTTTAATCCGTTTTCGGGTGTTTTGCATGAAGATATTCCAGAAGTAATCTTACCTACCATTAATGTAGATACTATTATTTCTAAAATAGAAAATAGTACATCGATAGCAATTGAGTTTATTGGTAAACAAGGCAGAGGAAAAACAAGTCATCTACGATATTTACAACATCTATTACACGAACATCCAATGTATCTTTTAAATTCAGAAACTTCGGTAGATGAAGTTATGAAAGATACTTCGGAGATTGTTTTTGTCGATAGTATTCACCACCTAAGTTTTTCTAATAGAATACAATTATTTAAACAAAAGAAAGCCGTTATTTATACAACACATTGGAGTAGAAAAATAGATTGTATACTTGCTAATACCACACATTATCAAATTCGATTTAAAGGGATTGATGCTGAACAATTACAAAACATATTAAATAAAAGACTTAATTTGGCTTCAAATTCTAGTGCATCTGTAACATTATTTACCAAACAAGATGTAATTGCATTAATAAAAAAGTTTGGAGATAATTACCGAGGAATTATAAACCATTTATATACAAAATACCAATGAGCACTGCAATACTAAATGCAACAATAAATGTTTTTGGAGCTGTTAAAGCTAATGAATATGATGGAGTTCTTACTATTCATAGTAAAGAACAATTAATTATTGATCATATTGATGGTATTGTATACTTAGAGGCTCGTGGAAGAATGTCGAGTACTAAAAAACAAATTATTAGCTTTAAAATTGACACTAGAAAAAACATCATGCAAAATGAAAGCTATGAAGTTCCTTTTTCATTTGTTTTACCGGATAGTGATTTAGAAACGTATTCAGGAAAAAACGTGACTATTTCGTACAGTTGTGAAGCTAAAATTTATGTCAATGAAGAAGATTTAGAAAAACTAGACAGAGGACTTGCTACACGTTTAAAATCTTTTTTTACTTCTGATTATTCGACTAAAGTCTCTGGATATTTTAATAAGTTTAATATACAAGAACAATACAAAGTAGGAGAACGCCATCGCGATTTTAAGTTAGCTTTTAATGGTATGAGTTTATTATACTCGATCTTAATTATTGGAGCTTTATATCTTTTAGGCATGTACACGCTACATTTTGAGTTTAATGTTGCCCATATTTTCTTATCGTTAATTGCTATTGCAATATTAAGCTTTATCCAATTTAGTATAAAAAAGAGGAAAATAGGAGGCATCACTTTAACAACAGTAAACCTTAATGATGGTTTTATATGTAATGTAAAACCTGCTCGAAATTTTAGTTTGCGTAAAGCTAAAATTCATTATCAGATTATAGAAAAAGTCGTCGATAGAAGAGGAACCTCCTCTACTACATACACAGAAACTATATACAAATCTCCTGTATATCCTTTGAAAAGCAAAGGTAGTTCCGAAGTTGAATTTAAATTCCCTGAAAATAAACGATTAGGGAGCATGAAGTTTGAAGATGCTTCTCTATACTGGGAAATTGTAATTCAAGGAATGCATTCTGGTATTTCAGAAAAATTAACCTGTGCTATTGATGTTACTAAGGCCTAACCAAAATCAAAATATATTTTATTTAAAGTACCTAGCGAAGCTAAAAAAAGTGTATCGAGAACTATTTCTAAGTCAAAATCTTATTCTCGATAGTTCTGCTGAACTTGATTCAGTACGATTTTTCTCCATTTTATTCCAAAAAATCACTCGAATTGACAGAATTTTGGTCGAAATGTACAACGGGTTAATTTAATATTCTATATAAAACTGGTTTACTTGGTGTAGCATCATTTTCAAATGGTGCTATCATTAAATTTAATACATAGGCACCATCTTCAATTGCATTAGAGACAAATATAAATTCCGTGATCGTAGCATCGAATCGAATTTCTCCTTGAGTATTCCAAAAGGCGTTATGCGCTAGCAATAACCCATCATCTTTTTCTTTATCAACAGAAGGTAAATCTATAAGCAAATGTAAAATTCCTTGTTCTCTTAGGTATATTGCAGCTTCTTCTGACATATAAGGCGGATTGGTATTCGAATATCGTTTCGATTTTTTTTCATTCGCTATATTAGGTAAGGTTCTTATCACAAGAGCTTCTCTATTTTTATTTCCTAAGACTTTTTGTAATTGCTGTTTAGAAATCACCTCATCTTCTCCTACTTTTTCAGGAGTTACAGTGACAACTTCTGCTATAAAAAAGAAACGCTTCAAATTTTGATGCACTGAATGTATTTTCTCTGTAATATGCCCAACACATTCGGTGTGAGTGATATGTGAATGCGGATTGAATTGAATGGAATTAAAATTAACAGGAGCTCCTTGAGCAACATGAATGATCTTATCATCAAATTGTTCTGCATATATTTTAGGATCATCTACATACCATGCATTAACATTTTCTTTAGCAGTATCTATTGCTATAGCAATATCTAAGGGTTCTGATACATCTATTTTATAGTTCTCTGAATTGTACTGAATTGTTGCAATCAAGATAAATTAAGTTTAAACAAATCGGAAGCAATACCATCGGTCAAAAACTTCCCTTTTCTTGTTGTTTTTAATGTTTCATTTTCAATATACAATAAATCTTCAAGAATAAATTTTTCTGCTTGCATTTTTAAATACGCTAAAAATGTGGCACCAAACTCTTCTTTTATTTTATGAAATGACACGCCCCAAATCGTTCGTAAACCTGTCATAACATATTCATTATAACGATCTGTTACCGTTAAACCTTCAATCTCTAAAGGTAAATCACCAGCATTAATTTTCTTAATATATAATGCATTGTTAGCAATATTCCAACCTCGTTGCTTTCCGTTAAAAGAATGTGCAGACGGACCAATTCCTAAATATTTTTTTCCTTGCCAATATGCAGTATTATTTTTACTGAAAAAACCTTCTTTTCCAAAGTTTGACAATTCATAATGCTGAAATCCTGCTTTATCTAATTCATCAACTAAGATTAAAAACTGTTCTTGTGCTAATTCATCATCAACATTATCTATAATTCCTTTTTCAATAAAACTTTCTAAAGCCGTTTTGGGTTCAACGGTTAATGCGTAACTTGAAATATGTGGAACTCCAAATGCTAATGCAGTTTGAATATTCTCTCGCCATTCTTCGTGGGTAGTATTCGGAATACCATAAATTAAATCAATTGAAATATTGCTAAAGTATCGGGTCGCTATAGACAAACATTCTTTCGCTTCTTCTGCATTATGCGCTCGATTCATGAGTTTTAAATCCTTTTCAAAAAAAGATTGAATTCCTATGCTAAGTCGATTTACAGGTGACTTTGCTATTTCTAGAATTCGTTTTTCTGATAAATCATCTGGATTCACTTCTAACGTAATTTCAGGATTCTCTACCACATTATAATTGGTACACACTGTGTCTATAAGCATTTTAATCTCATCAGTATTTAAAACACTTGGTGTTCCACCTCCGAAATAAATTGTGGCTATTTGCTCATTTTCAAACTCCTTTTTTCGCAATACTATTTCAGAAATCAATGCTTGAATCATTTCCTCCTTTCTTTTTAAAGAAGTAGAAAAATGAAAATCGCAATAATAACATGCTTGTTTACAAAACGGGATGTGAATGTAAATACCACTCATCAGTTATCAGTTATCAGTTATCAGTTATCAGTTATCAGTTATCAGTTATCAGTTATCAGTTATATAAAACTATTGTTTTCAACATCTACCCTAACAAAAACTCGAAACTTTTATTCACTAATTTTCAACTTTTCAAACTTCAAACCTTTTAACTCTTAAGAATTAAATAATTATTAATTAGATTTTTTTATTCATTTTTTGTTTTCGTTTTAATTGTTTTAGTTCTCGACTGCGCTCGAACTGACATGAAACAACCTTCAAACATTCTAACTTTTCAACTTTTCAAACTTCAACCTTCAACCTTAGAACTTTCAAACTTTTTAACTTTATACTTTAAACAAAAAACTATTTCTTCACTCTTTTTTCATTCTGTTTCACAAAAGCAGCCCAACCTGTGTAGTTCTTTCCTCCTACTTTTGTTCCTGAATTATAAAAATGACAAACTGCAGCTGCTAATCCGTCTGTTGCATCTAAATTTTTGGGTAAGGTTTTCAGATTTAATAATGATTTTAACATTAAAGCCACTTGTTCTTTACTTGCTTTTCCATTACCTGTAATTGCCATTTTTATTTTTAATGGCGCATATTCTGTTACAGGAATTTCACGAGACAATCCTGCTGCCATTGCTACCCCTTGCGCACGACCAAGTTTTAACATCGATTGTACATTTTTACCAAAGAAAGGTGCCTCCAGCGCAATTTCATCAGGTTTATACGTATCTATAAGTTGTATCGTACGATCGAAAATCAACTTTAATTTTAAATAGTGATCGTCATATTTTTTTAGGATCAATTCATTCATTTGAACAAATTCCATTTTCTTACCTATCACCTTAATAATACCAAATCCCATAATGGAAGTCCCTGGATCTATGCCTAATATGATTTTTTCTGTCTTCAAATTTATTGTACTTTGTACGAATACAAAACTAATACAATTTTAAGTTAGTCTTGTCATTGCGATGAAGTAAAACGTATGATATAATCCGTTAATCTAAAAAAACAGATTACTTCACTTCGTAAACTGCGTTCGTGATGACGTTCATAATATTAAATCTCAAAAAATGCCTGTATTTGGTTTACGAACTTCTAATCCAGCTTTTAATCGTTATTTCTGGAAAAAACAACGCACCTATACGAAGAGAAAAATGAGTATTAATGGTATTATACTAAAATCTTTTGTGATGCTTACCTTAGTTCTCATTGCCGCTACATACACTTGGAATCTTTTCTTTTCCGGAGTTGCTATTAAATGGTATACTGCTATCGGAATGTTTATTGCCATCATATGTAGTCTATTTATCTCTTTTAAGCATAGTGCTGCTAAATATCTCTTACCAATTTATGCAGTTGCTAAAGGATTGTTTTTAGGCGGAATTAGTGCCTATGCACACAAGCGATTTCCAAATTTACCTTTTCAAGCAATTGCGGTTACCATAACTACTTTCTTCATGATGTTATTTTTATATCGTTTAAAACTCATTAGAGTTACTAGAGAGTTTAGAGCTATTATAATTACAGCTTCAGCTACTATTTTTCTTTTTTATTTTATCGGATGGATTTTATGGTTTTTAAAAATAGATGTACCAATACTTTGGGGGACTTCATGGTTTGCTATTGGTTTTAATGTAGTTGCTGCTATTGTAGCTTCTTTTTCTCTACTTCTTGATTTTTATTATATCGACAGACAAGTAGGTCGTTACCCTAAAGACCGAGAATGGTTAGCTACTTGGGGGTTATTAATTACTTTGATTTGGTTGTATGTTGAAGTATTACGTTTACTAAAAAAACTTGCCATACGGTTTTAATTTCATTCCTAAAAAAAGAACGTTTGTACCAATAAACAACTACACTTGTGCCTTTTTAACTTTTAAAATCTTTAAATAATTTGTTGCTTTGTTACACAATCTAAAATGTTTAACCAAACACTAATTATTATGTCAATTACATTACCTAAAACAGTTCAACCAGTTTTAACTAATTATTCTGATTTACCACAGCCAGCTGCTGCTGTTCATGATAAATTAATCCCTCCTTATAATGTTACTATCAATATAGATGGGAAGACTACTTTTTCAGTAGCAATAATTAAAGACAATCCAGCACCAACTACTGTTGAATTCATTGCTAGTGATGCAGCTCAAGGAGGAGATAACATATTAAAAGTTACATGTAGCTACCAAGCTAATGCACCTGGAACACAAGTAGATGTTTATACATACACTATTGATCTCGGTATGAGTATTCCTCTTAAAGCAAGTGTATTTCCTTTAAGCTATGCTACTCACCCTAATGATAAAGGCGAAACAAATGAAGGTCCAGAAACTTCAAGAGGCACTGTTGTTATTGTTAAAGGAGGACATGGTGATCCGATAGAAAATTAGGTTTTAATTATAAAAGTATTGTTCTGATCCTTTATTAGCATCAGAACATTTTTTTAAATTAGCTGATAATCTAAATTCAATATCAGCTTACTCCATGCCTTTAAAACTCTTCTCTTTTTCTTTTTTTCTATTATCTTTCACTTTATATTCTCAGAATGACAACATTGAAGATCTCTTTTTTTTAGCTGTCTTTAAAAAATCAAAAAAAAATCATTTTGATAATGATTTCAAGAAAGCATCTACATTTTTTATCCAAAAAAACTGGGATTCTACTTTAATTCTTACTCAAAAACTACTTAAAAAAAAGCCAAAAGAAAACTCAATAAAAAATCTTTCTTTATTATACAGAGGGATTTCTTTATTTAAACAACAAGTTTATAATGAAGCTGAAAATCAATTTAACCTAATTTCAGATAATTTTGAATTTATTAGCAAAGTAAAAGTATATTTAGGTGCTATAAACTTAACATTAAAAAGATATGAAAAGGCAATCTATTATTATAAGCAACTAATAGAGCTCCCTAATAAGAGGAACTTATACTTAGACGAAGTTAACCTTCTAAATGACTTAGCTTTATGCTACTTTTTTTTAGGCGAATATAACAAAGCAGAATCCTATTTTAAGAAAAGTAATGTTTATAAAAAAGATACTTTGAATTTAATAGATAGCTATATTAATATAGCTAACTTATATTATCAACAGTACAAAGACAATATTGCTATTCCATATTTTAAAAAAGCATATGATTTATCTAGAATTATAAACACTAGTGAAAAGGAGTTTTCAGAAGAGGACAGAAAAATATATTACAGGAAAAGCATAGCTACAAAAAACATGGCTGTAGTTGAGGAAAATCAAAAAAACTTTAAAAAAGCCTTATTATATAGAAAAGAATATGAGAAATATGTTGATACAATTAACAATAGAAATAAAATTTATGAAGTAGCTAAAAAAGAAAAAGAATTTGCTGTTGCGGCTAAACAACAAGAAGTAGATCTTTTGCAAGTTGAAAATAAATTAAAAGAAACTGAACGGAGAATCTTTTTATACTCAGCAATTGGGTTACTTCTCTTTTTAGGTATTGGAGCTTATTTATTCAGAGAAAAAGTAAAAGCCAATAGAATTATTGCGCAACAAAAAGAAACCTTAGATGAATTAAATGCCACTAAAGACAAATTATTCTCTATTGTAAGTCATGATTTACGTTCTTCTGTAAATGCTTTAAAATCGAGTAATGCTGTTTTATTAGACAATTTACAGTCTAAAAACTTAGATGCTTTAGAGCATTTACTCCAAAAAAATAGTGGTATAGTAAACGGTGCATATGGCTTATTAGACAATTTATTAAATTGGGCTTTACTTCAAACCGATGGCGGTTATTTTCACGTAGATACACATCGATTATTTATCATTGTAGAACACGTTGCTTACAACTACAAAGCCTTACTTTCAGAAAAAGCAATTCATTTTGAAAATACAGTTTCTAAAAAGGCTGTTGTAGCAATTGATCAAGAATCCATAAAAATTGTACTACGAAATTTAATTGATAATGCTATTAAGTTTTCAAAACCAAAAGGAGCGATAACTATTTATGCAGAAGAATCTGGTAATTTTTGGAATTTAATTGTGGAAGACACTGGTTTAGGAATGAGTGAAACCACTAGATCAGAATTACTAAAAGATTCTGCTTTACTTAATAAAAAAGAACATGAAGATGTACTTGGAACTGGATTAGGTTTAAGTTTAGTGAAGTCTATGATTCAAAAAAACAATGGAAAGTTCAATATTGAGAGTATATTAGAAAAAGGCACAAAAATGATTGTATCTTTACCTAAAACCACTACTGATGGAGAACATTAACGTACTAATTATTGAAGATACTGTTGAAGAAAGCAATAAGCTTGTAAAGCTTTTAGAAGAAAATAATTATACTGTTAGTGGAATTGCACAAACCTTTCAAGAAGCTTTAACTTTATTCTATAAAGTAAAGGTTGATATTCTTATTGTAGACATTTTTTTAAACGGTGTTCCTGATGGGATTACTTTTGCTGAGACTATTACTACTGTTCCAGAAGCAGCAAAACCGTTTGTGTTTTTGACCAGTTCGAAAGATCGACAAATTTTTGAGCGTGCAAAACTTACCAAACCTTATAGTTTTTTATTAAAACCATTTAATGAATTAGAGGTTTTGTATGCTATTGAAATGGCAATTGAAAAATTTTACGATCAGTCTGATGTGTTTTTTACTGAAGAAGAAGATACTGTAATTAGTGGAGATAGTTTATTTATTAAAAAAGGAAAATCTTTAAAAAAAGTATTACTTGCAGACATTATATATATTGAGGTTGAAGAGAAATACTGCAACATAATTACTGAGAAAGAAAAATTCGTAATTCTTATTTCGCTAACCAAGATTTTAAAACTTTTAGACCCGAATTCTTTTTGTAGAACACATAGAAATTATATCGTAAATATTAACAAAATCTTGGAAATTATTCCTTCAGATAATCTTATCGTCCTACAAGGAAAACATCATGTTACGCTAAGCGAACGCTATAAAGACTTAATTAAAAAAGTCCGTACTCTTAAATAACACTCTTCTTTCTTTTTTCTACTGAAGTGATTTAGCCATTTATAAAAATAGATTGCTTCATTCTTCATACTGCTTCTTATTTTTTATTCCTCTTTTTTCCTTTTTCATGGAAAAGAAAACGTACTTCATTCCATTTAAAGCCTGTAAGCTCTTTGTTCACAGTAATTTTACATCAGAAACAATACACTAGCGTATTTGTTTCACGTAATATTTACTAACCACAAAACATAAGAAATCATGACTAATACAATTAACATTACAAAATGTGATAATCAATTAATTCTAATTGCTGTTAACAACGATAACACAAACGAAACTGTCGAAATCTGTAACATTAAAAGTGGAAACAATAATAGTGTTAATGTAACAATCAATTTAAAAGATAGTAGTTCTGCTTCGGAAACAATTAAATTAGATGGATTACAACAAAATTTAGATCAGACTTTAAATTTTGAAATGCCTCAAGGTAATTACTCTTTAATTTACACGGGAGTAAACTGGGGAGGACCTTATAACTTCCAATTCAGTTTTAATGATAAAACTTACGAATTATTAAATGATCCTAGTAAATCTTTAGATGGTTCTATCTGGAACTTAGGAAATTTAGATTTAAAATTTAAAATAGCTCAACCTGCAACAGTATAATATTTCTATATACAATTTAATACTAACCAAACTTAAAAATTAAAAATTATGGCAACTACAGCTTTAGCAACAGAAACAGTTTATTTCAAAGGATATATGGGATTCCCTGCAAATCCATTAGGAACAATAGTAGAATTCTCTTTATTAGTGGATTCAGACAAACATACGGTAACTGGTAACGTAACAATTACTGACGGAGCAACTAAAGAAAGTTATTCTGGAAGAGTATCTGGAACTACTTATCCAGCAGGTTACGGAGATATTGTTCGTTTAATTAACATTACTGGAAGTATTCCTGGTAGCAATCCTTTAACGCCAATTCAATTTCCTTTTGAAGCAAACATGGCATTAAAAGCTGATTGGGATGGTGTAGGAGGATTCTCGTTCTCAGGAAAACATCATGGTGATGTAGAGATAAAAGGATCTATATTCAAATTAGATGCAGCAAAATAACACTAAAAACCGTACTCTATGTTTTTCATAGGGTACGGTTTTTTCCTATATAACATCAATTTTTCGCCAATTCTATAACTTCCATATTTTCAATATTTCCAGCATTTAACTCAAATCTAATCATAGTACGCACCTTATGAAAACCATGTTTGCCCGCTGCTCCAGGGTTTACATGTAATACATTCAATTCTTTATCAAATTGTACTTTCAAAATATGCGAATGTCCGCAAATGTAAAGCTTAGGTCTTTTCTCTTGTAGTGCTTTAAATACTCGAGGTTTATATCTTCCTGGATATCCACCAATATGTGTCATCCATACTGAAACACCTTCTACTTCAAAACTATAATCCAAAGGAAATTCTGACCGAGCTTCAGCATCATCTATATTACCATATACAGCACGTAATGGTTTATGTTCTTTAATAGTATCAGTAACTCGTAAATTACCGATATCTCCAGCATGCCATACTTCATCTGCTAATTGAACAAATTTCAAAATTTGATCATCGATGTAACTATGAGTATCCGATAGTAGTAATATTTTTTTCACAACACGAAATTACAAAGAATCTTAATCGATTTTTAATAATTATTTCATGTATGTACTCGTACTAACATTACAAAACTTTACCAAAAAAATAAGCACAACAAATGTTGTGCTTATATATTCCATAAAAACTCATCCCCCAATGGTTTTTTATGTACTATTAAATCTGTGTATAAATTAAACTTTTTAATCTATGCGTTGTAAAATTAAAATGATCTTACAAAAGATGTATTTAATAATGTTTCATTTTTAAAAACAATTTAAAGCACTAAAAAACAACATTATAACTACAAGAAATGTAACTTCATTTAAATAAACACATAACTCTTGACTATAAAATCAACTTTAAATTTCAAGATTAACCATAAAAATTACACTTGTTGATCTTTAAAACATGATCTATCTCCAACTTTATACATAGCGTATAAAGCAAAAAATTAGTACTGCTTTTTTACACTGTTAAAGAAGTAAATTTAAATGTACTTCCATCAAACAAACCTTTATCTGATAATTTTAAAGCTGGAATTACCAATAATGCCATAAAAGACAAAGTCATGTAAGGTGTCCTTAGTTTACTTCCTAAATCTTTAGCCATTTGATCTAATTCAGCATACGATTTACCGATTTCTTCAGCAGATAAATCACTCATAATCCCTGCTACAGGTAACGATACTATTTTTTCTTGAGTGTTTGAAACCGCACAAACTCCTCCTCTATTTTCGATGATTAAATTCACAGCTTTACAAATCGCTTCATCAGACACTCCTACAGCAATAATATTGTGAGAATCGTGCCCTACTGAACTTGCAATCGCCCCTTCTTTTAATCCGAAGTTTTTGATAAATGCAATAGCTGGTTCTGAGTTTTGATAACGATTTACAACCGTCATTTTCAAAACATCATTTGTTACATCAGAAACTAAATTCCCATTCTTAATTAAAGAATTTGCCACAATTTCATTTGTTACCAATTCTCCATCTAAGGCTTCTATAACTCTTATTTTTTCTGAAGCTGAATGAAATTCAAAATCAGTAATTTGTTTTTTATCAGTATTGAAATTATTTAAGACTTCAAATTCAACAGATGTAATATTGGACTTCCCATTTTCAGCAACTAATTCTCCATCAATATAAGTTTGTAAAACTTTAAATTTCTCTAAATCTTCAACTACAATAAAATCAGCTTCATCTCCTTCTTTTAGTAAACCTACATCTAAATTATAATGCGATACCGGATTTATACAAGCAGCTTGTAAAACTTTAAACACATCAATTCCTTTCGCAACTGCTCTTTCACACAACTGATTCATATGCCCTAATAACAAATCATCTGGGTGTTTATCATCTGAACAAAACATCATGTTTTCATAATGCTCTGGTAAAAGATCAATTAAAGCTTCAAAGTTTTTAGCAGCACTACCTTCACGAATAATTACTTTCATGCCTTTTTGCAACTTTTCTAAAGCTTCATCGTAAGTAAAACATTCGTGATCTGTATAAATTCCTGCTGAGATATATTTCGTTAAATCTTCACCTCTCAATCCTGGTGCATGACCATCAACAGGTTTATTATAATGTTTAGCCCATTCTATTTTTTTCATGACTTCAGCATCTTCATAAATCACACCTGGGTAATTCATCATTTCAGCTAAATATTTAATATCTGGATTTTCTAAAAGCTTTTTAATATCATCTGAATCTATAATTGCTCCTGCACTCTCAAAAGAAGTTGCTGGCACACAAGATGGCGCTCCGAAATTAAATTTCAAAGGAACTTTTTTTCCGTTTTCAATCATAAAATCGACTCCAGCAACACCTAAAACATTAGCAATTTCATGTGGATCAGAAACTGTTGCAACTGTTCCATGAGTTACTGCAATTTTCGCAAATTCTGAAGGCACTAACATTGAACTTTCAATGTGAATATGCGCATCTACAAAACCAGGTAAAATATAATTCTCTATAGTATGATTACTTTCTGTTATCGATTTTATCTTTCCTTCTTCAACTACAATTTCTCCTTTAAAAATCTTTTTATTTAAAATATCTACAATATTTCCTTGAATAACCATTTGATTGAATTTTAATATAAAAGTAAGTAATAATTATACGTTAATCATTACAATAATAGATGAGTTTTTGCTACTTAAAATTGAAAAAAACAAAAGCGATTGTATTACTACAACCGCTTTTATATTTAACAACTACTAAATATGTTAGTAACCATAACGTTGAGGTCCTCCACGTCTGATTTCTTCATTAGCATATTCTTCGAACTTTTTAAAGTTTTCTCTGAATGCATTTGATAATTTAAACGCAGTGTCATAGTATAATTTATCGTTATTCCAAGTTGCTCTCGGACTTAAAATCTGATCTGGTACACCAGGACAAGTTCTAGGTTGAGCTACTCCAAATACTGAATGGATATGATAATCTTCGTAAGTATAGTTTCCTAAATCACCATTTAATACAGCACTAATCATAGCTCTTGTATATTTTAAAGCGATTCTTGAACCAACTCCGTATTGTCCTCCAGACCATCCTGTGTTTACTAACCAAACATTTACGTTTGCTTCAGTCATTTTCTTACTTAACATTTCAGCGTAACGTGTTGGGTGTAATGGCATAAAAGGTGCTCCGAAACAAGCAGAGAAACTTGGCACAGGCTCTGTAACCCCTGCTTCTGTTCCTGCAACTTTAGCTGTATAACCAGAAATAAAGTGGTAAGCAGCTTGAGCTGGAGTTAATTTAGATATTGGAGGTAACACTCCAAATGCATCTGCAGTTAAGAAAAAGATATTCTTTGGATTCTTTCCTGTAGATGGTACTCTAATATTTTCAATATGATGGATTGGATAACTTACACGTGTATTTTGTGTAATTGAAGTATCTGCAAAATCTACTTCTCCGTTATCATTCATGATGATATTTTCAAGGATTGCTCCTTTTTTAATAGCACCGTAAATTTCTGGTTCTTTTTCTTGAGAAAGATCAATTACTTTAGCGTAACAACCACCCTCAAAATTAAATACTGTGTTTTCAGCAGTCCATCCATGCTCATCATCTCCAATTAAACTTCTGTTTGGATCTGTAGATAACGTTGTTTTTCCTGTTCCAGATAATCCGAAGAAAATTGCAGTGTCACCAGCTGCACCAACGTTTGCAGAACAGTGCATTGGTAATGTATTCTTGTATACTGGTAAAATAAAGTTTAATGCAGAGAAAATTCCTTTCTTAATTTCTCCTGTGTAACCAGTTCCACCAATTAAAGCAACTTTTCTAGAAAAGTTTAAGATTGCAAAATTATGCTGACGAGTTCCATCTATAGCTGCATCGGCCATAAAACCAGGTGCATTGATGACTGTCCATTCTGGAGAAAAATCTTTCAACTCTTCTTCTGTAGGACGTAAAAACATGTTGTAAGCAAACATATTACTCCATGGATACTCATTTACAACTCGAATATTCAATTTATAATCTTCATCAGCACAAGCATAACTATCTCTTACAAAAATTTCTTTATCTGAAAGATATGCTGTTACCTTATCGTATAATTGGTCGAATTTATCTGACTCAAAAGGAATATTGATATCTCCCCACCAAATTTCATCTTTGGTGATATCATCTTTCACTATAAATCTATCCATTGGAGATCTACCTGTAAATTCTCCTGTATTGACAGCTATAGCTCCAAACACAGTTTCTTTTCCTTGTCCTTTCTCTACAGTTAAATTATGTAACTCCTCAGAAGTTAATTGATAACGAACCGTGTCGCTCTTGATTCCAAGATGTGCTAACGAAATCGTTTTCGTATCAAGATTATTCATCTCTATAATTTTAAGTTGTGTTTAATTTGTCACAAAAATAAACCTTTTTGTTTAAACAGGTTAGTGTATTTATTTTTTTATTGATTTTTATTTTTCTTAATTTTTTTGAAAAAAGAAAATCCTATATAAAACCAACCTGTAATTAATAAAAGTCCCCCTAAAGGTGTTATAAACCAGATACTTTTAGCAGGAATTTTAGCTAAGTATATTGCGTAAATAGAACCACAAAAGAATAGAATTCCTATCCAAAGCAGATAGGATATTATCCTTTTTTCTCTGCTAGAAAACCCTTGGTTTAAATTGATTATTAACAAAATAATGACATGATATAGTTGATATCTTACTGCTGTTTCAAAACTATTTAATTCCGATACGCTTAAGGTTTCTTTTAAGGCATGTGCTCCAAAAGCACCTAAGATAACTGCCATTGCGCCAAGCACTGAAGTAATTGTTAAATTTTTATACATATTTAGTATATTTGTTAAATTTTAAACTTAAACCCAGATTATGCATTAAAAAATCTATTACGCCTGCGATCTACTTCAAATACTATCGTAAACTGTGTTATTTAATTTAACCATAACAATATTATGCTGAAATTAAGAAAACAATAGTATTTATTGTACATCACAGTCTCATAACGAAGTTTTAATGCATAATTCGGGTTAAACAACTAAAAAACTTAGTCTTTTTACAAAAGTACGTCATAATTATATGAGAAAAATATTAATTATCGGAGCTGGAAGATCAAGCTCTTCTTTAATAAAATATTTATTAGATAAATCTAATTCTGAAAACTTAGAGATAACTATTGGTGATATTTCGTTAGAAAATGCAGAAAACAAAATAAACAATCATCCTAATGGTAAAGCAATTTCTCTTGACGTTTTTAACCAAAAACAACGCATTGAAGCTATAAAAAATGCTGATATAGTAATTTCTATGTTACCTGCTCATTTACATATAGAAGTAGCTAAAAATTGTCTTGAATTTGAAAAACATATGGTTACTGCTTCATACATTTCTAAAGAAATGAAAGCTTTAGATGCTGAGGCCAAAAAGAAAGGGTTAATTTTTATGAATGAAATTGGTCTAGATCCTGGAATTGATCATATGAGTGCTATGCAAGTAATTCATAAAATAAGAGAAAGCGGAGCTAAAATGTTACTTTTTGAATCGTTTTGTGGTGGTTTAGTGGCACCAGAAAGTGATACTAATTTATGGAACTACAAGTTTACTTGGAATCCTAGAAATGTGGTTTTAGCAGGACAAGGTGGAGCTTCAATGTTTATACAAGAAGGTACTTATAAATACATTCCTTATCATAAATTATTTAGAAGAACAGAATTTTTAACAATCAACGGAAGTGGTAAGTTTGAAGCTTATGCGAATAGAGATTCTTTAAAATACAGAAGTATTTATGGCTTAGACGACATTCCTACAATGTATAGAGGGACCATTAGAAAAGTTGGTTTCTCGAGAGCTTGGAATAGTTTTGTTCAATTAGGAATGACTGACGATACCTATACTATAGAGAATTCTGAACATATGAGTTATCGTGATTTCACCAACTTATTCTTAGCATATTCTCCTTCAGATTCTGTAGAATTGAAATTTCGTTCGTATTTAAAGATTGATCAAGATGATGTGATGTGGGATAAATTTGAAGAATTAGATCTTTTCAATCCGAATAAAAAAATTGGTTTAGCAAATGCTACGCCAGCTCAAATTCTTCAGAAAATATTAATGGATTCTTGGACATTACAATCTGAAGATAAAGACATGATTGTAATGCATCATAAATTTGGTTATGAAAATAAAGAAGGTAAACATCAGATAGAAAGTAGTATGATTATTAAAGGAGATGATCAAACATATACTGCTATGGCAAAAACTGTTGGATTACCAGTGGCTATGGCTACACTTCAAATTTTAAACAAGAAAATCACAACCACTGGTGTTCAATTACCTATAACTAAAGAAGTGTATGAGCCCATCTTGAAGGAACTTGAAGACTATGGCGTGATTTTCGTTGAAAAAGATGTGCCTTATTTAGGCTACAATCCCGAAAGCGTAAGAGGGTAAATCTCGCTTTCCTTGGTTTAAAAAAGTGTATTTTTAATAAGTTACTAGATTAGCAGTTCATCTAGTAACTTTTTGTTTTAAATAGCGCAATCTTGTTCGAAGTTAATTTTAACTCCATCTTTTTGAAGTTCAAAAAACACATCTCTATCTTCTATAATTTCCCAAGTACCATTATAATTTGCTAATACTCCTGATAGATTAGATAATATAAACTTACCGTCTACAAAAGACCAACTTCCTTCATCAACTACTTCTTCTTGGCTATTGTAAACGATTACATCATTATTTTTAAAATCAATAGATAATGTGAAATTAGCTCCTTGACTAAATGGAGCCCAAATACATTCCGACAAATTTGCTTTTAAGTTTTCTGCTCCTGTGGTTTGATCAGAATCAAGATTATCTTGACAAGCAATAAAAGATAGTACAAAACTTAAGCAAAAAATGACTACAAAATTAGATTTAAATTTCTTCATGAGGTTATTAATTTATTTTGGGGTTTGTGATTATAAAACAATTAAGCTTAAAAAAATCCTACCTTTTATTCTCAAAAATGTAACAACATAAAATTTGAATTGTCTTTGATTAAAATAAAATCAAAAATGAAAAAACTACTTCTTTTTATAACAATTCTACTGCTTAACTTACAATTGTATTCACAAGACAAAAAGCAATTTACAATCATTCATAATATCAAAAGCTCCCCACTTAAAGATCAGCAATCTTCGGGGACTTGTTGGAGTTTTGCTACAACTTCATTTTTAGAAACTGAAGCTATTCGCTTAGGAAAACCTAGTGTTTCTTTGTCTCCTATGTTTTATGTACAACCAGCTTATATAGGGAAATCTAAAAAATTTATTGAAACTAAGGGTAAAAGTTGGTTAGATGCTGGAGATTTAACTTTTAGTGTTTTAAGAGGTTACGAACAATATGGAGCAATACCCGAATCTGTGTATAATGGGATTATTGAAGGTGACTGGCAGCATGATCATGTAGAAATGGATAATTTAATTAAAACCATGCTAACTTCCATTGCAACCAGTGGTTATGGCAGAATAAAACCTAATAGTTGGAAGCAGTCTTTAGAAGGAGTTTTACATGCTTATCTTGGTAAAGTGCCTCAAAAGTTTATGTTTGAAGGTAAAGAATATACTCCAAAATCATTTGCATCATCTTACGTTGGTATACAACCTAAAAATTATATTGAAGTTACTAGTTATAGTCATATTCCTTTTTACAAAAAATCAACATTAAATATACCTGCAAATTGGGGTAAAAATGTATACTTAAACCTACCTATTTATGATTTTGAAGCTGTTATAGAAAATGCTTTAGAAAAAGGGTATACTTTAGCTTGGGATGGCGATGCTTCTGAACCTAATTTTAAATTTGATAAAGGAATTGCAGAGCTTACTAAAGAAGAAGAACTTTTAGAAATTACACAAGAGTTACGACAACAAACATTTGAAGACAAATCTACCACCGACGATCATAACATGCATTTGGTTGGTAAAGCTAAAGATACTTCAGGGAAAATCTATTATATTTTAAAAAACTCTGAAGGTAATAATGAAATGAATGGTTATATGTACATGTCGAAAAATGCATTATTGCTAAAAACTATTTCTCTTTTAGTTCATAAAGATGCTATCCCGAAAACTATTCAAACAAAAATGAAGTAAACTAAGTATTAAAAACAGTCTAAAAAAAATTGAGATTTTAGGCTGTTTCTTCTTTTTCAGCATAATTATCAACTACAAAAACTCCCCAATCTGCAATAGATTTTAAAATAGGAATTAATGTTTCTCCGAACTCTGTTAAAGAATACTCGACTTTTAGCGGTGGTTTTGTAGAAAAAACTTCACGTTTAATTACTCCATCTTCCTGTAATTGTTGTAATTGTAAACTCAATGTTCTTTCGGTTACTGTTCCCATTTTCTTACGTAACTCACTGTATCTTAATTTTCCTTCTATTAGATAAAAAAGTATTACTGTTTTCCATTTCCCCCCTATAATTCCCATGGTTACACTTGTACAACATGGATATTTTTTACCGTTTACTGAATACATCTCAATTAAAATTTATACTATACTTTTTGACCGTTATTGTGTAAATATAAAACTATAAATAATTTTGTAACTATAGTTTTTATAGTAAAAAATAATTTTATGAGCTCTACAAAAATCACAAAGGAAGATATTATAAACGCATTTCAATTTAGACATGCAACAAAGGAATTTAATCCTGATAAAAAATTATCAGATGATGAGATTAATTTTATTTTACAAACAGCAAACTTGTCTCCAAGTTCATTTGGTTTTGAACCTTGGCATTTTATTGTAGTGCAAGATAAAGAGTTACGGGAATTACTTAAACCTGTAGCTTGGGGTGCTCCTCTTAAATTAGATACAGCTAGTCATTTTATTTTAGGTTTAAGCATGAAAGCTCCAATGACAAAATGGGATAGTGATTACATTATGAGAATGATGAAAGATGTAAAACAACTCCCAGAAGATGTTATTGAAATGTATTCTAAATTTTATAGAGAATTTCAAGAAAGAGATTTTAATCTAGATAGTGACAAAAAGTTATTTGATTGGGCTTCTAAACAAACATACATTGCTTTAGGAAATATGATGACTGCTGCCGCATTGGTTGGTATTGATAGTTGTCCTATTGAAGGGTTCCATCAGGAAAAAGTAGAACAATTATTACAAGATAAATTTGATGTTGATACCAATAAATATGGTTTATCTTACATGGTAGCATTCGGACATAGAAAGCAAGCTCCTGCGCATCCAAAATCAAGAAGAGATTTTAATGAAATTGTTACTTGGAAATAAGTAAGTAATACTACGACTTTAAAACAGAAAAATGAGTAAAACAATAGTAATAACAGGAAGTACTGATGGTATTGGTAAACTTACAGCTTTAAAATTAGCAGAAGACGGACATCAAGTTTATATACATGGGCGAAGTGAGCATAAAGTTTCTAAAGTTATTGAAGAAATCAAATCTGTAACTAAAAATCAGAATATTTTTGGTTTTATTGCTGATTTTTCTGATTTACAACAAGTAGATTCTCTTGCTTCAAAAATTAAAGATACAGTCGATCAACTGGATGTTTTGATTAATAATGCTGGTGTATTTAAAAGCGCTTCTCAAAAAAATGAAAATGGTTTAGACCTTAGATTTGTAGTGAATTATTTAGCACCTCATATCTTAACGCAAAAGCTGACTCCTGTTCTAAATAATAGCAGCAAGTCAAGAGTTATTAACTTAAGTTCAGCAGCTCAATCTGAAGTGGTATTAAAAGCTTTAGAAGGTAGTTTAGATCTAACGACACAAGAGGCTTATGCACAAAGTAAATTAGCCTTAACCATGTGGAGTTTTAACTATGCTAAAGCACATAAAAACATTAACACCATAGCTGTGAATCCAGGTTCATTATTAAACACCAAGATGGTTAAGGAAGCTTACGGAAATCATTGGTCTTCCGCAGATAAAGGAGCAAACATCCTTTATGATTTAGCTATTTCAGAAAAGTTCGGTACTAAATCTGGTTCTTATTTTGATAACGATCGAGGTGATTTTAACAATGCTCATCCTGATGCATATAATGATGAGAAAATCAATGCATTATTGTCAGTAACAGAAACTATTTTAGCTAAAATCCTTTAATTGGAATTAAAAATAATTATCTAAGCAGCTCTTACATTTTTAAATAAAAATCCTTCGTAAGATCTATATAGGCATCAGTATACTGGTGCCTTTCTTTTTCAATTATAAGCTCTTCTTCTACTAACCCTTTAGTTTGAAATGAAAACTCTAACAAACTTCTTTTCAATTCAGAATTAGCATTACCTCTAACTCTACAAACTCTATGCACTGAAAACTTGTAGGTTTTAGCTAGTTTTATAAAATTGTTTTCTTCTTCAAAGGGAATAACCACACTAAAAACACCTGTTTCACTTAGTATTTTTGAAGCGCCTTTAACTAACGCTTCAAAAGATAACGAAGTATTTGTAAACCTTGCTTTATTTCTTGACGCATCTTCCGAAAGGAAATCAGCTGTATAAAATGGCGGATTGGCAACGATAAGGTCATATACCTCTTGTTCTTCATGCATTTCTTTAGCAAATTCCTGAAAAGAAGCGTGATAACAAAATAAACGATCTCCCCAATCTGACTGCTCAAAATTTTCTACAGATTGTTCGTATGCATTTTCATCTAACTCAACCGCATCTATAGTCATTGCGTCTGTTCTTTGCGCTAACATTAATGCAATTACACCTGTACCTGAACCTACATCTAAAATTGAATCAGGATAAAAATCTACGGAACACCAAGCACCTAACAAAACGGCATCTGTACCTATTTTCATCGCTGCTTTATCTTGATGAATTATAAATTCTTTGAATTTAAATGGCTTCATTTTAGAAAACTTGTTAAAACTTTATCTGCATTAAAAAACAAATACAATACCACCCCTAAAAGTATAACTAACAATAAGCCTCGTTTAGAATTTGTCTTTTTTCTACCTCCAAATCGCTTTTTGAATTCCATTTTAACTAATTTATTTTAATCTATTTTTTTGCTCTTAACATTTCTCTTTTCCCTGGCGGCCCTGGTAATCTTTCTACTTCAAAACCTACAGCTTCCATAGCTCTCCTAACACTTCCTTTAGCAGAATATGTCACTAAAACGCCACCCATTTTCATAGCTGTATACATTTTTTTGAAAATCATTTCAGACCATAATTCTGGCTGTACTCGTGCTCCAAAAGCGTCAAAATACACTAAATCAAAACTACTTTCATCTTCTATATCTTGAAAAAATTGCTGCCGCTTAGTCAATAAAAAATTTGAGGCAATTTCATTTTTAACTTCCCAAGCCAGCTCATGAATTAATTGAAATTTTTCTGTTTTTTCTTCTGCCTTTAGTTCTTTTACATAGTTTAATTTATGTATTTCTTCTTTGGCTACAGGATACGCTTCTACTCCAACATAATCAACCTTTGCTGTATGTTCTAAATAGGTAATAAAACAATTTAAACCAGTACCAAAGCCAATTTCTAAAATAGAAATTGGCTTATTTTTAAATAACTCTAATCCATTTTTTATGAATACATGGTATGCCTCTTGAATAGCACCATGCTTTGAATGATATTGTTCATTCCAGTCAGGCAAATGGATGGTTGTAGAACCATCAGAAGTGATAATAATTTCTCTCTTCAAATTTATTTTAATAAGACACCGTGCGCTAAAAATGCCATTTCTTTTTTAGGCTCAGTAATTTTTTCAATCTCTTCTTTAGATTTCCCTGCATCTTCTGCATAGTGGCGTAATTCATCAACTGGAGTAACCTTTACAAAAGCTTTTCCTTCAACAATTACATCTTTACCTTGGCTATCTAATGGCATAAAGAATCCGTAATCTTTAAAACGTACCATGATCTCTTCATCATTTGACAAAGGTACCTTCATCCAACATCCTTTTTTTGTACACACATCATTAATCTTAGAAGCAAATTTTACAGTAACAGTATCCCCTATTTTTAAGCCATTATAGCTTTTTAAGACATCTGCTCTGTTTTGAATTGTTGCATCTGATAGCTTTGCTCCAAATAACGTATATTCTTCTTTCTTTTTTTCTAAAACTGTCTCTTTTTTAACTTCAACAGGATTTTCTTTTTTTTCAGTCTTACAAGATGTTGACGCTAAAACAACACCAAAAAAAACAATAATTAAAATTCTCATTTACAATAATTTATACATAGTTTACTGCAAAGATACAATTTTGAGTATTTTTTTCCTTATCTGAATTAGAATTAAAGTGCATGCTATTTTGTAACTTAGCGTACCTAAAATTTTATTTATGAGTTCTTCTTCAAACATTAAAGTTACCCCAATACAAAATTCTAAAATTGATAGTGTAGATTTTAATAATTTATCTTTTGGTACAGTTTTCACAGACTATATGTTTGAATGTGAGTATAAAGATGGAAAATGGCAAACTCCTGAAATAAAACCATATGGAAATATTTCTGTAGCTCCATCTGCTAGAGTGTTTCATTACGGACAAGCTGTTTTTGAAGGAATGAAGGCGTATAAGGATGATAATGATGATATCTTTCTTTTTAGGCCAGAAGAAAATTTTAAGCGTATTAACATATCTTCTAGTCGTTTAGCTATTCCTGAATTCCCTAAAGATTATTTTATGGAGGGTTTGAGTCAGTTATTAAATCTAGAAAAAGATTGGATTAAGAAAGGTAAAGGAAACTCAATGTATATCCGTCCTTTCGTTATTGCAACTCAGCCTGCAATTTCTGCTTCTCCTGCAAATCAGTATAAATTTATGATCATTTTATCACCTGCACAGGCTTACTATGCTGGTGAGGTTCGTGTTTTAATTGCCGAAGAGTATAGTAGAGCTGCAGATGGTGGAGTTGGTTTTGCAAAAGCTGCAGGTAATTATGCCGCACAATTTTATCCTACAAAACTAGCTCACGAAAAAGGGTTCCAACAAATTATTTGGACAGATGCTAACACACATGAGTATTTAGAAGAAGCTGGAACAATGAATATTTTCTTTAGAATTAATGACACACTTGTAACTGCACCAAATAATGATAGAATTTTAGATGGAATTACGCGTAAATCGGTAATTCAACTAGCTAAAGACAACAACATAAAAGTAGAAGTTAGAAGGGTATCTGTATCAGAAATTAAAGAGGCCGCTAAGAATAATTCTTTGTTAGAAATTTTTGGTACAGGTACAGCCACTGTAATTAATCCGATTATTGGTTTTAGCCATAAAGGTGAATCTTTTGATCTACCTAAAATTGAAAATTCATATGCATCTATTTTCAAAGAAAAGCTAACCAACATTCAATATAATCTTACTGAAGATCCTCACAATTGGAGGTTAAAAATTAGTTAATCACTTATTTAAGTAACATTTTTTTAACGTTTACACCTCTTTTTATATATTTGTTATTATACATTAGGTGTTATTCGTATGAAAAATCTACTCATTACAATTGTTACAATAGCTGCAGGGTTCGGTATTACTTATTATGTGTTAGATCGTGTATTTATTCCTAAAAATGGAATTAATTATGTATCTTCTACTGAAAGTTCTTCTTCTGAATCTTCAAGCATGGAAATAGAAGAAGATAATACTTCTTCTCCTAAAGCTAGTAGCATTGCTAATGAAATGCTCCCTGAAGATATTGATAACTATCTCGCTTCAGAAGAAAATTGGAACGTATACTACGATGAAAACATTGACCTTTCTAGTAATTTTATCGCTTTAAACACTGAAGGAGAAGAAATAGACAAGAGTGATTTCTTATCTGAATTAACTTCTGGTGATTTTGCACCAATTAAGCTTTTAACTGGTGAAGAAATGTATCAATTATACGAGTTAGATGATTCTCAAAGCACTATAGCTGAAACAATTAAAACTAACGCTGATATTACATATTCCTATTATACAAAGGAAGGGACTAAGTTTCCTGATTTCAATTTTGTTGATTTGAATGGAACAAAATTTACTTCTGCAAATACAGCAGAAAAAATTATTATTATGAAATGCTGGCATATGAATGATAAACCTAGTATCTCTGAATTTGCAACATTAAATGACTTGTATGATGAGTATGAGGCTTATGAAGATGTTTTATTTTTAAGCTTAGCTTTTGATAGTGCTAGTAAATTACAGAAGTTTTTAATTAAAAATGAATTTAGATACCCTGTAATAGCTAATCAAAAAAACTTTATTGAAAACACATTGGAAATTTCACATTTACCTACACATATAATCATAGACGAAGAAGGATATATAGAAAAAATGGTAGGTAGTGTTGAAGAACTTAAAGAAGCACTAAACAAAATGTCTGCTCCAGACATTAGTGAAATGAATCAATAAGCTCCTCAAGCGTAATAGCTTTTACCTTTCTAAAACCTTTTTAATATTGGGTTTAAAATAATTAGGCCCTTTCATTACCTTACCATCTTCTCGATAAATAGGTTTTCCATCTGCTCCTAATTTACTCATGTTACTTCGTTGAATTTCATTAAAAACTTCATCTATTTTATATTGCATTCCATGTTCTATAATAGTACCACATAAAATATATAACATATCTCCTAGCGCATCAGCCGTTTCGACTAGATCATTATTTTGTACAGCTTCCAAATATTCTTCATTCTCTTCTTTCATTAAATTGAAACGAAGTAATTTTCTATCTTCACCAATATCAACTTTCGGACTTTCATTCATTCCTAAACCAAAGGCCGTGTGAAACTCTTTAACCGCTTGAATTTTATCTTTCATCTAATTTGATTCTTGTTTTTAATTTATTTTAAATATTTCTTCAGCATTATTCAAATCGAAGTCTGTCCAATCTTCAATATGATACAATACATTTTGCTGTTTAAAGTCTTCTAGATTTCTATTATTAACACCCACAAAATGCAAACCTAAGTTTTTTGCTGTGGTTACATCCCATAACCCATCTCCAAAAGATATGATTTGATCAAAGTCTGATACATTATAATATTTCTTTGCTTTAGCTATTGCTGAAGAAACAATTCCTTCTCTAGTATAAATTCCATTCGATGTTTCTAATACTTCTTCAGCAAATGAAATACCTGCTTGTTGCAATTTTAATAATGCGGGTTGTAAAAGCGACCCTGTAGCAAAACAGACACCATAATTGGTTTCTTTTTCAAAAAAATCAACACTCTTTTTAGCTCCTAACACTTCTTTTGAATCTGGGTACGTAATAAAATGACTTGTCATCACCTTTTCGAAATTTTCTAGTAATTCTATTGAAAACTCCTTCTGAAAGGCCCTTTCATAATTTCTCTTGACAATATAACTATCGGTTGCATTAGCATAATTCCTCCAATCGGTATCTACACTTTTTATCCCCATTTGATACATTGCAAAAACCAAAGCGTCTGTATGTTTTTTTTCGCTGCTAGTTAATGTATCGTCTATATCTAAAACAATTAAATTCTTTTTTTTCATTGTTATATTACTTTTTTAAGTAACCACCTCGGTATCATTTGCAAAGCAATAGCTATAATTCTCCATCGCTTAGAAACATATACTACTTTTTTCTTTTTTTGTATGGCTTTAAATATTTGTTTCGTAGCTTTTTCTAAAGGAACCAACCAAAATATACCGTCACCTAAAGCCATTGCAGTATCAACAAAACCAGGACGTACATCTGTGATAAAAACCTGACGACTTTTTATCGTTTTAGTTTTGATATACAAACTTTCTAAATAGGATTTTTGATATGCTTTTGACGCGAAGTATGCAGGAGCAGCTCTATTTCCTCGCAAAGAAGCTATGGAAGAAATTCCTACCAAATGACCAAAGCCTTGTTTTCTAAATAAATTATATGCTAAATCATACAATTTTGTACAACCAACTACGTTTGTTAGCATTGTTTCTTCTTCTTTTTCCCATAGTAACTCTGAATTCACATAACCAACACCGGAAGATTGCACAACAATATCAATTGTTCCAAACACTGTTACAATTTCATTAAAAACATGCTCAACCTCTTCTGTTTGTTGAATATCATTTTGTTTGATCAGTATTTTATCTGGAGCTTCAGCCTTAATTTCTTCTAATTTCTCTAATCTTCTTCCTGTTATTGCTACCGTATAACCTGTTTTAACAAACATACTTACTAAAGCACGACCAATACCCGATGTTGCTCCAAAAATTACTACTTTTTTCATTTATTTAGTACTTTTGTTAAATGTACAAAGTAATGTACATACGAAATACATTTAATATATAATTTTATGCTGATAATAGCTTCTAAAATGTTTACAACAGGAAGAATAATTTTTGCCGTATTCTTCATCATTGCTTTTACTGCTTTAATGATTTTTAGTTATAAAAAAGATGCTAAAAACAATAAAACATATTACCAAAACGCTGCTTTATATGTTGCTATAGGAATTGTAGTGACTATCGGACTTTTATTCCTTTCTAAATATCTAATTAGAGGTTAAATCATAGGCTCAACATCACTTAGTTTTTCATGATCTAAAATAGTATACCCCTCTTCATCAAAACTCGATGAAGGTGTGTATTTCATATTTACCTTTATTTGCGAAAACTTATATGACGTAGCTTGAAATACAGTCTGCCCAAACGATTCTTCATGATACTGAATCAACACATATAACCCAGCATCTAAATTTTTAATTTCCTCATTTGTTAAATGATACAAAGGACTTTTTTCATTGATGGTATGAACCACTGTCCATATAGTAGGTAAATACATGATTTTATCTCGCTCAAGATCTAATGAAAAGAAACTTCTTTGGTATTTTCCATGCGCATCTTCCTCGTTTAGTGATAACGTAACCGAGACTTTAGGCTCTAACATAATTGTTTTTCTACTATTCATTAATCGAAACATTAATGCTCTACCTCCATTAAAGTCTCTAACAATTAAATTATCGCTAAAACGAATTGCCGCTTTAGGTTTAGAAAACCTCCCATAAAGTAACCCCGTTACAAACGAAAAACTGATTAAACCAATTAATGCCTCGAATGCAGCGATAACATTAGCCGTGAAACCTTCGGGGGCTATACCCCCATAACCAACTGTAGTAAGTGTTTGTGCACTAAAGAAAAAACCGTTTAAAAAATCCTTAAATGTATTACCTGTTGAAGGGGTAATTTGCTCAATACCTATAGATAGATAAACGGCTCCAAAGAAAATATTTAGTAATGTATAACTTAAGATAACTATAGCAAAAAATTGAAACCAACTTAAACCTATAAAAAAACTGTAGAGATCATCGATACTAAATTTTCGATTAATATGAATAATATTAGAACTCCCATCTTTATTAATTATTCCTTTTACATTTTTAGCCGAATGATGTCCAAATCCAGGATCTTTAGCTTTTTTTGCCATAATTAATTTTAAATTCATTTGGTTTTAAACTTCATTATATCTAAAACAATCTATAGTATGATCGTTTACTATCCCAGTAGCTTGCATAAATGCATATACTATCGTAGAGCCTACAAATTTAAACCCTCTTTTCTTTAAATCTTTTGATATTTGATCAGACAAATCTGTTGTAGCTGGCACCTCAGATCTGTCCTTAAAATTGTTTTTAATTGGTTTTCCATCCACAAATCCCCAAATATATTTTGAAAAAGATCCGAATTCTTGTTGTACTTCAATAAAAGCCTTAGCATTGGTAATAGCTGACTTTACTTTTAATTTATTTCTAATGATCCCTTCATTAACAATAAGCTCATTAAACTTTTGCTCTCCATAATTCGCTATTTTCTTGTAATCAAAACCGTCAAATGCTGCTCTAAAATTCTCTCTTTTTTTTAAAATTGTAATCCAACTTAAGCCAGCTTGAAAAGTTTCTAACAACAAAAACTCAAATAACGTAGCGTCATCGTAAACAGGAACACCCCATTCATTATCATGATATTCAATATATAACGGATCATTATTAACCCAAAAACAACGTTTCTTCATTGTGAAAATTTGTTTTAAATTTAACAAAAACACTCATAAGTCTATTATTTGAAAAAACTTATTTTTACAAATTATAGCTACGAATTTAAATTTTAATAAATTAAGTATGAGTTTTCACCATTTCTATTTTTATTGTAATGGTATAAAACTTATGTATATTTCTGAATATATTCATTTTGAAAACATTGAGAACATCAAAAAATTTTAAACCAATGAAAAAAGTTTTTTTTCTATTAATAGTACTAACTAGTTATGTAGGATTTAGTCAAATTCTTAATCCTGTGAAATGGAAAACTACAACAGAAAAAATAACTGAAAACGAATATTATTTAATTTCAACAGTCACCATAGATAAAGGTTGGCATTTGTATGCTCAAGAAATTCCTAAAGGTGGCCCTATAGCTACTTCTTTTACCTATAAGCCTAATGAAAATTATGAGCTTATTGGAAATACAACTGAAGAAAAAGGAATAACAGAAGATGATAAGGTTTTTAAAATGCAAATCAAATATTTTGAAAACAGAGCAACATTCAAACAAAAAATACGACTATTACAAAAGGACGCTAAAATTGATGCTTTCGTTCAATTTATGGTATGTAACGACACACGTTGTTTGCCTCCGAAGTCCGAAGATTTCACTTTTTACACTTCTGATAAAGCAAAAGCATCTTCAACAGAAAAAAAAGCTGAAGTCGCTAATCTTAGTAATGAAGAAGCAAGCATTCTTTTATATGGTATTTCAGAAAACGGCATTAGACAACCAGTATTAGATATTAATACTATTGCAACTTCAACAGATAACAGTGCTATAAAAGAGAGCAACACTAACGCTTCTTTATGGAATATTTTTGCACTTGGTTTTTTAGGCGGGCTGTTAGCCTTACTTACACCTTGTGTTTTTCCTATGATTCCTCTTACGGTAAGCTTTTTCACCAAAAAAGAGAGTAAAAAAAGTTCTGGAATATCAAAAGCTTTACTCTATGGTTTCTTTATTTTGGCGGTATATCTTTTATTGAGTATTCCTTTCCATTTATTAGATTCTGTTAATCCTGATATTTTGAATGAAATATCTACCAATATTTGGTTAAATATTATCTTTTTTATCGTTTTTGTATTTTTTGCAGGATCTTTCTTTGGTTTCTATGAGCTTACACTTCCTAGCAGTTGGACTAACAGAACTACTGAAGGAGAAAACTCAGGTGGAATTATTGGTATATTTTTCATGGCTTTAACCTTAGCTATTGTATCGTTTTCTTGTACTGGTCCTATTTTAGGTTCTTTATTAGCAGGGTCTTTATCTTCAGATGGTGGTGCATGGCAATTAACAGCTGGAATGGCTGGTTTTGGTGTAGCATTAGGATTACCATTTACTTTATTTGCTATGTTTCCAAATATGCTAAAATCATTACCTAAATCTGGAGGATGGATGACAACTGTAAAAGTTGTACTTGGATTCTTAGAACTTGCTTTAGCTTTCAAATTCTTATCGAATGCTGATTTAGTTGCTCACTGGAACATTTTAAAGATTGAACCATTTTTAATTTTATGGATTGTAATCTTTGCCGGATTGGCTTTATATTTATTCGGAATAATAAAATTCCCACATGATTCACCTCTTCAGAAAATAGGTTTTTCTAGAATTGGATTTGGAGTTATCGTTGCTGCTTTTACAATTTATCTTGCTACGGGGTTTAGAGTTAATAAAGAAACTAAAACTTTCTCTTCGCTATCATTGTTAAGTGGTTTAGCTCCGCCTGTGGGTTACAGTTACATCTACCCAAATGAATGTCCGAATAACCTAACTTGTTTCAAAGATTTAAAAGAAGGTTTAGCGTATGCAAAGAAAGTTAATAAACCGATTATGTTAGATTTTACAGGTTATGCTTGTGTAAATTGCAGAAAAATGGAAGAACATGTATGGCCTAATGAAAAAATAGATCGTATACTTCGTAACGATTATGTTTTAATATCTCTTTATGTAGATGATAAAAAAGAGCTTCCTAAAGAAGAACAAATTGTTGTCAATAGAGTTAATGGCGGTACAAGAAAACTATTTAATTACGGTCATAAATGGTCGCATTTTCAAACCATATTCTTTAAAACAAATACACAACCTTATTATGCCTTGTTGAGTTCTGATGGAACACAAGTACTAAACACACCTGTTGGCTATACTCCGAATGAAAATGATTATTTCAATTGGTTGAAAGAAGGAAAGGAAAACACTAAAAACACATTAAACAACTTATTTAATCAAGTAGAGCTTGAATAAACAACAAAAATTAACATTTTAAAAACCAGTTATTTACTACTAAATACGTATATTATTGAATAAATTGATTTAAGATGAAAACTTTATTCCGACTTATCACTTTTTTCACATTATCACTTTTTATATACAATTGCAGTACTACTAAAAAAACCAATAGTACTACAAAAGAAGAACCTGTAGTAATTAAAAATGATAGTTTGGAGTATGAAATTATTATTCTTGATATTGGTTTTAATGCCTATTTAAATTCGGTTGCCAGACCTCCAGGGTACTTTACGCAGGCTTACTTAGAAAATAGAAATCGTTTTTTTGTTCCTGCTTGGAATTCTCGTGTAAATAACCCATCAAGGTTTAATCCTAATATTTACCAAAACATCATAGATTATGACCCGCATATTGACTACGGCTATGATGTTAATTATAAACTATTCAATTATTTTGAATTTGCAGAAAAAAAATATCGCATGTTTCTTCGATAAAGAAAATGGTGAAATTTTAACTAAATTTAAGAACAATTCTAAAATAAACTCCTAGTTTTTAAACCATCATAAAACCTTATATTTGTATCTAAATATTATTTACTTAGAATGAAGTTTTTACGAAATTTATTAGCCTCTATATTAGGATTTTTTATTGGTCTATTTTTATTATTCATATTATTTATTGGAATAGCTTCTTTAGTTGGAAAACAAGAACCTATAGTTGTCAAATCAAACTCTATACTAGAACTTGATTTAACTTCTGTAATTAAAGATTATGCTCCTGATCAAGAAAACCCAATCTTAGATGCTTTAGAGCTAAATGAACCTAGATTGGCTTTAAATAAAATTTTTAATGCTATTGATAATGCTCAGTTAGATGATAAAATTAAAGGAATCAGTTTAAATACAACTTTTGTAAATGCTGGTTTTGCGCAAACTCAAGCACTTAGAAATAAACTAGAAGAATTTAAAGAATCAGGAAAATTCATTTATGCATATAACGATGTGTATACACAAAAAAACTACTACTTAAGTTCTGTTGCAGATAGTCTTTTCTTAAACCCTGTAGGACAAATAGATTTTAATGGATTATCTACAGAAATTCTTTACTACAAAGATTTTGAAGATAAGTATGGTGTAAAAATGGAAGTAATTAGACACGGTAAATACAAGAGTGCTGTTGAACCATACTTAGACAGTAAAATGAGTGATGCTAACCGTGAGCAAACCACTTCTTTCTTAAAATCAATCTGGTCTGAAATTACTGCAGCAATTGGCAAATCGAGAAAAATTTCTGAAGAGCAACTAAACGACATAGCTGATAATGCTAAAGGTAGGAATGCTGAATTAGCAAAAACCAATCAGTTAATTGATTATAGTATTTATCAGGATGAATATGACGAAAAGTTAAAAGCCGCTGCAAATGGTAAGTTCTCTACAATTTCATTACAAGACTATATTAAGTCTGGTAAAGGAAGAAAAGTTTCTTTAGCTAAAGATAGAATAGCTGTAATTTATGCGCAAGGACAAATTATGTATGGAAAAGGTAATGAAGAAGTAATAGGACAAGGCATTATTAACAAAGCTATTAAAAAAGCAGTAAAAGATAAGAGAGTAAAAGCAATTGTATTACGTGTAAACTCTCCAGGAGGAAGTGCATTGGCTTCGGATTTAATTTGGAGAGAATTAGAATTAGCTAAAAAAGAAAAGCCTTTAGTAGTATCTATGGGGAACTTAGCCGCTTCCGGAGGATACTATATTGCTTGTAATGCTGATTTAATAGTTGCTGAACCAACAACAATCACAGGTTCTATTGGTGTTTTTGGAGCTATTCCTAATGCGTATGAACTTTCTAAAAAAATGGGCATCAATGCTGAACAAGTTTCAACAAATAAAAGTCCACAATATAGTTTGTTTGAACCTATGGATAAAAAGTTCTATGACGTTACTAAGGAAGGTGTAGAACAGATTTATACTACTTTTGTTAATAGAGTTGCTACAGGTAGAAAAATGACTTTCGAACAAGTAGATAATGTAGCTCAAGGTAGAGTTTGGACAGGAAAAGAAGCTATTTCTAAAGGATTAGTTGATGAGTTAGGTGGTTTAGACCATGCTATTAATGCAGCTGCTCAATTAGCTGAATTAAACGAATATCGTATTAAAAACTACCCTAATTACAAAGTAGATTATAAAGAAATGTTTAATTTCTCTCCTTTCGGCAAGGTTAATAAAGAAGAGATTTTAAAAGAAGCTTTAGGTGATGAGAATTACAGACTTTTCAGTAAGGTTAATGAACTTAAAAATCTTAAAGGAATTCAAGCAAGAATGCCCTATGTTTTAGATATAAAATAAATTTAATACGATTTATGATTAAAAAATTCGTACAAAACACATAAAAAATAAAAAAGACTACGCCCTCCCAAGTGTAGTCTTTTTATTTCTTTCTCTTCTTATTAAAACTATCTTAATTTTAGTTATGAACGCATAGCTAGCCGCTTTTCCAGACTCCGCTAAAGCTTTTAAAAACTTTCTAAGATATATTTTAACTTTAATTAGTAAAATTTTCCCCATTATAGTTTAGTTTATAAACTTATTTGATTAAACGTATAACAAAATTATAGTATTTACTTTCTGTAAAGTTTAAAATTTGTAACAGAAAAGTTAAATCACAAATAATTACAAAACAACGCCTTAGATGTTTTCGGACTTCATTATGAAACATTTTTAAAGATTTTATTATACGATTTTTGGGATTTAATTTCGTATAAATTTTTCTGTCACTTCGAGTGAAATTATTAGTAATGGAATGAAGAATAATTTTTTATCGAGAAGTAGTTGGATTGTTCTCGATACATTTTTTACTACGTTGACACTTCGAAAAAATACTCGAACTTGACATATGCGAAAAAACTAACCGTAAATCGTATTAATGAACTACATCTATCCTAGCATACAAGATCTCTAATTAAAATTTCATATCCTAAATACAAGTACAAAGGAATTATGATTAAATTTCCTTCCTAGCTAAATTCATGAAAAAAGGGTAAGAAAAACTCTTACCCTAATTATCAAAATTTTATTTCGTTATTCATTTACTCATATGAGAAATTTACTGCTGCAGTTTCAGAACTTTCTGCATTTACTAATGCAATAGCATTGATTGGGTAATTGTCTTGATTATATGTATAACTAATATCTAAAGTAGCCTCTATCTCTCCATTATTATTTTTATAGACAAACTTAACTGGATTATTCATTGGTAACAATTGACTTGCTTTGATTAATTCAGTTGCTTGAGCATTCATACTAAAATCTAATTGCACTTTATCTAGAACCTCTATAATTCCTGCTGCTTCTAATGTATAAAAATACATGTTAGGCGCAGTATCGTATGTAATCTCAGCAGTTAAATTCACGATTTCAGTTTGACCTGTAGTATAATTGTATACTTCTTCTTGAAAAGAAATCTTTGATGGATTTCTATTATCATCGTATGCAACAACTTGCCCTAGTTCATAGGCATGAAATGGAGACTGAAATAAGCTTTCTAAATTAAAAGTTTCATTAATTCCCTGAGCTGATACATTTAATAAATCTCCAGTGTTCGTATACTGAACAGCACTTGATACGGCTCCTTGGCTCCCTGTAATCCCTGTTAACTTATTATTCCCATCATAAGAAAAATTAATAGCAACATCTTCACCATTTTGATTGGTTGAAATTTGCTTCAATCTCTTTTTTGCTACATCTTGATTCATATCATCAAAATCATCAGACACAGAGTTCCCACAACTAATAGTTAAAAAAGAGATTGTAAAAATCGACAAGAAATAATTAATTTTCTTCATAGTTTATAATTTTATTTTAGATGCTACAAATAAACAAAAAAAGTCTAGAAAACTTTACATAATCTAGACTTTTTAACCTTATAATAATGTCAAATAATATCTACAAGCTAAAAGCTGTTTTTACTTGATCTACATAATCTAATTTTTCCCAAGTAAACAACTCTACATCTAACGTTTTTTCTTCACCATTTGGTTGAACAAATGTTTTAGACACCACTTCATTTACTCTTCCCATATGACCGTAAGCAGCAGTTTCGCTATACATTGGAGTTCTAAGTTTTAATCTAGACTCAATTGCGTGAGGTCTCATATCAAAAATCTCAGAAACTTTACTAGCAATTTCACCATCATTTAAATCTACTTTTGAAGTGCCGTAAGTATCAACAAAAATCCCCATTGGTTCTACAACTCCAATTGCATAAGAAACTTGAACTAAAACCTCATCTGCTACACCAGCTGCTACTAAGTTTTTAGCGATATGACGTGTTGCATATGCAGCACTTCTATCTACTTTACTTGGATCTTTTCCTGAAAACGCTCCACCACCGTGAGCTCCTTTACCTCCGTAAGTATCAACAATAATCTTTCGACCAGTTAAACCAGTATCTCCATGAGGCCCTCCGATAACGAATTTCCCTGTTGGATTGATATGATATTTAATGTCATCGTTAAATAACCTTTGAATGTTTACTGGCAATTTGGCAACAACTCTTGGAATTAAAATGTTTTTTATATCCTCTCTAATTTTATCTAACATCGAAGTATCATCACCAAAATCATCATGTTGTGTCGACACTACAATAGCTTCAATTCTTTGAGGTACATTATCATCAGAATACTCAATAGTAACCTGACTCTTTGCATCTGGTCTTAAATAAGAAATTTCTTTACCTTCTCTTCTTAACTCAGCTAACTCTTTTAAAATTAAATGCGATAAATCTAAAGCTAAAGGCATGTAATTTTCAGTTTCATTCGTAGCATAACCGAACATCATACCTTGATCTCCTGCACCTTGTTCTTCTTTCTTAGCTCTATCTACTCCTCTATTGATATCATCTGATTGTTCGTGAATTGCAGAAAATACTCCACAAGAATTTCCATCGAACATATACTCACTCTTTGTATAACCAATTTTGTTAATTACATTTCGAGCAATTTTCTGAACATCTAAATAGATGTTAGACTTTACCTCTCCTGCTAAAACTACCTGACCAGTAGTCACTAAAGTCTCACAAGCAACTTTAGATTCTGGATCGAAGGCTAAAAAATTATCAATTAAAGCATCACTAATTTGATCTGCAACTTTATCTGGATGTCCTTCAGATACACTCTCTGATGTGAAAAAATATGGCATGTTATGTTTTTTTCGTTTTGAATTAATAAACTTTTTCTGAGGAGGTTGTCGTAAAATATAGCAAACATTACTGTTTTAGCATTTTTTTACGAGGTCGCAATCAGAACAAATATTTCCTCAAAAAAAGTCAGCGTCAAATTTAATATATATTATATCATTATTAAAATTTATCTCAGTTTATATTTATAAAATAAATACTAAATCAATAAATTCTGTATAAAATGGGTAAATCATTATATTCTAACACCACAAAAATATAAAATGGCATTAGAAATAACAGACACATCATTTGACGAAGTAGTACTAAAATCAAATAAACTTGTTATAATACATTTTTATGCTACTGAACATAATCGATCTAACATAACCCGATCAATTATTGAAGAAATTAGTGATGAATATGAAGGTAAAATCATCGTTGGCAGCGTACATATTAACAAGAACGAGAAGCAAACAGCCAAATACAGTATCAGAAACACTCCTACTTTTTTAATGTTTAAAAATGAGAAATTATGCGTTAGGAGCGTTGGTGTTGTTCCTAAAAAAACATATCGCGAAGATATAGAAGCGTTACTTTATTAAACTTCACATTAACAAAATCAATATACACATAAGAAAAACCAATATAAACACTATTGAAAAAAGTGAAATAAATTCTTACATTTGTAATTGATAATTACATAAAAGACAAAAGAATGGCATTAGAAATTACAGATACATCATTTGACGAAGTAGTATTAAAATCAGACAAACCTGTTTTAGTTGATTTTTGGGCTGCTTGGTGTGGGCCATGTAGAATGGTAGGACCAATCATTGAAGAAATTAGTGAAGAGTATGAAGGTAAAGCTATTGTTGGTAAAGTAGACGTAGATGCTAACCAAGAATTTGCTGCTAAATACGGAGTTAGAAACATCCCTACTGTTTTGGTATTCAAAAATGGTGAAGTAGTAGCAAAACAAGTTGGTGCTGCTCCTAAAAAGGCATACACTGATAAAATAGATGCTGCATTATAAAAATTATAAAATTTAAGCATAAAAAGGTTTGACAATTGTCAAACCTTTTTTAATTTAGAAATATGAGTATACAACTTTCTTCTTTACAGTCTTCAGAAATCAGAAATTTAGAACTTTTAGCAAAACAAGTTGTTGAAGGCTTTATTACAGGAATGCATAAAAGTCCTTTTCACGGATTTTCAGTAGAATTCTCTGAACATAAACTGTATAATAAAGGAGAAAATACTAGGCATATCGATTGGAAATTATTTGCTAAAACAGAAAAATTGTATACTAAAAAATATGAAGAAGAAACTAATTTAAGATGTCACATTATCATTGATAATTCTGGCTCTATGCATTATCCTATTAAAGACACACAACGTTTTGACGATTTAAATAAAATAGGTTTTTCAAGTGTTGCAGCAGCTGTTTTGATAGAAATTCTAAAAAAACAAAGAGACGCTGTAGGACTAAGTATATACTCCGACACCTATGAGTTTTATGCACCAGAGAAAGGAAGTGAGCGACATAGAAAACTAATCATAAATCAACTCGAGAAAACATTAGGCTCAAAAAACAACTCTAAATCTACTGAAACATATAAATACCTTCATGAAATAGCTGAAAAAATTCATCGAAGATCATTAATTTTTCTTTTTACGGATATGTTTCAAACCAATAAAAACTCAGAGGAACTATTTAATGCACTGCGTCATTTAAAATATAACAAGCATGAAGTTGTATTATTTCATACGTATGATAAAAAATTAGAACTTAATTTTGATTTTGATAATGGCCCTAAAAAATTTATTGATATAGAAACCAATCAAGAAATAAACTTATATCCAGACACAGTTAAGGATGCTTACTCAAAACATACAGAACTGTTTTTTAGTAAATTAAAAAACAAATGCCTACAATATAAGATAAACTATGTTCCGGTAAATATCCATGAAGGTTATGACAAAATCTTGATGAGTTATTTAATAAGCAGAAATAAATTTTAATTTTTTTTGAAAAAAGTTTTGCAGAATTCAAAAAGCGTCTTATATTTGCACCCGCAATAACGCAACGGTCTGGTAGTTCAGCTGGTTAGAATACATGCCTGTCACGCATGGGGTCGCGGGTTCGAGTCCCGTCCAGACCGCGAAAAGCTTCTCAATTTTTGAGAAGCTTTTTTTATATATATAATCAACTGAAAAACAGTACAATAAACACTAATCAACACGCCATAAACACCTTAAAAACAATTGAAAAAAAGCTAAATAAATTTACTTATTCAAAAAAAAGTATAATTTTACATGTATGTATTTAACCGTATTTAATTTAATTTAATTGTTTTTTATTGAAATTTTATTGAAATTTTTTCAGAGTAGATTATGCAAGGAAATATATATTTAGACGAAAGAGAAGATCAAAAAAGAAAAAAAGGTTACCCAGTAATATGTCTACTTACTGGGAAAGGTAAACAAAAAAGTTTTTCGTTAAGTTTATTTTTTGAAAAAAAAGATTGGGATTTTAAAAAACAAGAACCAAAAAATGATAAAAGAAAAACTTTACTAATTCGAAAGAAAAAAAGAATACTTGAAGAAACACTATTAAAAACATTAGACGATAAAACAATCAACTTCAATAATGTAAAAGATATTGTTAAAGGAGATAATAACTTAATTTATAATAGTACTAACTTTTTTGAATTTGGGTATAAACTAGCAAACGAACAAAAAGGAATTTTAAACGACAAAGGAGTAGAAAAAACAGGTAATTTCAATGTTTACACAAATTGTCTAAATCAATTTAAGAAACACACTACAAAAAATTTAAACTTTAATGATATTGATTATGAACTTATAGTGAAATACAAGAATAACCTATTAAGAAAGGGTTTAGCTAAAAACACTATTCACTTATATATAAGAACCATTAAAGTCATTTATGATGAAGGTTTAAAACGTTTAAAAATACAAGTGCAACATAAACCTTTTGAAAATATTTATAAAGGAATTACAATTAAAAAAAATCGTACAAAAAAACGACACATATCTAAAGAAGTATTAAAGATTTTAGAATCAGTTAAAAAAGAGCTTGTTCCTGGACAAAAGAAGGCAGTTGATTTGTTCTTGCTTCAATTTTATTTTGGTGGTCAAGATCTAATGGATATATTTTATTTAGAAAATAAACAAATAACTGATAATAATAGAATAATATTTAGACGTGGCAAATTAGATGAAGGTGGTTATGAATTTGATTTGAAGATTTTTAGTAAAGCTAAATTAATCCTAAACACTTACAACACTAATGAAAATTTTGTTTTCAATGGCAGAAAAGATCAAAATGGTTATCACAATATGCGCAGGAGATTAGGATCTGATTTAAAGAAGATTCAGAATAAATACAACAAACATATAGATAATATTGAACAAATTTTTAATAAAGAGTTTTTTAGAATTGAAGTTTTACCATTAAAAGGTAATTTAACTACAAAAGTGGCAAGACATACCTTTGGTACAATTGGATCTAGACTATACATAGAACCAGACTTATTAAGATCTATAATGGGTCACGAAAGAGATGATATCGACACAATATACAAAGATGTTTATCCTGAAAAGGAAAGAGATCTTTATCATAATAAAATTATAGACACTTCTAATATTAGCAATATTAATTTTTTTTACGTGTATGAATTACAATTTGTAGAAAACAACTCTAGAAATACTATTTACAAGTATTTTAAAGAAGAACCTAACAACGAACAACTAATTTTAAAAGGAACAAAAAAAAAGTTCTCTAAACCTAAAAATTTCAGCAAAATTATTGTTATAGAAAGACGATAATCAAAACAAATCAATCTCTCTAACTTGTTCCTCAGAAACAGTTGTTTCTTCTTGTTTAGGGTTTAATTTTCCTTGGTAGATGTTAAATTTAAGCTCGTTCAACGGTTTGTCCTGGTATCTATTTTTATTTGCATAAACATAACTATATCGATAATCTTCGTGTTTGTCAACAAAAAGAATGATATCGCCATCGAATTGGCTTTCTGATCCACCACGCATTTTTCCGTCTACAGTTAATTGATAGATAATTACAAAAAGCTTTCCGTTGTATTTTTTTCGTAAATCCTGGTCTAAATCTATTGACTTATCAATTCGTCTAAGTTTAGCGAAGCTGTCAATAAATATAACATCATTATTTATGATAAGTTTGTGTAGATCATCTAAAGTTTTGATTTCTGGGTTAGAAATATTTAACCACGCTTTATCGTCAATATATTGGTCTTCTTTATTCTTATAAAGTTTTGACTCTGGATGCTCCTCCATTGAGGCATGACCAACTCTGTAATTTTGACCAAATGTGTTCATCAGTTGAAATAGGTTTCTAGTTTTCCCAGAACCTTGTTCTCCAGCTAATGTAATAACAACACTTTCTTTTTCTTTTATCTCAACATCACCTAAAAATTCAGCAATATCTTTGTCTGGTATTACATACGATTCATGTACTTTACTATTAACTTTGTATCGATCTTCTAAACTTCTTTTTGAAGTGTTTAAACTAGCGTTCAAACCCTTTGGTTTATCATCTACAACAGTTCTATTTATTATAGGTGCGGCTTTTGAAATAACAGCCTTTTGAACAGGTGTCATTGGCGGTTTAACATCATCATCAACAGTTTTGTTTTCTTTAACAACAATTGTTGTATTTATTGTTGGTTGGGTTTCTTGCGTTATTTGTTTCTTTTCTTCTAATTGAATAACATTAAATCTAGGAATAGAAATTTGTATTTCCTTTTCTTTTTTAATCTCTGGAGATTTTAAACCAAATTGTGGAGTCGTTTTAGCGGACTTTTTTTTAACTGTTTTCTTCTTTTTTTTCTTAGGTAAATAAAGTTTGTTTTTTATCTCAATATAGAAACTGTCTTTACTTGAATTAAGTAGTAAAGTATTTAATTTATAGTTTATCTTTTTCGCTATATTATGCTCTATTTTATCACTTTCTTTCACAAGCTTAATTAGAAAATCTCGCGTGACAGTTTTACCGTCTAGATTGTTGTATTTTTTTATTAAAATAGGCAGCATAATTTTAAATGAAATTTTCTGTGTTTAATTCGTATTGTTTACCTAAAGAATCTAATACCAAAACAATTTTTAAATTGTTTTTAATATCCCCTTTAAATACGGATAGATTATTAAATAAGTTCTTTACTGGTATATTTACAGGAATATTTGAAATTGTGCTTGTGTCGTTTGCTAATACTTTAATTCCAGAAACGTCAACAACTGCAGCACCTAAAAAACTATTGTTTTTATTGTTGAAAAACTTAACTTCTTTAATCTTTAACAATTTAAAAGTACTTATACCTATATCTAAATTGGATTGATTTTTAAAAGTTAAATCCAAGTTTAATTTAACCCTAGATATAGATATCGAAACATTATTTAACGCTGTGATTTCAATCTTTAGTTTTTCTAAAGCTTTTTTTGTTGTGTTTACTTTTCTATAAGCGTAAACACTTCCAGCAGCAATAATTCCAAATACAATTTTTTTCATTTAAAAGTTATTTACATAATCTGTAGATCCTGAACCTATCGGCACCCACCCACTAACATTAATTCTACCATTAAAAAACTTTACGGCTTTAAACGTTTTATTTCTTGACCCTTGACCGATAGCGTTAGTCTTTTCGTCTAAAAATTCAAAAATAATGTCGTTGTTACTGGTAAGATTAGGTATATTATTTCCACCTTGCGTTCGAGCAATAACAGAATAAAAATCTTGATCTATTACTCCAGTAAAACCACCAACATTTAATCCAACTGACGGTAAATTATCTGATGAAAATCGCAATCCAGTTATTGCCAATAAATTAGACGGTTCGCCAACATGAAATATATTGGCAAGATTAATATAATAAAAAACAAAATTACCCATTCTCTCCAAAAAAGAGCCTTGATCGACAAATTCATAACTTCCGTTACCATTTAAATCAACAAGAGTTGGTTTAAATATAGATCTTTCACTTCGTTGTAAAAGACCAGGGTAATTTCCAGTCGCAATAGGCAAAATCGCATTCGTACCCGCAGTATTTTCAACCTCACGTGTAGAAGCTTCATATCTTAAATTTGTACCTGATCCATTACCGCCGCCAGAAGCTTTTCCTAAAAGGTACTTTAATGTTCTAAAATCTAAGTTTACTTTCATTAAAAAAGTGTATTACCGGTTAAACTTCTAATTTCTGAAACTTCATAAGTTCCAAATGTAGCTGTGTCTGATAAAACAGGTTTCGCGAAATTTTTATAAAGAGATTCATCAAAATTTTGAATATCCTTAAATGTTATTTCTAAATCACTAAAGTTTACAAATACTGAATTATCGATTTCAGTTGCATAAAATCGAGGTAAGAGTATTAAAACTCCTTTTTTACCATCTTTAACAATTGTTATTACTTCCATAGGTGTTTCATTTTCATACACCGCTTCTAAAGTTTCAAGTAAATATTCTTGTTCGTTATGATAATCAAACCTTGTTAACTTACTTAAAAAATTATCTGGATAGATATCTACATCAGTAGAAAGTTCCGATAAAGAAACGTGAGTAAAATTTGAATTAATACCAAATTGTGAATATTCGCTCCATTCATTAAAATCAAACAAAGTTGTGTTTACTTGTATCTGCATTGGCTCAATAGTATTTCTATTGACACTAGATAGATTTAAAGCTGACAATTGTAGTTTTAATCTGATATTTGAGACTTTAAATTCTGGAAACTCAATAAACACAAGCATTCGATTTTCAATACTATCTGCAGATCCTAAACTTGTAGAGTTAAACACTGTAGAAAGATTACACATTTTAAGTGTGTTATCTTTTAGATGAAAACATGCTTTATCATCTGGTATAACATCACTAGTGTCTTTTTCTCCACAACAACCGCTTTTAAAAAAGCCCTTTTCTATAAAAACACTTAGTAATTCACTAGGAGTTGTTGCGCCATAATTATCTGTTAACTCAGAAATTAAAATAACTTCATTATTAAGAGTAGTTTCTTCTGTATGGGGCAATATTTTAACACCTTCAGTTAAAACTTCTAAATCTCTATTTTTTGAAGTTGTTTTAGTAAATGAAACACCATCTTTAAAGATTTCGACAATTGTCGTTCCGTTTTGTTTAGTTATTGAAACCTCTCTCATTATCTTTTATTTTGAACAACCACAACTAGATACTGGAACATCAACAATTGTTGCTTCATTATTTAAAAAATTTAAAGGCGTATAAAGTCTTCTACACGAAAATCCAAAAAATTTATATGTAATTGCAATTTGACACTCTTCTAAAATTTCTTTTGTAACATCTTTTTCAAGAGTATTAAAAACAATATTAATTCGGGATAGCGAAACAATTCTACTACGTAAATCACAACTAGAATTAGTTGCTGCTAGCATTTTTTCGTTATGAATTAAATCTATTGACTTAATCGAGTACGGCATGTCAAGGGACTGCAATGGCATAATATTGACTACAGCTCTATTATTTTCCACACTTTTTACAACCATACTAAACTTAATAGAGTTAATAAAGTCAATAAATCTTTTCCTTTTAAAGTAAAATGCAGCACCTAGAATTGCAGAAACAAATACATAATTTCCTGTATTATCAACTTCTTTTTTACTGGTACTTGGTGTTTTATTTTCTTCCATAATTTTGTTTTAAAATATCCCTAGAAACTTTTTTTTAGTCTTTTTACGAACTGAATCTTTGTTTTGCTCGATCGCACTTTCTAAAATGGGTTTAACATTAAAATCTAAAACTCCTTTTTTGTTCTTTAGCTTTTTTATTTCTGTCTTAAATTCATTTGTTATAGACGTCGTTTCTTTTCGTATTGCTTGTTCAATGGTTGGTCTTAAAAGCTCAATCGCTTGCTTGTTTGCTTGCGTACTTGCTAAATATCCTAATACAGCACCAACACTTGTTGCAACTATAACTATTTTTAAATTTTCTGATAAATTTTTAAAATTCATTGGTCAAGTTTTATTTATTAGAAAAGAAATAATTGAACAATCTTTTTAAAGCGTAAATATCTTTAGTGTTTGAGATTAACAACATTGAAATATTCATGCTTAGCAATCCTATAATAAACGATATTCCATACACAGATGTATCATTTAAACTAAATAAACTGATAATTTTAGGTGACACGATAGGAGATAAATAACTTGTAGTCACGGCACCAACAAAAGAACTAAACATGCTGCTTAAAAAGTTCTTTTTTGTAACAATAGCATAGGAGATACCACCTAAAAAACCAGGGATAAATATTCCTAAATTTATACCTATAGAATCCAAAAACTCGTGTACTGATCTCATTTACTTTTCTTTTTTAACTGTATTAAAATTATTGTTGTTGCAAGTAGTGTTAAACCTAGACCAGTGAGTACTTTTTTTTTTCAATTGATATATTAAATTTTGCTGCTAATTTAAATACGCGATTTTCCCAAATTTTAAACCAATCTTTGTTATTATTTTCTTCATAATCTTTTAATCTATATTGTGCAATTTTAGAAAATAACTTGTCTTGATTATTTACATTATTAATAGCATTTACTGTAAGCATTCCAATAGAACCATCTACTTTTAAGTTTTTACCAAAATATGTATTCAATACATTTTGAACGATTTTTGCTATTGTTCCTGGACCTGAATTTATACCATGATCAACAATATTTTCTGCTACTGCTTGAGATTGTATTGAATTAGCTTTAAGTACATTCCAAAAATCATTTTTAAAAAATGCTTTAGCTTGATCCTTTGTAATCGAAAGCATATCCAATTTTGTTGGAGGTCTTCCAATTTTATTTTCATAGAATCTTGCAGAAATTCCGTGGTTTGTTCCTACGTTCTCACCTAACGAATTAAAATTACCTCGGTCGCTATCCTTATTCTGATAACCTCCTTCAAATACACTTACTGTATTTGCATATAACTCAAAACTTGCCATTATAAAATTGCTTTTTCAGGTGTTTCTTTAAACATAAAATATCCAGCAGTTCCTAATGCCAGTAATAATAAAAACATTTTAATCTTTCCTTTTCTACTTGTTACATGAACACTATCTAATACATTACTGGATTGAACAATCATCATTAAGCCTTTAATTTCTGAAGCTTTAACAACTTTTGTTGCATAACTTTGATGTGTTATTTCTATAATATCATTCTCTGAAGCCTCTATTTTGAAAGCACCATTAATATTTGTTATTGTTCCAGTTCCTTTTGTCTTATTAAAAATATGCACATCTGGAACTGCACCAAGCTCATCATAAATCATTGCTTGTTTTATACTAGTAGTACTAATTGGAACTTTTGGTGGCCCCTTTACGATATGTTCATCTTTAACAACTGGTAGATCGTTAAAAATCTGACCGTCTAAAATAAAATTTGAGTTGTTCATAGTTAAATTTTTTCGTTAGTCACTTGATGCTGTAATACAACGCCTTGTTTTTTATTAAAAAACCCAAAAAAAGAGCTTTCGATTATATAATAATTCTGTCCTTCAAAAACACCGTGAGCTATTACTTCTCCTAGCTCTTCTCGAAATTCAAACGTATCGTATAATTCGCTAGTTCCTTTCCAATTCCCATTGGTATTGACAGCTTTATTCACTGTAATTTTATTTTTTGATGCTGAATATAAAGTTGATCCTATAGGGTACAAAGTTTGTGTTTGATTTGATGTAGGACTATTTATAATATTCCAAAAAGTTTTAAGTTCATCTGTATCTAATCCTTTATGTATATCTTGGAATAAATTTCTATCAAACAGGATAGAATACGACTCAGATACAGCTTTAACATTACTTACTTTACTTGCTATATCGTATAAAGCAGCTTCATCTGTAGAGATATTAATCGAAGGGATTAAATAACTTAACAAACTTGAATCTGGAAAACCGATTCGTGTAAACGATTCATAAATAATTGCTGCCGCTGTTAAATTAGGATTTCCTACATTTTCTTTTGCAAATCTATCTGATCTAAGCTTTTTAAATCTTGAATACCCATAACGAGAAATAGCCACAACACCAATACCAACAACAATAATGCGTAGTGCTTTAATCGAGTCGCCAATTGCTTTTTGACCTTCTTCATGATTTGCCACAGTTCCAGCAACAGAAAGCGCTGTTAATGGCGAATTTAACCCGTTATTTGTATTCTCTTTTTTCATATTAAATCATGTTTTTCAATAAAGAAAAATGTTGCTTAAATGATTTTTCAGCATTTTTATTTTTTAATAATTCTGAAAGCATTACTAAAGATTCTGTACTTAATTCCGAAATGTTTTGTAACGCTTCGTTTCGTTTTATTTTGTCTGGTAAATTTTTACCTGTTATTTTTATTTCAAATCCCATTATTTCACAAATTCTTTAACATTATGTTTATCAATTATCTCCTTCAAATCTTCTGAAAATTCTTTCAAATTTTGCATACCAATAGCGATATATATTAGATTCATAGCCATTGCGTCGGTAAACTCTTTAGCTTTAACAATACTGATTAAACCTTCCTTAGATTCTGATAATTGCTGAGTAGGCTGAGCAGCATTCATTCCAGTTGCATTTGCTCCAGAAACTTTACTTAAAAAAACAGGTGCTATTTCTTTTAAAAGAGAAAGCATTTCAGGACTAAAAGCGGGTTTTTCTGCTAAATCACGTTGCTTTAACTCCAACGATTTATCACGTTCGGCAAATTTTAAGTCTGTTTCTAATTCTCTTTTTTCATTTACCAATTTCTCAATTTCACGCTTTAAAAGTCTGTTCTCTTCTTTTAGTTCGTCATTCTGCGTTTTTATTTCCTCAAATCGTTGTGATTTGGCAAAAAGATTGACAGTTTCTACAGCATTCATTCCCAGCACTCCATTTAAACCAAAACCATTTTGTTGTGGATACATAGTTGCTGTATGAGAAACAGCAGGCGCAACAGCAGGCTGAATAGCTGTTGCACTTTGTACTGTTTCAGTTACACTACTTCTACTATCTTTATTTTCTGTACGAATGATATAAGGCAACTCAAATTTTGTGTTACTTGTACCATTCGGCTTAAATTTCTGTATCATAAAAGAGCTAACTCCTTTTTGATAACTTGCAACCAACAAAACGTATAAACTTTCAGCCTTTTCTTTTAGTTTTGCTAGTGTTAATTTGCGATACAATAAATCATTAGTTTCTCGATCTCTAATATCAATCGAGTAAGACGGATTTATTCGTAAATAATCCTCTATTTCTAATATTTGTTTGTTTTCAATCATTTCTTTAGTAGTGTTTTTTTTATTTTATTCTCTACATATACAACCAGTTACCTTAACTGCTCTTATGTAAAGATTAGTATCGTCACTTTCTGAAGTGTCAAATTCTATATTTACACTTCCTGTAAGTGTAATATTTAAAGCTATAGGAGGTGCTGATTCATATGGCTGTAAAATCATCGATCCAATAGCAACAGGAGTTGCTCCTAAGTTTTTAAAATAGACCTCTCTTAAATCCGTTAGATTTAATTCCTCATTTTCATAAATTTTAGCCTCGAAATATGCGCCTTTTAATTCCATTAAGATTGAGGTTTTTCAACATAAAATAGTAGATCAAAAGAAAATGCTTTTTGCAATGGTTTTGAAGTTTTAGCAAATACTACAACGTCTCTATTACCATCTACATTTAAATGTTTTCTACTCTCAAAATGATTTCCGTTAGTAGGCTGAAATTCTTTGTATGAAACGAAAGGATGGATTTCATTTAAATTAGTGTCTTCTAACTTAATTTTCACCATTGATGAAGGCACATGATCTGTATGTAAAGCACAGGCGATAATTGTACCATCTTCAACTTTAACTTCTTGCCTTTCTTGTTCTCTTCCTTTTGGAATCGTTACTGTTACAACTTTATAATTCATAATAAAAAGATTAATAGAAGCTCATAAAGTTTTATTTATGAGCCTCTAAATTCAAAGAATGATATAATTATTTATTCAAGTTTTTGACAACTTGAACACCAGAAGTTACAAATCTTAAATACTCAAAATCTGCTACTGTAGACTTAACATCTTTTGGTGCAATAAGCTCAATAGTAAAATCTACACCTCCCACTATAACAACAGGATTTTTTAAGTATAAATAATCATCATCTATTTTATTACCAGTATATTTATTACTTAAATCTTCCAAAGGATATTCACCTAAAAAATAACTTCCTTGAGTAATTTTTAATGTAGAATTACTTAATAAAGAAGTCAACGCTTTATCATACTTTAAAGCTCCTTCTTGACCTTCTTTATCTGATATTTGATAACCTATTTTAATTCTATCAATGATTTCTACTCTATCATTAGGAAATTGAGTTCCTTGAAAAGAAGAAACACCATTTACACGCTTTGTTTCTGAATCTACAAGATCTAATGTACCCCCTGGTACAATTTGTTTATTCACATAATTAAAACTATCGTAAATACGGATATTTCCGTTAGATGCAGATTTTTTCATCTGCTCCGATAACCTTCCTCCATTGTCTGTTAAAATACCAAGGACATTATTTATATTGCTTAAATCTTTCATTTTAATTTATTTTATTTTTTTACTCTATTTATAGTGGATTAACTTTAAAATCATACTCTTCATTCGCAGTTTCTAATTGTACATCTTCATTCCATACAGAATCAGATATCATAAATGAAGGTGTGTACGCAATTTGATCTGCCGAGTTCATTCCGAACATTGCATTTACGAATTTCTGTGAACTCGTTGTCGGTGTATCGCTTAAAGATGGCGCTACAGCTCCATTAATAGCTCCCATGGTGTTTTCCAAACCGACACCCATTAAAATACCTCTTACGATATTCGTTAAAGCCCCTTTTCCATCAATTGACCCACCTAGAACGAAACCACCGATACCAAGAATCGCTTTTATTATTGGCTCATTGACTTCTGACGGAACGATAGACATTATACCTTTAGAGAGGTACGTTCCAGCAAGTGTTCCAACACCTAAAACTGCGGTGTCTTGCACTTGTTCTTTTTTAAATTTAATTTTCATTTTAATTGCATTTATTTAAATAAAAAGAAACCAGTTCCTAAAAAAGTCGCTAAGGTTCCTATAAGTTTTGTATTACTCTTTTTTTGTGGATTTCCGTTAGAATCACCGTTAACTGGATTCGTTGGATTTTGTTGATTTTTAAGTGAAATTGTAGCCACTTCTTTTACCGTTGTTGATCTAGTAATTGTACCACCTCTAAATGTGAATGTGACAGGTTTTTTAACGGTTTTATACGTCACTTTAAAATCACCATCTAATGCTGCATAGATTTTATCTAATGCTGCTTTAAACATATCATGCGATTCTTTTTCCCCTTTTCTTGTACAACTTGCTTTTGAAGTTGATTCACTATTAGCCAATCGATCATTAACTGCTAATTGTAATTCACTAATCAATAAATTGGCAGCAATCTTAATACCTGTAAAATCAAGTGAATTTATCGCATTCTTAAGATTTGAATTTGTTAGTAAATTCTTTATCTTTTCGTTAGTTTCTTGCCGTGCTTTTGACGGCGGAAAAGATGCTCTCCAGCACGAAAAATCGAACCCATTGTCAAACACTTGCCCGAATCCTCTATCTATAAAATCACCGACATTAATTAATTCAAATATGGTATCAAAAAGACCACCACCACCTGAATCTGACTCAGCAACAACTTCAGCAACAGCTTCAACGAAACCTAAACCTTTAGGTAGATTTAAATAATGACGATTCTGATTTATTTGAACGTATTTTCTAGTAATCAGTACCGTTGGCTCAACTCCTGCATCAAGATACTTTTTCACATCGTTTTTAATAGCTTGCGCGACTCTAGGATTTAACCCATATTTAGACTTTAACTCCTTTAAAAAAGAAAGAAAATTACGCACGGCTTTATCCATATTTTTATATGGCAAACTTGCGTTCATCCCATGATAAGGCAAACTTTGTTCTTGTATTTTCATATCGTATTTTTGTAAATAATCTACTTCAGTATTAAAGTGATTTGCACCATCAATAATTAACTCTTTACCATTATAATCAACAACAACATATACATGTGACCACCTATATGGCGTAGACGGTTGTACAACTTTTCGAAACTTGTGTGGTATGCTTAAATTTGATAAAATAGTGGAAGCGAATAAGGAATAACTTTTACAGTCAATACCTGTAAAACGCATCTTATAACTACATGCTGGACTTTTTAGCGTTTGCTCATAACCATCTGCATTGTACTGAATATAATTGTACAAGAAATTATAAATAGTATTTACAGTTTCTGGTACTGAATTACGTTCTAAATCTTTACTAATTTGCTTTGTTTGATATTGGTATTTCTTAGCCCAATCAGCCATTAATTTTAAACCATCAGTTGTCGTTCCTTCACCTAAAAAAGATGAATTACAACTAACATTTTCAAAATACTTATCGTATTTAGAATCAGTAACTATTGGTCTGTATAATGCTAAATTAATTGCTTCCATGTAAAACTTTAACATGGCAAATATGAAGCGATCGTTAATTGCATTTCTTGCAAAACCTCACAAAACCCCGCAAAAGTTTACAGAACCTTGCAAAAGCTTGCAAAACCTCACAAAAGTTTTTAAAAAAAGGGCTTATTTATAGCGTATTTTCTTGTAAACAATTAGTATTCAAAATATTTTTGTTTATATCTGAAATTGAAAATATGAGTAGTTTAACATTATCAAAAAAAGAAATTTACAAGAAGTATAATAAGTTAAATCATGACTATATTAAAAGAATTATAAATGAAATAATATCAAATTGTCGTAAAATATCTTTAGAAAAAGCAAAACCGATTTCAATTATTACACCAAAAGAGTTTAGACAATTTGTTGAAGAAGTTGGTGAAATATAAATCAAAAAAATATGTAATTTTGGAACATGAGCGAAAGCTCACTTTTTCTTTTTCATAGCAATAAAACCCACTCAATTTTAGAGTGGGTTTTTTATATTGATAAATCTTGCATAAACAATATCAATTGATTTCTAAATTGTTTTAAAGTATAAATTTCCCCAGAAAGTTCACTGGTCTTTCTTCTTTTAGAAATTTTGAATTTTATAAACCTATTATTACTATCAATATAAATGCGATAACTAGACATTATCGCATTTCTATATTCTTCGGTATTTCTTAATTCTTCTAATGTAAAATCTTTATTCACTTTCTTATTACAATTTTAAAACTATTTAAAACAATAATAATGTATTTATTGAAATATGGTGAAAGAATTACAAATCTAATCAATAGATTATTTAAAATTATTTTTGAACTCGGATAAGTCATTTTAATAAACTTACCCGTATCATAATATTTAGATTTTCTATACCTAGTAATTTTCATAATTATTTTTTTATCGACCCCATTCGTTAGCCTCAATAGCTGCTGCAGTAGAACAATAATTATGCGCTTCAATATTTCCAGATAAATAACCCTGAAACACTCCATCAACATAAAGCTTATGACCATAAGTACTTTCAGTTACTTGTATTTCAAAGTCAGCAGTAACATGATGGCATGCTATACCGCCTTTAATATTAGCTTGTTGTTTCTTTGATAATGTTGTACCAAGTTGTAAAATCGATTTCTTCATAATAAATTATTTAAAATTTTCGCCTACTCTTAAGCTTTTCGGCTTCCGCTTTTCGTGTTGAAAAGCTATAGTGAAGAAATGTTATCTTTGGAGTCCTACGTCGAAAGATTTGGTCTTCACCAAGCTTTTGAATTAGCTCTCGATTTTTTCGGGAGCTTTTATTTTCTGTTTTTTATTATTGTAATTTATTTTGTTCAGTTTATGACCTAAATACAAAGAAACACAAACCCAAAACCAAAATAAATATGTTGGTATAAAATGTGATATTGCCATACCAATTATTGTTTGTGTATAGTAAAACAATTGTTGTTTCATTATTTTAATTTAATAGTTTTACTTTAGCTAAGAATTCAATATTTTTAGCTTTTGGATAGTCTTTTGCAACTTTTTCAATTGAATCACTGACTATCAATTTTGAAACTCTATTTGCACTGTTTAATAGACCATGAAAGTCAAAACTTACCTCATATAAATTCATGTTTGTTATATTTTTTTAGTTTAGTAGGGAATTAGCTACTTTTAAATTGCTTTGAATATTTTTCTTATCCATCTAGGTATTAAATTTAACTTATGGTCTAAGCTATTTGTATAAATTTCTCTATCCTCTATTGCTAATATTGTATAAGCACAATTATCAAATGTTGAATATCTATTATATGTAAGAACCTTGGCTTGATTATGAGCTTCTGATTCAGTTTTAGCTTTTAGTTCATGAACATCAAATCCATTTGATGAACTAAACCAACCGTGTATTACTGCTATATATCTCATTTTCCTATTTTTTAGTTCGTTAATTCTTCTTTCATAGTTTGATTTATGGATTTTTCCAAAGCCAACGATGCGACAAAACCCTTCTTCATCTGCAATAAGCAATACAGATTTACATTCTTCTATTGTTAGGTTGTTTAAATATTCTTTTACTTCTTCATTCGTCATGATAATTACACTTATTTTAATATGTTATTCCTAATTTATCTGCTTCTGTTTTTTCTAACGCCATTAAATCATCTCCAAAACCCCAAGGCATTTCTTCTTCGCTCTCTATGTAATCGTATTCCTTTGCATTTTCATAATGACTTATACTGTCAAATGAAACTTCGTAGGATATTGGACAGCTAAATGAAAAACATTTTCCATAAAACTTATAACCTGTTTGCTCAATAGCTTTTCTTCTTTCATCCCCTTTTAATAATCTTGCTTTCTTCAAGAATTTTTTAGCCAATCTTTTAGAGCAACGAATATTTCTCTTAGTAAATGACTCTGCTAAAACATAATCTTCATGTTGTAAACATTTACCTCTAGCATTTATATATTCGTATTCTCGAGTTTCTTTATGAGTACATCCATAACCATTATTTACAACAGAATAGTTGTCATAAAAACCGCAATTAGAACATAAAGAGTTTAAGTCTGTAATTATTTCTGTACTCATAATTCTACACTATTTGTGATATTTACTCTTTGATTTATCTCTTATTACATTTGTTTGAAATTGCTTTATTACCGCCCCAAGGTCAACTGATCGACTACAAGAAAAATTAGGTATAAATTCAATTTCTCCGTTCATTCGATTAATAACAGAATGTAAATCTTCAATATCCTCAACACTGCCTTGATTCGGAATTGTAATAAGTATCTTCATAATTACTGATTGTTTAGAATTTCTTTAATTTCATTTAAATGCTTTATGGCACTTTCAATCGATATTAAATGAGCATCAGTAATTTGATTTGCGCCATCACTTTTAAGCCATTTTCTTGCTTGAATTATTTCAATTTCAGCTTTACTGTAAATCCAGTCTATATGAGTTCTTGTTTTTTTATTCATTTTTTAATCTTTATTTGATAAATATTCTATTTCTAACTCTAATATTTCAATTTTATCCTTTAATGATTTAGTATCGAGTTTACGATACTCAATTGCACTTGAGATTATAATTTTGATTAGAAGTAAAATTACTATAATTGTTATTACGTATTCCATTGACTACAAGTTTATTTAAATCTAATTGTTACTCCTTTAAAAACTCCAGAACAAATACATCCTTTTATTTTATTCCCGTCTTTGTCTGTTGCTGAAAACCCAGTAGAAAAGCTATCTTTTTCATCACAACATAAAAAGCTATACCCTGTATTCTTAATATTAGTGTAACCTTGTTGAGTTAATTGTTTTTTTGCTTTTTCAAAATCATTATCATTTGTACATCCTATCAATAAGATTAAAGTTATTGTTGTAATTATTTTTCTCATATCCGTTTATTTACAGTATTAATGTTTTTAAAATTTTTGAGTATGCAGATCTAAATTCCTCTTCTGTTATTTCAAGATCATCACAAACTGTATACATTCCTTTCTTAAATTGAATTATAGCCTTTCTAAAATTATATGTAGTAACCTGAATAACTTTTCGAGCTTCTACTTTATAAAAAAGACATTCGTTTTCTGATTTATAGTATTTTACCATAACTACAATTAAATTTTAATTTGTATTTGTGTTGCTGGCTTATGATTTTCCATTAATGCCAACTTCATTAAATATTGCTCAAGATTTGGTTTCTCAGTTTTAAATCTTTTTTCCTGATCCAAATACTCTTTTTTACCTATTTCATATCCAACAAAATCACATTGATTTTTAAAGGCTGAAATTCTATTACTTCCACTACCTAAATGCGTGTCTAAAATCTTAGATCCTTTAGGTATAAAATTCTTGTAAATCCAATCATAAACTTTAACTGGAGTCTGACAACGATGAATTCTTTTTTCATTAAGCTTTTTATTTCCTTGCGGTTTTCTAGGCTGAATTAAAGATTCACCTTGCATCATTCCGTTCCACATATAAGCGAACATTCGAGTACTTTTAATAATGTTAGTCCAGAATATCTCGCAATCCGAGAAATCATTAGTTCCGTTAACTTTATCCCAAATAAATCTTCCTGAAGAAAACGTTGGTATTAAATCTGTAAAGTGATTACCTCCTTTGATTATCTGAAACTTAGAAACTCTTAGTAATTGTTCAAAATATTCTGAACTTGGTCTTGATGAATCCCAATCTGCAGTTGAGTATTCTTTATCCTTAATCTTTAAAGACTTTCCGTTTTTTTGTTTTACTGGAGTGTTACGAGATTTAGCCGAAATAGAAGTTTCTCCAATTCCCCACTCAGGGTCAACAATTGCACAATAGAAATAGTTATCTGTATAGTTAACTAAATCTATCATACAATCTTTATTATGTACTTCGCTTATTGGCATATTGGATTAATTACTCTTTATTTATAATATTGAACTGTTGATACTCCTTGAAGTAAAGTGAATAATAAATTACCGTGTTTATCAATAGCATCATATCGAGTATGAAGCATTGTTTCATATTCTAAACTGCTATCAACTATATCAATAATACAATCTTTACCTACTTCAAAACTTACACCTGTTATTAATGTTACTTTCTTAATTTTATTTACTCTTTTGATTTTGGTATTCATTTTATTACTCTTTTTGTTTATTTCGTTTCTTAAGCTCTCGCTCGATATACCATTTTGCTTTTTGCAAATCTTCGTTACCATTTCCTTTTAAATCAGCACGCCATATATATTTTACTGCGTTACCTAGATTAAATGTAAAATGTTCTATCACATCAATACATTCAACTCCTGAAGGATGTGAATTATAGTGCTTCGGATTGTTCACGTTACTCATGATAATTACTGATTTATTGATTACTCTCTTTTTTGAACTCTCTTAAAAGCTCAGGCCATAATTCATTCCAAAATCTTTTAAAAGAAGGCTCGATTGAATAATTTAAATCAGGCATATGATCTTCCATTTCCATTATACTATCACAATTTTGAATAACTTGAATGAATTCTTCTTTTCCTGATGTATCTTTCAGATCATTTAATTCGTTCAATAATCCTTCCTTATCATCTCCAGTAGCATAATCTTCAATTCTTTCTTCTAGATATTTGATTGTTCCATTTAAATCAAACCATCTATCTGCTCCAAATTTGTCTGCAGCATAATCTATATTTAAACCCTGAAGAAATTGTTTGAACGATTCTCCACAAGCTCCCCAGTAGTTTTGCCATTTCCCATAATCAGAAGCTATAGAAATACGCCCTGCTTCATTTCCACAATCTAATGTGATATCCGCCCATGCAAAATGATTAGTCCTAATTTTATAGCATTCTACAGTTGATTTGGTGATTGATACGTTTAAATCTTTTGTATTCATTTTATTACAGATTTAATGTTCGAAATGATCTATTTCGAATTCGGTTCCACATTCATTACATTTTACTTTATGATTAGTTTTCAAATCAGAAGACTCTACTGGAAAGCCAACACCAAAGGTTTCATCAAACCAATCACGATCTAAATCTGAATACATAGATTCATCGCAATTAGGACAAATTACCGTGTACGATATGTTTATAATTCCTACATTCATAATTCTACTGTTTGTTTGTTGTAAATCTTATTGTATCACCTACATGATAAATTGAGTCACTAAGGAATACAAGATTCCTTTGACTTGGATTTTCGATCGACTTCGCTAAGACTTTAAATCCTAAATTTGTCAATTCTACTTTTTTTACCATGTATGGTGGTCTTGATAATTTATGAGCTGAACAGCTACAACAAATTATTACCATTGCTAATATTTTTCTCATAATTATTATTTCTTTAATTACTGTTTATTTATGTGTTCTTTTATATCCTGCTTTATTTAAAGCACGATCTATAAGCTTTATTTCTTTCTGAGTTATTGGGTCTTCTTTAAAGACAGCACTTGCAGAATCAATCACGCTCATTAAGCAATTAAATTGAGGTTCTGTAAACTCTATTTTTATTTTTTTACCCATTATTCCTACTGATTTAATGATTTAAAGTTTCTTCTTTTACTATTATTTGGAAAATCATTTGGATTTTTTGGTAGTGCATAAAACCTTTTTTCCTTTATCCATGTTTTTGTTTCATTGTTGAATATTTCAACCTCATAAACATATTTACATTCCATTACCTACTGTTTTCGTTTAATTATATTCAATGTTTTACCTGTGTCTCTATTCACAATAACAATCGTGCTATCTGTGCCAATGGCAATATTCTTAGTAAGTGAAATATGCCTAATCTCACCACTTTTCACAGGTTCACTTTCTCCACAAGAAGTAAATAATCCAATTATTATTAATATTGATAGGTATCTCATTTATTACAGGTTATTTATAAATTTGTTCTATCATGTGATCTTCATAAGCTCTTACCTGTTCTGGATCATTCCAAAACTTATGATCTTTTGCTAATTCAATAGCTGTTTTCATTTCTCCTTCAATAGGACCTTCCCAAGTTTGTGTTGTGTACTCATGAACCCATTCATCTTTTTCTGCGAGTCCACAAGAAACATCATCATGTGAAGCTCTTGTAAAATCTTCTTCATTGAAATGTGTATTTTTAATTAAGTATTCTTTTGCTTCGTCTGTTGTCATGATAATTACAGGTTTTATGAAGTTTCTTTGAAATACTGAACATATTTGTTAAAAACACCTTTAACTATTTTTTCAGCTTCTTTAATTAATTCTGGTTTAAATTCCTCCACAAAGCATGAACATATCAAATGACAAGTTCCTTGAATTAATCCATAAATAGAGTCGACTTTAAGACCTATTTTCTCTAATTCCGTTTTTACACTTGGATATGCACTATATTTCATCCCTGATTCTGTTATTGCTGTAATAGGAGATTTTGTATAGTCAATATCCCATTTACTGTTAACTATCTTCATTTCGTTTCTATCAACAAATCCCATGAGCCAATTGAGACAAAAATTGACAGATGCCGATGTAGGTGTATTAGGTAACTTCGATTTTTCTATTGGTATAATTGCCGCATCACATAAAATAGAAGGAACTGGAGTTCTAACACCGTTAGCCATTGCTTCTTTTAATGCCATATCAACTTCACAGTTGGGAAAATCGACATCTACCCTAAATGTTATTATGCTACTTGATACTTTCATGTTGTTACTTTAATTACACTTTTTGTGACTGGTTAATAATTTGTTTTAATGTTCGTTTTCCTTGTTTTTTTGTTGGCATCATCATAGTGTGTCCATATTTCTTTTCAAGTTCATTATACTTTTCTAATAAATCTGGTCTAAGCTTAGCAGCTATACATAAATCCTCGTCACTAGCCATAATACAGAATGAACAACTTTTACGGCTTAAACCCTTTGAATATGTCCAAAAAGGTTTTTGATTATTCGATTTAATGCAGGCGAAAATTTCTTCTGTAGTCATTTTGTGTATTGGCAACCAGTCAAACCAAGTTCTTTTTCCATTAGTTTGTGTATTATTAATTTTGAAAACTTCCTTTTTTGCTCGACGAGAACTTTCTTCAGCTCTCAATCCCATACAGTTTAAAACAATTTTAAATCCTCGTTCGTTACATAAGCGTCTTATTTGCTTAGCTATTGGTGCTCGCTTCAAATCACTTGTACATTGTCTGTTTGTAGGACTAGGAAAACAAGGTCGATTTTGATCTTTTTCATATCTTCTCTGAACCATTTCAAAAAACGTTTTACCTGCCTGTACTTTAAAAAACTCGTGTTCAATAGTAGATCTAATAAAATCTTCTGTCCCATCCCATTCAACCTCTGGTAAATGAGAATGAATAACTACTAATCTATGAGCTGGTACAATATTTTTCAAACGTAAATACATAGCTTGGCTATCTTTTCCACCAGAATGATTAGAAACAACAAGTGTTTTTTCGTCTCTTAATATGTTTAGTAGTGTTTTCAAAATCTACTCTTTTTTTAATATGTCAAAGTCTGGGTTAGCGAAAATTTCTTCAACACTTGCATTTGCAAAATTTGATGAAGGAATAAATGTTCTTAAAAATTCCATAGAAGTATTTGCGTGTGGAATCGATTTCATTATGAATGGAAGAACCATTTCCTTTTGTTGTTCAGTTGCATGTGGTGAAAAATATTCTTGTACAAAACTTATTAGATTTTGCGCTCCTTGCATTTTGTTTTTGATTAAATGTAAATCTTCATTTGTCATAATTATTCCTTTAATTACTCTTTAATTTTAATTTGAAAATAAAGGCGCAGCGATTACCACGCCTTTTCATATAAATATTGCCACAGCTACTATGCTTCACTGTATCAGCTTAATTACTGTTGAATCGTTCATTATTTTATACAGGAAGTATAGGAAAGCTATAAAGCCAATGAGCGTGCATACAATTACAATATTTGGATCTGCACAAGCTATCTTGTCTTTAATTACTTCTTTCATATGCTTATTATTTATACTTACCTTGTAAATGTTTATCTATAATTCGAGTAATAACATATTTTGTTGTTTTGAATTTTTCCGCTATTACCGATACTCTATTATCATGATTTTCAATGAAATAACTCACCACTTTTTGTTCTAACTTTGTCATATTTTTTTCTTATAAAACCACCCACCAAAGCAGGTGGTTTTGGTTACTATTTATTTTTTTAATTTATATGAGGCATTTTTGTTTCCTTTATTTTTATGTGATCTTTTATAATCATATCCCTCGTGCTCAAAACAACGATAAACTGATCCTTGCGAGATTTTTAAAGCCTTCATAATATCCTTAATTGACACCTCTGGGTTCTTGTGCATTATTACCGCTAAAGGGGCAACTTCTTTAAGCTTGTCACTTATTCCCTTTGGACGTCCGCCAAACTTCCCTCTGGCTCTTGCTGCAGCTAAACCTGCTTTTACTTTTTCATTACTAGATTTTCTGAAATACTGACCCAACGCACCAAATATCAAGAAGATTAATTCGCCTTCAGCAGTCCTGGTACTTTCGGTATTTATGAACGGATTAGTTAAATCTTGAAAATCAATTCCAGTTTGATAAAAATGCTCTACTAATGTTATTAGATATTTTAAATTCCGACCTAATCGTGTTAAGTCGTAGAAAATTACTTTGTCGCCTTTTCTTAATTTTCCTAGAAGTCGCTGCAGTTCTTTTCTGTCATCATTTTTACCGCTGTCTTTATCAATAAAAATGTTTTCTTCTTTTGCACCGAGTAACTTAACTCGATCTAATTGCATGTCCACGTTTTGATTTTCTGTGCTTACTCTTAAGTAATAAAAATCTTCTCTCATTTTTTTGGATTTTAAATGTTTCTAGGCATTCAAATCCAAATGCAGATTACATGAACTTATCTATTTTTTATGTATCTATTATTCTATATTTCATTGTTTGTTTTATGAATATTGTTTCTTATAATTTGTTTTTCTTTTTGAAGTTTAAATACTGTATCACTTTGTAATGATTCATGTACTTTTTTACTTCTCCGATCTCTGGATCTAAAAGTTTTCCATCTACTTTTAAAATGAAATGTCCACCTTTACAAGGTTTCTCAAATCTTATAATGCTATTGTTTGGCACTTCACAAGTTTCAAATTCTCCATAAACAACAAATGTTTTATATCCTTTTGTGTCTAACAACTTTTTTAAATCACTTATAATATTCGTGCTGTACTCTTTATTTAGTTCATTACATATCTGTTCAATCGATAAACCTGTTATCATAGCCAAACAAGCCTGACCACACTTATATGACTTGTATGGTTGTGGTTTAAATTCAACTCCATAAACTTCTTCAGCTGTTACTTCTATTTCCTCTAATTTCATGATATAACTTGTTTTTTTGATTCTTTATAAATTTTGCATTTTCCTTGATGGCCACTTAAGGCCTTTTGTGAAGCAAAACCAGCTCCGCAAACACATTTAAATGCTGTCTTTTGTTTTTGTTCTGCTTCTTTTTGCTCAACTTTTGCTCGCTCTTGTTTAATACTTGCTTGTTCTTGCTTGTAAAGTGCTTTGAATATGCTTATCAGCAATAAGCCACACACAGCATACAAAATGCTTATAAATACCAATCGAAATGTTTTGCTTTTGATGACATCGAATATTAATAGCATCATCAAAACATCAAAAAGAAAGATCACATAAGGCAATACATTAAAAAGTTTATATTTTTCACCAATCATTTTATTTAAATGATCTTTGTGTACATAGGTGACTAGTAAAGCGGATGCAGAAACAATAGCGCTAAAAACAGAAGTTATATATCTAGCTATCGAATTACTTATCAAATCAGTAAATGATTTTTCAAACAAAAAAAACGATTTTAAAAAGTACCCAATTAAGTAAAACAACATCAGTAATGTTACAAGTCTTAAACTGGTGATTCTATTTTCTAGATATAAGTTTCTGTTATTAATATATTTCATCTTCTTTTAATTCTTTTTTACAATTGGCACAAACAATTTGAGTTTCCTCGTAAATATCAAAGCCATCGATTACAACAATTGTTGGTTCTGGTGTTGCGCAACATTTACGAAGCTTGCATAAGTTTTTCATCTATTTTTTTTGCTAGTGTTCGAGTTAACGTTTGTTCAAATATTCCGTGAAAGCAAACACAATGCTTAAATATGAATTCTGATAAATAATAAGCTTGATAATTTTTAAGCGTGAACTTATTTTTAGATTTATCGTCAACTAACTTTTTTTTAAACTTTTTAAACACTTCATCTAACAAATCAAAGTTGGCTTTAATGGGTTTGTGATTTTCTATGCATTCCTTAGTAATATCAAATTCATCTTTAATTACATCATATAATTCACAAATATTTTTAAGGGTTTCAAATTGAATTTGTATCGATATTGCCATAATTAATAACTTTAGAATCTGTTTTTTCAAATCGTTGTTTTGTACTCTTAACTTTCCATCCTGTAATTGGATTTATGTTATGTTTCCAAAATTGTTGTTGTTGTTGTTTGGTTACTTTTAGATCTTTGTTTTTTCCCATTATTAAAATTTTATACTAAAGGTTTTCAGTGAGTAGGAAAAGTGTAACTATAGTGTTATTTCTCGAATTAAATCTTTTGTTTGATTATCATAAAACATTATTTTATTGACTGAATTATTATAGGTCAAACACTTTTTAAATCTTGCGATCATAGGATCAATTATCTTGTCTTTTGGCTTGTTGTTTTTGCTTAAATGACTGTACCAAACTGGATTTATTAAACGTCCATTATAACCAACGAGCTTAAGATGCTTACAATCATATTTCAACAGTATTACCATCTTAATTTTACTGCAATTAGGACAGGTTACTTTATTGTTACATTCGCATTTACATTTTTTTAAACTCATGCTTGACCAATTTGAATTTTTGTAATTAATTTTTCATAAAATGAAACAGGTAAGTTTTTTTCAACATAATCAAACAATTGTTGACTCGTAAATTGTCCTTTTAAATACTTATGCACAGCAGTATTAAGTTTTTTATTGTTGTTAATCGCTTTCTTTCTTAGGTTCGATTTTCTAATACTATCTTTTTTTTCTACTTCAGATTGCTTTTTATATTCAATATGCTTTTGGTAAATTTTATGTAATCCAAAAAAACCTATCTCCGATTGCGATTTTCTAGTAGGGTCGAAATACATACTTGGGTATAAAGCACTTACTTTATTTCTTATAAACCATTGTCTAGCAAAGTTCAATTTCCATCGGTATTCTCTATGCTTTTTAAACAAGGTTTCATTTGTTGTAATATTCTTGAACAACACTTTGTGTAGTGTGTTTATGGCTTTTTTCCAATCGCCAACAAAAGGTGGGTTTTCGTGGTTCTTCCAAATTTTTGCAGCACTTTTTACTAAGTCCTGGACCAATATGGTCTTTATCTCATCAATAGTGAGTTCATGTGCATACAATTCAATTCTTTTAAGATAGTTATATGGCAAACCTTTGTAAGTAGCGTAATCATTATCATGCAGTTGCTTGGCTAATTCAGTATCATCAACAAACCTATTCATAAAGTTTAAACTCAATTTCTGTACTTTTTTAAGTCCTTTTTCTGGGGTTTTTAAAAATTCGGGTAGTAAATTTTTAATTTTTTCGCGCCCAACACTTTTTTTATGTCCTACCTTGCTGGTGTTCTTGTAATTATTGGGGGTTGTTTCCTGCATCGAACCGCATTTCTTACCAACTGTGCTATTTGCACAGTCTTCTATCTTAATTTCATTTTTAATTACCTTTTTAGGTGTTCTAGTATAATACTTTAGTTTATGAACTTGTTGCACTTCATTGGTAAAAAAAGCAGTGTTTTCAGGGGCTTGCGACTTAGGTGGTTTTCCGTCTAAAATCGATAGAATATTGGGGTTAAAATTTGCGAATACAGGGCGATCTTTGTTTATAAATTGATAGTTTAATAATAAACCAGCTTCTACAAATACCTGTATGTGATTTTGTGCGCTACGCTTAGAAAAATTTAAACGTTGTACACCATTCACTTTAAAATCGATTAAATCTTTGTGGTTAATGCTTATTTTAGGTAACTCATTCTTTTTTACACTGGTTGGTTTACCATATTCTAATAATTTACCGTTTCTCTTTTTTAGTTGACTTGTATAAAAGAACAACAATACATAAAACGTATCTGAATATTGTTGCAACAATTGTTTATACTTTCGCTTAGGGTGGATAGGGTTTGATAAATTACTTTGATACACCAATTCATTATACGCTGTGATATGTAAGCTTTTATTAAGCTTTCTAAAATCATAAATTTCTTGCTTTTCTTTTGGTGTTAATTCGTGTATATTTTTTACTACAGAACTGTTATACGCCTTAATATCTGTGTTCTTTTCCTTTACATCTCTATTATATGTAAACATAAATTTTCGATACTTTGTCATGGCATCATGTATCGATTGGCTATCTAAATAAGGGTAGTTAATGTAACTATACCAAGTAGACGCTTCTGTATCTTTACCTTTTTTTAATAATAAGAAACCATGTAGAGCGTTAAATTCTTCTACTTCTTTATTGTATTCGTCATTAGTAATTCTTCTACGTTGTGCGGAAGCTCTAAATACCTCTATTGCTTTTTGTTCTAGTAAAGAAAGTTTGGTATTTGCCAAGTAATCTTTTACTTGTTGGTTGTAGATACCAACTTTTGTTGCTTTGTTGTTGTTTTGTTGTTGTGTATATGAATTTTTATTCATAATTTTACTGTAATATTTGATGAGTTAGTTTTTAACTACCTCACTGGTTATAACACATCGGGAGTCAGAAAATCGGTGTGTTTTTTTTTATTTATTGATAACGTTTTTCTTTATAAACATTTAGGGTTAGCTAAACTTTCTATTATTACATTTGAAACACAATTAAGTAGAAAAAGGGTAACAATATTTGTACATATGCACATATAGATATATGCTAATAATTCTAGTTTTGTAATTTTATCTTTCATTTTTATTTATTTTACAAATAATCATTAAATCAACCATCCAATGAGTATTTCCTTAGATCCAAATAAAAGTTTGGAAATTTTATCTAAAATTAAGATCCATAACATAACACTTATTATAGCTTTCATTAGTTCTTTTAACCTTTGGTTTTTATCTATATATTTCTTTCAAAATGATTTTTTTTATAATCATGAAATTTTGATAATAATTTTATCAACTCTTGCACTTACAACCATTTGGACTATCCTTCATGGTATGTCAATACTTCGAAGTATATTATCTTCAGTAAAAAAAATATCTAATGTTGATATAACAAATCTTGATATCAACGAAGTATTACCTATTGTAAATACTTTTATTTTGATAAGAGTTGTATTATCGCACTCTGTATTCATTATTATTACTTATTTGTTTAACCTAACTTTTTTTACATTATTAATTTTAAGCTTTGGTTTTTCTGCTCTTTATTACTTAATTACTCACATTTCCGCTATTATTACTTTTAAAGATTATTTAAAATGATTGTCTTTAAAATTTTTCTTTACTCCATAACTTAATATTCTTTTCAGGAACTAATATTTTAACAATAGCGAACGGATGTTTTAAAAAACCTCCAGAATTATAATCACTAATTCCTTGAGGGATACATTCATATAGGTCACATAACTTTCTAACTTTCGATTGATTACTTGGTTTTAAAAGCACTTCTACAGGTAAATATTTAATATCATTTAGCTCTACTATCATAAAAATTAGTGTTATCTAAATTCTAACAACTCTACATAAACAAACAGTTGTTTATTGGTATTGTTTTTTGTTTATTATTCTTGAAAAAAGCAGAAAAGAAACTTATTTTTGGGTTAGGTATGGGCTTCAAATGGAGCCGATTCCATTTGAATAAAAACCGTACTTAAAATTAGTATAAATACAATTACAAGTTTATTTTCTGCCAATATGTTAATGAACTTTATTATTTTTTTAATGTTTTAGCAAGCTGTTAAAAACCTGCCCCACCCCATTTAGCAGGACAGATAAATTAACCAAACTCAACTAAATCAATCTATAGGAAAAACTTACGTATAACTTGAATTTAAAACTATTCTCACTGGTTAAAACACATCGTTTATGAAATGTATTTGTGTTATACATAAGTTCTTTCCATTTCATCTATTATAGATTGTATATTATAATATTTCGTAGATGTTTTTCCCGTACCAGGATCAACTTTTAGTAGTGTTTCTGGGTCTTTTTCTTGATTTGTTAACCAATGATTGGTTATACCAAATCTTTTAATAGCGTTAGATTTAGAAATTCTTTTGTAGCGATTATCTACAGTATTGTTACTAATAATTTCTTCTACAAAAACTTTTAAATCTTTTACTTTGCATAGTAAATATTGCTCAGGTTTTAAATTTGTAATTTCTGCTCTTTCCATACTTTAGTTTTTAAAAGTTAGCCATTGGCGTAAACACCAATAGCCAACATGTTAAACCCCTCTCAATTATGAGATCTTTGATATTTCGTATTAACCAACAATTGTTGATTTTATTTCAGAAAAAAAAGCAGTACCAAGACCTTGAAAAACTTGGAAACTGCTTATGATAGGGTATATGCCTACCTCACTGGTTAATTTAATATTTTGTATTTTCAAGGTTTTTTTCATTCTATTAAACAACTGTTTATTATATTTGTTGCTGTTGTCTTACAAGACAAATATACGGACATTTTCAGAATAAACAAGAATTTTTAATATTTTTTATGGATACAATTGGTGAAAGACTAGACTACATCAGAAAAGAAAAAGGTAAAAGTTATCAAGCTTTAGCTGATTTAGTTGGTGATATTAGTGGTGACGCCATAAGAAAAGCTATAAAAAGAAATAATATAAAAGATTATTACATTAATGTCTTATCAGAAAAACTAGGAATAAATAAGAAATGGCTTAAAACAGGAGAAGGAAACATTTATAATAATGAGACCCAAAAGTATGATTTGTTAACTATTGAGGAATCAAATATACTTGATAAATTAGTAACAACAAATGAAGAAGGCTTGTTAAAACACAAACTTTTTAGTACTTGGTTCAAACTAAAACTTGCAGAAAAAGAAAACCAAATACACAGAGAATACAAACTTGCAAGAGAAAATAACAAATAAATTAAGAAAGATTAAGATAAACCTGCTTCAATTCTATATTTTTTTGACATATTTAATTCTTCTTCAAGCTTATTTAACAACCGCATTTCATAATCAAACTTTTTTAACATCTCTTTAAATGTTTCTCTTAACATTTTTGATACAGGGTGAGTTTTTCCTTTAATAACCTCTATATCCTCGATCAACTTATTAAATCTAACAATAACTTCCGTAGTAGTCAAAAAACCGTAACGATATTCATTTTTTAAATGCTTAATGTCTTTAGTTATTTCTTTAGTTGTTCTGTTATCAAATCTCATACTAAGTTGTCTTTAATAAATTAGCTAATTCTTTACCTTCCTTGATCATTTCTTCTAAATCTTCCTCTTTTTCTTTTCTTCTTTTTTCATTAACGCTAAAGAATAATGTTAATAATGATATAATAAAAGTTGTTGTAATAGAAGCTAAAACATAGCTACTCCTGTACGATAGTATAGAAAAATCATTATTTGAAAACAAATTATGAGCTAACCAAAACAATGAAACTAACAATAAACCCATTGTAGACAATATAAAGAACTTCTTAAGTTCAAAAACAAGGCTTGGGTTAAAAATTATTATTATTAATATAATTATGGGTATTAACTGAAAAATAGACTTTCCAATATCGTACAGAAAAACTCTTTTTGATGCATAACCAAAATATTTAAACTGACTCTTTAATTCATTTTTTTTTGACGTATAGGACTTTAGCTCCATACTTTTAGTATTTTGCACAGATTCCAAACGATTAGCAAAATCATTTAATCCATTTGCTCTCATTTCTGCAATAATAGCTTTGGTGGTTTCTTTTGATTTACCGATTATAGCTTTATATTGTTTTTTGTGAGCTTTATAAGGCTTCCAATCTGTAAGTTTATCATACTCTATATGTATAAAAGTTATACAGTAGCCTATTAGAAACATTAAACCAATTAATATTGACTTAATCACCTGTTTCTTCGTCATCTTCAATATCTCCTCCGAGTTCTTCTTTTTCAATAAGTTGTAATTCTCCATTTTGTAATTCTTCCAATTGTTGTTCAGCTGTATCAGTACAACTTGTTAAACTCGTTGAACCTAACATTAATACTAACACAATTACTATTTTTTTAATTAATTTTTTCATCTTTACTTTAATTTTTAATTAATATTTAAAGTAAAGTTAAGTCAATTTTTAATAACAAAAATTTGACTTTTAAAAACAAAACTTCTTAAATAAAAAGCTTGGTGATCATCATGTGGACTAATAAATAATGAAGACTTCTTTTTCTTTTTTTGTCTTAAAATTCATTAGAAGGTTAATAATTTTAGGGACTGCAATTTATTAAAATAATTTTAACAATGTTAACATTCTAAACGAAACTGCACTAAAATTTACATTTTTTTAACCTAATATAATTCTATACACAATAATCACTTCTTTATTACGTTGTTTCTTTTTTGTTTACAAAAATTTAATTGATGTTGCTCTCTTACCATTTGAGTAAACAATAGCATCTATTTTACCCTTTCTAAATTTTCTTCTAGATTTTCTAGAAAACTTCATTAAATCTTGTTCTATACTATTATTCATTAATCCACTTGTCAAATAAGATTTCCATTTTATACCACCGCCAATATTTTTTACAATATTGTATTTTTTTATAGGTTCACTTAAAACAAAAAAAGGAATATTATCTAATTTCGTTACTTCCGCTATTCTGTCATTCTCTGGAGTTTTTTCTTCAGTAAATTTAATTGCAGTCATATTTTTACCACTTGAATAAATAATAGCGTCAAATTCTATATTTTCCTTTTTAAAACTTTTAAGTAACTTTCTTAGATACTTGCTAATTTTTGTAGATATACTTTCATTTATTAAGCCACTAGTGATAAATGAGCCCCATTGTATTCCTTTTCCCGTATTGTTTACAACTTCATATTCTCTAACAGGTTCGGCAAGAATATACACTTCGACACCATTAACTTTATTTACTTTTGATTTGTATTGAGCTGCAGAATTAAATGTTACAAAACATAATAAACTCAACAATAATAATTTACTTTTAATTTCCATTCTTAAAATAATTTCTAAAATGCAAAAATATTACGTAGGTCTATAGTTTTAAAATTACAAATACCCTGAATTTACACTCAGGGTTTTCCCTTAGCCATCTAAGGGAAAACCCTGAGGTTTTTAACCACTTGGCAAATATATAATGTAATTACTTCAAAACGTGTAAACAAATTCGGCTTTCGATATAAACAAAACCCTGAGAAGCATGTAAACAAAACCCTGAATTGATGTTAACGAAATTAAGTACTTTCATTTACTCGGGTGGTGATAAAACCCTGAAAAAACACAGCCAATTAAAAAAGGTAATATTTTATTCTTCTTCGATTTCTCCATTATCGATTGTTCCGTCGTCGTCTTTTTCGACAAGTTGTAATTCTTCATTTTGTAATTCTTCTAATTGTTCGGCAGAATCAGTACAACTTGTACATGTGATTAATCCAAAAACTACTACTAACACTAAAACTGCTTTTTTTACTAAATTTTTCATTTTACTATGATTTTAAAGTTAAATATGCTACAAAAGTAAAGTGATAAATTTTAGGAATCAATCGGTAAAAACCCTTAGATGGGTAATTTTTTTTTGATAATTATAGTTTGTTATTGTAAAAAACCAACAGTAAACTAAAGAAACTTCGTTAAATCTATTTATCAATAGCAGATATTTTTTTTCGAAATAAAAAAGTGTTTTATTGAAATATTATTGAAATTTTTTATAAAAAAATATATTTCAATCTGAATATCAGTATATTAATTAAACAATAGAATATGCCTGTCACGCATGGGGTCGCGGGTTCGAGTCCCGTCCAGACCGCGAAAAGCTTCTCAATTTTTGAGAAGCTTTTTTTATATTAATCACTTATCATTTTCTTCTTTTCTTAAACAACTAAACTTTTGTGTAGTTATTATCTTCTTATTACACGTTACCTTTGTAACAAATCCCAAAAAAATGAACGAACGATACGTAAGAAATAGATTATATGTAAGCAGTAAAGAACAAGAAACCATTAAAAACTGCTCTATAATTCTTGGAGGTTCGGGTATAGGAAGCGTTATTGCTGAGTGTGCATTACGTTTAGGATTTGAAAAAATTACAATAATTGATGGAGATCAAGTAGAACTATCTAACTTAAATCGTCAAAATTATACAGAAGAAGATATTAACATTGACAAAGTAGAAGCTATCAAAAGTAGACTCCTTGCCATTAATTCTAATGCAGAAATTAACGTCTTTAACGAATTTATTACTGAAGACAATATAAAAGGATGCATAGAAGGGCATAATATCGCTATTAACGCATTAGATTTCTCTTCTGACATTCCTCTATTATTCGATGAAATTTGTCAAAAACACAACATCCCTGTTCTTCATCCTTATAATTTAGGTTGGGGAGGCTTGGTTACTGTAATTACTCCGAAAGGATTATCATTAGAAACATTGAAAAGAAGTGATGAAGACTTCAATGAAGTTAATGTTGTGAAATACGCTACTAGTTATCTTAAATTTTGGGGGAACCCACACGGTTGGATCGAAGAAATATTAGAAAAGTATATACAAGAAAAAGAACCACTTCCACCTCCACAACTTTCTGTTGCATCATGGACTGTGGCCGCAATGTGCACACATTTGTTGTTTAATATTGCCACAAACAAAAAATACAAAGAGTTTCCTGAGTTTTATTTATCGACTATCATGAATAATTAAATTAATCTATTATTGGTTGCATATGCAATTGCCTCTGATATATTAACAACTTCTAATTTATCAAATAATTTTCTTCTATGAAACTTCACTGTATCTGGAGAAACAAAAATAGCTTCAGCTATTTCATTAATTGTATATCCTCGAATTGAGTATCTTAAAATCTCACTTTCTCTACTTGTTAGCACTATCTTTTCGGTAGTTTTCCAAAAGTCTCCCTCTAAATCGTACTTAAATATTTTATTGTCTCCTTTTTTGTACACTTTAATATTCCCAGAAATTTGCTCTGCAGATAGAGAAATGATACATAAGGCTTTCCAAATCTTCCCTTCATTAGTTAGAAATAAAGGAGTTAATTTTTGATTAATTAAAATAACTTTACCTTCATTATTTTTAAGATGAAAATCATATGAAATTGTGTAATTTTTCCGTTCTTCTACAGGTATTTTTTCATAAAAATCAAAACCAATTGTATTAATTTTCAATAAAAGATCTAAATCTGGTTTGGTAACGTATTTGAAATAGAACGCATATCCCATTTGTTCCACTTCTTCAGCAGTATGACCACATAAAAAAAGTGGATTATCTGAAACATATTCAAATCCCTTCTTTTCATAATCTATAATATAAATACTCTTATAAGTCGTTCTAGCAAAAGCTTTTACCGGTTCAAGATAATCGACTGTTTGTCTTTGGTCATCATCAGAAACATTGTTAACGGTATTTTTGCTATAGAAAAAATCATTAACATTAGCCATAATAGGAGGTTGATTGGTTATTTCAAATATAACTCTTTTTTTTATTTAGTAAATTCAAGCACTACACTTTTGTGTAGTTTACACGTTATCAGTATATTACTACACTTAAGTGTAATAATTCTCTTTTAATCTGTAGATAGTTTTAAAGTAAAATTACCAACCATGTTATCAACTAAAAACTATCTACAAAGACTAGAAATTAACCAAATAATAAACTTAGCTGAGTTTATTGTCCTTGAGAATTACAAGCACCATACTAAAGAAACAATACCAAATAGTTATACCAAAGATATTGATGCTATATATTATGAAGAATTAAATTATTTCAATAATGCTCAAATTTTTGTTTCTAAGGACCTTTTAGGAACTATCAATGGTGCTATCCGAGTTTTACAATGGAATTTTAAAGATACATTACCGCTACAAAAGATTTTTGGCATTCATCCTTTAATGGCAGTAAAAAAAGATCGTGTAAATAATATATTTCATATTGGTCGCTTTGCTATCAACAAAAGTGTCGGCGATATTAACCTATTTAAAAGATTAATGGTATGCGCAATACGACCTGTCTGCGAACACGAAGACAATGTCGCTTTTGCAGAATGTGACAGTAAATTACTACGTGTGCTACGATTACTTGGTATTAAAGCCACTATTATTGGTAAACCTATACATTATTTAGGGTCTGAAACTATACCTGTTTCATTAAGCTACGATGGACTTATCAACTTTTACAACAAGAACAAATCTCTAGTTACTGTAGAGACACATAACGTAAACACTAAAAAACTACACAAAAGTTTAGTTTTCAATAACTTAAAAACAAACTACCCTTTAGTGTAGCATGCAAAAAGAAGTTAGTAACTACTTTTGAAGTGTAACTAAACCGATGGGCCAAAGGTTAGACCGAAAATCGATTAAAGTCTCAAAACTATGATTGTTTTTAATTAACTTTTTAACTATAATAAAAATGAAAAAATTTGTATCAAAATTAATCGGGGGATTAGCATTAGTAGCTTTAACTATTGGATCTTTTACTACAACTGTAAACGCTCAACCAGTAAAGATGAACGAAGTAAGTATTACTACTACTGCAGACTTTGAAACTGAGTCTAAAGCGGCAGAAGGAAGATGGGCTGTTCTTACTAGAAACTTTTTCGTTACTGGTAAAGATAAATAATCAACGTTTTTCAATAAGAAAAGGTTGCTTACGCAACCTTTTCTATTTAATTTTTAACATTTAGACTTATGAAAACTTTAAAATATATTTTATTGAGCTTCCTAGTAATTCATATTACTTTTATGCTAATTATTGGATTCACAAGTTTTACTGAGTTTGAAAGCGAAGATTCATATAAAACCTTAAATCCTGTAGGACAAAAGATTGTTGATTTTAGTAGTTTGTTTATATGCCCTGACGATGTGAATGATTTTATATTCTTTTATTCTATTTTTACTGGAACTAATCGCGGATATTCTTTTTTCTCGCCTAATGTAACCCCAATAAGAGTAGGTATTTCTTTCACCAATCAAAATAAAGAAATAGGGCTACCGTTGCTAACAAAAGAATCTAAATTAAAGTTTAAGTGTACAAATTTACATTTCAATTCTAATATTTTTGATGTAGAGGAACGAGAACAGATTTTAAAATCAATATCATCCTACTTATTCTCTAACAATCCTGATATTGAACAATTAGATGTGTATTTAAATTTCCAGCACTATTCCGACCTGAAAACTGTCCGAAACTCAGGATATCAAGTAGATAAAAAAAGTATTCTAAGTTTTTCAGCTACAAAGCACGAAAAAATCGCTAAAAATTAAACTACTATTATTATGGTTTCAAAAATTGAAAAATTCATCTTCTATAGCTTTACCAATACTAATAAAGCATTTGTAGTTAAAGCAATCGCAGTATTTGCCTTTATAAACATTTTAATTTTACTCCCTGATTTATTCCATATTTTCAGTGAACAAAGTATAATTAAAAGTGAAGTCAATCAACGATATACATTTTGGTATCAACCTGTTTTAAGTTGGTTTTTTGAAGGTTTTTCAAAAATAGGCTTAAGCTCAAACACAACGTTACTGATATTTATCTTTACCTATTTGAGTAGTCTACTAGCTATAGTGCTAGATTTTAATAAAGTTATATGTGCATTTATTGCTTGGTTTATTCACTTTACATTACTTAACTCAGCATTTTTATTTGCATATGGAGCCGATTATTTTGTGTCTTTTGCTTTATTAATAAATTTAGCTATTAGTATAAGTTGTGTAACGACAAAAAAGATTCAAAACATATTGTATTCTTTCATCATACGTTTTTTACAAATTCAATTATGTTTAGTGTACTTTTTTGCTGGACTTGGAAAGGGGTTGGGTACTGACTGGTTTGATGGTAATGCAATATGGTATGCAATAAACACTTACGGATCGAATACTATGATAGAAAACTCATTAGTTATAGTAGCATACCCAATGATCTTTAAAATAGTAGCATGGGGAACTGTATTTATAGAATTACTATACCCATTTTTAATGTTCAATAAGTTTACTAGAAAAACAACCTTGGTATCTGTACTATTATTACATATAGGTATTATTGTATTTATGCAACTATACACCTTTGGGTTCATTATGATTTTACTAAATCTAATAGCTTTTGGACATCATTTTAATTTTAAAATTATTACAAAAATCAGGAATTATCGAAGTATAAATTCCTTGGAAACACAAACGATCTAATATTTTTAACACAATACATAGTATTACAATGTATTTTTTATTATATTTGAATCATGAATTCAGAATTTGTTCAAAAGTGGCAATCACAAGTTAAAAAAGGTACACTAGCCTTTATACTCTTAAACGTATTAAGAGACAATGAGTTTTACGGCTACGAATTGATAGAACAAGTGAAGAAATATACAACCATAGAAATCGCTGAAGGAACGTTATACCCGTTAATGAATCGATTAAAAAAGGAGGGTTTAGTAACTTCGAAATGGGTTGAACAAGAGTCAGGTATACCAAGAAAATACTACCAATTAACAACAATTGGAACAGAAACATTAGATGAAATGATTAGCTATTGGCAATCACTTGAAACATCAATAAAAAAGCTAACAAAATGAAAAACATAGAGTTTAAAGACAAATCAGCTCAACAGATTTACGACAACTACATCAGAAGAATTCGTAGAACAATTGCTGTGCTATCTGAAGACGATAAGCAAGATGTTTTAATGGAGTTTAATAGCCATATTTATGAAGGTATACTTAACGACAACAACAATAAAGAAGTGGAAAAATTATTAAAAATAACCCAAGATTTAGGAGATCCTGAATTAGTATTAAAACCTTTAGTTGCAGAGAAAAAATTAAATCAAGCAACAAGAACATTCAACCCAAAACACATATTTCAAGCTATTCTCCTAAATATAAAAAATGGATTTGTGTATAGTATTTTTGCTATTTTATACATCCTTTTATTTGGATTCGGGGTACTAATGGTCTTAAAAATTATGTATCCAGATCATACTGGCCTATTCCTTAAAGATGGTAAATTTGAAGTATTAGGAATGTTAGAAACAGACGATAATAGCATTACAGAAGTTTTAGGTAATTGGTTTATACCTACGGTATTCTTTAGTGCATTAGTATCATATTTTTTATTAACCATATTATTAAGAACTGCAAAAAAGAAAAAATAATTTTTTTGACCATATACATAGCTTAACAATGTATATGGTATTGTAAACAACATTGTATAACAGATTAAGAAATGAATTTAAACAGTAAACATATAATATCACTTATTTTCTCACTACAACTTCTATTTTGCTTTGGTCAAAAGAAAGTAATCTCAGGTAAAATAGTAGACCTTAGTAAGGCACCTATTGAGGGAGTTGCTGTTATTTTATACGACATCAACAAAAAAATAATAGAATACACCGTTACTAACAATAACGGAAATTATGAAATAAATTCAAGGCTAAATATTGGTTATACTCTGGAAGTAACTCATATTGCATTTCTTAAACAACAATATAATTTTACTTCTGAAAACCTAAGTAAAAATTCAATCGTAAAAAACTTCATATTAGAAGAAAATCTAACCGCTTTAGATGAAGTAATATTAGTGTCTAGTAAAAAAGCAAAAGATACTGTAAAACTTGAATTAGATAAACTAAACCTATATGATAACGACAATCTTAAAGATATTTTAAATAAGATTCCAAATTTTAGATTGTCTGATGACGGGACTATTATTTACAAGGGAAAGAATATCGATAAAATATTAGTCAACAAAAAACCTTCTTTCGAGAATCAAAATAGTATTGCTTTAGAGAACATCGAAAATAAAATCATAGAAGGGATCAGTGTCATCAATAACTACAACGATGATTTTTCACTTGACTTTGAAGAAGAGGAAGAAAGTGTTTTAAATATTGACACCAAAAACAAAAATCAAACTATAATAAATGGTTCTTTAGAGGCTAAGTATGGATATGATAACAAGTATGCAATTCACGGGAAAGGATTTCTATTCTCATCATCGTTAAACGCTTTTTTAACACACAATACTAATAATATTGGTAAAGCGATTATAAAATCTAATGAGATAAAAAAATTATTTAGTGAAGGACAACCTTTTTCTCCATATCAAACACAAAGTTTAGGAATGTTATTTGCAACAAATGAAAACCTTCAGCAAGATTTTTTCTCAAGCACTAATCTAACATTAAGAAACCAATCAGAACGTTTAAAAACTACTGGGATATTGTATCATTTTGCTCCAGATAGAATAAGCAGTGTATTACAAAACACAAGTACTTTAGCTAATGAAAACCTATTAAACACCATAGATAACACAAGAACAAAAACACAGTCTTTTTTAGGTGCCATAGGTTTAGCTTATAAGATTTCAAATACAACAATTCTTAGCTACAATTTAAATGCAAACTATATAGACGACACAAATAATAGCACTGTAGAAAATGAACTTTTTAGCAATGGTAATCCTAGTGGAAATAATACTACATTATCTAATAATTTAAACGAAGTATTGTCTGGGTTTCATCAACTAAACTTAAAAAGTAAAATCTACAAGAACTTGATTCTAGAAACTAATACTGGATTGTATCACGAAGTAACAAATTTCCTTAACGATTATACTGCTACTAGCACAACAAATACTAGTAACGAAGCGCAAGATTATAAATTCAATAAAAATCAATTTTCTGGAGGTTTAGGCTTACGATTAAAAGTTTCTGAAGCATTTATACCTTCTATCACATTAGACTATTTTAATACACAAGAGAAGATTTTAGATAAAAATAACACTACTAACCTTATCAATAGAGATCGTAACAACTACATCGCCAATGTTAAGGTAAGAGGTAATAATGTAATCAAAAAAGGTTTAGATTATCAATTCTCTTTAGGTGCAGATACATTTTCTACTCTACTGAACAGTAGTATTGAACAAAAAAACACCTTTATACCGATGTCTTTTTGGGTTGATTATGATCGCAAAATGCATAGATATTACATTAGCTATGATAGAGCACGAAGATTTAACACTTTAGAATCTGGTATTAATACGCTACAACCTTTTAATAGTATTTGGGATGGAAATATAGCGTTCCCATTAGGTTTCAATTTTTCAGATGAATTTTATACTAGCTATAATTACGATAATCTTTTTGATGCAGAGATTTTTTCTTTCTCTTTTTCGTACAAGACGCAAAACAATAGCCTACGAAGAGCTTTTGCACAACAGCAAAATGGGATTACTCAATACGAGCTATTTATAGCAGATAAATCTGAGAATTACACTATTGAAACTTTCTATTCGAAAACCGTAGCACAGTTAAAATTCCCTACAAAAGTAGACTTATCGTTAGCGTATACAACGTCTAAGGCGCCTTCAAAAATAGCACAACAAGATGTTACTATTAAAGCTCATAATGTAGCACCTAGATTGACCATAGAAACGATTACAGATAGTTTTGTCAATTTTAAATTATCTACAAGACTATCTTTTATCACTGATGAAGTTGAAAATTTATCATACGATTCAAGATATTCAAGTAGCTCGTTCTCTCTATTATTCAGAGACAAATCATACAAAGGAAACATTAGTTTTTTATATGATAATAATATAATTAATAATACAACATTTTCTAGAAAAAACATCAATCTAGGATTTGAATACACTAGTGGAAAAATGACGTATAGCATTGAGGGAAGGCACCTTGGTGAGCTTCTTGGTTTCTTTGAAAACGATGCCTATAACTCACAATTTATCGTAAGAAACGGTATTACTTCTACCCTTGTAAACAATCAATCTTTAAACTATATCATCGCAGGAATCAAATTTAATTTTTAAAAAAACTTATAACCTTAAAACTTAATATCATGAAAACAATTAAAATTTTAGCATTAATTATTTGTGTAAACTTAACATTAAACACTAACGCTCAATCTAACAAAAAAGAAGTATTAAAAGTAAAATATACTGTTGGGTGTGTATCTGACTTTATGGTTGGAATGATTAAAAAACAAGTAAAAGATCCGAAACAATTATCTAATATTTTACAAATGATGGAAGACTACAAAGTGCATAGTAGCTATTACATCAACACAAAAACTAAAGAATCGTTATTTGTACTTGATTCAATTTCTGAAGTCAAGACATTAAGTACTTCAGGATATACTTTTTATGTTCTTAAAAATAAAAACGGAGACATTCGAGGAAAGGAGAACTTTATGGGTAAGGACATTGTATTCAACGAAAAAAGCAATAACATTAAGTGGGAATTTACTGCTGAGCAAAAAGAAATTAATGGATATCAGTGTAAAAAAGCACATTTAAAAGGAAAACCAGAAACCTATGTATGGTTTACTCCAGAAATTCCAGTAAACGGTGGTCCTTCTACATTCTTTGGATTACCTGGCTTAGTACTAGAAGCAAACAGTTCATTTGAATCAATAAATACCGATACTATTTCTTACTGTACATCAGGTGAATTTAATGATAAATTTAAAGAAGTAGAAGCTCGAGATAAAACAGAAAAATCAATTCCCTTATCTAAAGTAGATGTTAAAAAGGAAAACTTCAAAAGAATGATCAGTAAGGGATAATCAATCTCTTAAATATATCAATAGAATACTCATCTTAAAACGTAAAAACATGCAATTAACTATAAAAAACTTAACCAAGAAATTCAGTTCAAAAAAAATAGGATTAAGTGACTATTCTATTGATATATCATCTGGAATACTAGGTGTTTTAGGCCCAAATGGCGCAGGAAAATCTACTCTAATGAAAATGATTTCTACCATTACAAAACCAACGCGAGGGAAAATTTTCTTAAATGAAAACGATGTGGTAAAACATCCAAACTACATGCGACAAACCTTAGGTTATTTACCTCAAGATTTTGGGGTATACCCTAACTTAAACGCCTATGAATTCTTAGCCTATATGGCTGCTATGAAAGGTGTAGGTGGCAAAAACCTACACCATAGAATTGAAACATTATTAGAAGAAGTTAATTTAACAGATGCTGCAAAGAATCAACTTAAAACATATTCTGGAGGAATGATTCAGAGAATTGGAATTGCACAAGCATTATTAAACGATCCGAAAGTCTTGATTTTTGATGAACCTACTGTTGGTTTAGATCCTGAAGAAAGATTACGTTTCCGTGATTTAATTTCAGATTTAGCCACCAATAGAATTGTAATTCTCTCATCTCATATTGTTTCTGATATTGAATCTATTGCAGATGAAGTTGCCATTATGAAAAAAGGAAATCTTATTATTAAAGACAAACAAGATTCAATTACAAAACTTGCTGAAGGTAAAGTTTATGAAACAACTATTAGTAGAGGGAATATCATCAATTTTAAAAGTAATTTTAATGTGGTTAGTTCTTATCGAATGAAAGATGAATTTAAAGTTCGTTACATTTCAAATACTGCACATCAAATAGGAGAAATGGTTACTCCTACGCTAGAAGATGCCTATATCTATTTAACTAAAAACTAAAACTATGATGTTACCATATTTTAATAGTATTAAAGGAAATTATTTACAACATGTAAGAAGTTATTCTTTCTTAGTAACCATAGGTGCTAGTTTATGCATAGCTTTTAATTTTGTACCCTCACCAGATGCAAATTATACAACAGTAAGTTTTAGTGGATATACAGGAGCGTACACTTCAGAATGGATCGGTTTTGTAACAGCAATATTAGCCAGTACATTTTTATCGTTATGCGGATTCTTCTTAATTAATGGAAGTATTAAAAAAGATATAGAAACACGAATTGGTCATATTATAGGAACCACAAAAGTTTCGAACCTTACTTATATTTTTATTAAGGTAGTAAGTAACTTTCTAGTTTTATTAACCATCTTATTCATCATTTTTATCACAGGAATCGCTTTATTTTTCTTGTATGGAAATGCGTATACTTTTAATATTTCGAGTTTTATTATGCCTTATATAGTAATAGCTATTCCATCGTTATTCTTAATAGCAAATTTGGCTGTAATTTTAGAAGTAATTTTTCCTACGAAACAAATGCTTCAATATGGAGTATTTTTATGCTTATTCTTTACTACATTATTTTCCGCTACTAACCATAAAACTTCAGTTTTTTCTTCTGATCTTTTTGGAATACAACATGTAACAAGTACTGTTGCGAATGAAGTACAAGAACTTTTTAATAAAGAAGATGTTGGGTTATCTATTGGTTTTGTTTCAGGAGGCACAAACCCTGAAAAAACATTTCAAATGAGCTCACTTTCTTTTCCAAGTAGGTATGTGTATGGCAGATTACTTTGGATACTGTTTGCTCTTTTTGCATCTGCTGTAGCTTCTCTGTTTTTTCATAGGTTTAATTATAAAGAATCACCAAGAAAAACTACTACAGTTTCAGAAAATACTAATTACAAGAGTGCTGACTTCAAACTAGGAAATATGAGTCATAATATGGAAGTGTCATATAGTTTAGCTCCAATAATTCAAGCAGAATTACTAATGATGATACGTAAAAACCCATCATATTTATGGATATTAACTTTATGTGGATTTATAAGTATGTTTTTTATTCCTTTACATATTGCGCATGTATACATACTTCCTATTTTATGGTTTTTACAAGTAAGCGTATGGTCAGATTTGGCTACAAAAGATCAGACTTTTAGAACACACTTTTTTACCAATTCTTCATATCATCCGTTAAAAAGATTAGCAATTTCTAGAATTATTGCTGGTTTAGCTATAGCTATGTGCGTAGCGTTACCTGTTTTAATACGATATATTATAAACTTAAATTTTAGCAATGGACTCAATGTTATTTTAGGTGCAATATTTATTGTTTTAGTCGCTGTATTTTTAGGAGCATTCACAAAATCTAAGAAAACATTTGAAATCGCCTTTTTCTTTTTAGTGTATTGTAATATTAATCAAGTTAAAGCTTTAGATTATTTCGGAGGATTACACAATTCTTATAACTATGTTTTTCTAATGACTGTAATCGTATCTCTGTTATTCTTCTTATCATTTTTACTTCTTTATAGAAATAAAACTTATGGAAACTAAAGAGTTATTAAACAAATATGTTCTTGTATTTTATGACGGGACTTGTGGTTTTTGCAATCAATCTATCTTATTTCTATTAAGTAAAAAACCTTCTAATCAATTACGCTTTATTGCCCAACAATCAGATATTGGGGTACAAATTAGAAAACAATTTCAGATTAATGAACAGTTAGATTCGATTTTCTTAATTGAGAATCAAACAGTTTTCACAAAGGCAAGCGGATTTTTGAAAATTTTAAGTCATGTAAACTCTAAATGGTATTATGCTTCGTACCTAAAATATGTTCCTAGCTGTATTAGCAATAGTATTTATGATTTAATTGCAAAATATAGGCATCGTTTTTTATCTAAAAGTTGTAGACTATTATCTTCGGAAGAACGTGAATTTTTTATTTGAACTCAAATTATACTTTATAATAATGACTGTGATTGTTACAAACACAGTCATTATTACAATAGTCGTTTAGTAGCAGCTTTACACTAGTTACTGTAATGAATTACCTAGATGAAAGTATATAAGATTTCTAGTTGAACCTCTCAATCTAAACTCAAAAATCAGAAAGTTAACCCCTTGATATTATCCGACAATTAAAATCGACTCAAAGAAACATCAAGATGCGATCTCATTTCAGGCTTATTTTCTTTTACTACAAACTTTTCTAAAATTGTTGCTGCAAACTTGTAATATGCATCAAAAAGCACTTCTTTAGTATACTTATTTTCTTTGCTATAAAAAGAAAGCCAATTAGGTATTGTAACTTCTATTTCCGAAGCTGTTGTATTTTTAAGAACTGCTAACATTAAAACTGCTAATTTATATTGTGTAAATATATCTGGCACAATATTAGAGTTGTATTTACTGACCAATTCCCAAGCAGCTTTATTATCCGTTTTGCTTAAATAGTAAGCTAACATTAATACAAACTCCATATTCTTGGTCTTAAAATCACCTGTAAACAATTCTTTTGAAGTTCTTTCATACATCTCTTTAGCTTCATCTAACTGATTTAACTCCGTAAGCTTCAACGTTAACAGTGCGAATGTTTTTACAGGTATTACATTACAGTGTAATTTACCGTTTAAAATATTAACCGCTTCAGATTTTGCCTTGTCATATTCTGAAAAACTGAGGTGATAGTGTACCAGTGTATTTTGTTCGCAAGCACTACAATTACTCATATCATCAACAGCGTTACCACTCATGAGTTCCTTATGCTTCTTTGCTTCCTCTTCTAATAAAAAATAATTACTAAATCTTAAATTCTCCTCATGCAAACATCGTAGAGAATAATTATTTCGTTTTAATCTCTTAGAAAAATCCAATATTACTTTTTCTTTTTGACTTGGAGAAATCTCAGGATTCGTAATCACATCACCTACTACCCATTTATATTGCCATAAAAATTCATCTTCTTCAATAACTGTTGGATCTTGCTCGTATGCACCTATAATCCAACTGATGGCTTGCATAGAAAGATGATCGTGTTGTGTATCTATTTCTTCCTGCATTAATTCTAATCGAAGCTCAATAGACCATTCTACATCTTTGTTACTATCTGAAATTTGGATAGCTTGTTGTATTAATTTTATTTTATCTTCTGTATCTGTTAGTAGCTCTTTCTTAGCTAGTAATTTTTGAATTTGTAAACCGTACATTTTTATATTTTATAAATTATCAATAATCGTATTCATAGATAGATTAAGAATTTCCATTTCTTGTTTATTAATAGGAAACTGGCCTAGAAACAAGGACTGTACATATAACATTTTAATCATTGAATGAAACAAATGATGTTCATGTTTACCTATTAGCGATCTAGTTAAATCGTTATTCAGATTAAAGCAAAGAGTTGGTTTTTTGTCTTCATTTGAGGTATTAAAGATTGATGCAAAAGGATTATTTGTATCATTCGATAGTTTGTCCTTTTGATAATTATTAATACTCTCATCATCGCAAATAAATAATACAGGAACATCCGCAGGCAAGAACTTCTTTACGGAAACATCACAAAAATATGTGTTCATAATTCCCTGAGTTGCTGTAATAAAAGCTGCAAATCTATCTTGCTCATTAACATCTATTTCCTCAAAATCATTAAGGATATCAAAAGGTGATATGGGTTGTAAGTTAATTGCTGGGTATTTTTTTTGAATACTCTTGATTAACTCTCCTTCAAAACTATATGCGGCATTAATTATAAAAATATCTTTTGAACTCGCTATTCTTTTAATTTGCTTAAAATCTTCTAAAGATTGTGTAAAATGAATTGTAGCTATATTTTCTTTTATCCAATAAAAATTCTTTCTCCCTTTATTGGTCTCAAATACAAGATGATCTAAAAATAATTCTAATAATGTTTCATCTTTATTAGCAAGCATTTTTATCGATTCATAATGTGTACTTAAAATCTTAGAAAATAATGTCGGATTCGTTTTTGATATTTCTTTTAGATAATTTTTAATCTCTTGATGTAATAAATCTTTACATATTTTATAAGAAGTATCCTGAACAAAACTTTCTCTAGAAGCTGTTGGCGTAAGGTCATCAACATTAATTATAATTTTCACAAAGAAAAACCACTTTGGAAGTAGATTTTCTATTCGCTCTGACAGCAACATTTGCTTCACAAAAACCTTACTTTCATTTTTAGCATTAAGATGCAATCTTTTTTTAGAAATAAAAGCTGTTCCTTTTAATTTTAATTCTTTAATATTAATAGGAAAAGCATCTATAAAATCTTGAGATAATTCTTGTTTTCCATAACGAATAAGATCTTTTTTTGCTACATCATCTTGAAGCCATAGCGGTGTTGTAGCATTAATAATTGTACTTGTATCACTACACAAAAAATGAATTGGAAATGGAAGTGCTTCACCATAATACGTTAACAACTCTTCCAAGGTATCTCGTTTAAAGTAATACATCATATCTGACTTCGCAATCAATTCTACAGAAGTTCCTTTTTTAACAGCCTTATCAAGTTGAGTAATTGTATAGGTCCCATCTGGTTTTGCAAGCCATTGATAAGCATGAGTATCAGATTCAGATTTTGTGATGACAGAAATATAATCACTAATAACAAAACCTGATAAAAGTCCTATACCAAATTTACCTATAAACTCATCTTGAAAATCTTTATTCCTTTTCGAACTTTCTCCTATTACAGATAAAAAGTTGGATATTTCTTGTTTAGTTAACCCTATTCCGTTGTCGGTTATCACCAATCTAGGTACTTTTTCTTCAAAAAGTTCTATGGTTATTTTTGGTTTAAAATCATCATCACTCAACTTTCTTACCTGAATAGCATCTGTAGCATTTTGTAAAAACTCTCTTACAAAAACAGAGGGAGTTGTGTAAATATGATCTGATAATAAATCTATTATTCCGTTAAGGTCTACTTTAAATTTTTGATCTTCTGTCATTGACTAAAATAATTTTGATCTTCTTTTAGGTTTTGGAGATACTATTTTCTGTGCTTTTTCATTTCCATTTTCAGCAGCTTTAGAAAACCAATCAAAAGCAACGGTTTCATTTTCCTCTACAGCATTACCAATTAAATACATATTCCCTAACATATATTGAGCATCAGCATGATTGTTTTCGGCTACTTGTGTTAGGTATGCTACACCTAAGGTTTCATTTTTCTGTACGCCTTCTCCCGAAATATATAATTGTGCTAATTGATATTTTGCTTCGATATCTTGCTCTTGTATCAAATTGAAATTCTCAACTGCTTTTTCTACATTTTTTGTAGTTCCAAAACCATTAAGATAGCACATTGCTAAATGGTATACAGCAGTTGAGGATCTTTGTTCTGAACCTTCTGTAAAGGCTTCGAATGCTTTTTCTGGATTTTTTTCTGTTCCAATACCATATTTATAGCACATTCCTAATCCATAATTATAATATCCATATTGTGCAGCAGTAGTATAATATTCAAAAGCATTAGCATCGTTACTGTCTGATGCTTCTTCCCAAAGTTCAATATTACCTAACGATATATTAGCATATTGATATCTACGCTCTACAGCACGCAAGAAATACATTTTTGCCGTATCAACATTTTCTTCAACTCCAAATCCGGCATAATAGTAGCTTCCTAATTTGTAAAAACTATACGGTATTTCTGCTTCTACAGCTTGTTTCATATATTCAACAGCTTTTGAAGGATCATTATCTTCCTCATTTTGTTCATAATAAATACCTAAATCAACAGCAGCATCAAAAATCTTATTGTTCAAACATTCATGATACATCTCTATTGCTTTTGGAACATCAGCTACGACACCTTCTCCATAATACGTAGCTTTTGCCAATTCATAAAATGCAAGTCCATAACCATTAGTATAGGCTGCGTTAAAATATTTGTACGAATTTTCAAAATCTGAATCCCCATTAGTTAACGCTCCATCTCTATAGTATAAACCAACCTGATACATTGCATAAGGATCACGATTATTTGCAGCACTTAAAAACAAATCAAAAGCTTGCTGATAATCTCTTTCTACACCAAATCCGTTTTCATAACAAATAGCAAGTTCAACTTTTGAATAATTAGAATTAAAAGACTCAATTCCTCTCTTATTAAACGCTATTGCTTTTTCTGGATCAGGTTCACCTACTATACCTAAACGATAATACCTTCCTAACACCTCGATAGACTCAACCCCATTTAGTGATGCTCCTACAGTATACCATTCAAATGCTTTATCATATTCTGCTGAATTATTTTCTTTATTAAATGTACCGTACTCATATTCTCTACCTAAATAATAAGCTGCATAAGCATACTTCCCTGCAATAGACTTTTCTAAAAACTGATGCGCTTTTTCAAGATCTTTATCTACGATAGTTCCTGCTAAATATTGATACGCAACATCTACATATGCTTTAGGATAGTTTTCAGCTAATTCCACTAAAGCTTCTAAAGATTGTAGTTTTTGTGAGAGATCAAAATTTTCTTGATAGATATGAAGTTTTCTCAACTCATATTTTGCATCGTTATTGTTGTAGGTAGCAGCTTTTTTAAAATAGGCTTCTCCCTCCAAGATATCTTTTTCAGGAGCATTATAACAGTAATAATATCCTAAAAACAGCCCTGCATGTGCAGCTCCTTTTTCTAACGCTTGCTTCAAATACGCAATTCCTTTTTCTGGATCTGCTTCAATCGCATTTGCTCCATACAAAAAAGTTCTTCCTAGCAAAAAATAAGGATATGAAGATTGATCATAATCAATAGCTTTTAATAACAACTCAATAGCTTTTTCAGTATTTCCTTTTTGAAGTTCTAATTCCGCTCTAAGTGTACTAATTGCCGAATTTAAATCATACCCTTCATCATCGGGTATTGTATTTAAAATACTTTCTGAAAGATCATAGTTTTGACGTTGAAAAAAAAGAAAAGCTTTACAAAACAACTGACTTTGGTCTTCACTAACAAGTACAGCACTATCAGCAAGATCAAATGCTTTATCAATATCTTGTGTTATACCTGTACCAAAAAAATATTGATATGCCATTACTGTCATACCTAAAGGATTGTTTTTAGCTATAGCAGACTGTGCTAATTCATTTGTTTTTTCTATATCTTGATATCCAAAGCGAGCATCACGATAAAAATGTGCAGTGATTGCTATAAATTCAGCATCATCTTCATGAAAATCATAAAGCGAATTTAGTATTAAAGGAAAAATATATTCGTAATCTTCTCTATCTAACACATACATTGCTTCGTCTTCTCTAGATTCTTTAAATACTAATTTAAAGGTATCTTTTACAACATCTCTATAATCTTTATCTTTTGAGTTTCGAACAACGTTTCCTACAAACGTATGCCAACTCTCTATATCTTTCTCCTTTATTTTCTGGGTAAGACTAATAATTTGCTCATTTGATAATTTTTCTAAATTGGATTGATATTTTGTGACTAACATATCTGTAAAAACATTTTAATATTCAACTAAATTACAAGGCTCTTTTAATTTTTAATAGACCCACTTTATATTCGTATTCATCAAGTTTATTTTTGTTTAAAGATTAGGTTATATATAGTATTACAAATCTCAAAAAATCATCTTTTAAAAAAATTATTCTTGCCATTCAACACATAAAAGATAAGGCTGTCTAAAAAGTATCTGAAAACGTCATTCTGAATTTACATGTGCTGAACTTGTTTCAGTATTTCAGAATCCCATTATTCTGACTACCAAATGTGATGAGAAACTGAAACAAGTTTGACGAAAAAATAATCTTTTTAGACCTCATACTTTATACACATTTTCAGTTCAAAAAATACGAATTTCAATATTTAAGATATAGCAATAGTTATTTTCTAATCATTAAAACTGTTAATCAAGATAATAAATTGGCTTTACTTCTTAAAACAAATACTTAAAAATAAGAAATAGAACACTATTTTTTTACATAAAATTAAAAATCGAAAAAAAATCAAGCGTTATTTTTATCAAAATCATAAAAATTAAACTTTCTCAACTCATTAATTTGTTTTTAAACTTTTAATATATAGATTTGTTTCAAACAATTAAGACAAAAAATTTATGTTACAAAATGTATGGCAAGGTTTCTATTTTTACTTTTACTATTACAGTAAGAGGGTAGGCTTTGTTTCATAGATTTAAGACAATATTAAATATATAATTATAAAGCCTCGATATATCGAGGCTTTTTTTATGGATTAAAATGAAAAGAATAGCCATCCAAGGAATAGAAGGAAGCAACCATCATATTGTTGCCGACAAGTTTTATCAAGAAGATATAAGTTTAGAAAAATGCTTGTCTTTTGATGCTCTTGTAGAAAGTTTAACTAGCAAAAAATCTGAGCAAGCTGTAATGGCTATCGAGAATACTATTGCTGGTTCAATTATACCTAACTACGCATTAATAGATACATACAACTTACATATTTCAGGTGAATATTACTTACCTATTCACCATCATTTAATGGCATTACCGAATCAATCTATTGAAGAAATTAAAGAGGTTTGTTCTCATCCGATGGCATTATTACAGTGTAAAGAATTCTTTAAACAACACCGTCACATAAAATTAGTTGAAGATGTAGATACTTCTGCAATAGCAAAACGAATTGCAGATAAGCAATTAAAAGGTGTAGCTGCAATTGCTCCAAAAATGGCTGCCGATATTTTCAATCTAGAAGTTTTAGAAGATGAAATTCAAACGATTAAAAACAACGCCACTCGCTTTGTAATTCTACAGACATCTAATCCTGAAAACGGAAAAGAAAACATTAACAAAGCTTCATTAAAGTTTGAATTAGATCATAAACGAGGAAGTTTAGCTGCGATATTAAATGTAATGAGCGATTGTAAACTGAATTTAACTAAAATTCAGTCGTTACCAAAAATCGAAACACCTTGGAAATATGCTTTTTTCGTTGATGTTACTTTCGATACTTACGAAGATTATGCTAAAGCCAAAGCAATTATAGAAATAATGGCTACAGATTTTAAAATATTAGGAGAATATAAAAACGGAAGGTCATGATACAATTTGCAGATCGTTTAGATACCGTACAAGAATACTACTTCTCAAGAAAACTTAGAGAAGTTAGAGCTTTAATGGCTGAAGGAAAACCAATTATTAATATTGGAATTGGAAGTCCAGATTTACAACCTCCTTCAGAAGTTATTAAAGCCATTACAGATGGAATTAACGAAAATGGTGCTCACAAATACCAGAGTTACCAAGGAATCCCTGAATTAAGAGAAGCTATTTCATTATTTTACAAAACGCACTACAACACAACTGTAAACCCTTCAAATGAAGTGCTTCCCTTAATGGGGAGTAAAGAAGGAATTATGCACATCTCTTTGGCTGTATTAAACGAAGGTGATCAAGTTTTAATTCCGAATCCAGGATATCCAACATATACTTCTGTTACGAATCTTATTGGTGCAGAAGCTGTATACTATAATCTTTCTGAAGACAACGGATACCAACCTAATTTTGATGAATTAGAAAGTTTAGAGCTGTCAAAAGTAAAATTAATGTGGATTAACTATCCGCATATGCCAACAGGTGAAAATGCAAAAAAAGACACTTACGAAAAACTAATTCAGTTTGCTAAAAAACACAGTATCCTTATTGTAAATGATAATCCGTACAGTTTCATTTTAAATGAAAAACCAACTAGTATTTTAGAATTAGATGGAGCTAAAGATGTGGCTTTAGAGCTAAATTCTTTAAGTAAAACATTTAATATGGCGGGTTGGCGTGTAGGAATGTTGTTAGGAAATGCTAATTTTCTCAACCAAGTACTTAAAGTAAAAACACAAATGGACTCAGGAATGTTTTACGGAGTACAAAAAGGAGCTATAGAAGCTTTAAAAACTTCTAAAAGCTGGATTCAGCAACAAAACGAATTGTATAAAGAACGAAAAGCACTTGTTTTTCAATTAGCAGAAAAAATAGGCTGTACTTTTAATAAAAATACAAGCGGACTTTTTGTTTGGGCAAAGCTTCCTTTTGGAAAAACATCGGAAGAATTTATTGATGAATTGTTATATAAGTATCACATTTTCGCTGCGCCAGGAACTATTTTTGGTTCGCAGGGAGAAGGATACATTCGTTTCTCTTTATGCGTAAATAAAGATCAAATCAAAGAAGCTATTAACCGATTGGAAAATCATAAGAATTAAGAGAATTATGAATGTTTTTGTAATAGGAATTGGATTAATTGGTGGTAGTTTAGCTAAAGATATTCGAGAAAAATATGCTGAAGCAGTACTATTTGGAGTAGATAATAATAAAGTTCATATCGATGAAGCTATTGAAAAAGGTATTGTCGATAAAGGTGCTTCTTTTGAAGAATTAAAGAATGCAGATATTGTTATTATTTCTGTTCCTGTAGATGTTTCTTTGACTTTAATCCCTAAAGTTTTAGATATCGTTTCTGAAAACTGTTTGGTATTTGACGTAGGATCTACCAAAGAACAAGTTTGCGAAGTAGTTAAAGAACATCCTAAAAGAAGAAATTTCTTAGCAACCCATCCGATTGCTGGAACTGAATTTTCTGGCCCTTCTGCTGCTTTGAACAATTTATACAGAGGCAAAACAAATATTATTTGTGAAGTTGAAAAAACAGCTTTTAAACTGCAAGAAAAAGCTTTAGAAATCTTTTCAAACTTAGGCATGAGAATCCGATATATGGATCCTGTTTCTCACGACAAACACATTGCTTACGTTTCGCATTTATCGCATATCAGCTCATTTATGCTAGGTAAAACAGTAATCGAAAAAGAAAAAAACGAACGAGATATTTTCGATATGGCTGGAAGTGGATTTGCTTCTACAGTTCGTTTAGCAAAAAGTTCGCCTGCAATGTGGACTCCAATTTTCGAACAAAACAAAAACAATGTCATAGAAACCTTAACAGAATACATTCAAAATTTAGAACATTTTAAAACATTATTAGAAGAAAATAATTTCTCAGCTATTTATACTGAGATGCAAAACACAAATTATATAAAACAAATTTTAAACGGAATACAAGAAGTAAAACTTCATTAAACGAGACTCACAATGGAAAACAAACAAGAATTAAGAACATGGTTAGATGATTTCAAATTAAATCATCCACTAGTAATAGCAGGACCATGTAGTGCTGAAACTGAAGACCAAGTTTTAAAAATTGCTCATGAATTAAAAGATAGCGATGCTACAGTTTTAAGAGCTGGTATTTGGAAACCAAGAACTAGACCTGGTAATTTTGAAGGTGTTGGTGCTTTAGGTTTAAAATGGTTAGAAACTGCCAAGAAAGAAACTGGAATGTTAACAACTACTGAGGTTGCGAACAAAAACCATGTAGAATTAGCATTAAAACATGATATTGATATTCTTTGGATTGGTGCAAGAACTACAGTAAGTCCTTTTATCGTTCAAGATATTGCAGATGCACTAGAAGGAACTGATAAGATTGTTTTAATTAAAAACCCAGTAAATCCAGATTTACCATTATGGTTAGGAGCTTTTGAACGTTTCTACACTGCTGGAATTACTAAATTAGGAGCTATCCATAGAGGGTTCTCTACTTACGAAAAAACGAGGTATAGAAATAATCCAAACTGGCAAATTCCTATCGAGTTACAAAATCGTTACCCAGATTTACCATTAATTTGTGATCCTTCTCATATCGCTGGTAGAAGAGATATCATTTTTGATATTTGTCAGACTGCTTTAGACTTAAACTTTGATGGATTAATGGTTGAAACACACTACGATCCAGATAATGCTTGGAGTGATGCTAAACAGCAAATTACACCAACGACACTTATCCAAATGATGGAAGATTTAAAAATCAGAAAAGAAACGGATACTGAAGTCGATTTTAAAAATGCATTAAACACTTTAAGAACTCAAATCGATGTGGTAGATCACCAATTAATCGAAATGATGGGGAAAAGAATGAAGATTTCTGATAAAATCGGTTCATTAAAGAAAGAAAAGAACGTTGCGATTTTACAAACTAAACGTTGGAATGAAATCTTAGGCAAAATGATTTTAGAAGGTGAAGAAAACAATTTAAGTGAAGAGTTTGTTTTAAAGATTTTTAAAGCAGTTCACCAAGAAAGTATTAATCATCAGAAAAAGATTATTAACGGATAAAAAAAAGCGCAGATTTGCGCTTTTTTTATTTTCTAAAAATTATCAACCTAAAAAGCTAACAACTAAAGTCTGATTGCAAATGGCATTCGACAATTATTTTTAAAAGCAGAAAGTCAAATACACTAAAGTACATAGTTTTGACTATTCTTCAGCCTAATAAATGACTTAACTCTGCAATCTTATAACCAAGATTCGCTAATTTATTCTCATCTTTGTTTTATGAAAGGAATAGTATACAAATCAACAGGAAGTTGGTACTGGGTTAAAAGTGATGATACCTTTTATAAATGTCGAATTAAAGGTAAGTTCAGAATAAAAGGAATAAAAAGCACCAACCCAATTGCTGTAGGTGACCATGTTGAGTTTACTATTGAAACAAAAAATAACGAAGAGACTGGAATTATAACAGAGATTTTAGAACGACAAAACTACATTGTTAGAAAATCTGTGAATCTTTCCAAACAAACTCATATCATTGCATCTAATATAGATCAGGTTTTCCTAATCATTACTATTGATAATCCGCCTACATTTACAACGTTTATCGATCGTTTTCTTGTTACAGCAGAGGCTTACTCCATAGATGTTGTGCTTATTTTCAATAAAATTGATGCTTATACTATTGAACAAAAAGCAGAGATTTTATATTTAAAAGATATTTACGAATCTATCGGATATACATGTATAGAAACTTCAGCAACAACTGGAAAAAATGTAGATATAATTAAGGATATGATGATAGGTAAGGTAAGCATGTTTTCTGGGCATTCTGGTGTTGGAAAAACAACTTTAGTAAATTATATAGAACCTACTTTAAACTTAAGAACAAAAGAAATTTCTGATCAACATAAACAAGGACAACATACTACAACTTTTGCAGAAATGTTTGATTTAAGCTTTAATGCTTCCATTATTGATACTCCAGGAATTAAAGGTTTTGGAGTAGTTGACATGGAGAAAGATGAGTTAGGAGATTATTTTCCAGAATTTTTTGCCTTAAAACAAGATTGTAAATTTAATAATTGTATTCACCTGAACGAACCTCATTGCGCTGTAAAAGATGCTTTAGAAAGAGAAGAAATTTCTTGGTCGAGATATAAAAGTTATCTGCAAATTTTAGAAGGTGAAGAAGAAAATTATAGAACCGATATTTTATCTGGAAGACAATAAAATCAATTCATGAAAGCTGTAATTCAAAGAGTATCTAGAGCCAGTGTTACTGTAGACAACAAAGTCATCTCAAGCATTAAAAATGGCGTATTAGTTTTAGTCGGCATTGAAGATGAAGATACATATGAAGACATTCTTTGGTTAACTAAAAAAACAGTAAACCTAAGAATATTTAATGATGAAAATAATATCATGAACTCTTCGTTATTACAAACGAATGGTGAAGCAATTATTGTGAGTCAATTTACATTACATGCATCAATCAAAAAAGGAAATAGACCAAGTTATATCAAAGCATCTAAACCCGATTTTGCAATACCGATGTATGAAAAATTTGTCCAAGAATTTGAAAAACAATTAGGAAAAGAAGTTCAAACAGGAATATTTGGAGCTGATATGAAAGTTGATTTATTAAACGATGGACCTGTGACTATAATTATAGATACAAAAGATAAAAAATAATTCTTTTAGGCAATAAATAATAAATATATTTGCCATGGAATATAAATTTCGTAATTCATATAAAACAATCTAAAAATGAAAAAACTAATCTTATCATTAGCAGTAGTAGCTTTAGCTTTGACATCTTGTAAGGGTGAAAAAAAAGTAGAAGCTAAAGAAGAAGTAAAAATAGAAAAGAAGGTAACTAACCCTATTAACTCATACAATGTAAATGTTGCTGAATCTACAGTTACTTGGAAAGGAGCTCACCCAGTTGGTGAAGGACACAATGGTACTATTACTATTGAAAAAGGGTTGTTTGACGTTGAAGGTGGAGTTTTAAAAGCTGGAGAGTTTACATTGGATATGAATACTATTTCTTGTTCTGATTTAGAAGGAAAAAAGAAAGATGGTTTAGAAGGTCATTTGAAAAATAAAGATTTCTTTAATGTTGAAAAATTCCCTACCACTAAATTTGTAGTTGCTAGTTCTGAAGTAAAAGATGGAAAACTACACGTTACTGGTAACTTAACAATTAAAGATGTTACTAAGAGTATTACAATTCCTGCTACTTTAACTGAAAACGGAAATGACGTTACTTTAAAAAGTGAAACTTTTGGTGTAGATAGAACAGATTTCGGTGTTAAATATGGTTCTGGAAAATTCTTTGATAACTTAAAAGATAAAGCTATTAACGATATTATTGAGTTTTCTTTTGATATTAAAGCTAGAAAATAACAAAATCTTTACAATAATTTAGAAAAGCGAGCTTATATGCTCGCTTTTTTTATAAATTCTTTGACCTCAAAAAGTTCTTTAAAGTAAAAAAGTATTTTTTCTTTAACCTCATTAAGATCTAATTTCTTACCGAGTTCAACTTCCATTGACGTAACAGATTTATCATTGATACCACATGGAATAATATGATCAAAGTATCCAAGATTCGTATTAACATTTAAGGCAAATCCATGCATTGTTACCCATCTACTAGTACGAATCCCCATAGCACAAATCTTTCTCGCAAAAGGGGTACCAACATCTAACCAAACTCCTGTTTCACCTTTACTTCTTTCTCCTTTTAAACCGTATTCACCAATGACTTTAATAATAACTTCTTCTAATAAACGTAAATATTTATGGATATCAGTAAAAAAATTCTCTAAATCTAAAATAGGATAACCTACAATTTGACCTGGTCCATGATAGGTAATATCTCCTCCTCTATTGATCTTAAAAAAAGATATTTCCTTTTCTTTTAATTGTTCTTCATTTAAAAGTAAGTGACTTAAATCCCCACTTTTTCCTAGGGTGTATACATGAGGATGTTCAACAAAAAGAAAATAATTTGGAGTAGCATCATTTAATCCTTCTCTTCTATTTTTTATCTTTAAATCGACTATACTTTGCAGTGTTACAGACTGTAAGTCCCAAGTGTCTTTAAATTTTTTTTGCTGTAAATCTAATAAATAAACGTTTTTATTCATATTTTTGTAATCTGTTATCTGAGAAATAACATATTTTATAATTCGTGATGTAGGAACCTAAATTAAGGTAAATTATTTTTTGTATTGTTGATGCACAAAGTTCGTAGAAAAAACTGAGCATAAAAAATCAGTTTAATTCTATTTAAGTACAAATTCTAAAATATTACTTCAATTTAATCAATAATTAGTACCCAGCAATTGAATGAGTGTTAAAAAAACGCTGATATTCAAATTTTGGCTTTATTATTGAACTGTTTTATGAAAGCCCCTACCTTGACATAAAAACAAGGTAAATTATTTTATCAAAATTTTAAACAAAAACCCCATGAGAAAAATTACATTTCTGTCGTTGTTTTTAGTTTTTAGTATCGTTGGTGCTCAAAGCTCTTGGAAAAAACTAAATACAGAAAACTTAGCTTTTAGAGGTGAACACTTATTAGAACGTGAAACGATTCCAGAGCAATATGATCTTTTTAATTTAGATCTTGAAAACTTCAAAAAGGAATTAACAAATCAGTCTAGAGGAATCAAAAAAACTATTGAACTTCCTAATCATAATGGTAACATTGTGCAATATGAAATTATTGAATCTTCAAATTTTACTGAACCTATTGCTGAAGAATATGGCTTAATTACATCATATAATATTAAAGGAATACAAGATAAGACTGAAACAGGCAAATTGAGTATTGGTACGGATGGAGTACATGTGGCATTATACTCCAGTAAAAGACCTACACATTATATTGATCCATATACAAAAAATAACAAAACATATATTGGTTATAATAAGTCCAATATTATTAAGCCTAATAATGATTTTAGCTGTAATGTTTTAAAAGATATTGAAATCCCTGAGGCAAAAAAGACACAAAGCAAACTTGTAAATGATGGTAATTTAAGATCATATCGTTTAGCTTTATCTTGTACTGGTGAATATGCTCAATTCCATATAAATAGACAAGGAGTTACAACTGGTACTGACACCGAACAAAGAGCTGCTGTTTTATCAGCAATGAACACTACAATGACTAGAGTAAATGGTCTTTTTGAAAGAGATTTATCTGTACGTATGGACATTGTTATATCTTTTGGCACAAATTTATTAATACGATTAGATCCAGATAGTGACGGTTTTAGTAATGATACTTCTGATGATTTAATAAGGGAAAACCAATTTGCCTGTGATAACACCATTGGAAATAACAATTATGATATTGGTCATAACTTTTCTACTGGCGGTGGTGGACTCGCAGTTTTAGGTTCTGTATGTAGAACAGGCTCTAAAGGCCGTGGTATTACAGGATTACCATCTCCCACTGGAGACTCTTTTGATGTTGATTTTGTTGCTCATGAATTTGGACATCAATTCGGTGGTAATCATACCTTTAATGGAGACACAAGAAACTGCGCACCACCAAACAGAAATGACGCTACAGCAGTAGAACCAGGAAGTGGTACAACCATAATGGGATATGCAGGAATATGTACACCACAAAATGTACAACCTAATAGTGATGATTATTTTCATGCAATAAGTATCGCAGAAATGTTAAATGTAATTTCAACTTCTGCTAACTGTGCTTCTTTAACACCTAATGGAAACACAGCTCCAACTGCAAACGCCGGTCAAAATTATGTTGTTCCTAAAAACACCCCTTTAGTTTTAAGAGGAAGTGGTAACGATATTGATGGTAACTCTACCTTAACATTTTGTTGGGAACAAATAGATAATGAAATTGTCCTTGGGGCAATCCCACCTAGATCAATGAGTGAATTTGGAGCTCAATTTCGTTCCCTATCTCCTACTAGTTCACCTGATCGATATCTACCAGAATTATCTACAGTCGCGGCTAATTCCACTTCTTCTGAATGGCAGGTAATCCCGAGCGTAGCTCGAGAAATGAACTTTGCTTTAACAGTTAGAGATAATCAAGTAGGTGGTGGTGCAACTGCCAGAGACGATATGAAAATTACAATAGTCGATGAAGCTCCTTTTACTGTTGTTACACCTTTTGCTGCTGTAAGCTGGAATGGAGCTACAACGCAAACAGTAACTTGGGATAAATCAACAACAGATCAAGCACCAATTAACTGTCAAAATGTAAGAATCCGACTTTCTGTTGATGGTGGACAAACTTTCCCTCATGTATTAATTGATAGTACTCCAAATGATGGTAGTGAATCTGTATTAATTCCTAATATTCCAACTACTCAGGCTAGAGTTATGGTGGAAGCTGTTGATAATATTTTCTTTAATGTTAATATTGTAAATTTTACAATTGTAGATAATCCTACTGCTTCTGTTGAAGATTTTAAATTTGATAGTTTTAATCTTTACCCTAACCCTTCTAAAGGGATATTCAATATTTCTTTTGAAGTCTTAAACACTGAAAAAGTAAGCCTTAATATTTTTGATTTTAGAGGTAGATTGGTAGAAAAACGAGATTTTAAAAATGTTAACAATAAGTTTTCTGAAGAATTGAATTTGGAAAAATTAAATACAGGATTGTATCTCTTACAAATACAAAACGGAACGAAACAAACCACAAAAAAATTAGTTATTAAATAATAAAGAGCGCCTATATGGCGCTCTTTATTATTTAATAACTAGCTATTTTCAAGAATATTTTTGTTTCTAGTACGTTTTTATTTTTACATTTGTTTACACTACCATTTTACTTAAAGTAAGTAAACTATTAAAATCATTAAATAATTATCAGCTTTATGAGAAAAACGTTATTATTACTATTTATTAGTATTTATGTTGCTAACTCACAAAATGCTTGGAAAAAAACAACTATAGAAAAAAATATTTTACAGAACAAACAAATTAAACCTGTAGATCAGTTACCAGATAAATTTAGTGCGTTTTCTTTGGATTTAGCGTATTTTAAAACTTTATTAACTTTAAAAGGAAAAGGGCTTACAAATAAAATTTTACTCCCTGATGTTGATAATAAAATATCTGAGTTCTCTTTTATTGAAACTTCTAATTTTACGGAACCTCTATCTGAAGCATATGGATTTATCAAATCTTATACAATTACAAAAATATCAGATAAGAAAACAACAGGAAAATTAAGTATTGGTAATGATGGTGTTCATATTACTTTATACTCGTTGAATCATCCTACTTATTATCTTGACCCATACACAACTGATAATTCAACTTATATACTTTACAGCAGAGAACATGCACCGCATAAGTCTTCTAAACCTGAGTGTAATCTTCTAAGAAATCATGATGATATTAAACAAAAAAAACATTTTGGCTCTAGGTTATTAAATGATGGAATGCTAAGAACATATAGACTAGCACTAGCGTGTACTGGTGAATACTCACAATTCCACGTTAATAATCAAGGAATACGGTCTGGTACCGAAGCAGAACAAAGAGCTGCTGTTTTATCAGCAATGAATACCACAATGACAAGAGTTAATGGAGTTTATGAGAAGGAACTATCTATTCATATGAATATTGTAGTAATTGGAGGTGAGAACCCTCTGATAAACTTAAACCCTGCTACTGATAATTTAGATAATGACTCACCTGGGTTATTAATAAATCAAAATCAAGAATTATGTGATACTGTTATTGGAACAACCAACTATGACTTAGGACACGTTTTTGCTCTTGGAGTTGGGGGAATTGCTTTTTTTAGAAGCGTATGTTTAGACGGAGATAAAGCTACAGCAATGACAGGTTTAAATTCTCCCATAGGTGATCCTTTTGATATCGATTTTGTTGCACATGAGATAGGTCATCAATTTGGTGCTAACCATACATTTAATGGAGATACAGGAAGTTGTGATGGAATTAATAGAAATGACGAAACTGCTGTCGAACCAGGTAGTGGATCTACTATCATGGCTTATGCTGGAATTTGCTCACCAAATAACGTACAAAATAATAGTGACGATTATTTCCATACTATAAGTATCCAAGAAATATTAGGTTTTGTACAAAACAATACTCCTTGTAGTGTTAATACCACTAATGGAAACACTTCTCCTACTGCAAATGCTGGTTTGGACTATGCTGTTCCTAAGGGTACACCTTTGATTTTAAGAGGAACTGGCTCTGACAACGATGCTAAAGCTAATTTAACTTACAGCTGGGAACAAACAGATAATGAATTCGCTTTTTCTATATCTCCTCCAGTAGCAACAAATACTATTGGTGCATCATTTAGATCCTTTCGTCCTTCTACATCTCCTGAACGTTATTTACCTAAATTAACGACTATTGTTTCAGGAGAATTCTCTACTATCTGGGAAGTTCTTCCCGAAGTTGCAAGAGAAATGAACTTTACATTAACCGTTAGAGATAATCAGCCAGAGGGAGGAGCAACAAGTACCGATCAAATGAAAATTACTGTTGTAGATATAAATCCTTTTATAATATCAACACCAAACTCTGAGGTGAGTTGGGATGGAGCTACTATACAAACAATAACCTGGAATAAATCTACTACAGATCAGGCTCCTGTAAACTGTAAAAATGTTCGCATTAAATTATCTACTGATGGAGGACTTACATTTCCTACTACGATAGTAGAAAGCACACCCAATGATGGAATTCAAAATATTATAATTCCAAATTTACCTACTACAGAGGCACGTATTATGATTGAAGCAGTGGATAATATTTTTTATAACGTGAACTCAACTAATTTTACCATTATTAATAACCCAAATGCAACTATTGGAGATGTTACAGATTTCGCAAACTTAAGCCTATTTCCAAATCCAACTTCAAATAAAAGCTTTAATTTAATTTTTGATATTGAGCCAAGAAGCAATATCTCTATTCAATTGTTTGATTTAAGAGGTAGATTAGTTGATTTAAGAGAATTTTCTAATGAGACAAATAAATTTGCAGAACAAATTCATTATGAAACCGTAACCCCAGGACTCTATCTATTACAAATTATAAAAAACGATAAAAAAGAAACACGAAAAGTAATTATAAAATAGATTGATAATAATATAAAAAAAATGCGAAACTTACGTTTCGCATTTTTTATTACTCTTAGTATTAATAATCTTATAAGTTATATTTTACTGAAAAAGTAATATATCTTGGCTGTATAGTATATGCAGACGAACTATTAAAAATAGTATTAGAACTATCTTGATTAAGTGAATTTGTATCTAAAATATTAGTAACTTTTACTTTATACTCCCATTGACTATCTTTCTTTTGGTATGTTAGATCTGCATCCCAAAAACTAAAATCATTTAATGTTTCTGACTGATTTCTATAATTATTATAAGTATATTTTGTTGTAAAAATAAGATCTCTAGTGATGAAAGCATCAAAATTAACAAACGGACTATGCGTTGTAAATGTGTTAATAATTCCTCCTTGATCGTATCTATTAATACTTACATTATAACCTACATCAAAATTTGGAAATTCTCTAAAGTTAGTACTAAATCTAGTTCTGTATGCCTGTGTAAATGAGTTTGATTCTCTATTTTCATTTTCATTTGTAAAACGATTAAAAAACAAGTTATTTGAAACTGAATATCCTATATTTCCTCCTAAAGTAACTTTAAACTTTCTGTAACTCTTTTGAAAGTTAGCATTTGCAGAGACTGTTTCATCTGGAAAGATTGAATTAATTGATGTAGATTCTTGATCTACCCCACTAAATGTTGTCAATCCTTTTACCGCATCTATCAACTTACTATAATTCACACTAGCAAATATGTTCGTATAGTTAAACATATTAAAGCTAAAGTAACTTAAATTCACATTGTGAGACAACGAACTTTCTAACTCACGGTTTCCTGAGTATAACCTGTTGTAATTATTAAATACAAAACCTTCAGCAACACTGTTTATATCAGTAAAACTAACTTGTTGACTATAATTTAACCGTAAAGATTCAGATTTTTTTAACGCTATCTTAATCGAAGCGTCTGGTAATAATTTTGTAAAACTATTATCAAAAACACTTCCTAATTGTGTGTTTTTTGCTGAATACTGATGTGCTGTAAACCCTTGATTGAATGTAAATATTCCTGTGATGAATTTATAATGTAAACCAGCATAGTAATCATCAAATGTATAACTTACATCATTTATAGCATTAGTGTTATTGATATTATTTGTTGATCCATTTTCTAAAACTTGAAAAATATTTGAATTGAACTGCTGATCGCTAACAGTTGTTCCTAAAGTTACATTCAAATTACTCTTTGGATTAATTACATAGAAGTAATCTAACTTGGCGTCTAATTTATTTGTTTTTACTCTTTTATTTTGTGAAACATTAAAAGGTACTGGACTCTCGTCAACTAAACCTAAAACATTAAAAAAAGATAAATTTTCTAGTTCTGCATTATAAAATGGATCTTCGTTTTGCCATAAGTACTGCGCTTCTAAGGCAAAAATATTTTTATCATTTAATGTGTAATAATAATTTAAGTTTTGATTGATCGAGTATGGATTTTGACTTGATATTTGATGAATTGGAATGGATTCATCTGCATCATTCAAATATGTACGAGTAGAATTTAAACTTTGAGTTTCTTCTTGTTTTGAAATTTTAGCAAACACATCATAATCAAATTGATTGTCGGCATCAGATCGGTAACTAGAACTTAATTTTAACAAGCCTAAATCACTTCTTTGCTGAGAAACACTATTAATTTGTTCTGTATTAATTAATCGAACAGCATTTGGGTCTGTAGCATCGAATGGAGGCAAACTACTTGCATCTACATTTTCGTTAATATAATTTCTTATCGTATTTTCTTCCATAGCTATATCAGAACCAGAATAAATTCCAAATCCGCTTAAATCCCAATTCTTTTTTGGCGAATAACTAAAATTCACAGCTCCGAATCGTGATTCAATTTCTTTAGCTCTATTATTTCTAAGTGTTAAAAAACCTATATCAGATGAAGCCACATTAAAACCAGTACCTCGTCCTCCAACTCCTCTAAACCCACCAGAAAACTTAAAATAATCTCGTCTTGTAAAAGGTACTTCTCCAATATTATTAAAATCTGTAATTAAGTTCAAGCTATATTTCGGACTATAATAAAATAGTTTAGGATGTACTATATATCTACTATCTTCTGTTGCCATTCCTACTCCCGCAGAAACTTCTCCAAACCAAAAGTTCTTTTTCCCTTCTTTCAATTTTAAATTGATGACAATATTATCTTCATTATCTGTAACACTACTCATTTGACGAACTTCACTATGATTCTTTAATACTTCTACTTTATCAATTGCATTCGCAGGAATATTTTTAGTAGCCAATTTAGAGTCGCCATCGAAGAAATCTTTTCCTTCTACCATTACCTTTCTTACTGTTTTTCCTTCAACTTGAATTTCTCCTTCATCATTAACCTCAACACCAGGAAGTTTCTTAAGCACATCTTCTAGTTTTTTCTCTGTTCCACTTTTAAAAGAATCTGCATTATAAACTATAGTATCACCTTTAACTGTTACTGGCATTTTTGAGATAATTTCTACTTCATCTAAAGTATTGTCAAAAATCAAAACCATATCTTTTATAAGATCTGCTTCTTTTGTTGTTACAGTAAACTCTCCTGTTTTCATCCCTACATAACTCGCTTTAATTATGTAGTTAGCATTTTTTTTTAAATTGAGTTTATAATTACCAAAAGCATCCGTAAAACCATAAGAATCTACTTTATTGTCTTTTTGATTTATTGCTAACATATTCGCCATCTCTAATGGGTTACCTATACTATCCTTAACTTTTCCAGTCAGTTTAATTTGGGCACTAGTATAACTAGCAATCATTACGATCGCCAGAAAAAATATTTTTTTCATTAGTAAAGTTTGATTAATTCATAAAACGTATTAAGATCTACCTCTTCTTCTACCTCTCCACATTTCTCTCATCTCCTCCATCTTCTTTTTCACAATAGCATTATATTCTTTTCGTGTAACTTCGTCTCCTTTAGTTAAAGGGTTTATTTCTTTTTTCTCCTTCGGATTTAAAGTAACTTCTGTACATAAAATCGTTGTTTTACCAGAATTAATTTCTAAAATTAAACCTGGTAATCCCCAATATTGTCCTGGCCCATTACTTACAGGAATTTGTGGTGTATACCATGCTGTAACTAATATCTCTTTAGGCATTTCAATATCATCAGTTACCTTTCTAACTTTGATACTATCTGACTTTTTCTCTTTATTATCTTTCTTTTTATTTCTATCCCTTCTTCTCATATTTTGCCAATCAAACTCATCGGTTTTTTTTACCATAGTGGCTTTATAACACAAATAGTTTCCTATTTGTTTTTGCTCACCACTCATCTCCCACTTTGGCATCTCTGATGGATCTTCTATTAAAAACTTCTTACCAAAAAACTCTCTTTCTTCTACGAATTTTTTGTCTTGTGTGTTTTTGTACTGAATCCCACTAGAAAAACCACCAAAACGAAAACCTCCTCTTCCTCCTGGTGTTTCTAGTTTTTCTTCTTCTTCATATAATGAAGAAACTCTATCAAAATGAAGTATATATGTTTTTTCTAACATATTCTTCATTCTTTCCATAATTCTTTTCTTTTGTTGTTCAGACATTTGCCTATTCCCCCATTGATTCATATCAAAAGATGTTTTAGATTTATAGACAGCTTTTCCGTGAAAATTTTTTTGAGCATAACTAAATCCTACAGAAAGTAATAACAGGTAAGTAAAAAGCGATTTCATAATGTATGTGATTGATTTTATTCTTTTCTTAATAAAGATAACTTTTGTTAACCTATCTAAGACTTTTAAAAAATGCAAAGGTTTAAAATCGCTATTAAAAAATTTACCCTCCTATTTGTATATTTATAGATTGACCTTTTCCTCTTTTACTTCTAAAACGTTCATTCATTTCTTTTACTTTGTTTTTTACTATCTTTTCATATTCTTCTGATGTAACTTTTTTACCTCCTTTAGGTTCCTTTATTTTTAGTTTTTCTGATGGATTTATTACAATTTCTGTACACACTATAGTTCTTTTTCCTTCGTGTACTTCTAAAATTAAACCTGGCAATCCCCAAAACATATCTGGCCCATTACTTACCGGAATTTCTGGTGTATACCAAGCTACGGTATTTACTGTTACCATTTCTCTTTTTTCTTCCGTTTCTCCGTCAGTCATTATACTACTAACCTGTTCTTCTTCTTTTGTTTTTGTAGCTTTGTAACAGGTGTATTTTCCTATTTTCTTAGTTTCTCCACTCATTTCCCATTCTTCATTAGTCAATTTATCTTTCACTAAGAATTCTTTACTGAATACTTCTGTTTTATTAATATAGTTTTTCTCAGCAACATTTTTATATAATATATCGTTTCCTCCTCCATTTCCAAACATCATAACTTGAACACCTCCAGACTGTGCTGTTTGCTCTAACTCTTTATTTTGAGTATATGTTGATGTAGATTTTGTAAAGTTTAACGTGTATGTTTTTTGGTACATCTTCTTCAATTTTTCTTGAATTTGCTTCTGTAAATCTGAATTTGGAGCCTTATCTCCAGTACTTATTTTAAAATCTACATTATTATGAGTTTTATACGTTGCTTTTCCTTGGAAATTTTGTGCAATTACTGAAACAGAAAATAGTATTGCTACAAGTAATATTTTAATATTCATTTCTATATAATTTAAATGTTATTATTCTTTTTGTGATTTGGTGTACTTAGACATGATTTTAATTAACTTGTCTAAATCTTTAAACTTCCCACTAACTTGAAAGCTTTTTTTAATTGTTGATTTTGATTTTTCTTCTTTAGATCTTTTTACTTTACAACCAAGTGTAATTTCATCTTCCTCATTACTCCCTTCAAAAAACTCTTTAGCTTCTTTCCATTTAATATCTTTTAATTCTTTTATAGAATCAACAGTAAAAACAAGAGCAGATTCTTTCACTTCATCAACACTCTTTGGTTTGTAATCCGATAATATTTTTATAAACTTATCGATATGTGTAACCTTTCCATTTAACACCATACTTTCTTTAACTTTAAATTTAGTATTTATATTATCCCCTTTCATCACCTTAAAGCCAATTGAAATTTCTTCATCTTCATCACTATTTTTAAAAAAGTCTTTTGTTTCATCCCAATTGATAGTTTTCAGTTCGTCAGTAGAATCTACACTAAACACTAGCGATGATGTTTTAAACTTTACTTTCTTCGTTTTCTTAGTTTGTGCAAAAGCGTTAATAGCTGTAATTAATAATATTACGGTAATTATATTTTTCATTTCGAGTGGATTTTTTCATTTTACACTACAAAGATGTTTCCTAAATTTATGTTTCTGCGTTAACTAGTGTTAACTAGTGTTAACCGACTTATTTTTATTGAATTAGAAATGTACCTTTGACACATGAAAACCCAAAAACACAATTGGATTCTTTATTTTATAGTAATAACCATACTTACTACTATAGTCGTACAGTTTTATTGGAATTATAAAAACTACCAACAAAACAAATTACGAGTAATGAATGAAATTCAGATTAGTTTAGATAATGCTGTTAGTAAGTACTTTACTGATTTATCAAAGAAAAGCCACTTTTCATTTACAACGCCTAGTAACGATGCTACAGGCAGGAGGAAAGCTGGACAAGTTTGGAAAAATATTTTCTCTTCAATAACAAATAAAAAAGTTCCTAAAAACAACGATTCTTCTATTAACAATAAATCTAAGGACTCTTTAAAGTTCACCATAGAATCTTTAGTGATTACTACAGATAATACTAAAGAATATAATAACACTGCTTTTACACTTGATAGTATTTTTTCTAAAAAAAGAGATACAACAAAACATAATCAGATGTTTGATAATACTACCAATTTTATTTTCCCTAACCAAAAAAGTAACAATACTGTAAAAATTTTCAGAGGAAAGAAAGCTGCTGATAGTTTAAAACTGCTAAAAGGTTTACAAACTTTCTACATTGCCATTCAGAAAGACACAATGAATCATAGTAAAATTGACACTTTTTTAAGAAAAGAATTGAGTCAGAAAAAAATTAATGTAAACTATAGTTTTGAGTATTATAAACAAGATACTATTCATACGATTTTTACACCTACCGTTTTTGATGAATTTGAGGCAATTGAATCTAAATCAACATTTCTTGGTCCGAATAAAAGGTTCAAAATGAAATATAGTAATCCTTCTGCTGAAGCTTTGAAAAGAAGTTCAACAGGAATACTTTTATCGCTTCTTTTATCACTAGCCGTAATTTTTAGTTTATTCTATTTATTAAGAATTATAAACCAACAAAAAGAGTTAGCTGAAATTAAGAATGACTTAATCAGTAATATTACTCATGAATTTAAAACCCCAATCACCACAGTTTCAACAGCATTAGAAGCCATAAATAATTTTAATGCAATTGAAGATAAAGAGAAAACTAAAAAATATGTAGCCATCTCTGAAAGTCAGATTAAAAAACTACATGTTATGGTTGAAAAACTATTGGAAACAGCAACACTCGATAGTGAAAAGCTACTCCTTAAAGAGGAACAGGTAGAAATTATCAATCTACTTGAAAAACTATCTAAAAAACATCAGTTATTTACCACAGAGAAAGAAATCATTTTCTCTTCAAATATTAAAGAATTAGTTATTCAAATCGATGAATTTCATTTGGAAAATGCTATTTCCAACTTACTAGACAATGCTGTAAAATATGGTGGAGATAGCATTAAACTACAATTTCATGCTGATAAAAACGAATTAGAAATTAGTGTTTCCGATAATGGTTCAGGAATAGAAAAAAGTCAACAAGATAAAATTTTCGATAAGTTTTATAGAGTTCCAAAAGGAAACACACACGATGTAAAAGGATTTGGTATTGGTTTATACTATACCAAAAAGATTGTAGAAAAACACAACGGAACCATTCATTTAAGTTCTTCGCCAGAAAAAACTACATTTAAAATCACTATGCCTTATGAGTAAAAAGATAAAATTATTATTAGCTGAAGATGAACCTAGCTTAGGTCAAATCGTTAAAGAAAGTTTAGAGACTAGAAATTTCGAAGTTTTTCATGCATTAAATGGTGAAGAGGCATATACTGTGTATACAAAAGAGCATCCTGAAATCTTAGTTTTAGATGTTATGATGCCAAAGAAAGATGGATTCACATTAGCTAAAGAAATACGAGAAGAAAATCAGCATATTCCTATTATTTTTCTTACTGCAAAATCTCAGACTAAAGATGTAATAGATGGTTTTCAGCATGGAGGAAACGATTATTTAAAAAAACCATTTTCTATGGAAGAATTAATTGTTAGAGTTCATAGCCTGTTAGATCGGATTAATTTAAAAAAAGATCTAGAGAAAATAAATATTGGAAAATTTATATTTAATTACGAAAAGCAAAAGCTTTATTTTAACGATCAAGCTGAATTGTTAACTCATAGAGAAAGTGAACTTCTATATTATTTAACAGAAAAGAAAAATGAAATTTTAGATCGCTCTTTTATTCTGAAAAAATTATGGGGAGATGACGATTTCTTTAATGCTAGAAGTATGGATGTTTTTATCTCTAAACTCAGGAAAAAATTAAAAAAAGATCCAGCCGTTGAAATTATTAACGTTCGTGGTTATGGATATAAATTAACTTGTTAATCCTTAAATAATCAGAGAATAATATGTAATTTTGATCTATAAAAACAAAGGTCGAATGCACGTAGCTATAGCAGGAAATATTGGAGCTGGTAAAACCACACTTACTAAATTATTAGCTAAACATTACAATTGGAAACCTCATTTTGAGTCTGTTGACGAAAATCCTTATTTAGATGATTTTTATGGAGAAATGGAACGCTGGTCTTTCAACTTGCAAGTTTATTTTTTGAACAGTAGATTCAGGCAAATACTTGATTTAAGACAATCTGGAAAGAATGTAATTCAAGATAGAACTATCTACGAAGATGCACATATTTTTGCCCCAAACCTTCATGCTATGGGGTTAATGACGAATAGAGATTTTAATAATTATTCTTCTTTATTTGATTTAATGGAAAACTTAGTAAATCCGCCTGATTTATTAATTTATTTACGTGCAGATATTTCTACTCTTGTTGGACAAATTCATAAAAGAGGACGCGATTACGAGAGCTCAATAAGCATTGATTATTTAAGTAGATTAAATGAACGATATGAAGCTTGGATTAGTACGTATAATAAAGGAAAACTATTAGTTATTGATATTGACAAATTAGATTTTGTAGATAATCAAGAAGATTTAGGATATATTATCGATAGAATTGATGCTCAAATAAATGGGCTTTTTTAATTTTAACAATATATGTTTAAAAGATTCGTTTTTTTACTTTTTTTTACAACTTCTAGTTTAGTTTTTTCTAAAAATGCTCTTCACCTTAAGCATTATGTAAGAATTACAAATCATAGTGCTTCTTATAATATAAAGAAAGCTGAATTTGATATAAAAAAACAAGAATTCAAAAGAATAATTAAAAAAAACACTCCTAAATATCAAACAAATAAAAAAAGAACTCCCCTTTTACTTTCTATAAAATTAGACAGTATAAAAAAGCTTCATCAAGAAAAATTGCTTAGGAAAGACGTATTAAAAAACACTACGTATTATACTAATTTTCTAAAAGATTTAAAAAGTAGTAGTATTACCAGTGATCAATACATTTTTTTAGAAAACGAACTCCTTAAAATTTCTATTGTTAAGGCCAATAAAAAATTTAGATTTACCAGTTATATAAGTGCATTATTAATACTAATTATTGGACTTCTTATAGTATATATTTTAAAAAATATAAAAAGGAAAACTCTTACAGTAACTGATTTAACCAAACAAGAAATTACTATAAAAAAACTCATTATTGACGGTAAAACAAATAAAGAAATTGCTAACGAACTACATATTAGTTTAAATACTGTAAAAACACATATTTCTAACATTTATCAAAAACTAAACATCTCTAATAGAAGAGATTTAATCATTAGTTTTAAAAAATAGTACGGGCACTAGTACTAAAATCACCCTAGTCTTTTTACTTTTTTTATTTGCTTTTTAATTTTTTTGCTCAAAAACAAATAATGAAGCAATTTATTTTTATTCTATTATTAATCTTATCAAAAGTAAATTACAGTCAAGTAAATTTTTCAATTTTTGGAACTGTTTATAACAACGATAATCATATTGTTGAGTATGGAGATGTTTTACTTCTTTCTGAAAATGGAAAAATACTTACATATACTTTTATCGAAAATGGAAAATTTCATTTAAAAACTATTAAAAAGGGAACTTATATTTTAAAAATAAATTCAATTTCTTATAATGAAGCTTCACAAGAAATAAACATCAATAGTAATATTGACCTAAAATTTTCTCTAACTCCAAAAACAAATCTTTTAAACGAGGTTGAAATAATAGCACGTAAGAGATTAATTCAAAATAAAAAAGGAAATATTGTGGTAAATGTAGAAAACAGTATTTTATCAGCAGAACCAACAACTACTAATTTATTAGCTAAACTTCCAAAACTACAAATAAACGAAACACAGGAAACTATTGAAATAATTGGTAAAGGAACTCCTTTAATTTATGTTGACAATCAAAGAGTTTCTTTTCAAATGTTAAATACACTTCAAGTAGATGACATAAAAACCATCGAGATAATTAACAATCCCTCTGCTAAATACGAAGCCAACGCCAATGCAGTATTGCTTATCACACTTAAAAAAAACACCTCGAATGGAGTAAAAGTACATGTAAAAGAAACGATGGCTTTTAAAAAATTTTTTAATAACTTTTTATCTAGTTATATCAACCTTAAAAAAGACAACAATGAAATTAAATTGAGTGTTTCTTATAATGATATTAACGTTTGGGAACGTAATAGAACTTCATATACCATTCCTAGTAAAGCTATACAATCTGAACATTTGCTTACTTCAGTTACCAATAGAGATCAAATACTATTTAATGGTGGATTGCACCATCAGATTAATGAAAACGACTATTTTTCTATTAGTTCCAATGCTCAAGTACAAAACGAACCTTTTAATTTTAACACTTCAACAAATTATACTGAAAATAATAGTAGTGATATTATTACTACAAAAACTAATGATTTAGGGAATAGATATTTTACTACAACCAATTTAAATTACCAGAAAAAGTTCAAGAATTCTGACATCTTTTTTTTAGGAGCGCAGCATGTTTTTTATTTAAAAAAAGTAACAAACAATATTACTAACACAAGTAATAATGAGATCTTGAATATTTTAAGAACTCAGGATTTCTCTATTATTTCTTATGATTTTAAAACTAATTACGAGAAGAAATTCTCTGAAAACACTGTTTTAGAAACCGGTTTATCGCTTTTAAACACCAAAACAATTAATAATAACAACTCTATAACTTATAATTTTACTGAAAGAAACAACGCTTTTTATACTCAATTATCATCAAAATTATTTGACAAATTAGAGTACTCCTTAGGCTTTCGAATTGAAGAAAATACAGCTTTAGGGTATTTTTCTAATAGCGAAAATGATAAATTCTATAGAAAAAACACATTCTTATTCCCAAAAGCAACTATTCATTTTCCTTTTTCAAAAGATCAATCTTTTACTTTACATTATGCTAAAAGCATTAACAGGCCTCCTTTTTCAACCATATCAAATACAGCAGCATATGTAAATCCCTATATAGAATTTACAGGGAATTTAAACCTTAAAAATGCTATTACAGATGAGATTTCTTTAAACTATACATTTAATAAAAACACTTTACGACTAACATATAACTACACAAAAAAACCAATAAAACTATATACCTTAAATTATAATTCTTTTGATAAGAAAACTACGATATCACATTTAAATTTTTCAAAAAAATCAAATATTCATTTAGAAGCAAATATTCCTATTTCATATAAATTTTGGTCTTCAGAAAATAGTTTAAGTGCTATTCATTCAAAATTTATAGATGATTATTTAATTGAAACAAATTCACAACCTTACTTATATTATTATTCCAATCAGAAGTTTACCATAAACAACACTACTTCTTTTAATTTCAATATATGGGGAACTACTTTAAATAGAGAAGGGCCTTATAGTACATTACCAATTTTCACTATGGATGCTTCCCTGCAAAAGAAATTCAAAAATTTAGACATCACACTAAGCTATAATGACATTTTTAATACGTTAGAATTTAATGAAACTCAAAACTTACCGAGCATAAATGGCAATACATTATTCTTTACTGACATAAATGCTTTTTCTGTATCCTTAAAATATAGCTTTGGGAAAATTGAGAAAAGTAACTACAAGCATACAGCAATTAATAACACCTCTAGAATTAAATAATAATAGTTCTCAGTCATCAAACACATACAATATCTTATCTCTTGATTCCTACTTCTCTTTTCTATCGTTAAAAACCTCCTCTTCTAAACTCACTCAACAAAATAGATGTAGCAGTAGCTACATTTAAACTTTCAGTTTCTTGAATTTCTCCGAACCTAGGTATGCTTATTTTATGAGACACTTTATTTCGTAACGCTTCTGAAATACCATTTGCCTCATTACCCATAATTAGAATAGCTTCTTGTGGCAACTTGGTTTTATACACATTTACACCATCCATATCGGCTATATAAACTGGTAATTGAGTAGCATCAACAACTTCTACTAAATTTTTATATATAACATTTACTCTAGTAATAGACCCCATGCTTGCTTGAATTACTTTCTGATTGTACAAATCAACAGTATCTTCAGAGCAGATTAAATGCTTAACCCCAAACCAATCACATAAACGGACAATAGTACCCAAATTACCTGGATCATTAATGGCGTCTAAAGCTATAATCAAACCTTTATCTTCAAATTCAATTGCTTTTGGAATATGAAAAATACCTAATACTCTATTTGGTGTTTTTAAAGTAGTAATTTTTTTTAATTCGTTTTCGGTAATGCGTGTAGTAATTTCAGCATACCTTTCATCTACCACATACTTTTCAGTAGCAAACAATGCTTTAAGTGTAAAATTAGAATCCAACAACTCTTTAACCACCTTAACCCCTTCAGCTATAAAAAGCCCATTAATTTTTCGATATTTTTTTTGTCTTAAACTATTGATTAACTTAATTTGGTTCTTTGATAGGCTCATTGGCAGTTTTTTAACAGCTCTTAATTGTAAAAGTGGTATTTTTGACTACTTAATTCGTCGTGTAAAGTTAATGAAAAAACACAGTTTTTATTTTTTATTACTTCTATTTTTTGTTTCGTGTAACACTATAAAGCATGTTAATGAAAATGAGTTACTACTCACAAAAAACATTATAATTGTTGATAGTGTAAAGCAGAAAAGCGAAAAACTTAACAGCTTATTGCTACAACGAAGAAATGCTCGTTCTATCGGATTACCTTTATCCTTATACTTTTATAATTTAGGAAACCCTAAAGGATCTAAAGATGTTGAAGAGTGGGAAAAAAACCATCCGAAATGGTATAGTCTTTTCAAAAATATTTTCTCTGAAAAACAAAGTATCTCTGTTGCTACTACTTTTATTGGTTTAAATAACTGGTATTTAAATAACGGTGAAGCTCCAATAATTATTAGTGATAAAAAAACCAAAAAAACTGTAAAAAAATTAAAAGCCTACTATTTAACTGAAGGATACTTTAGAGCAAAGGTTTCGTATAAAAAAGATACTGTTGCTAAGAAAAAAGGAAAGTTAACTTATTACATTCTGAAAGGAAACCCTTCTTTTTTAGATTCTGTTTATACAGATATCAAATCGCCTATTTTAGACTCTATTTATCAAAAACATGCGCACAAGAATTTTCTTAAAAAAGGAGAGCAATATAAAAATGACAACTTCATAAAAGAAACGGATCGTATTATTAACTTGTTTAGAAATAAAGGTATTTACCATTTTAATGAAAACTCGTTGTCTTTTGAACCAGATACCTTAAAAAATTACCAAAAAACAGATGTTAAAATCGAGATTAAAGATCGATTAATTGAAAATGATGGACAATATATTTCTAAACCTTTTAGGATACAGAAAATAAAAAACATCAATATTTTCACCGATTATTCTTATGCTAACAGAAACGAACCCTACTTAAATTCAACAACATATAAGGATATCAATTTTTTATCTCATGAAAAACTAAAGTATAACCCTAAGCATTTATCGCAGTCAATTTTTATAAAACCAAATCAAACATATACAGATTCGCTAAGAATTCTTACTCAAACACATTTAAGAGGATTAAAAAATTTTAAAACTACATCTATACGGTATACTCCAATTAGTGAAACAGAATTAGATGCAAATATCTTTCTTACTCCTATTGAGAAATATTCTATTGGTATCGATGCAGAGTTATCACGATCTAATATTAGAAACTTTGATATTTCAGGTAAATTTTCAATTACCAATAGAAACGCGTTTAAAGGAGCAGAAATATTTCAGTTAGGTATTCAAGGAGGTTTTTTTAATTCAGCTAATGGTCCTGGTTGGGAAGTTGGAGGTAATTTATCGCTGGAAGTACCAAGATTTATGGCCCCATTTGGATTTCATCGACTTGTTCCTAAACGTATGCAACCAAGAACTATTTTTCATACAGGTTTAAGTATTCAGAAAAACATTGCCTTAGATAAACAAAATATTTCTTTAGGTGTAGATTACAGATGGCAATTTAATAAAAGAAAGTCTATTCAATTAGAACTATTAAATGCACAATATATCCGAAATTTAAATGTTGGGAATTATTTTAATATTTACGGTTCTGAGTATCGAAAATTAGAACAAGTTGTAAATATTGCCACTCCTGGTTTTGACTTACCTGATCCAGCTCCTGAAAACAATGAAGCTATAGTTGATAAAATGAGAGAATTATCTTTAAACAATAGTTTTAGAACTAATAACCCTGAAGCTTTTAGAGATAATTTAAATATCTTAAATCGATACAACATTATAACATCAGATTTTTTAATTCCTGAAATCGCTTATACCTTCACCTATAATGGACAAGAAAGCATAAAAGACTCTAATTTTTCTTATTTCAAGTTTAGATTGGCAAATTCTGGTAATGTTATGGGACTATTATCCAATCAAACAAATAGCAACGGACAAACTACTGTATTTAAAATCCCAATTGCCGAATACTTTAAAACTGACATTGAATATAAAAAATACTGGAATTTAGGCGAAAACAATGTGTTAGCACATCGAACTTTTATAGGAGCCATTTTCACCTATAATGACTCTAGCATTCCTTTTTCTAGAAGCTATTTTGCTGGAGGATCTAATGATATTAGAGCGTGGCAAACATATGATCTAGGTCCAGGTAGAAGAACTCCTGGTTTAGAGTACAATATTGGTAGCTTAAAATTCCTTTCTTCTTTCGAATATCGTTTCAATATTGCAGGAAGTTTAAAAAGTGCTATATTTTTAGATGTTGGTAATATTTGGGATATTACAAATTCTCCTTTGGTGGATTCAGCATCAAAATTCAATGGGTTTAGATCATTTACAGATATGGCTGTAGGTTCAGGCTTTGGATTACGCTACGATTTCAAATTTCTGGTCGCTCGTTTAGATCTTGGATTTAAAGTAAGAGAACCATATTTGACTGATAAAAGATGGTTTCAAAACACAAATTTTGCTAATTCTGTATTTAACATAGGTATTAATTATCCTTTTTAAAAGGAACTAACTAAAACGTAATCGTAATCTGCGTTTTGTTTTTCATCTTTTCATATAAAAATTATGTAGTTTTGTTTCCATTGAAATAACAACACTAACTTAAAACAAAAGAGATGATTAAACCAGGAGTTGCCACTGGACGCGAAGTTCAAGAAATTTTTAAACTAGCAAAAGAAAAAGGATTCGCATTACCTGCTGTAAATGTAGTAGGATCGAACTCTATCAACACTGTTTTAGAAACTGCAAAAGAAGTTAATTCTCCTGTAATTATACAATTCTCTAACGGAGGAGCACAATTTAATGCTGGGAAAGGATTATCTAATGAAGATCAAAAATCTGCAATTGCAGGTGCTGTAGCAGGAGCAAAACACATTCATTTAATGGCAGAAGCTTATGGTGTTCCTGTTATTTTACATACAGATCATGCTGCAAAAAAATTATTACCATGGATCGATGGATTATTAGATGCTAGTGAGAAACATTTTGAAGAAACTGGAAAGTCATTATTCAGTTCTCACATGATCGATTTATCAGAAGAGCCGTTAGAAGAAAATATTGAAATCTGTAAGGAATACTTAGCTCGTATGAGTAAAATGGGGATGACTTTAGAAATTGAATTAGGAATTACTGGTGGAGAAGAAGATGGTGTAGACAACACAGATGTTGACAGCTCTAAATTATATACACAGCCAGAAGAAGTTGCTTACGCTTACGAAGAGTTATTAAAAGTTAGCGATCAATTTACAGTAGCCGCTGCTTTTGGTAATGTACATGGTGTTTACAAACCTGGAAATGTAAAATTAACACCTAAAATTTTAAAGAATTCTCAAGAGTATATTTCTAAAAATTATAATGTTCCTGCAAATACAATTGATTTTGTATTCCATGGAGGTTCTGGTTCTACTTTAGAAGAAATTCGTGAATCTATTGGTTATGGAGTAATTAAAATGAATATTGATACTGATTTACAATATGCTTTTAATGAAGGGATTCGTGATTATATGTTAGAGAAAAAAGACTATGTATCTTCTCAAATTGGAAACCCTGATGGAGGCGATATTCCTAATAAAAAGTATTATGATCCTCGCAAATGGTTAAGAGAAGGAGAATTAACATTTAAATCTCGTTTAAAGAAAGCATTTGAAGATTTAAACAACATCAACACATTATAAACTGTTTACCAGTTCATTATATAAAACACTTCTTAGATTAGGAAGTGTTTTTTTGTATATAATCTAATATGCATAACGGTTTCTCATCATTTTTATTTTGAAAAAAATACGCGGTAATTAAAAAACTTTTACATTTGTAAACTAACCTGTCCCTAAAATAAGGGTTAAATTATTTAGGCTGACTAAACAAACAAAACTAGATTATGGCTTGGTTTAAACGAAAAGATAAAGGGATTCATACCCCTACTGAAGAAAAGAAAGATACACCTAAAGGGTTATGGTATAAAACTCCTAGTGGTAAAATAATTGATACTGAAGAGTTAAAACGAAATTTATATGTAAGTCCAGAAGATGGGTATCATGTAAGAGTTGGAAGTAAAGAATATTTCGAATTATTTTTCGACAATAACGAATTCAAAGAACTCAATGAAAAGTTAGTTTCTAAAGACCCTTTAAAGTTTGAGGATACTAAAAAGTACCCTGATCGTGTTAAAGCTGTTCAAGAAAAAACAGGATTAAAAGATGCTGTTAGAACTGCTGTAGGTAAGTCTTTAGGAAAAGATTTAGTTATTGCTTCTATGGATTTCTCTTTCATTGGTGGATCTATGGGGAGTGTTGTTGGAGAAAAAATAGCACGTGCTATCGATTATGCTATTCAAAATAATATTCCTTTCTTAATGATTTCTAAATCTGGAGGGGCGCGTATGATGGAGGCTTCATTATCTTTAATGCAGCTGGTAAAAACTTCTGCAAAACTAGCACAATTAGCAGATGCTAAAATACCATATGTATCATTATGTACAGATCCTACTACAGGAGGTACAACAGCTTCATTTGCGATGTTAGGTGATATTAATATTGCAGAGCCAAATGCCTTAATCGCATTTGCAGGACCACGAGTTGTTAAAGATACCACTGGTAAAGAATTACCTGAAGGTTTCCAACGTTCAGAATTTGTTTTAGAACACGGTTTCTTAGATGCTATTTATGAACGAAAAGATTTAAAGAAACAAGTAAACTTATACTTAGATTTAATACAAAATCAACCTGTAAGAGCTTAACATAATAAAAAAAGACCAGCAAATTGCTGGTCTTTTTACATCAAAAAAACTCTAATTATCTCCTTCTAAGTGTAATTTCTCTCGATTCCCCAGCACTATTGGTAACTGTTGCTGTATTATCACAAGAACCATCTCCAAAATCTAATGTATACGTATTACTATTTTTAGTAATTTCAGTGACACCACTCACTATAAACTTGCAAGTATATTCTCTTCTTAATTTTTCTGTAATATTTCCTGTAAATTCATTCCCTAACTTATTTACAAAAGTCCAATTCCCAGAAATTAGATAAACATCATCATTACGAATTGCAGTATCACTTCCTTCAACTTTCTCTCTCACTCTAGTTCCTTGTAAACTTATTGTTTCGCCTGTAAAAAGTGTAACAGAAATATCTACTGTATGCGTAGCTTCTTTATTTCCATTACCATTATCCCTTACTTTAACTATCGATTTTGTACCTTCTATTGTATTACCATCAACAGAAAAGCTATCAAAACTTACCTCTTTAGCATAACCTTCAGTTGTCTTTTCATATACAATAATAATTTTACCAGACAATACCTTCCCTCTAGGACCAGTACAAGCCTCTCCAAAATCTAAAGTAATAGTTACTATTTCAGTTATTGGATCAATCGACACAGAACGTGTCACACAATTCGCTATACTACTATCAGTTTCTCCTGTACCCCTAGCTAACAAATTAAAATCTAAATCATCGTCTTCCAAAAGATTTCCCACATCAGATGCAACATCCTCCGCAACTACAAAATCTTGAATTTCCTCAATACTTAATTCTACAGAATCATCAACACTAACACCTTCTTCGTCAGAACAAGAAGTAAAAAACATAACGCCTAGCAACATTATCAGTCCGAATTTTAAAACTTTCGCTGTCATAATTAATAGTATTTTAAAAGTTAATATGTTTCTTTGACTTTACATAAAGGAAAAGGTTTAATAAAGTTTAATTATTATTTTAAAGAAATTAATCGTACTTTTGCCACTTCAATGAAAATTTTGATACATTAAAATCATTTAAACAATATTGGTATGTATTTAACTAAAGAAGTAAAAGAGCAAATTTTTGCAAAGCACGGTAAAGACGGAAAAGACACTGGAACTGCTGAAGGACAGGTCGCGTTATTTACTCACAGAATTAACCACTTAACAGAGCACTTAAAAAGAAATCGTAAAGATTTCAACACAGAGCGCTCTCTAGTGAAAATGGTAGGTAAGCGTAGAAGTTTACTAGACTATTTAAAGAAGAAAGATATCAACAGATATCGTGCAATCATCAAAGAATTAGGAATTAGAAAATAATACCTATCTAAAAGAGGCTGGAATTTTCAGCCTCTTTTTTTATTATCTTAGCGAAAGTTGTTTTAACTTTTTAAACTTAAAACTTCCATTGAAATAACAACAACACACACAACACAACTACAACTAACAACGTAATTTATTTGAAAAAAACACTTTATGATTCCAAAAGTATTTAGCCAAGTTATTGAACTTGGAGATGGAAGAACCATTACCTTAGAAACAGGAAAGTTAGCAAAACAAGCAGATGGTTCAGTTGTTGTAAGTATGGGAGATACCATGATTTTAGCTACCGTAGTTTCGGCTAGAGAAGCTAATCCTGGAATTGACTTTTTACCACTTACTGTAGACTATAGAGAAAAATTTGCCGCAGCTGGTAGATATCCGGGTGGTTTTATGAAACGTGAAGCTAGACCAAGTAACGAAGAAATTCTTACCATGCGTTTAGTAGATAGAGTACTACGTCCATTATTTCCTAAAGATTATCATGCAGAAACTCAGGTAATGATGCAATTAATGTCTCATGACCCAGAAGTTATGCCAGATGCTTTAGCTGGTTTAGCAGCTTCTACTGCAATTCAATTATCAGATATTCCTTTTGAAGCTCCTATTTCTGAAGTAAGAGTGGTAAGAGTTAATGGAGAGTTTATCATCAATCCTAGCAGAGCTCAATTAGCAGTAGCAGACATCGATTTAATGGTTGGTGCTTCTAAAGATTTCGTAGCCATGGTTGAAGGTGAAATGGATGAAGTTTCTGAAGAAGAAATGGCTGATGCAATTCGTGTTGCACATGAAGCTATTAAAGCACAATGTGAAGCGCAAGAAGCATTAGTAAACCAAGTAGGTAAAAAAGAAACTCGTGAATACGAAGTTGCAGTTACAGATGAAGAGTTAGAGGAAAAGATTAAAGCTGCTGCTTACGATAAGTGTTACGAAATAGCAAAAAAAGGAACTTCTAAAAAAGAAAGAGGTCAAGCTTTTTCTGAAGTAAAAGATGAAGTAAAAGCTTTATTTACAGAAGAAGAATTAGAAGAAAAAGGAGATTTAATCTCTAAATACTTCAGTAAAGCTCACAAAGCTGCTGTTCGTGATTTAACATTAAATGAAGGTTTACGTTTAGACGGACGTACAACTACAGATATAAGACCAATTTGGTGTGAAGTAGATTACTTACCAAGAACTCATGGTTCATCTATCTTTACACGTGGAGAAACCCAAGCATTAGCAACAGTTACTTTAGGTACTTCTAGAGATGCTAATATGATTGACTCTCCAACAATTCAAGATGAAGAGCGTTTTTACTTACACTATAACTTCCCTCCATTTTCAACTGGAGAAGCACGTCCAATTCGTGGAACTTCTCGTCGTGAAATAGGACACGGAAACTTAGCACAGCGTGCTTTAAAAGGTATGGTACCTGAAGATTGTCCATACACAGTTCGTGTGGTTTCTGAAGTTTTAGAAAGTAACGGTTCATCGTCAATGGCAACAGTTTGTTCTGGAACTATGGCATTAATGGATGCTGGTGTTCAACTTAAAAAGCCAGTTTCTGGTATCGCTATGGGATTAATTTCTGATGGTGATCGTTATGCTGTATTATCTGATATCTTAGGAGATGAGGATCACTTAGGAGATATGGATTTTAAAGTTACAGGTACTGCAGATGGTATTACTGCTTGTCAAATGGATATTAAGATTAAAGGATTATCATATGAAATCTTAGTAAATGCATTAAAACAAGCTCGTGATGGTCGTTTACATATCTTAGAAAAGTTAACAGACACTATTGCCACTCCTAACGATTCTGTTAAAGCACATGCTCCTAAAATGGTTACTGTTCGTATCCCTGGAGATTATATTGGAGCGATGATAGGACCTGGAGGTAAGCATATTCAAGAATTACAAAAAGAAACAGAAACTACTATTGTAATTAATGAAGATGAAGTTACTGAAGAAGGTATTGTAGAGATCTTAGGTACTAGTCAAGAAGGAATTGATAAAGTTTTAGAACGAGTTAAAGCTATTACTTTTAAGCCAGAAAGAGGTAGTGTTTACGAAACTAAAGTTATTAAAATTTTAGAATTTGGTGCTGTTGTTGAATATACAGAAGCTGCAGGTAATGAAGTTTTATTACACATTTCTGAATTAGCTTGGGAACGTACGAATGATGTTAACGATGTTGTAAAAGTTGGTGACATTATTGATGTAAAATACTTTGGTGTAGATCCTAAAACTCGTAAAGAAAAAGTATCTAGAAAAGCTTTATTACCAAAGCCTGAAGGATATGTTTCTAAACCTAGAAATAATAACGATAACAGAGGTAGAGATAATCGTAACCGTGATAATCGCAGAGACGATAGAAAACCTAGAACAGAAAAGAAAGAAAGTTAATCTTCTTTTTTACATAAATTTAAAAAAATCGTCAAATTTATTTTTTGACGATTTTTTTATGCACTACAATTAATGTTTAACTAAAGTTTTGAATAACTTTATCATCTATTATAAAGTTATGAATAAATTAACACGAATTGGAAACTATATATTTTGGACACTAATTTCGTTACTATTTGGTTTTTTACACATGCGAATTCTATTAGGTCCAGACCCAGGTCCTTCTACAGGTTTTATGAGAATGTTTGATTGGGTGCATGTTTTTGTTCTAGTACGTGTAGGATCTATTATTGGATGTATAATTGCATTTTTATACATACTTACTGATGTATGCTATCTTAGGAAAAAACTTAAAAATAAATCAAACCAAATAATTATTCGCTTTTTAGTTGTTATTACCATAGCTGTACTTACAGGAGTGACACACTATGTACTTGAAAAAGTAATTGATATTATTTAATTTATTAATAAACTAGAAATAAGGTATAAATACAGTTCATACTCTAGTATAGTTGATACATTACAAAGTTAAACAAACATTTATGATGAGAACCTGAAATCAGGTTGACACTTTTTTTTATATAACCCACGCAACCCTTTTACTTTTTTCAGACTAGATAAGTAAAGCTGATCATTAATAGCAGCTAAAATTATCGATATGAAAAATAAAATTCCTTTCTTTTTAATTAGTATTCTTGTAGTAGTTTTCATGAATAGTTGCTCAGAACCTTATGTAAAACAAGAGTCTTTTTCTCCACAAATTGATAAAAATGACACCAATATTTTAATTCCTGAACCTTCTTTTGAAGACCCACAACGAACAGGAATAGGATGCAGTAAAAATGTGTATCAAAAAAGCTTTAATAATCTTCTAGACGCAATAAATATTCCAGAAGAATTGCTTTCACAGTATGATTTATCAAAAGACATGCCTCCTGTTCGTAGCCAAGGGGATCAAGGAAGTTGTGTTGGTTGGGCTACGGGATATTATTTAAAAAGTTATCATGAAAAAATTGAATATGGTTATGAATATACCACTTTTGAAGATGTGATGAGTCCTTCTTTTCTTTACAACCAAATTAAAGTTTCAGATTGTGATTCAGGTTCTAGTATAGCAGATGCATTGCGATTTTTAAAAAATACTGGAATCGTGAGTTGGAATGATTTCCCTTACACAGATACTGAGTGCTCTAACATCCCTACAGATCAACTAAAAGATAAAGCTAAAAAGTTTCAAATTGAAAATTATTTTCTCATCAAAGTCCCTGAAACTAATACAGATCCAACATACACTATCATTAACATATTAAAGACTTTACTAACTGAAAATAAACCCATTGTGATATCCTTAGATATTAAGAATATTATATTTAACTTTAATAAAGGAACCTACATTGGTCATACCTATCAAAAAATTGAAGACGGTTGTGGTCATGCTGTTTTAATTGTTGGATATGATGACGAAAAAGAAGCTTTTAAATTCGTAAACTCCTGGGGAACTGAATGGGGCAATGAAGGTTATGGTTGGATACATTATGACTTTTTTTTAGATGATGAACAAATAGATTTTCAAAAAGGTGTTAGTTCTTTATATGTAACCAATGATAAAAAAGAATAATTTTTTTAGATATTCCACGCAACCTTTTCAATTTTCAAAGACTATAAAGAGGAATTAACAAGTAAATTAAATCTTAATTTGTATGAAAAAAATAAAAAACTTAGTCTTCCTTTTATTGTTAACAATTAATTTTTCTTGTAGCAAGAATGAAATCAATGAAGAAAATACTTTTAGAGGATTTACCATAGAAAATTATCAAGACGATGAATCATATCATTGTGAAGAATCGTTTAACAACAATGTTAATGATAGTAATACTAACGTACGTATATGTATGAGCTACGGAACAGGTACTATAAAAGCAGGAAAAGACTACCTTTTTCAATTTGCATATGAAAAATCACCAAACGAAGTAGATGCTACACTTCTTGATGTTAAGTGGGAAGGAACTGAAGGAATTAAGGTTTTATATAGCGAAGTTTCTATGAGATCTTCATATAATATTTCATTTGCTGTGATACGATTTGATGAGGATTTTGAAGAAGGTTGGGTAAAAGCTTATCCTGTAAGAGAAGATAATGGCATACAATTAGGTTCTTCACTGAGTATGAATGTAAAAATAGACGAATAATTAAAATAACATCCTTTAATTACTACGCATACTATAGAATTATAGTCAAGCATAATCATAAATAGGTTAGCGAATTTATAATATATTGAACATTTAAATTCACACTATAAAACACTTTCAAACTAGAAAACAAAGTTTATATCATATTGAATCAGGAGGAGTTAATTAAATATTGCAAAAAAAAAGATCGGAATGCCCAAAGCCTTTTGTATGAAAAATACAAAGGGCTTCTCTACAATATTTCTTTAAAATATTGCACCTCTAAAGAAGAAGCTCAAGACAATTTACAAGATACCTTTTTAGAAATCTATAAAAATATAGGTACCTATAAAAATCAAGGATCTTTTGAAGGTTGGATGAAGAAAATAACCATTTTCAAAGCCATAAATAAATACAAAAAAAGTATAAAAACTAACAAAAGTATTGATGATATTCACTTAACAAATGACATAAAAGTAGACGAGAATTATTTAAACAATATCCCATTACAAATCATTTTGAAATTCATACAAGAACTCCCAAATCGATATCGATTGGTGTTTAATTTATATGAGTTAGACAATTATAGTCATAATGAAATTTCAAAATTATTGTCGATTTCAGTTGGTACCTCTAAATCGAATCTATTTAGAGCTAAACAACTTTTAAAGAATAAAATAAACCAATACCAAAATACTGACATATGAAGGATGATAAAGATATAGGGTTGGCATTTAAAGAACAGCTTGATAGCTTAAACAATATTCCTGAAGATATTGTCTGGGAAAATATTCAAGGTAAATTAGATCAAAAAAAGAAACAAAGAAGAATATTGCTTCTTTTACTCCTACTTTTCACCCTAAGTATGGGAATTGTATTACTTAGCTCTAAACAAAATATAACTAACGATAAAAAACAGTCTACTACTAAAAAAAACACTTCTATTACGAAAGAAACAGAGGCCATAAAACATCTTGACAGTTCTTTGTATAATCAAAAGAATAAAACTCTGACACCAACAAAAAACACACCTATTACGAAGAATAGAAAAACTAAAATTATCAACTATAAAACGAACAAGTATCCGCAACAAACTAACGCTTTTACAATACCATTACAACAGCAAAGCTTTCATTTTCCTAAAGACTATTATTTAGATCGTCTACATTTATCTATCAATTCCAAAAAAGAACCTAAACATCAGAAAAAAAAGAAAATAAATCCTCCTAAAAGTAAATGGAGTATATCTGCAATTAGTGGTTTAAATACTACATATTTTTATACTGAAGAAAGTGCTATTGATGTGCGTTTAAAAAATAATGATAAAGACGAAAATACTTCAAAAAGTTTGGGGCTATATTTAAATTATCAGCTTAGTAAAAGAACTACAATTAGAGTAGGCTTGCAAAAAATGAGCTTAACGTATAGAACTAAAAATATAGATGTAACGAATTTATTATCACAAAGTATAGCTTTACAACATATAACTATTAATGATTCCGAAACAACTCAAAATTTCTTTATGGATAATCAACTTATCGATTTAAGAGAGGAAATAAATTATATAGAAATCCCTATGGAGTTTAAATATGCATTACTTCAGAAAAAATTAGATTTCAATATAGTTGGTGGATATAGTTTGCTATATTTAAATGGTAATACAATATACGGTAGTGCCAAAAATCATCGTGAATTTCAAATAGGAACATCAAGCATAATTAACAATACAAATTTTTCATTAAACATGGGATTCGAAACGAATATAAAAGTAGTCAACTCTTTATATTTTGGCCTAGGTATTACTTACAAGCATTATTTCGCCACTTATAATAAATCATCCATTTCAAATCCTTTTTCTATGAATATTCAAGCTCTATTAACTTATAAATTTTAAATAACTACCATAAACTAAAAGCCCCCTAGTTTTTGTTACGATTTGAAAGTCGTTTTAATACTATTGCAACTTTTAGCTCTTACTCACTATCTAACAACCAACTACAGATAGCATTCGAGAATAGTTGCTGAACGTGCAATACACTAAAACATCTTAGTACATGACAAAAAAACACATTTCTAGTGTATTCATCTAAAAATCAAATTCTTATTTAGAAACAATTTTATCATGTCACCTTGAGCATTATTAAATTTAAAAAGCTTTTAAATGAAAATAGCTTACGAAGTAAGTCGAGAAGTTTTCATTAAAATTTCTAACAATAACAAGGTCTCTACTTTAGTTTATCTTGAGCGACAGTCGAGAGGCTCGACCTTTAAAAGTCAGATAATTTCCTGCATTTCCATCTTTATTTACTAGTAATTGTTCTTCATAAACACCTCCTTTAATAATACAAGTGCTGCCTGGAGACATCATTCAAACGGCTTTACTAAAAGTTTGAAAAGGATTACTTTCCGACCCTGAGTTAGCATCGTTTCCATTAGTGGCAACATAATATGTGTTTTGGCTATTTACACAAGATATACTTGCTATAAGCGATAAAATTAAGACGAAATACGAGTAGTTGATTTTCATTGGTTTAGGGATTAAATTTTAGCACTAGCGTTTCTTCGTACTTTTTAGTATTGTTTATCATAAAAAAAGAACATAAAATCTCTCAAGAATACTATTAGGTTTTGTTTCTTTGCTTATCAAAATAAAGTATTGAGAATACAACGTATCACATATATATCTTTAGGTACAAACCAAGGAAATAAAGCCGAAAACCTTCAAAACGCAATTGATTTAATTGCTGAGGAAGTAGGTATGGTTTTAAAAATAGCTTCTATTTACGAAACCGCTTCTTGGGGTTTTGATAGTGATAACTTTTTTAATACTTGTATTAAAGTTACTACATATCTACCACCAGAACAACTTATTCAGAAACTTTTGTGGATTGAAAAAGAACTAGGAAGAATTAGAAAAACTTCAAAAGGTTATGCTGATCGTTTGATTGACTTAGATATTTTATTATTTGATGATGAAATTATTTTCACACAAGATCTTATTGTGCCACACCCAAGAATGTTAGAGCGTAAATTTGCTTTGGCTCCTCTTGCAGAAATTGCGCAACACGTTACACATCCTATCGCTAAAAAGAATATTGGTACATGCTTACGGGAATGTACAGACGATTCAGACATCAAACAAATACAGCACTCACTGGAAAGACCTATCTCTGTTTCTGAACGTTATAATTACATTGCCATTGAAGGAAATATAGGAGCTGGAAAAACTACTTTAGCTACCATGATTTCAAATGATTTTAATGCTAAAGTTGTGTTAGAGCGTTTTGCTGAAAACCCTTTTTTACCTAAATTCTACAAAGATCAAGAACGCTATGCCTTTCCTTTAGAAATGAGTTTTTTAGCAGATCGATACCAACAACTTTCTGATGATTTAGCACAATTTGATTTGTTTAAAAATTTTGTGATTTCTGATTATTATATTTTTAAGTCATTGATTTTTGCTCAGGTAACCCTACAAAACGATGAATATAAATTGTATCGTAAACTATTCGATGTAATGTATAAAGAAATTGTAAAACCTGACTTATACGTATACCTATATCAAAACACAGATCGTTTACTTAAAAACATAGAAAAAAGAGGGCGTGTATATGAGCAAAATATTGAAGCTTCATATTTAGATAAAATACATAATGGATATCGTAATTTTATTAAAACACATCAAGATTTAGACATTCTAGTTATTGATGTTTCTGAATTAGATTTTGTTCTGCATAAAGAAGATTATAAAACTATTTTAAAACAGATTAAAGAGTTTACTATTTAATCGACCTGAATTTAGAATAAGATACTAAAATATAGATTTGTTATATTTATTTTTAGACCAATCTTTTTAATGTTCCTTTTTGTATTTTTCCTTTATTGTTTGCTTTCAAATATGCTCTTGTTTCTACATTCAAGCAAGTTAACCACTTTCCACCATAAGCATAGGTATCAATACAAATTGTATGTCCAAAGTCAGCTATTTCACCATTTTTTCTAGATGTATGCCCACAAATTACAGTTTTCTCGGGATCATAAATTTCAGGCTCTTCATATTTCTTCCAAAACAAATGATACTTATTTTGTTTATCTAAATCTTTATTTTTCTCAAGCCCAGCGTGAACAAAAATAAAATTCCCAATCTCTAAATAATCTAGACAAGAGTCTATAAAATCCCAATGAGCTGTATTAACTTTATTAAACCAGTTTAATTCATTACCAATTTTATACGAATCTAAGGTTTGTTTTCCTCCAAAATAAAGCCATTCTTTAAGTCTATCCGATGATAACTTTGCAGCTTTCATCATTATTTCATGGTTCCCTAAAATAAATTCAAAATCAAATTTTTTTTGATTATCAATTAACCAATCTATTACGCCTTTACTATTTGGTCCTCGGTCGATATAGTCTCCAAGAAAAACAACTTTATCTTCAGACTGAATGACTCCTTGCTTAAAAATAGTTTTCAAAGCTTTAAGACTTCCATGTATATCTCCAATTGCGTAAATAGCCATAGTTATTTTACTTTACTTGTGAAAGTCTTCTGTTTTTAGAGAGTCTATTTTAGGAAAAAAATTACGATTAGAATACAGACTATTATAACGAGTAATTATAAATTTTAAAATAAGTCTTTATTCTTTTTTTAAGAGTCTAGCGATCTTATTTCTAATTTTAGTATATGTTTACTACTATCAATTACTTATTAATCAACTCTAATTTTTCAGCAAAATAATCACAAAAATCACGCATGGTAGCACTCATTTTTGTATCATCTGTAGCGCGTTCAAAAGTATTTGCCATAGACACTAATGTTTGATGAAAAAATTGCTTCATTTCGTCTACAGGCATATCTTTTGTCCATAAATCCATTCGTAATGTATCTTTCTTCTTATGATCCCAAACGGATAGCATAATAGCTTTAGAAGCTTCTTCATGTATGCCTCCATCTTCAGCATTCCAAGTAATTTCTTCAGGAACTCTATTTTCGTCTAATGCTACTTTAAATTTTATTTCAGAAGTGTGTGCTATTGCCATGTATTAACGCTTCGGTTTATATTTAGATTTTTTAAAAATTTCGTCTCCTTTTTTTAACAAAAGTTCCTGCAAAGATACGTCATTATTTTGCATATAAGAACGAACGATTTGCCAACCTATCCAGGCTCCTATCCTACCAGGAGATAAATTATCTTCTCCTGAATAAAATTTTGAAAAAGGAGCTACATCTAAAAACCTCTTACTTAACTTGCTATCTGTACTATACAGTAAGTCACGTTCTATAAAATATCTCCATATATCTTCTTCACTATTTACTGCCCAATCTAATTTTTCTGAAGCATATCCTATTTTATTTTTATCAGACTCATTTGGTAAATATCGATCTAGTAGATACAACTTCTTTCCTTCATAAATCATTTTATTAACAAAACTTCGTTCCGTATTCGGTGGCAACTGCACATTAATAATCTTATTTGCCGCATCTACAATTATATGGTTTGCCGTATTATTTTGCTTGATATATTTTGGATAATCATTATAAAACTCATGCGTTTCTCCTAGATAACAATCTAAAGAAATCAACATAAAATCACCATTATACACCACTCTGTTTTCATAATCTATATTAGTTAACATTGTAATTACTACAGGTGCTACAAATTTTTGATTATAGTATTTTACATGCTTAAATAAAGCTTCTAACTTTTGTTCTTGCTCCTTTATATCACTGTATTTCTTTTGAACTTCTATAAAAAGTTCTTGTTCGTCTTTATTATTAATTTTATTCACCCATACAGAATCGTTATCATGTGGAAAAAGTAAAGGATATTTCTTTTTAATTTTCGGCAGTGTAGTTTCAGAAGCTGAATAAAAATCAATATCAAATCGGTACACTTTCAAATCAATAGACACATTTGATGTATCTATTTCATTTTTTTTATCTGTTTTACAAGAAAAAACTAAAAATCCTAAAATAAAAAGGCATATAATTTTACGCATGAAATCGCTATCTTTACGTTATAGATATTAAACTTCGAATTTACTAAAATCGTATAACATGAATACACCTAAAGTTGCTGAACATATTACAAACTGGTTAAAAAATTATGCCGAGAATGCTAAAGTTAAAGGGTTTGTAGTTGGAGTTTCTGGAGGAATAGACTCTGCTGTTACTTCTTCATTATGCGCCAGTACTGGACTTCCAACTTTATGTGTAGAAATGCCTATACACCAAGCGCAGAGTCAAGTAAATCGTGCACAAGAGCATATAGCTCAATTAAAAGATCACTTTTCTAATGTCTCTGATGCTCGTGTTAATCTAACATCAACATTTGAAGATTTTAAAACAGTTACACCTAAAACTGATGTTTCTGCTAAATTAGATTTAGCCTTAGCAAATACTAGAGCTCGTTTACGTATGACAACTTTGTATTATTTTGCTGGTTTACACGGACTTTTAGTTGCTGGAACAGGAAATAAAGTAGAGGATTTTGGTGTAGGTTTTTTTACTAAATATGGTGATGGTGGTGTAGATTTAAGTCCGATTGCTGATTTAGTAAAATCAGAAGTTTATGCATTAGCTGCTTACTTAAAAGTGCCTGAATCTATTCAAAAAGCACAACCTACAGATGGTTTATTTGGAGATAGTAGAACAGACGAAGACCAAATTGGCGCTTCTTATGATGAATTAGAATGGGCAATGCAAATGCAGGATGCTGGAAAAACTGCTGAAGACTTTTCGGGTAGAGAAAAAGAAGTGTATAAAATTTATATTCGTTTAAATACTATTAATCAGCATAAAATGGTTCCTATACCTGTTTGCGAAATTCCAAAAGAATTGAAATAGTGATCAAATTTATATCTGACTGCTTTTAAGGTTTACCTTTTTCATAAATTATTTTGTAGACTTTTTACCAAAAAATCGTTTACTCTATGTTCTCTAAGCGGTTCGTTGCAATATCTATAACACAAAAAAATAATTGTGCAACTAAAATAATTATTGGTTTTTAGAATTTACTACAAAAGATTAGCTGAGATCATTAATTGCTTAATTTTCTTATATGCTTTTTTCTTGTGTCCATTTGAGATTTGAAAAGGCAATTCTACAAATAACACTAATAAATGACCTATTTGGAGCAATTTTCTCATAGTTCAAGGTTTATTTAGTTTCTTTTATTTCTGCGTGTCAAATATATAAAAAAATGTTAATACTTTGTAGACACTATTAAGTATTAGCATTTTAAGAAAATTAGCTAGTTTAAATTACTATTTCCAAAAAGAATTGTTAGTAGTATTTTAATACCATAATACTGTTTACTATTCTAGCAGTCCTTTATTTCACATAATGAGAACCTTAGCTCTTTAAATTTATTTCTTTTTCTCTCCATCCCCAACCCCATTTTAACTTAGGGAGTTTTGCAAAATCTTCATACATTTTCTTTACTTCCCTTCGTCCTCGAATCGCTAAATATTCTAGGTTGTTTAATTCTAATATAGGTGAATAGTCTTTGTTTACTAGAATCGTTGCAAGCATTCTATAACATTTTAATTGAGGTATCTTCCTTAAAAAGTCAATACTTTCGATTCGAATATTTTTTGGAGAAGTTCTATCACCATCGATAAAGAGACTCTCTAAAGATTTGAGTTTTGAAAAAGACTCATAATTAGATATTTTTTGAAAATTTTCAACTTGAAGTCCTTTTAAATTTTTTAACTGTGTTAAAGGCTCAATACTTTGAACAGCAGACCCTGAACCGATATGTAAAAACTCCATTTCAGTCAATTTTGCAATACTTTCTAAATCATCATAAACACCCCATTTAATCTCTAAACGTTTTAACTGTTTTTGATGACAAACTGCTTCGAATAATTCTTTGGGCATTCGGGCACCAAAATATAATTCATCAAAAGCATTCGGATTTTCTTTTAGAAAATTACACCATTCTAATAATATTCTTTTTTTATCCTTATCCTTTTTACCATTTTTCTGAATCCAATAATCTAATTGAGTACAATTAACAGATAACTTTCTTTCTCCATTAAATTCGTTTAACTCAACAACACTTTTAACTCTATTAGCTTCTTCAGCAAAATAGTAATTAAACCCATATTTAATTTGTTTTTCAGTTAAACTCATTTAAATTATTATATTATTTTGGTTGTTAACTTTATATCACTCTACTTAATTTTTCGTATAGTAACTTTTTAAGTTCTAGGTAATTTATGACTTCTTCTTTCAGCTCATTATAATGATTCTCTTTTTCTAATTGTTCTTCATTTTCTTGAGGTTGATTAGCTAGTTCTTGCCCTTCAGTTACTATTGCTGTTAATTTTCGTTCGATTAAAACTCTACGTAAATTTAAAATAGCATCTGTAACCAATTTAGGTAGTATTTTTTCTACCTCAGTTATTATAATATCCTTCCTACTCCAATCGCTCAACTTATATTTCTCTTCATCCATTAAGATATTTGTAACAGCCATTGCTATAGTTGGATCTTCATTTGCAATAAGTTTATCTATAGAGATTTTTTCATCTTGATTTAATTGATGGATTATCTCATAATATACTACTCTAAAAACATCGTTTGTAAACTCTATTTCGTCTTCCTGTAAATTCAGGTATAATTCATTAGAAACCGTATTTAAATACTCCTCTTTCTCTAAAATAGGCCTACCATGCTTGTCATGAGCATTTACCCAATTGACAAAACCAACTTCTTCATTACCGTACAGCAATAAAATTCGAATAATTTCTTTCTCTAGTAATAATAAGCTATCTACTTTTTGTTTTGTTTGCTCTTTACGTATCGGCTGTAGCTTTGGTTCAGCTTTTCGAGTATTCCTTTCAACTGTTTTTGCTCCTTTGTGAATTAATTGTGCAAGTTCACTAAAAAGTACTTGCTCAGAAATATCCATGATGCGTGCACATTCTTGAACATAAACTTCACGCTGAATTCCATCAGGGATTTTAGAGATACTTGTAACAATATCACGTATTAAACCTGCTTTTTTAACAGGATCGTTTTTAGCATCATTTAATAAAAGGGATACTTTAAAATTGATAAAGTCTTGAGCGTTTTCTTCTAAATATCGTTTTAATTCTGCATCTGAATGGGATTTGGCAAAGCTATCAGGATCCTCACCATCGGGAAATGTAATTACTTTCACATTCATTCCTTGCTCTAAAATCAAATCGATTCCTCGTAAAGACGCTCTAATACCAGCAGCATCGCCATCAAAGAGCACTGTAATATTGTTAGTTAATCGATGTACTAATCGTATTTGTTCTGGTGTTAGTGCTGTTCCTGAAGATGCTACAACATTCTCAATTCCTGATTGATGAAAAGAAATCACATCAGTATATCCTTCTACTAAATAACAATTGTCTTGCTTTGCTATTTCTTTCTTAGCTTGATAAATTCCATATAATATTTTACTCTTATGATAAATATCACTTTCTGGAGAGTTTAAATACTTTGCTGCCTTTTTATCATTGGTTAAAATTCTACCTCCAAAACCAAGTATTCTACCAGACATACTATGGATTGGAAACATTACTCGACCTTTAAATCGATCAAAAGTTCTTACTTTTTCTCCACCTTCTTTTACAATAGTTAATCCGGTAGACTTTAAATATTTTATATCAAATCCTTTTTGTAAAGCAGCTTTTGTAAAATTATCCCATTCATCTTTACAATATCCTAAGTCGAATTTTTCTATCGTATCTTCTCGAAAACCACGCTCTTTAAAATAAGAAAGTCCGATTGCTCTCCCTTTTTGAGTATTCATCAATACATCATAAAAGTAATCTTTGGCAAATTTAGAAACCAAAAACATACTCTCTCTTTCGTTAATTTGTTCTTTCTGCTCGTCACTTTGTTCGGTTTCCTCTATTTCTATGTTATATTTTTTAGCAAGCCAACGTATTGCTTCTGGATATGAAAAATGCTCATGCTCCATTAAGAACGAAATAGCATTTCCTCCTTTACCTGTACTAAAATCTTTCCAGATTTGTTTTACTGGTGATACCATAAAAGAAGGAGTTCTTTCGTCTGTAAATGGACTTAATCCTTTAAAATTACTTCCTGCTTTTTTTAATTGTACAAACTCTCCGATCACCTCCTCTACACGAGCAGCTTCAAAAACTCTTTCTATGGTTTGTTGGGTTATCATCTAAAAAAATTGAAGCGCAAATATAGGCTTGTTCTTCAATGAAAACTAATATTTAATTAATAATACTATTTACAAATGAACTATCTTGATACAATGATACAATGATACAATGATAATAAGTTACTTTACTGTGTAAAACTTGAGATTAACAACAGTTGAAAAGATTCCTAATACGAATTTTTGTAGCATATAAAAGCCTTGTATAAAAACTCTTTTAAATATATTCTAAATCAATCTTACTAAAAACATAGTTTTAAAAGAAAAGCATCGAGATAAACTCAATGCTTTTGTATTTTAAATAATGAACTACTTTAATGTACAAATAGCACTTTAGTTAACAAATTAACTACGACCATCCTACAATTAAAATACTACTATTTTATGATGCCGCTTTTAATTTTTGTAATGCTTTTTTAGTTAACTTTTCTTCTGCATATTCTCTTGTCACTTCAAATTCTTTAACATCAGAACCTGGTAACTCAAACATTGCATCTGTTAATATCGCTTCACATAATGATCGTAATCCTCTCGCTCCTAATTTATATTCCACAGCCATATCTACAATATATTGTAGTGCACCTTCTGTCATAGAAAATTCAACATCATCCATGAAGAATAATTTTGTGTACTGCTTAATTATAGAATTTTTAGGTTCTGTAAGAATAGCTCTTAAGGTTTTAGCATCTAACGGATTCATATAACTTAGCACCGGTAAACGACCTATAATTTCTGGTATTAAACCAAAAGATTTTAAATCTGCAGGTATGATATATTGAAGCAAATTATCTTCATCTATTTTATCTTCATCTATAGAAGCACTGTACCCTACAGCTTGCATATTTAATCGTTTACTAATAATTCTATCTATACCAGAAAAAGCTCCTCCAGCTACGAATAGAATATCTTTAGTATTTACTTGTATGAATTTTTGTTCAGGATGCTTTCTTCCTCCTTTAGGAGCTACATTAACAACAGCTCCTTCAAGCAGTTTTAGTAAAGCTTGTTGTACGCCTTCTCCTGAAACATCTCTAGTAATTGACGGATTATCACCTTTACGAGCAATCTTATCTATTTCATCAATGAAAACGATTCCTCTTTCTGCCTTTTCTACATCATAATCGGCAGCTTGTAATAAGCGACTCAAAATACTTTCAACATCTTCACCTACATACCCTGCTTGTGTTAATACTGTGGCATCTACAATTGAAAAAGGCACATTTAACATTCGGGCTATAGTTCTAGCCACCAATGTTTTACCTGTTCCCGTTTCTCCTACCAACACAATATTAGACTTTTCAATTTCTACACCATCATTTGGTGATTTAGATTGTAATAATCTTTTATAGTGATTGTATACAGCAACAGACATCGCTTTTTTAGTTTGCTCTTGACCTACAATATACTCGTCTAAAAACGATTTTATTTCTATTGGCTTTTTTAAAATTAGATCATTAGAGAGACTCGTTGTTTTTGCTTCAGCTATCTCCTCCTGCACTATTCCGTAAGCCTGCTCGATACAGCGATCACAGATATGAGCATCCATACCCGCTATAAGTAAATCTGTTTCCGCTTTTTTGCGTCCACAAAACGAACATTCTAAATTTTGATCTTGTGACATATTTATTTTCTACTAAGTACTTCATCAATCATACCATACTCTTTAGCTTCGTCAGCTTTCATCCAGTAATCACGATCAGAATCTTCGTGTACTTTATCGAAAGGTTGGCCAGAATGGTTCGATATGATATTATAAAGTTCAGTTTTTAATTTTCCTATTTCTTTTACAGTAATCTCCATATCAGAAGCCTGTCCTTGAGCTCCTCCTAATGGTTGATGTATCATAATTCTTGAATGTGGTAATGCAGAACGTTTTCCCTTCTCTCCAGCACACATTAAAACAGCACCCATTGAAGCTGCCATACCTGTACAAATTGTTGCTACATCTGGCTTAATAAACTGCATAGTATCATAAATACCTAAACCAGCATACACACCTCCTCCTGGTGAATTAATATATATAGAAATATCTTTATTAGAATCTACACTTTCTAAGAATAATAACTGCGCTTGGATAACATTTGCTATTTGATCGTTTATTCCTGTTCCTAAAAAGATGATACGATCCATCATTAAACGCGAAAAAACATCCATTTGTGCAACGTTTAATTGACGTTCTTCAATAATATAAGGAGTTAAACTACTTGTTATTTGATTGTAATATGTACTACTAATACCATGGTGTTTAGTTGCATATTTTTCAAATTCTTTTCCGTAATCCATTATTCTGTTTATTTAAAGTTACGATCGTTAAAGATACAAAGATTTTCTGTAAAATAATTAATATAGTAAGATAATAGGGTATAGCTATTAGGAAGTATGTTGATTTTATTTATGTAAAGGAAAAATCAGTTTATGTTTCATGATTTTTCAACTAATAATTAATACAAAATCCCAAAAAAGTCAACACACCCCCCCGTGTGTTGACTTGAAAACTGTTAAACAAATTTTACTTATTAATTAAGGGATTATATAAATAAACATTTTCGGTTGCTAAATTATTAATAAGCTTCAATTTAACAATAAAAAACACGGTGACAAAAAGTGACAAAAGTGTTAAATAGCTTGAATATAACGCTCTAACTCTTGATTCTTAGGGACTTCAAGCTTTTTTCGTATACGATACCTAAGTGCTTTTATTGAGTCAATACTAGAATGTCGTATTGATGCAATCTCTTTAATTGATAAGTTTAAACGTAAAAAGTTACAGATTTCACGTTCTGTTTTTGTGAGATCAGGAAACATTTTTTGAATCTTAGCTTCAAATCCTTTATTTACCTCATTGATCTTATCTTGCACAGATGACAATTTATTTTCTGTAATAATTTGCTGCTGTAATTTGACTAACAACGAATTTGCATATTCCTGAACATTTTGAAATTCATTCGAATCTTTATCTCTTTTAATTTGTTCAGAAAGATGTTTTATAAATTTTAAACGCATTGTATTATCTGCAACTAAATATTTCACTTCAGATTCAGTCAATTTTATTTGCTCTGCTAATATTTGCTTCTTTAATTTTTCTTTTTCGTATTTATCTTTTACTTTTTGAGTTCTCGATTTATAATTTTTCCATGTCAAATAACCAATTACAAGTCCAGATAGAATTATAAAAACAAATAGTGTTATATACAATCGTTTTTCAGACTCTTTTTTATCTGCTAACAATTCTAACTCTCTTTCTTTAGCTACAAACTCATATTTAAGTTCAAGATCTTTAATATGAACCTTCTTCCTCAAGTCAAAAACAGAATCTGAATATTTTTTAAACAATACATTATGTTTGTATGCATTTTCAAAATCTTTTCTTATTGCATATATCTGACTCCTTTTTTCTGAAATCTTAGACAATCTTAGTTTATAGTTATTAGCCAAACAAATTGTTGCTGAAGAATCTAAATAAATCATCGAAGATTTATAATCTTTCATCTTTAAAAAAGAAAAGGCTATATTGTAATAAGTGGTTGCTAAATTCTTTTTATTATGTTTTTTCTTTATATAAGATAAATTATTCAAATGAATTCCTACTGCTTTTTCATAATCTTCTTGATGCCCATAAAGAATAGCCAAATTATTATTTACATTACTTATTCTTCGTTCACTTTTTAATTTCTTGAAGATTTCTAATGCTTTTGTATAGAAATAAAAACTAGAATCAATTTTTTTTAATGATGCATATGCTCCTCCTATACCTATATAAAACCGACCGACTGCTGATGAATCTTTTCGTTGAGCAGCTAACCCCACACCTCTTTTAAGCACTTTAATAGCTCGATTCTCTTCTTTCAAATACTTATAAATCATCCCTTCTTTAAGAAGAGTTGCTGTTATATTTAATGTATCTTCCAATTGTTCGTATCCTCCTCTAGCTTTATGATATAATGACAAACTTTTATTGTATATCTCTTTTCTAAAATAAATTGCAGCTAATTTTTTATAATAATAAGCTTTACTAGATTCATCATCTTCATCGATAATACTTTCTGCTTTTTTAAAAATTTTTTCTGCTATTACTCTATCATTAGTTAATAATTGTTCTCCTTCTTTTAATAACAAGTTTATTTTAGCTTTAACTTCTTTAATAGTGTCTAAACTAGATTCAATAGTAGTAATAGGTGATTCTTTTTTTTGAGCTTCCATAGCCAATAGCCCAAAAAATACGTAGTAAAGTATCGATAGTCTCATAATCATTTACTAAATATAAATAAAAAAACCAGCAAAACAATGCTGGTTTATACTACTAAATGTGGGTAATTTAATTCAAATTAAATTAGGGATTACTTAAAATAGGGAAATTACCCCTGTAGTTTTGTAAAGTCTATAAGCAAATCTATAAGAAGTGCGTAAAAAACAAAAAAAATGACGGTAACAAAAAGTGACAAGGCTGTTAAAGATTTTGCACAAAGTGTTCTAGTTCTTGATTTTTAGGTACTTCCATTTTCTTTCTAATTCTATATCTTAATGCCTTTATTGAGTCTACACTTGCATTTCTTACTGCAGCAATCTCTTTTATTGACAAATTTAAACGTAAAAATGAACAGACTTCACGCTCTGTTTTTGTAAGATTAGGAAATCTTTCTATGATAACCTGATCAAAACCTTGGTTAACTTCATTAATCTTATCTTGTAAAGAAGACAGCTTATTTTCAGTACTTATTTGATTTTGCAATTTTAGCAACAAACTATTTGCATAATTTTTAACTTCACTTGAACTAGTTTCACTTTTATCCTCCTTAATTTGACTTGATAAGTGCTTAATAAATTCTAATCGCATTGTATTATCTGCTACCAATCCTTTTACTTCAGATTCAGAAACTTTAATCTTTTGTGCTAAAACTTCTTTTTTAAGTTTTTCTTTTTCAAACTTATTTTGAATTCGTTTTGCTCTCGCCTTATAATCTCTCCAAAGTAAAACACCAATGATAACAGTAAAGAAAAGTATTAAAACTGTAGTTAAGACATAAGATTTTAACTCTAACTCTTTTTTATTTGCTGCAATTTCTAAGTCCTTCTTTTTAACTTCAAATTCACTTTTAAGCTCTAACTCTTTAATTTGCTGTTGCTTTTTTACATTGAAAATAGAATCTGAATACTTTTTGAATAGCACTTGAAAAAAATATGCTTTTCTATAATCTTTTAGACGATAGTATATTTGACTTTTAATATTTGCGACTTTAGACAATCTATACTTAAAACCTTCCTCTCTCGCTATTACTTCTGAAGAATCTAAGTAGGCTAACGATTTCTCATTATTCTTTAATCTGTAATAAGAATATCCAATATTAAAATATGTGATCCCTACATTTCTTTTACTATGATTTTTTTTAATAAAATTTATATTATTAAGATGTATTTGTAAAGATTTATCATAACGATTTTGAAAAGCATACAAAATTGCCATATCATTATTAACATTACTTAATCGTAGTTCATTTTTAGTTTTTTTAAAAATTTCAAGCGCCTTATTGTAATAGTGTAAAGAAGAATCAATTTTTTTCAATCTTCTAAAAGAACCTCCCATACTAGTATAACATCTACCTAATATCGTAGAATCGTTTATAGATTTTGCTAATGAAATAGATTTCCTGTAATTTTCTATTGCTATTTTATTTTCATTCAAATATTTATAAACCCTACCTTCTCTTAAAAACAAGTCAGCAACACTTGAGGTATCTTTAAGTGCATGATACAGTTTTTTAGCATTCATATAATGCATTAAGCTTTCGGTATAATCTCCTTTTCTATAAGCTACACTACCTAAGAAACGTAAAATTTTTGCTTGGGGTATAGAATCTGTGTCAGAAACTAAATTTTTAGCTTCTTCAAAATACAATATAGCTCGATCTATATCCTTCTCTAGATAATAATCTCCTTTAGCAATCAAAAAATTCAGTTGACCATCATAAGTATTTATAGTATCTAAATCTTCTTTAATTCTTGAATAAATAGAATCTTTGTGTTGCGCATATCCCAAAATGACACAAAAGAAAAAAATAAATATAATATTTTGCTTAATCATTAAATAAGTTTCAAAAAATACGACGATAAAAACTACTAAAGGCTTTGTATAAAATATTCCAATTCCTGATTTTTAGGAACTTCCATTTTCTTTCTAATTCTGTATCGTAATGCTTTTATCGAGTCTGTACTCGCATTTCTTATAGAAGCTATCTCTTTTATTGATAAATTCAACCGTAAAAATGAACAAATTTCACGTTCAGTTTTGGTAAGATTAGGAAACCTTTCTATTATAATTTGATCAAAACCTTGGTTAACCTCATTAATCTTATCTTGAAGTGATGTTAATTTACTTTCTGTACTTATTTGGTTTTGTAATTTTAATAACAAACTGTTCGCATACGATTTAACAATATCAGAATTCATTTGATCTTTATCATCCTTTATCTGTTTCGATAATTGTTTAACGAACTCTAGCCTCATTGTATTGTCTGCAATTAATCCTTTTAATTCAGATTCAGAAATTTTAATTTTTTGCGCTAAAACATCCTTTTTTAACTTTTCTTTTTCGAATTCATCTTTAATTCTTTTTGCCTTAGCTTTATAATCTCTCCAGATTAAAAATCCAATAATAAAAGTAAAAAACAGTATTAAAATAGTTAATAAGACATATAATTTTAGCTTTAGTTCTTTTCTTTTAGTTGTTGTTTCTAACTCTTTTTTCTCAAGTTCGAATTCATTTTTAAGCTCTAGTGCTTTAATTTCTCTCCTTTTCTTTACACTATAAACTGAATCTGAATACTTTTTGTATAGCACATGATTTTCGTAAGCCTTTTTAAAATCTTTTTTCTTTTTGTAGATGTAGCTCTTTCTTCTATAACCTCCAACTAACTTCTGCTTAAACTTTTCTTTTTTAGCCAAAACAATAGAGGAATCATTATACCGTAAGGCTTTATCAAAATCTTTTAACATTACATGTTCAGTTGCTAATATAGAATACGCAATAACCATATTAGATTTTTGTTTTCTACTTTTTAAAAACTCTAATGTTTTAAGATGAATTTTTAACGCTTTTTTATATTTCTTTTGTCTTCCATAAAGAACTCCAATATTGCTATTAACTTCATTAAGTTTTTCTTCGTTATTTTTTTTCGTAAAAATAGCTAATGCTTGATTATAAGAATAAAACGCAGAATCGATCTTTTTAAGTGCTCTGTAGGATCCTCCAAGCATATTAAATGACCTTCCTATAATCATACTGTCGTTATAAATTGAAGCTAAACGTATCGATTCGTTAAAAGTATTCACTGATTTTCTATAATCACCTGTAGCTTTGTGCAGAATACCAATATAAATAAGTGTTTCAGCAATTTTTAAACTATCTGAAAGATCTAAATACAATGTTTTCGCATCTATAGCATATTTCATGCTTTTATTGTAAGCACCAGTATTTCTATAAATAATTCCAATTTTATTTAAAACATGAGCTCTATTTTGTACATCATCTTTATGTAAAATCTCTTCAAGATATGTATAGTATTGCAATGCTCTATGATTATCAGACTCCAATAAATCGTCTGCTTTCTCTATAACAAAACGGATTTTAGTGTTATAGTCTACTATTGTATCAACTTGTTTTTTAATTATAAACAGTGTACTATCCGATTCTTGTGAATTAACAATAAAATAAGTAAAAAGAAGTAAAAATATAATCCCTCTAAAAACCATAAATTAAACAGAGATGTAAAAAAAACCAGCAAAATTGCTGGTTTTTAGTATTGTTTTTTTGATTTTATATTATCCTCCGAAGTCATCAAAACGGATATTTTCATCATCAAGACCAAAATCTTCACCCATTTTTTGTACTGCTTTGTTCATTAATGGTGGTCCACAGAAATATAACTCTAAATCTTCAGGACTATCGTGTTTAGATAAATATTGATCTATTACAACTTGGTGAATAAAACCAACAAAACCATCTCCTGCTTCATCATTAATATCTGTTTTAACTTTCCAATTATCTTTTTCTAATGGTTCTGATAACGCCAAATAGAATTTAAAGTTTGGAAAATCTTTTTCTAATGCTCTAAAGTAGTGAATGTAGAACAGCTCTGCTTTAGAACGACCTCCATACCAATACGTTACTTTCCTACCAGTTTTTAATGTTCTAAATAAATGATATATATGTGAACGCATTGGAGCCATACCTGCTCCACCACCTACATATAACATTTCAGCATCTGATTCATTGATAAAGAACTCTCCATAAGGTCCTGAAATTGTTACCTTATCACCTGGTTTTTGGTTAAAGATATATGAAGATGCTACCCCTGGATTTACATCCATCCATGCATTTTTAGCTCTATCCCATGGTGGAGTTGCGATACGTACGTTTAGCATGATCTCTCTTCCTTCTGCTGGGTAAGAAGCCATAGAATATGCTCTTTCTACAATATCATCATTCTTCATTACTAATGGCCATAATCCAAATTTATCCCAATCTGCTTTAAATTTATCTGGCTCTCCAGGATGATCATCTGGATGTGCAGTAATATCCATACCATCATATTTTATTTCACATTTCGGTATTTCTATCTGAATATATCCACCAGCTTTGTAGTTCATTTCTTCAGGGATTTCAACTACAAATTCTTTAATAAAAGTTGCCACGTTATAATTCCTTACAACAACTGCTTCCCATTTCTTAATCCCAAAAATCTCTTCTGGAATAGAGATATCCATATCTTGCTTTACCTTAACTTGACAAGCTAAACGGATACCATGTTGTAATTCTTTTCTTGTAAAGTGAGGTGTTTCTGTTGGTAAAGCTTCACCACCACCAGAATTTACATGACACTCACACTGCACACAAGAACCTCCACCTCCACAAGCAGATGGTAAAAATATTTTTTCATTACCTAATGTAGATAATAGAGTGCCTCCAGAAGGTACTTCTATAGTCTTCTCTCCATTAATGGTAATTTTTACTGGCCCGGATGGCGCTAATTTTTGCTTTACAAATAATAACAGTGCTACCAATAACAAAGTAATAGCTAAAAAAGCGACTACGGTTATTGCAACTGTTCCTCCTGTACTTACTTCTAAAAACATCATTACTTTGTAATTTCTTTAATGTTATTTGCTAATTTTTCAGCTTTCTTATCTGCATCCTCTTTAACCTCTACCTTTACTTCTGCTTTAGTAGTAGCTCCTTCTTTCTTTCCTGCATCATCACCACCAGTTAACATACCACCGAAACTCATGAATCCGATAGCCATTAAACCTGTAATAATAAATGTAATTCCTAATCCTCTTAATGGACCTGGTACTTGAGAATATCTAATTTTTTCACGAATAGCTGCAATTGCTAAAATTGCTAAAAACCAACCTATTCCAGAACCTATTCCATAAGTTAATGATAATCCTAAAGTAGGAATTTCACGAGACTGCATGAATAATGAACCTCCTAAAATAGCACAGTTTACAGCAATTAATGGAAGAAAAATCCCTAAAGAGTTATATAATGCAGGTGCAAATTTCTCAACAATAATCTCTACTAATTGTACCATGGTAGCAATAGTAGCGATAAACATAATAAATGATAAGAAACTTAAATCATAATCTGCATATTCTGCCCCTAACCAAGATAAAGCTCCTGGTTGTAATAAATATTGATCCAATAACCAGTTAATAGGAACAGTAACTGCTAATACAAAAATTACTGCTGCTCCTAAACCAACTGCTGTAGATACTTTTTTAGATACCGCTAAGTAAGAACACATTCCTAAGAATGTAGCAAACACCATGTTATCTATAAATATCGACTTAAAAAATAATTCTATATGTTCCATATTTCTTCAGTTATCAATGATCTTTCTCAGTTATCAAATATTGATAATTGTTTCCCGATCATTGTTTATTGATTTAATCTTCGATTAATGCTTTATTTCTACTACGTTGTACCCAAATAATGATTCCAACTACGATTAAAGCCATTGGAGACAATAACATAAATCCGTTATTCTCGTAACCTATAGCATATAAACCAGTTTTTTCAATTGGATCTCCTAAAACTTTAAATCCTAATAAAGTTCCAGAACCTAACAACTCTCTAAAGAATCCAACAATTATTAAAATTGCTGCATATCCCAAAGCATTACCTATTCCATCTAAAAATGATCTCCATGGTCCATTCCCTAAAGCAAATGCTTCGAAACGTCCCATAATAATACAGTTTGTAATAATTAATCCAACAAATACTGATAGCGTTTTACTTAGCTCATAAGCAAAGGCCTTTAATACTTGATCTACAATAATTACTAACGCAGCAACTACAATTAACTGTACGATAATTCTAATTTTTGATGGAATGATATTTCTCATTAATGAGATCACCACGTTACCTACTCCTAATACAAATAATACAGAAATAGACATCACTATTGAAGCTTGTAATTCTGCTGTAATTGCTAAAGCAGAACAAATACCTAATACCTGAATTGTAATCGGGTTATTATCCGCTAACGGATCAGTGATTAGTTTTGCGTCTTTCTTTGATAAAAGTCCCATAATTATTTTAATGTTTTAAAGTAAGGTACGTACAATTTCAACTCAGACTTGATCATTGCTGCAACACCGTCACCAGTAATTGTAGCACCTGCAATTGCGTCAACCTCGTTATCAGTTTTATCATCATTCTTAGGATCTGCATTAGATTTAGAAACTGCAATTCCTTTGAACTGACCGTTACTCATTAAATCTTCACCTGTAAAATCATCCATAAAGAAACGTTGCTTAATGTTAGCTCCTAAACCTGGTGTTTCTCCTTTATGATCAAAAAACACACCTTGAACCACCATGTTTTTATCCATAGCTACATACCCCCAAATCGCATCCCATAAACCTTTACCTCTAATTGGAGCTATGTAAGACATTTTACCATCTTTAGAACCTATAAATAATGGTAACTTTCTCACATTACCATTCTTAGCTAAAGTTTGTTCTTTTTTTACATCTATTAAAAAAGCTTCATTATCTTCAGTAATCTTATCTCCTTGGATTACTAGTTGCTTTTCAATATGCTTTTTAAACACCTCTTTTACTTGATCTTTAGATATAAATGTAACGCTTGTTCCTTCGTTTTCATTTACACCCATAGCATATAGGATGTTTTGTTGTTTTTCTATTTTCTTATTAGCATCAATCATTGGACGCAACGATGACGCTGTAAAAGCTAACAACGCACCTACTACTAACACCATTCCAATGGCGAATAGTACTGTATATGAATTACTATCTGTTTTATTACTCATAATTAAGCAGTTTTAACTTTAGCACGTTTTAATCTTTTCTTTACATTACCTTGAACCACATAATGGTCAATAGTTGGAGCAAATACGTTCATTAATAAAATCGCTAAGAATACTCCCTCAGGATAGGCTGGATTGAATACACGGATCATAATCGAAATAAACCCGATTAAGAAACCATAAATCCATTTTCCTTTATTCGTTTGTGATGCTGTTACAGGATCTGTTGCCATATATACAGCTCCAAATGCTAAACCTCCAATCATTAAATGATCATACCAAGGTGCATTCATTAATCCGAAAAACTTACTTGTATCTGCTATAACTCCATTACTAGCTACTGCGTTAAATATTAATCCCATTACCGTAGCTCCTAAGAATGTAGATAAAATAATTCTCCAACTACCAATCTTAGTAAAGATTAAAAATGCAGCACCTACTAAAATTAAGAATGTAGATGTTTCTCCTATAGAACCAGGAATAAAACCGAAAAACTTTTCAAACATTGAGTATGCAGCTTCTTGATTTTGCGCATAACTTCCTAAAATCGTTTCTCCAGAAATTGCATCTGGTATTCCATCCTGTCCTAACATTCCCATACGAGGATCAGCACCATGAACCCAAACTTTATCTCCAGACATCCAAGTTGGATACGCGAAGAATAAGAACGCACGAATAGTTAATGCTGGGTTTAAAATATTCATTCCTGTTCCTCCAAACACTTCTTTACCAATAACAACTCCAAAAGCAACTGCTACAGCAAGCATCCATAATGGTAAATCTACAGGAACAATTAACGGAACTAACATTCCTGTTACTAAATATCCTTCTTCTATTTCATGTCCTTTAATAATACAAAACACGAATTCTATAGCTAAACCTACAACATAAGATACAATTACAAGAGGCAAAACTTTAATTGCTCCAACCCATAAGTTTGATAAGTTCCAAAAGTTACCACTAAAAAAACCAGTAATTCTTTCTACTTCTCCAGTAGCTAAGTGATGTTGGTAACCTGCGTTAAGCATACCGAACAATAAACAAGGCACTAAAGCCATGATTACGGTATTCATTGTACGCTTTAAATCGTCTGCTGCCTTAATATGAGTTCCTCCGTGAGTAGTCTCATTTGGCAAATATAAAAAAGTATGGAACCCATTAAATAGCGGTGCCATTTTTGTTCCTTTATACTTTTCTTTTAAATTATGTAAATTTTGTTTTAAACTCATAATTCTATCCTAATTCTTTCATCATCAAATCTAATCCTTCACGAATTATCTTTTGATGTGGTTGTTTTGATACACAAATAAACTCTGTTAAAGCAAAATCTTCTGGTGCAACTTCATAAGCTCCTAAACCTTCCATTTCATCAAGGTCTTTATACATACAAGCTTTTAATAATTGCATCGGATAAATATCTAACGGAAAAACCTCTTCGTAAGCACCAGTAACAACAAATGCTCTATGTTCTCCATTAGTATTTGTATTTAAGTCATACTTTTTATTTGGGCTTAACCAAGAAAAAGTTAATGCTCTAGAAGTTGAAATTTTATTGAATACTGGTTTATTCCATCCAAAAAACTCATAATCATCTCCTTCAGGAATAGCAGTTACTTGGTTATCATAAAAACCTAAAAATCCTTCTTCACCAACTTGTAATCCAGATAAAACGTTACCACTAATAACTCTCGTGTTATCGTTATTTAAGTTCCCTTTCAGTACATCAGAAATTTGAGATCCAGCAATTACAGATACATATTTAGGTTCGTTAATCTTAGATCCGGTTAATGCAACTTTTCTTGTAATGTTTACTTTACCCGTTATTAATAACTCTCCTATTACTACTAAATCTTGAGGTGCTACTACCCAAACAACTTCACCTTTGTTAATTGGGTTCACTTGTGCAATTTGAGTACTTACATTTCCTACTGGGTGAGGTCCTTTTACATTGTGTAACTCTACTCCTTTAGCAGACGCTAGAGGTGATTTAGTAGAATTAACAGAAACATGAACTTTACCTTCAGTTAATTTTGTTAATGCAGTTAAAGCAGCATTTAACTCTGCTTCTTTACCTTCTAAAACATAATCGTAATCTGCAGCTAATGGCGCACTGTTATATCCAGATATAAAGATTGCTTTTGGTGCTTGATTTGGATTAGCAACAACATCGTACGGACGCTGCTTGATAAAAGGCCAACATCCAGAAGCAAATAGGTGATTTTTTATCTCTTCACCAGACATTGCATCTACATCTACCTTACCAAAGTCTTTGTAATCCTGTGTTCCGTTAGTTGTAATTTTTATTTCTAAAACTTTTCTACGAGCTCCACGAACAATCTCTGCTACTTTACCACTTACAGGACTTGGAAATAAAATACGCTCGTCACTTTTATCGTAAAAAAGTGCCTCACCTGCTTTTACTTCTGTTCCTTCTTTTGCTAAAATTTTTGGAATAACGCCGTGAAAATCATCTGGTCTTACAGCAAAAACACTACCTAAAGGAAGTTCGGTAGTTACCTGCTTTGCCTCACCAACGAGCTTAATATCAAGCCCTTTTTTTATACGGATGTCTTTTGACATAGTAACTAATGTATTTGATTTTCTTAAAAAACACGCAAATTTAATTATTTTAAAATCGACCAAGTAGCGAATTATCACTATATCTTACAATCACCCTCTTATTTATATCAATTCTAAATTAATTTCATGGAATGAATGTAATTTCTTCTTAAAATTTACTTTGGAATATCTGGAATAGGCATTTTATACTTTGTTCCATTTAAAGCCTTCAAGAAAGCTACCAAATCTTTTTTTTCTTGCGCTGATAAATCTAATGGTTTCATTAATACATCTGTAACTGGATATAAAGAGTCTTTTGCTTTTTTTTCTTTACTAGGATTCAACATTTTCATTCCACTATTGTAAATATTAACAATACCTTCAAGATCATCAAATAAACCATTATGCATCCATGGTCTTGTATTCAATAAATCTCTAAGTGAAGGCGTTAAAAATCGTCCAACATCTTCAGCCTTTTTTGTCACATTATATCTACCTAAATCTTCTTGATCTCTTTTGTAGTAGGTTAAGCCTATATTATGAAATTTATGATCTGTTAAATATTCTCCATGATGACAATTTACACATCTTGCTTTTGTTCTAAACAAATGCAATCCTTTTATTTCATTTTTATTTAACATTTCGTATCTACCTCTCATAAATCCATCAACTCTGCTAGATTGACTTTTTATTGTTCTTTGAAAAGTTGACAACGCTTTTAAAATCTTTTCTAAGTTAATTTCATCACTACCAAAAGCACTTTTAAACAACTTGCGATATCCTGAAATTTCTGAGATCTTTTTTGCAATTTTTTTCGGATCCATATTCATTTCATCATGAGCTGAGATGGGACTTAAAGCTTGTTCTTCTAAACTTAAAGATCTTCCATCCCAAAACAATCTATCTCTCATAAATACATTAAAAAGACTTGGTGCATTTCTTTTACTTAACGAATGATTATGTCCAGTGGATTTTTCTGTATGTGTTGTCCATCCCATTTCTGGATGATGACAAGAGCTGCATGAAATCTGATTTGATGAAGACAATCTAGGGTCAAAAAAAAGCGTTTTACCTAGAACAACATCAGCTTTATTCATATCTTGAAACAGTGTTTTATTAAATCGTAATGGCTTCATTTCCTTCCATTCTACACCTTCATCAATCATTGGTTTAGGCCATTCTTCTATCGGATTTTTATACGATGCTACAATAGAATACCCATCATCTTCTGGTTCGTTTGAATTAAAATCAACTCCTTTGCAGGAAAACAAAATTGAAACAAAAAGAAAAAATATTGTAAGACGCGTCATTAGTTTATAATTTATAAATCTCAGAAGAAACACATGAGATGTTTTAATCATTTAATTTTTTAAAAAAAGTAATTATGAATTTGTTCTATTAGTTAAAATCGGACACCTGTAGATATGGTGATCGAATTATTCAAAGCCTGATGAAGTGTTGTAAGACTACCATTTACACCTATAAAGAAACTCATATCTTCTTTAATGTGATTTGTTAACTCTAGCCCTATTTTAGCATTAAAAAAATTGGAGGCTAGCAAATTATTATTAAATAACAATAGATTAGAAATAGATTCGCGATCATCATTTCTAAGCAAAGACTCATTGTTTATAACTGTTCTATAATTTAGATTTAAAAACACTGAAATAGCATTAGAGTTCCTGATGTTTTTAAAATAAGTCGATTTCAAACCTTTATCCAGATAATCAAAATATTGAAAACTTCTAATCAACAAGTAATCTTCTTGATATTTACGATAAGCAACATAGGGAGCCAAACGAAATAAACTACTTTGATTATCTCTTTGAAAAACACCACTCAACTGAAACACCGTATTTCTTAAACTGTAATTTTCATTTTGCGCCAAGACCACTAAACCCAATCCGCTTCTTGATGAAATCACAGATTCTAATCCCTTTTTTGTATTATATGAGTAATTAAGTTTTACCCCAAAAACATCTTCTTTAGAAGTAAAAAGCTTTGTTAAACTAATTTCTAAATCATTATTTTCTAAATTAGAAATTTGTGTACTTATTGTATCCACCAAAAACTTACCAATAGTAATTTTTTTAAAATCGATTGTTAGCCATATATCTTTACTTTTAAGAGGTGAAAACTGCATTCCTAATCCAAAACCTTCACCATCATAAAAGGCTTCTAAATTAGAACCAATCAATACATTATTAAAGTAACCTAATCCATTAAGATGATAAACAATAGGGCGACTTATTTGACTCAAAAATTCCACACTATTAGATTGCGTATATTTTTGATAAGCACCATAAAAACCAATAGTACTTTCCAGTATACTTTTAAATGCTACCCCTGTTTTTATATGTATATCAGAACTTATATTTCTAACTCTAGGATCTACAGCCCTACTCGCTAATCTAGCATTATAATACACTTCTATTCCAAAATCAATTTTTTTGAATGATTTTGAATACCCTCCTAAAAAACTATAGTTTTCATTTTTAAAATTCCCACCTACAGAATCTGCAGTGACATAAGGATATATAAGCTCATAATCTATTGATTCATTCCAAACAATATTTTTTTGATTTGAATTCAAATATTCTGCCGATCCCCATAACGTTGTAGTACTATCTGTAGGAAAAAAAGATGAAGCTAACACCCCAAAACTACTCTCATCACTTGGTGTTTGAATACGATTCGCTTCATCTTCTTTTTTAAAATATGTTGCTTTAACTTCAGAGACCTTGTACCTCCCATAATCTTTCATATTCGCAGGATTCCTAAACACTTCATTATAAAAACGATTTATTTGATAACGTTGCTTTATTTTTGCGATTACGTTGTTGTTTTGCGCAACACCTAAAATATTACCTGTTATAAAAAAGATAAAGAATAAACTTTTAATTGTACTCTGACTCATTGTTAAAACAACTATTCTATAATTAAAACTATTTTAAAGAGAGACTTGCCTCTGGAATAAAATCTAATGCAGAATTATTCGTGTCTTGTAGTAAACGAACTCCATCAATTTCTTGAACTACGCGTCTACGAACTGACTTTCCAAATCTTGCATCATCTCTATCAAATTTTCCGCAGTATGTATACCCTGAATCCAAAGAAGGATCAGTAACCACCCATTGAAAAATAGTTTCTACACTTAAATTTACCGCATCAAGAACCCAATCATTTGGCAATCGATAACCTGAATCATTAAATGGGAAAGATCCTCCATTAAACACAAATAAATATTCAAAATCATAACCATAGTCAGCTAAATAAGAATCTCTAGTTACTCCTTCAGGTAACCTAGCAATTACATAGCCATAAAAACCTCTACTATGGTTAAGAAAAGAACCATATACATTAATTAAATTTGGTACCTGAGTAGCATCTACATCTCCAGAGTTTTCATAGAAAAACTCAAAATTTGCTCCACTTAAGTCTACTGAAGCTGCATTATTTTCGATATGATTAATCCCATTTACAGCAATAATCAATGAACTTCCTGGCGCTACAGGATATTCAGTTCCAGAACCAGGTATTTGAGATACTGCTCTAGTGGTAAAATCTTGCGCCATAACATTAGGCGTGTAATCAAATTTTTCAACAGTTTTAAAACTTGACTCTGCTATAATTAAACCATCAGCATACAAAGTTTTATCTGTATTATTGTATAATTTAAAGTATTTATCTCCGCCATAAGGAGCTCCCTCAGGAGTTAAAGACCCTGTAAAAAAAATCTCTTCAATAATAAAATCATCTCCAAAAGACTTTAATGAAAGCTTAATATCTTTCCTTTGCTCATCTACAATTAGATTCAATTCATTAAATATAGCAGCTACATTACCTTCGGTAACAACCCCGTTGAAACTATACATTACTTTACCACTAATAGCTACTTCATAATTCCCTTGATTTACCTCAAATTCAACTGTATTCTCTGTTACTTGCTGTTCTGCAACCTCCTGAGTATTTAGATTTGTTAATGTAATTTTCACATCTAAAAACTCCGTAATTTTAATTTCTTCAGATGGATCTAATAAACCAATAACTACATTCGTTTTATTGACAATAATTGGATCTTCGCTACACCCCGTAGCTGCAATAAAAATTATAATTGCAGCTAAAAAACATTTAATATAATTCATAGTTTTACTATTTATTTAAGTTTAAAAATTAATATTCATTTCCATTCCAAAGTAGGGATCCGTAAACCTTCTTTGAGCCACAGCTTGATCACCTAAACTATTTACTTTATTATAGTTAAACAGGTTATTCACGTACATTGACACTGTAAAATATTTGTGAAATTGTTTTGATATCTTTAGATGAACATTTAAAGAAAGAGGAGTGTTTCTTTCTGTTATTTCATCAGGGGTTTTTATTAATGTTTTCAGTACAGGGTCATTGGCTTCAACTGCGGTATAAGGTAGCGTTACTCCTAGTTCATTTATATATTGAACAGGAACCGTACTTCTTAACAATCCTACAGTTTTACCATACCAATTTACATCTGCACGTAAAGAAGTAGTTAATCCTAAATTTTGAAGATAAGTATCTGCAATAATGCTTGTTTGTAACGTCTCTCTCAAATAACTATCATCATTTTCATATACACCTATATTCGAGTGAAAAACACCATTTACAACTCTATTTTCTGCAAAATCTAAGAAAGGTCCCGAATTGTAATATTTGGACTGTAGCCAAGCTCCGTTTACTGTAAATCGAGTCTGGATAGTTTTGAACCGTTTACCAGCATACTGAAACTCAACTCCTTTTTTATCTATTCCACTTCCATTACTTTCTTCTGTAGTTAATGCTTGTGTATTTTCTACAGAAAAAGGCAAATCTTCAACAGCAGGAGCCGCCGTTATAGTATTAGCATCTAAACCAGAAGTGTCATATACTTTAAAAGAAGTTTGATATTGCTTAAAAACACGTCTAAAACCAGATGTCATTCGCTCATCAAAATAAGTAAGATACAATGAGTGATAGTCGTAATTTAAACCTAACCGTAATTCCTTTTTAGTGTTTAAAGCTGGAGTTATGCTATAGTTTACTTGTGGAAGAACATATGTCTGATAATGAACTCGTCTAAAATCATTATTCGGGTGAAAATAATTTAATTGTTCATAATCTACATATCGATCTTGTGGAAACAACATACTTTGTGTTGGCAATTTATTTTGTTTACCATATCCTCCAGTTAAGTTTACAGCTAGTACTTTTTTATTAGCAAAAGTAATTTTAGGTAAATCAATCTTTAAGTTAAGTCTAGGGTTTACAAAAAGCTTCCCAGCAATCTCGTAATTTTCATCTAGTCCAATGATTGAACTTCCTCTAACACCAACGCTAAATGTAAAATTAGTTTTGTGTAAGCTCCATCGCATCCTATCCTCTACATAAAATGCAACATGCTGCATTGCTGGTATATCTTTAAATGCTCTTGGACGAGTATCTATGCTTCCTGTTGGAGCAGGCGGACGAGTAATATCATAAAGCTGTCCTAATCCATTATTTTTCGAATAGGAATAACTTACCCCAGATGTTAACTCATTTTTCACAGCAAATACATTGAATTTAAACATGCCCGACAGGTCAGAAAAAACATCCAGCGGTTTTCCATCAACAACTAAAAATGAGAGATAACTAGGTTCTAAAAAAATACCATACCCTTCTCCTTCTTCAGTATTTATAGATAGGGAAGTAGGCCTTGTTATTTGCCTCCATCTCGTTTGTTCAATTCTATCATTTGAACTATTTACACTAAATCGTAAATTTAGATTCTTAAGAAAACCTTCAGAAAAATCTGCATCAAATTCATTAGACACCCGTACAGAATTGTATGAAGACTTATATGAATCTAAGTTTTCGATACCAATATCAGGATCTGTTTCTTCTCCATCTAATGTTCTTGTATAATCAACACTTAACTTCCATGTTAATGGATTTGGGGTTTCAAATCTTTTCTTGAATCGAACAGAAGCCACAATTCTCTCATAATTTTCTAACTCATTTCTAGGATCAGATTTCGCATCTAAATAATCTAAACCAAAATTGAAACTCATATTAGAACGATCAAAATAAAAACCTTTTCCTAAATGAAAAAGCTTACTAAACCCATCAGATTTTATTCTAGAATTCCATTTTGTTTGTCCATTTTTTCGTTCAATTTTAATTAAACCACTACTTAAATCTCCATATCTTGCTGAAGCAACACCTCTCACAACTTCTACTTTTTCTATTTCATCAGTTGAAATAGCGCGCATATCTATACCACTCCTTACTGTTCTTCTTCTTTGATCTACTCCTCCAAAAGAAAGAGGATTAATTTGAAAATTAGAAATTACAGTTTCCTGAAAATTCGCATTAGAATTTAAAGGCATATCATCTACTACAAATGAAGCTCCTAACGAAGATGTTTCATACCCTTCAGCAGATATGCCAGTTTCTCTTAACAAAACTGTATTAGCAGAATTTAGTACTGGCGAATTAACATTGTTTCCAGGCAACAAACTCATTACATCTGAAAAACTGGAAGGTTGAATATGCGACATCGCTCTTTTATCGATAATTGAGGTAGAAGTAATATCATCTGATTCTTTAGCTGTGACAACAACCTCCTGTAACATCTCTTTATTTTCTTTTAAAAGAATAGCGTACACTTTATTCGTTGTAATTTGTAACTGAACGGTATATTTTTGATATCCTAAATGCTCAATCAATACATTATACTTGCCTTTTTTTGCAACAAAAGAAGCTATACCATTTGTGTTGGTAGATTTACTTTTTCCATTTAAAAACACATAAGCGTCTGGTATTGGTCTTTGCAAAGAGTCACTTACCTTAAAACTAACCTTAACCTGAGCTATACTTAGGAAAAAAGCAAAAAAGCATATTAAAAAACAACAATATTTCATTCCACCTTTTTAATTTCGGAAGGCAAAACTACATTCTTATTTTAAATTAATCTAAATAAATTATAAATAATTTGGAATTATTCTTGATAAGTTATTTTTTTATGCGAAAACATATCATATTTTCACATTTTAAACGAAATAATGTGTAAAAGCTTAAAAAAACATAAAAATTTATCGTGAACTCAATACATAAACACATCATTATCCTTTTACTTTTTATTGTAAACAGTAGTACAGCACAGACTATAAAATCAGTCCAATTAAAACCTATTGGAAGTAAAAATGCTATTCCGATTGCTAGATTAGGAAGTGCTTTTGAATTTTCTTTTGATGATTTAGATGCTGATAATAAAGAGTATCAATACAAAATAGAGCATATGACTTATGATTGGAAATCCAGCAACTTACAGTCTAACCAATATATAAATGGTTTCGAACAAAATTATATAGTCGATATTACGAACTCTTTTAACACACTTCAAAGTTATACACATTATAGCTTAAGAATTCCTAATCAGAATACCATTATCACAAAAAGCGGTAATTATTTACTATCAATTCTCAATGATGATGATGAAGTGATACTCACCAGAAGATTTATCTTATATGAAGATTTAACTACTGTTGGCGTAAATGTTATTCGTAGTAGAAATACAAAAACAGTAAACACACAACAAACCGTTCAATTTATAGTGAATCACGAAAAATTATTTCTGAATAACCCTACACAAGAGATTAAAGTACAGTTAATGCAAAATAACATTTGGGATACTGCAATATCTGACATCACTCCTTTATTCATAAGAAATAATCAACTTATTTATAACCATACGCTGAAAACAAACTTTTGGGGAGGTAATGAATATTTTAACTTTGATAATAAGCACATTAGAAATACGAATGTAAATATTGCAAAAACCGAAAGAAGAGATCTTTTCCATAATTATTTATATGCAAACACTGAAAGGCATTATAAACCTTACACCTACTTCCCAGACATTAATGGCCAGTTTGTCATTAGAACATTGGACGCTAATGATGAAGCTTCTGAAGCAGATTATGCGATGATGCACTTTGCTTTGGAGGTTGATGAACCCTATAACAAAGACGTTTATGTCTATGGCGCTTTTAATGATTTTCAATTAGAAGAAGAAAATAAGATGGTATACAACGAAATAGAAAATGTTTATGAGGCTTCTATTATACTAAAACAAGGGTTTTACAACTATACTTATGTTATTGCTGATGAAAATAATAATATCGATACAACTACAATTAATGGTTCGTTTTTTGAAACTGAAAACACCTACAATGTCATTATTTATTACAGACCCTTTGGAGCTTTATTCGACCGTGTTGTAGGCGTTGGATTAGGGTATTTCGATCAAAATAGGTAACTTGGCACGAAATTGTTATTCTAAATAAAAAACATTATATTTATTATATGTTTCAACAGATTACTAAAGGAATAAAAATATCAGTTAAAACAACATACAATGGCACTGTTCATAGAGGCTATACCCAACATTATGCTTTTAGTTATTTTGTTACTATACAAAACAACTCAAAAGATACCGTTCAATTGCTAGAACGTTTTTGGAGTATTTTTGATGCGTTGAATGAAACTGAATTTGTAGAAGGAGAAGGTGTCGTGGGACAAACACCTGTAATTAAACCTAATGAGGAATACAATTATCGTTCTAATTGTTTTTTACTTTCACCTATTGGTTCAATGACAGGAAAATATAAAATGATAAATATCGAAACTCAAAAAGAGTTTTTAGTTACTATACCAACTTTTCAACTAACCACTACACCTACGCTAAATTAATGGCGAATACCAACCAACCAAACACACAAAACACGCATTGTTTAAATTGTAACTATACCTTCTCAGGAGATGAAGTGTATTGCCCTAATTGTGGACAAAAAAACAAAGGCAGAAAAATCGCATTCAAAAGTTTTATTCGAGAAATTTTTGCGGGTTTCTTTTCATGGGATGCAAAGTTCTGGCGAACATTATTCCCTCTTTTATTTAAACCTGGGAAAATCTCAAAAGACTACATCGAAGGAAAAAGAGTTCGATATACCAACCCTTTCCGCTTTTATATTACTTCTTCTATTCTATTCTTTTTAGCCCTAGGAATTAACAGTAAACTAAACACGCTAAAGGATTTAAGTAAAAAACAAAATAACGTTGCTTCAAGCTTCAACCTTGAAGATCAAGAAAAAAAAATTGATTCTATTCAAACTTTAATAAAAAATGAGCTTAACAATACCCCTAAAGATTCATTACAAACACAAAGCATAGATTCTTCTAAGGTAAAACAACCTAACATTTCTTTTTTAGGAGACAAAAATAAACTTGATACGTTCTTAAAGTTTAATAAAAACAACCCTAAGATGAATATCGATGAAGCTTTAGACAGTTTAAACTATGAAAAAAGTTATTGGAATCGATTTTTATATGACAGAGCCGAATTAGCCAATTCATTTTTCAAGAAAAAAGAGCAACGAATGTTATTTGCTAACAAAATGCTTTCGTATGGATCGGTATCAACATTTATATTACTCCCTGTTTTTGCTTTCTTTTTGATGCTCTTATATATGCGAAAAAGAAAATACACCTATGTCGAACATCTTATTTTTGTTTTTCATACACAAACGGTTTTCTTTTTATTCCTTACAATAGTACTTATTATAAACATTATTTTCGGCACAATTCACATTGGAATTTTCCTTATTGTTTTCTTACTCTATCTTTTTATAGCCATGAAAAGATTTTATAAGCAAGGATATTTTAAAACGATACTAAAGTTTTTATTAATTAATTTAATCTACTTTTTTATAGCAATCATTGGAGGAGTATTTGTAATGTTAGTATCATTTATGTTGTTTTAAGACTGAAATTCCACCGTACTTTCTTCAACATAATCTGAATATTGCATTACAACATTAGCTCCATTCTTTTGTACAGAAGTTGTACATTTTCTCTTTTCATTTTTATTGAAACTTTAGGATTTCCTCCAATGGTTTTGTTCAATTTATGAAAAACCTACCTCTATTTAAACTAATAAAATTAAGAATAATAAAGAGACCTTTTAAAAAATTAAACGATCTCTTGGAGCTCTTACAAGAAGTCTATTTAATAAACGGAACTATTATCTTCTTTCAAATAAGCTTTTATCACCATAGAATCACCTTTTTTTAAATAAAAGTCTCTCATTTTAACAACCTCTCTAGATGGAAAAAAAACATCAATATTGATTTTTTTATTTGGCAAAACTTTTACATACAGAGGTTTTAACTCATTTTTATCATTAAAACTAAGATCAAAATATATTTCATTTACAATTACACCTGCATTTAATTCATTCTTGTACTCATAATCATAGGCCTTTATATTCATACCTGTATAACCACTCTTAGACCTGTACACTTTGTTAACATAAATATCACTTTTTACTTTTTGGATATTTGCTGTTTTACAAGAAACAATTATTAAACATATAAATAGATATTTAATCACACTTTTCCCCTTTTGCATCTTTCTTTGCATACCTTTCATTTTTTATAATTTTCTGAATCTTATCTTTTTTTGACGTACTAAAACTTTTGTAAGCATCAGTAGACTCCAAACCACTCCAACAAATTGCTTCATAATATTCTTTATTTTGCTTGTGATGATCATAAGCAGCTAAAGAATAAGCCATAGCTTCAACATAATCTCCCATATATTTATGTTGAGATAAATTTGAATCATAATTAAACTCTTTAAAATATTCTTTAACATCATTTCTTTAATTCCTTCTACAGACAAAGCATCAGGATTTACAAAATCTATATTATTTCCAGTGAATTTTAAGGCACCTCTGTACATGAAGTTATAGAAAAAAAAGACTATATCGAAAGATTTTCTAAAGTATAATCAAAATAATTCAATGAAATCTTATTTTTTATTTTAGATATTAAGGTTGTGGAAACCGTTTCAACAGTTGACCTTCTCATCTTTACAGACATCTGTTTATTTCCTAAATTTTCATTTTGATGAAAATTTAATATTCTACGATCTTTAAAGTTCTTATGTTTAGAAAGCCAATTTAGAAACCATTTTTTTCTAAGACTTTTCATTGTTTCATCGTAAAGTGTACTACTTGACCAAATATGTGGTTCTTGAGGTAATTTTTTAAATGCTTTCTCTTCTCCTGTCCAAACCAATTCATAAGCCCCTAACCCATCGTTCCAATCTACTAAAACAATCGTAAATGGTTCTATATCGGTTAAATCTAAATCTTCAACATATTTTACGGCATCTTCAGCAGTTAATAATTGTTTTACAATAATACCTCTACTGTGCCTGTACTTAGTTTTTTTAATATGATTTTTAAAGCCTCCATTAAGTAAACAAACCAATCGATTCTTGTCACTCAATCCAATCCAAGTTCCACCTGCTAAACTATCTTTAGGATAAAATAATTCAACACCTTCCTCCAAGTATTTTTGGGGCTTGATAGTCTTTCTTTTCGGATCTTCATCTCTATTTGAAGTTAATATAAAATCATTATTCCCTAATGGTAAGTAGGTAACTGTGCACATGTATTCCTCCTTTAAAAAATTTTTATTTCTTGATTGTAGTAGCATTCTAAAAACTATCATTACAAAAAGATCTAAAAATTGTAACTTTGTTACACCAAAATTATCATATATAAATTCAATACACAAACAACCATGGGAAAAGGATTTTTCAATGTACCTATAGCTGTAAATGAACCTGTGAAAGCTTATGCACCTGGTTCTCCAGAAAGAGAAAGCGTTGCTGCTCAATATAAAACGTACTTTAACGAATCTGTTGATGTGCCAATGTATATTGGAAGTGAAGAAATCAGAACAGGAAATACAAAAAACATGACACCTCCACATGATCACCAACATGTAGTTGGACAATATCATGTAGGAGATAAAACTCATGCGCAAAAAGCTATCGATACAGCTTTAGAAGCTCGTACAGAATGGGCTCAAATGCCATGGGAACAAAGAGCTGCAATCTTTTTACGTGCTGCAGAATTAATCGCTGGACCATACCGTGCAAAGATTAATGCTGCAACAATGATTGCTCAATCTAAAACTATTCACCAAGCAGAAATTGACGCTGCATGTGAGTTAATTGATTTCTTACGTTTTAACGTAGAATACATGTGTGATATTTACAATGAGCAACCAAATTCTGATGATGGAATCTGGAATCGTGTAGAATATAGACCTTTAGAAGGATTTGTTTATGCTATTACTCCATTTAATTTTACTGCTATCGCTGCTAATTTACCAGCTTCTGCAGCAATGATGGGAAATACCGTAGTATGGAAACCTTCTGATAGCCAAATTTTTTCTGCAAAAGTAATTGTAGATGTGTTTAAAGAAGCTGGAGTACCAGACGGAGTAATCAACGTTATTTATGGTGATCCAGTAGAAATTACTGAGGTTGTATTATCATCTCCAGATTTTGCTGGTTTACACTTTACAGGATCTACTTTTGTTTTCAAAGAATTATGGAAGAAAATAGGAGAAAATATACATACTTACAAAACATATCCAAAAATTGTAGGTGAAACTGGTGGTAAAGATTTTATCGTTGCACACCCTTCTGCAAACCCTAAGCAAGTAGCAACAGGAATTTCTCGTGGAGCTTTTGAATTCCAAGGACAGAAATGTTCTGCTGCATCAAGAGTATATTTACCAAAATCTATAGCTAATGATGTTTTAGAATTTGTTAAAGAGGATATTGCTTCATTTAAAATGGGATCTCCTGAAAATATGGGTAACTTCATTACTGCTGTAATCCATGAAGGTTCTTTTGACAAGTTAGCAAAGTATATTGATGCTGCTAAAAATGATGCTGATGCAGAAATTATTGCTGGTGGAAATTATGATAAATCGAAAGGTTATTTTATTGAACCAACTGTAATTTTAACAACGAACCCTAAGTATACAACTATGGAAACTGAATTATTTGGTCCTGTAGTTACTATTTATATTTATGAAGATGCAGATTGGGCGAAAACTTTAAAATTAGTAGATGAAACTTCTGAATACGCTTTAACAGGAGCTATCTTCTCTACAGATAGATATGCTATTGCTGAAGCTACAAAAGCATTAGAAAATTGTGCTGGTAATTTCTATATTAATGATAAACCAACAGGTGCTGTTGTTGGTCAACAACCTTTTGGTGGCGCTAGAGCTTCTGGAACAAATGATAAAGCTGGTTCTGCACAAAATTTATTACGTTGGGTTTCTCCAAGATTAATCAAAGAAACGTTTGTTTCTCCATTGGATTATAGATATCCATTTTTAGGATAAAACCTAACTAATTCAAATATGAAAGGCATTATTTTAGTAGAAATGTCAATAAAATTAAAAAAGACCGAAAATATTTTCGGTCTTTTTTCGTTAATATCAAAAATATTTTTAATTTTAAAGGAGATTAAGCAATATAACACATTGCAAATCAACAACTAATCCCCAACACATGAATCATCTTGATCAATACACTGAGCCGTTAGGCTTGCGTAAGGCTAAGCATTTGTTGCGTAGAACGTCTTTCAATTATACTAAAGAAACGTTGCTTCAGTTTGCTTCCTTAACACCCGAAGAAGCATTCAATCAACTAATTATTACCCAAAATAACACTTGGACTGAACCTTATGATCCAAGACCAGAAGGAGCTCCTGATGGTAACTGGACTTCCTCTACTGAACATCCTAACACATTTGATGGGCATTTTAGAAAGAGAAGGGTTATAACATCTTGGTGGTGGTATAATGGAATGCTTCAAAATTCTTTATTACAAAAAATGACATTCTTTTTACATACGTCGTTTACAGTTTCTAAAGATGGAGGAGCAGGTTTGTCCACTCATTTTTTTGATCATTTACGGCTATTAGAAAAGTATGCCTTAGGCAATCTAAAAACTTTATCAAAAAAAATAACTTTTGATAATGCTATGTTAGATTATTTAGACAATACTCAAAATAATGCTAATAATCCTAATGAAAATTACGCACGCGAGTTCTTAGAGCTTTTTACCATTTTAAAAGCTGAACAAATCGGTAGTGGAGATTATACGAATTATACAGAATTAGATGTACAACAAGCCGCTAAAATTTTTTCAGGAATAAAAACACAAACAGACAGAAGTTTACTAGATCCTGAAACGAGTTTACCTATTGGTAGAATAGATAAAAACAGACATGATGAGAAAGATAAAACATTCAGTCATGCTTTTGATGATACAGTAATTATTGGTAGAGATACTGAAATTGGTATTGTTGATGAGCTTAGTGATTTTGTTGAAATGGTATTTGCAAAAGAGGCTACTGCCATTTCATTCATTAGAAAATTGTATCGCTATTTTGTAAAAAGTGAATGGAGTGAAACCATAGAAGAAAATGTAATTAAACCTTTAGCGATAGAATTAAAGGATAATGATTATGAAATTTTACCTATTCTAAAAAAGCTTTTAACATCAAAACACTTTTATGACCTTGATGATGCTGTTGATAATGACAATATTATTGGTAGTATTATTAAAAGCCCACTTCAATTACTTAATGAAGTGATTTCATTTTTCAAAATGGAAATACCAGACCCCGTTACTGAAGTAGAAGATTTTTATCATTTCTTCAATTTCGTACATAATATTTATTTAGCTGCCGGTGGTATGGTTCTTTGGTCTCCTGATTCGGTTGCAGGTTACCCAGCGCACTATCAAAGTCCAGATTTTGATAGGCATTGGTTTTCATCTAACACCGTTTTAGCTAGATATAAGCTTATAGAAAGTCTTTTAACAGGACGAAATAAAATCAGATTTAATAACAATATTAGAACTGAAATAAATATTGTAAGTTTTATTGAAAATAATATTACTAATCCTTCACTTGCTAAGGAATTAATTACTGAAATAGCCAGTTTTTTATATCCTGAAGAAATTAGTGAAGAACGCGTATTATACTTTGCTCAAAATTTACTTGAAGGATTTCCAGATTATTATTGGACGAACGCTTGGTTACAATACACAGGCTCTGGTGATGATACTATTGTAAAAACTAGATTACATGCTTTAATTATACAAATGATTAATGCTCCAGAATTCCAATTAATGTAATACTATATCCCCTAAAACTTACATCATGAAAAGAAGAAATTTCATAAAACTAGCCACAGCTACCTCTGCATTAGGATTGATGCCTTTTGAAATTAATGCATTATTAAAAACAGTTGATTTACCTATAGATTGTGGTGATATTTCAAATAGAAAACTAGTACTCGTAAACTTAGTAGGAGGAAACGATGGCTTAAATACCACCGTACCTATTAATGTATATGACCAATATGCCAATTTAAGACCAACAATAAAAATACCAAACTCAGGCGCCAATGGTTTTATTACCTTAGATTCTTCATTAGCTGATAATCAACAATTAGGTTTACATCCAGCTCTTACAGGGTTTAAATCATTATACGATGCTGGAGAACTCCGAATTTTACAATCTGTTGGATATCCATCCCAAAATAAAAGTCATTTTGCTTCTAAAGACATCTATTCAACAGGAAACGATGGAAATAGCTGGAACAATGGAACGACTTCTGGTTGGGTTGGTAGATTTATGGAAAAATTTTATCCCGAAGAAGTTGAAGAAACGTATCCGTTAGGCGTACAAATGGGATCTTCTAAAACTGAATTAGGTTTTCACGGAGCAGAAGAACATGGACTTTCAATTAATATTACTGGACAAGATCCTGCTGGTTTCTTCACAGAAATTAGTAGTTTAGGAGGTGATGCCCCAAGTACAATTCCGAACTCTGATTTTGGAACAGAATTAAACTATATTATTGATATAAATAAAACATCTAACAGATATTCTAAAGCAATTTCAGAAGCTTTTGACAAGGGGAAAAATTCGGTAACGAGCACATACGAAGACAATGATTTATCTAATCAGTTAAAAACTGTTGCCCGTTTAATTAGCGGTGGATTAAAATCTAAAGTATATTTAGTAAGTATTGGTGGGTTCGATACTCACAATAGCCAAATAGAAACGAATGGTGATATTAAAGGTAAACATCACGAATTGTTAACCGAAGTATCTACAGCAATAAAAGCTTTCGTTAAAGATGTAAATGATCAATCATTAGGTGATGATATTGTCGGTTTAACATATTCTGAATTTGGTAGAAAAGCTAAAGAAAATGGAAATTTAGGAACTGACCATGGTGAAATTGCTCCTATGTTTATTTTTGGAAAACCCGTTAATGGAGGCGTGTCTGGAATTAATGTAGACTTATCTGAGGCTACTCAGGATAATAACTATCAAATAGAAACTATTCAATTTGACTATAGACAAACCATAGCTACATTGTTACAAGATTATTTAGGTGCTCCTGATACCGTAATAGACAATACATTCTTTAATCATAGCAACAATAATAGTTTTATTAATCAAAAAATACCCGAATTAATTAAAGACACTCATTCGATAGTCACAGGATGTGTCGCTCAGATAAATACTCCTGAAGAAAATAATCAACAAAAAAAATGGTTTGTATACCCTAACCCTTTTACAGATAAGCTAAATTTAAACACATTACAAGAAGGCATATCAGGAGTAAACTATAAAATTTTCAACTATAAAGGTAAGTTAGTTGCTAATGGAAGTAAAGAAAGCATCAACAATATTGTTTCAATAGATGTTCCAAATTTAGCTTCAGGTATTTATTTTTTACAGGTAGAAAATGGTGAGACCACTGAAAATCATAAAATTCTAAAATTGTAATTTTTTAAAAGCATTCATTTAGACTTTTTAAATCGATATATTGATAGAAAAGTCTAAATGATTTTTTATTTATTTTTTTGCTCTTGGCTCTAGGATAAATGTGCAAAACTTAAAAAATCTATACAAAAAGCTAACAGCTAAAGTGTGATTGCAAATATCATCCGACAACTATTTTTAGAAACTGAAAGTGAAAAACACTAGAGAGCATACTTTTAACTATTCCTAAGACTGACATAAGTTCAACTGGTGTAACTTTTGTTTCAGATATCTTTACAACACTACTTCTTTTAAACTAATATCTTTTTTAACTTATTTTAAAGTTTTTTGTAAATTTAAAAAGTTTACAAAAGTTCAATAATTATTTCTTGGAATAGAGTATTCTATTTTTATGATGAAATTACTATTGCTCTTTTTGATAAGCCTTAATACACCTAACCTCTATTTACATACTATGAACACTTATATTGTTGAAGACGAAATATTTCAATTAGAAGATATTAAAATTTCTTTAGAAAATTTAAATTATGATTGTGTTGGCTCTACTGACGACCCTATAAAAGCTTTAGATGAAATAGAACTTCTTAAACCTGATATTATACTCATAGACATTCATTTAAATACTCGAAAAGCAGGAATATTACTTGCCAAAAAAGTAAAGAAATTTTACAAGTTACCTATCATATTTACAACATCAGCTTATGATGAGGAAACAATTCTTGAAGCATCTAAAACAAACCCTATAGCCTACCTTACCAAACCTATTAAAGAAACAGATTTAAAAGCAGCTTTAATTTTATCAAAAGAACAGAATGAAGCTCATAACAGTACTACTCTGACTAATAAAGATTTTTTTGCACGACATGGTAATAAATTATTTAAAATAGGAATAGACTCTATTTTATATGCTCATACAGACTCTAAAAACTATTGCTCTATTATCACATTAGATGAACGAAAGTTTTCTGTGAGAAACTCAATATCTGGGTTACTTAAAACTTTGAATAATGATCGTTTTATACAAACCCATCGTTCTTTTTTAATCAATTGGAATTATATCAAATCTTTTTCTGAAAGCGATCAAAGCGTCGATTTAAAATACAACAACCTTAGTATTCCTGTAGGTAGAACGTATAAATCTGAAATATTAAAGAGACTACAAATCATATAGTACAAGGTTAAACCTGAACTATGTATTAAAGAATATCACTCACTTAACTTTAATGAGACGAAATTAACCTTTAAATTTAATTGGTAAATGCACTACTTTTTTAGTTTCAAAAAAGTCTTCATCAAAGTAATTAGGTAAATCGTAAATAGTTGCTTTAGGAAACTTTGCTAACTCTTCTGTTAAATCCCCTCCTTTTAAATACAAGATTCCATTTTTTAATTCGTGATTTTGCTTCTTTTGAACTTTATTTTTCACCCACCTATGAAAAGTTTCCATTTGTGCTACTGCCCTACTTATTATAAAATCGTAGGTTTCATCTACCTCTTCTACTCTTCCGTGTGTAGTTTTTACATTTTCTAATCCTAAACCTTCAACAACTTCATTTACTACCTTAATTTTTTTCCCAATAGAATCTACTAAATGAAAATTAGTTTCAGGAAATAAAATAGCCAAGGGCACACCAGGAAATCCTCCCCCAGTACCAACATCCATTACTTTTGTACCTGGTTCAAAACTCATCACTTTCGCTATTCCTAATGAATGTAAGACATGACGTAAGTACAATTCGTCAATATCTTTTCTCGAAACTACATTAATTTTCAAGTTCCAATCTTCATATAATCTTTGTAAAAGTGTAAATTGACGTAACTGATTTTCAGTTAAACTAGGAAAGTATTTTAAAATGATATCCATGCTATTATATTTGCAAGACAAAAGTAATAACAATTGTTATATATAGTTAAGATTTTTACAAATCAATAATTATCGTTAAAAACTTTCGTTATCAGATAAACATCAGCGAAAAACACTTATTTTTACCGCATTAAATCAAAACATGAATTCGATTAAATTTTCACGAATAGATAAAGCAAAGTTTTTTAGAACTCTAAACAAAAGAGTTAATAATTACTTTAAAGAAAATAATATTAAAAGAACAGGAAATTGGAAGTTGTACCTAAAAGCAATTGTAATGTTTACACTATTCCTTGCTCCTTTTGCCGTTATACTGACTGTCGATATGCCTAACTGGCTTCGATTTTTACTCACTATTGTTATTGGTATTGGTATGGCAGGTGTTGGCATGAATGTTATGCACGATAGCAATCACGAATCTTTTTCTAGTAAGAAATGGGTAAACAATCTTATGGGAAGTAGCATGTACATTTTAGCTGGAAATGTATACAATTGGAAAGTACAACATAATGTTTTACATCATACCTATACTAATATTCATGAACATGATGAAGATATGGATGCTGGTAGAATTATCCGTTTCTCAAAACATACACAATGGAGACCTTTTCATAGGTTTCAAAAATATTATTCGCCAATATTATATGGTTTATTGACTATAAACTGGGCAATTACTACAGATTTTAAACAAATGCATAGTTACTTAAAAAGAAAACTATCGTATGGAAAATTCCCAAATCCAAAAGTGGAATGGACAAAATTAATCATAACTAAAATTATTTATTATGCAATGTGGTTAGTCCTTCCTTTATTGGTTTTAGACATCCCTTGGTGGAAAGTTTTAATTGGTTTTTTTGTAATGCATTATACTGCTGGAATCATTTTAAGTTTTGTGTTCCAGTTAGCACACATTGTACCTACAACTGAAACGCCGATACCAGATGAAAATGGTAATATGAAAAATACGTGGGCTATTCATCAATTACACACTACGGCAAATTTTGCACCTAAAAATTGGTTTATCAATTTTTATACAGGTGGTTTAAATCATCAAGTGGAACATCATATTTTTCCACATATTTCACACATCCACTATAAAAAGATAGCCAAAATAGTAAAAGAGACTGCTAAGGAATTTAATTTACCTTATCACGAATATAAAACAACACGAAGAGCAATATTAGAACACTTAAGACATATTGCCGAACTAGGAAAAAAACCGCAACTAGCATAATCAACTAAAACAATGTCAGAAGCATTATCGAACAGAATTAACAGTTTACCTGTATCGCAAACATTAGCCATGGCTGCTAAAGCCAGAGAATTAAAAGGTCAAGGAAAAGATATTATCAGCTTAAGTTTAGGAGAGCCAGATTTTAACACACCTGACTTTATTAAAGAAGCTGCAATTGAAGCAGTACATCAAAATTATAATTCATACACACCAGTAGATGGGTATGGTGAATTAAAAGAAGCTATTTGCAAGAAATTCAAACGCGATAATGATTTAGATTATGCTCCAAATCAAATTGTAGTTTCTACAGGTGCAAAACAATCTATAGCAAATGTAATGCAAGTATTGTTAAATCCTGGAGATGAAGTTTTATTACCTTGCCCGTACTGGGTAAGTTACTCGGCAATTGCAACATTATGTGAAGCTGTTTCTGTTGAAATTCCTTCAACTATCGAAACAAACTTTAAAATTACTCCAGAGCAATTAGAAGCTGCGATTACACCAAAAACGAAATTAATTTTATTCAACTCACCAAACAATCCGAGTGGTACGATTTATACTAAAGAAGAGTATTTAGCTTTAGCTAAAGTATTGGAAAAGTATCCAGAAATTTTCGTGATGTCTGATGAAATTTACGAGCACATAAACTACGGTACAAAGCCTTTCAGTTTTGCTGCTATAGAAAGCATGTACGAAAGAACAATTACTGTAAACGGATTAGCAAAAGCTTTTGCTATGACAGGTTGGAGGATTGGTTATATCGGAGCACCTGCTTGGATCGCTAAAGCTTGTACGAAAATGCAAGGGCAGATTACTTCTGGAACGAATTGTATTGCACAAAGAGCTGCGATTACTGCTGTTTCTGCTGATCCTAGTGCTGTTCAATACATGGTAGATGAATTTAAATCGAGAAGGGATATTGTTCTTGGTTTATTAGAAAAAATCGAAGGTTTTAAATTAAACGTTCCTGAAGGAGCTTTCTATATCTTTCCAGATATTTCTGCTTTCTTCGGAAAAACAATACAAGGTAAAGAGATTAACAATGCTTCAGACTTCTCTATGTTATTATTAGAAGAAGCTAATGTAGCTACAGTAACGGGTGATGCTTTTGGTGCACCAAACTGTATTCGTATGTCTTATGCTGCTTCAGAATTACAATTACGTGAAGCTGTAAAGCGTATTAAAGAAGTATTGAGTTAGAAAAACTATGTATTTAATATCTAGTTTGACTCTAAATATAAAATGAGATACTTAGTTATCATATTTATAATTCTTATTGGATGCGAACAAATTGCCATGGATTATTCTTATCCGTTAAGCGTAAAAAACAATTCGAATCATTCTATACACTTATATATAAATGATAACGAAAATTTTGTTTCTATTTATCCTGATACTATAATTAGTAATTTTAGTGAACGAATAAGTCAGCAAATACTATCAAAAGAAACTAAAGATATAGCAGGAGGCAGTGCTAGTTGGGAAAGCATATTTAGAATAAGTGTACCTTCTGATACGCTATCTATTTTTGTGATTCATTCTGACAGTTTGAATAAATATTCTTGGAATGAAATCAGAAATAATTATGAAGTTCTAAAACGTTTTGATTTTAGTCTTCAAGATTTAGAAGATCTTAATTATTTAATTGATTACCCAGCAGGCAGCTCAATGTAGACAATCAAACAGTTTCCGAAATACGAAGAATAAAACTCTAAAAAGGCAACGATAAATTTCGTTGCTTTTTCTTTTTAATTTTTCTTAAGTATAATACCTTCTTATCATAATCGATAAAAGCTTTCCCTTTTTCTAAAACATCAGCACCAATTATTCCATGTACTTCTTTGGCATTATGCATGGTTAATGCAGCATTCACGTGTTGTAAATCAAAAAGAACTAAATCACAATTTTTCAATTTCCAATCTCCTACTCGTAATCGATTATTAACCGATTTATATGTTTCCATATCGGTAGCTCCAGCACCAGCAGCTTTCACTTCGCTAACCTCAGAAACTAATTTAAATTGATCGGATAAGTGTAAACCAACACAAGAGTTTGAAGCACCAGTATCTAAAATAAAAATACCTTTTACGCCATTAATTTCAGCTTTTAACTCAAGGTGATTTGTTTTCATTTTTTTCAACTTTATTCGAACGTATTTCTTTTTTCGTAATACTTTTTTCAAACTTGCCATTTCTCGTACTTTTGCATTCGTAAATACAAAAATACATGATTAAAAGCTAAAGCAAAGTGAGATCTTGTAAAGATTATTTCCTATCGAACATATCAAAACCACAATAAACTCAGTTGCTTTGGAACTTTATAACTTTTCGAAATAAAATGATTACAGATACACATACCCACTTATATGCAGCCCAATTTAATGATGATAGAGATGAAATGATTACAAGAGCAAAAGATGCTGGTGTTTCTCGTTTTTTTATTCCTGCAATTGATAGTTCACACACAGAAAGCATGTTTGAACTAGAAAAAAATTATCCAAATGATGTTTTCTTAATGATGGGATTGCATCCAACTTCTGTAAAGGAAAACTATAAAGAGGAGTTGGCTCACGTAAGAGAGTGGATTGACAAACGTGATTTTTATGGTATTGGAGAAATAGGAATTGACTTGTATTGGGACAAAACCTTTTTAACGCAACAACAAGAAGCTTTTAAAACTCAAATACAATGGGCAAAAGAAAAACAACTTCCAATTGTAATTCACTGTAGAGAAGCTTTTGATGAAATCTTCGAAATTTTAGAAGACGAAAAAGGAGACGATTTACATGGTATTTTCCACTGTTTTACGGGAACTTTTGAACAAGCGCAACGAGCAATTTCTTACAACATGAAATTAGGAATTGGTGGTGTAGCAACTTTTAAAAATGGGAAAATTGACAAGTTCTTAAATGAAATAGATATTCAACATATCGTTTTAGAAACCGATTCACCTTACTTAGCTCCTACTCCGTATAGAGGAAAGAGAAACGAAAGTAGTTATATCACTCAGGTTGTTGGTAAATTAGTTGACATTTATGGAAAATCGTATCAAGAAATTTCTGAAATCACGACAAAGAACTCTACAATGGTTTTTGGAATTTAAGCTTTCTTACGTAAATAGATTCAAATACAGCAAATATACTTTTATTACTTAATTTGTATGTATTTAGAACTAACTTTATATATAACAATACCACACAATAGTTATGAGCAAAAGTCTAGTAACAATCTTTTTACTTATGATATCATTTCAATTTTTCTCTTATGGACAACTAAAGAGTAAAAAAGATTTGATTTCACGACTTCAAAAAACAGAATGGAGTACCTCCATTCCATGGAGAGAAGTATGTTTTAACCCCAATAAAGCTAGAAGATTCACCAAATTATTTTGATGGTTTTGAGTATATCTTAGGCTTCTTAAAAAAAAATAATGAAATGTACTGCTACGAAAACCTTCCTCGTTGTGGTAATGAACCAAGTATGGGAATTCCTGAGTTCCCAACAATTATTAAGTATGATGTTTTATCTAAAAACAAGATAAAAATAATCACAAAAGATGTAAGTGAAGTTAAAGAAGAAAACAATAAATATGTTCCCGCTAAATACAATAAAACTGTTTTTTATTTTAAAGTAAAGGAATTAAATAATCGACTCATCTTCAAAAAAGAAATATAGCTTTATCTTTATTGTTAAAATTTTAAAAAAGTACAATTGATTTTAGAAACAATACACTACCAATCACCTATTGGAACTCTAGAAATAACTGGAGATGAAAAATCAATCCACTCTATTTATTTTACTGAAGATAAACATACTACCTCAGAAAATATTTCATCAAAAGAAATTAAAAACTGTATTCAACAACTAGAGGAATATTTCTCTGGAAATCGTAAAGAATTTGAGTTGACTTTAGCGCCTAAAGGAACGAAATTTCAAGGAAAAGTTTGGAATGAACTCTTAAAAGTTACTTTTGGAAAAACACGAAGTTATTTAGAACAATCGAAAGCATTAGGAGATATTAAAGCAATACGTGCTGTTGCTTCTGCTAATGGGAAAAATCCAATTTCTATAATCATCCCTTGTCACAGAATTATTGGTTCAAACGGCTCTTTAACTGGTTATGCTGGCGGTGTTTGGCGAAAAAAATGGCTTTTAGAACATGAAAGTGGCACAAAACAACAAAGCTTATTTTAGTTGATGGTTGATGGTTGATGGTTGATGGTTGATGGTTGATGGTTGATGGTTGATGGTTGATGGTTGATGGT
>CANMWK010000001.1 GCA_947501615.1 uncultured Tenacibaculum sp. | reverse complement strand
TGATAATTCCAAGTAATCTGTTTTTTAAACAAAAATCGACAATCTTTATTAATTCACCCACAACTTTTGGGATTGATCCATTACTTGTCAAATACTTCGAAAGAGCCATCGTTATATAGTAAGATGACTTTAGTCAATAACTTTGAGCTAGCATCAGATAAATTAATGTTTTTTTCTGAGTAGTCAAAATTATTTGATAGTACAGTATCAATATTTTTATTTTCGTTTAGTTCTTGTTTGAATAAAGAATTAGTGTATTCCTGTTCGCTTTTTGGAAAACTACCTTTACCATACAATAACCAATCTAGGTCGACATCTTCAAAAGCTTTATCAACTTTCATAATAAAATCCAAACTAGGTTTATTTCTACCTGAGAGTAGATGAGAAATACTAGATTTAGGTACATCAATTTTCTCAGCAAAATTTGTTGACGTTAGATTATAATGATCTAAAATAAACTTTAAACGATCTATCATTTCACAAATGTAAACTTAAATTAAATGTTCACAAGTGTAAATATAGTAAATATTTTCAAATAACCAAACAATGTTGTTTCTATTATAGAAAAACACTGTTTTTTAATGGTTTAACACTTTAAGTAACTAAACGTAACTTATTGTTTATCAGGTTTTTAATTCTGTATAATAATTTTTATCTATTGTCTTAAAAGTTATAAGAACATTCAAAAAAACACACTTGTAAACAGCTATGTAATTAAATATTATCTTGATTCCAACTAAGTTGATCTCTTACCATTATGTTTAAACTCAATAGTTTACAATGTTATACTATTGAATAATTAATCTTATAAACTATATAGACTTTTATAATCTCTTTATAAACCTTAAAATAATAATAAAGTATAAGTTGTTTAAATTCTGCTAAAACGTCTGTTTGAGTGCTTTTAAGATTAATTGAAAGTAGCTTTCGAAACTAAAAGTGTGTACTTAGAACTGTTTCTAAGTGAATATTCTTATTCTCAGTACTATTTTTCTTTATTTAATCATCAAAAATTACTTGATTATGAAGCTTTTTAGCTCTAAATCTATAATAGTAAGTTTTTATAGTATAGATTTTAAGATATATATAGAAGGCACAAAGTATAATAATGGTTATAAAGATATACGACAGACAATCGTTTGAAATGTATACTAGTAAATTTACAATTGTAAAAAGATTGTGAATTGCATGAATTTACATAAGTAAACTGATTATTGATTTACAATTGTAAAAAAAAGAGACACCGTAGTAAGTGTCTCTTCATTTATTATATTAAATTATTAAACTAATTATTGTTCTTTTTATCTATCCATTCTTTAGCATTAACAAATGCTTCTAACCAAGGAGAAACTTCGTCTTTTCTATTTTCAGGATAATATGGCCAGTTCCATTGAAATGTAGAACGTTCAATATGAGGCATTGTAACTAAGTGTCTTCCGGTCTTATCGGTTAACATAGCCACATTATAATCTGAACCATTAGGATTATGCGGATATTCTTGATAAGCATATTTAGCTACGATATTGTATTCACTCTCGCTTTTGGGTAAACTAAATTTACCTTCACCGTGAGAAATCCAAACGCCTAAGGTGCTTCCAGCTAAACTAGATAACATTATGGAATTATTTTCTCCTATTTTAACAGAAGTAAAAGAACTCTCATGCTTATTAGAATCATTATGAATCATTTTACCATGAACATCGTGTTCTGGATTCATTAATTCTAACTCCATCCACAATTGGCACCCATTACAAATTCCTACAGATAATGTATCCTCTCTTTCAAAGAAGTTTTTTAATGCTTTATTAGCTTTTTCATTGTATAAGAAAGCACCTGCCCAACCTTTAGCAGAACCTAAAACATCCGAATTAGAGAAACCTCCGACTGCACCAATAAATTGAATATCTTCTAAAGTTTCTCTACCTGAAATTAAATCTGTCATATGAACATCTTTAACATCAAAACCAGCTAAATACATGGCATTAGCCATTTCTCGTTCGGAATTAGATCCTTTTTCTCTAATAATTGCCGCTTTAGGCTTAGGAGTATTCGTGTCTATTTGAGGTAATTTACCAGTGAAATTACTTGGGAAATTATATGTTAAAGGTTGATTTTTATAGTTTTGGTAACGATCTTCAGCTAAGTTGTTTGCTGTTTGTTTCTGATCTAATAAATACGAAGTTTTATACCAAGTATCTCTTAATTCACTGATAGATAATGAAAATAAGTCTGTATTATTTTTAATATTAATTCTATCAGATTCAGTTACAGTACCAATTTTAAAGAATTCTACTGCATTAGCTTTTAAGATTTCTTCAATTGAAGTATCGTTAGCTTGAATTACAATTCCTGAGTTTTCAGAAAATAATAAACATAAAGAGTCATTTTCATTTAAACTAGATAGATCTATATTGGCTCCAGTATTAGTATTTGCAAAACACATTTCTAAAAGAGTAGTTATTAAACCACCTGATGCTACATCGTGTCCAGCAACAATTTTCTCTTGCTTAATTAATTCCTGTATAGTATTAAAAGTATTTTTGAAAAAAGCAGCATCTTTTATAGATGGAACCTCGTTACCAATTTTATTGACTATTTGACTGAAAGAACTTCCACCCAATTTAAAACTATCTTGAGATAAGTTAATATAATAAATAGCTCCTTTATTTTGTTGAAAAACAGGTTCTACTACTTTAGTTATATCATTACAATTAGCTGCTGCTGAAATAACTACCGTTCCAGGAGAGATGACTTCTTCATTTGCATACTTTTGTTTCATAGATAAAGAATCTTTACCCGTAGGAACATTTATACCTAAATCAATAGAGAATTCAGAAATTGCTTTCACAGCCTTATATAATCTAGCATCTTCACCTTCATTTTTACAAGGCCACATCCAGTTTGCAGATAAAGAAACTGATTGTAAGTTATCTTTTAGAGGTGCCCAAATGATATTTGTTAAAGCTTCAGCAATCGAATTCAAACTACCAGCTTTAGGATCAATTAAACCAGAAATAGGAGAGTGGCCAATAGAAGTAGCTATACCTTCTTTACCTTTAAAGTCTAGTGCCATAACACCAACATTATTTAAAGGAATTTGTAATTGTCCAACACATTGTTGTTTTGCCACTTTACCACCAACACAACGATCTACTTTATTGGTTAACCAATCTTTACAAGCTACAGCTTCTAATTGTAAAACTTGGTGTAAATATTCTTCAAATTTCTCACTGTTATACGTTACTTCTTCGTAATTACGATTGATAGTTTTATCCTTCATAATTGTTTTAGGAGAACTTCCAAACATATCAGATAAATCTAAATCCATAGGAGTATTACCTTTAGTTTTAGATGTAAATGTAAATCTATGATCGTTAGTTACATCACCAACAGTATACATTGGAGATCGCTCTCTTTCTGCGATTCGATTTAACACATCAGCTTTATCCTCAGGAATTACTAATCCCATTCTTTCTTGAGATTCATTTCCTATAATTTCTTTATCAGATAAAGTAGGATCACCAACAGGTAATTTATCTAAATCGATTTTTCCACCAGTATCTTCCACAAGTTCAGACAAACAGTTTAAGTGTCCACCAGCTCCATGATCATGGATGGAAACAATAAAGTTTTCTTCACTTTCAACCATTCCTCTTACCGCATTAGCAGCACGCTTTTGCATTTCTGGATTTGATCGTTGCACTGCATTTAACTCAATACCTGAAGAAAACTCACCAGTATCTGCTGAAGAAACCGCAGCTCCTCCCATACCAATTCTATAATTTTCTCCACCTAGAATAACGATTTTATCACCTTCTTTAGGTGTATCTTTTATTGCTTGATCAGCTTTACCGTATCCAATTCCACCGGCTTGCATAATCACTTTATCAAAACCTAATTTTCTAGCACCTGTACCGAACGAAGTCGAAGTATCTTCTTCGTGTTCGAAAGTTAAAACAGATCCACAAATTAATGGCTGACCGAATTTATTTCCAAAATCAGAAGCTCCATTAGAAGCTTTAATTAAAATGTCAATTGGTGTTTGGTATAACCATTTACGCTCATCCATAGCTTTTTCCCACGGACGATTTTCTTCTAAACGAGAGTAAGAAGTCATATAAACAGCTGTACCAGCTAAAGGTATAGAACCTTTTCCTCCTGCTAAACGATCTCTAATTTCTCCACCAGAACCAGTAGCAGCTCCGTTAAAAGGCTCTACAGTAGTAGGGAAGTTGTGAGTTTCTGCTTTTAATGAAATGACAGATTCAAAATCTTTAGTTTCGTAATAGTCAGGTTTATCAGCAGTCTTAGGAGCAAATTGTTCTACTTTAGGACCTTTAATAAAAGCAACGTTATCTTTATACGCTGAAACAATATCATTCGGATTTTGTTTCGAAGTTTCTTTAATTAATTTGAATAGGGAAGTAGGTTGTTCTTCGCCATCAATAACAAATGTACCGTTAAAGATTTTATGTCTACAGTGTTCTGAGTTTACTTGAGAAAAACCAAAAACTTCAGAATCTGTAAGTTTTCTTCCAATTCTTTCAGAAACCTCATTCAAATATGCAACTTCGTCATTACTTAACGCTAAACCTTCTTGCTCATTATAAGCTGCAATATCATCTATTGCTACGATAGGTTCAGGTGTAATATTTATAGTGTAGGTTTCTTGATCTAATTTTTCAAATTTTTGAGAAATCATAGGATCAAATTCAGAAAAATCTTTCGCTACAGCATCAAATTCTTCAATTCTTAAAATCCCTTCAATTCCCATATTTTGAGTAATCTCAACAGCATTAGTACTCCAAGGAGTTATCATTGCTGCTCTTGGACCAACAAAAAAGGCGTCGATAGACGCCGCATTTATTTTAGGTTGATTACCAAATAACCAAGTTAGTTTAGATATCGTTTCAGATGTTAATTCTTCTGTTGTTTGAACAGCAAAAACTTTACTGTTTGTGTTTCCAAAGAAATGAATCATTATAATATTCGTTTGTGTTGTTATGAAATGACAAAATTACTTTTTTGTAGAGAAACACGAATAAAAAAACTCGTAAAATATTACGAGTTTTTAATCATTTATTAACAATACTTAATTTTTTCTAGGAATTCGATCTCTTTCTATTTTTCCTTTTTTAATGGCTTTATAGTTTTCGTAACAGTTTAATACTGCTTCAATAAGTTGAAGATCACTTGCTTTTTTGATGAAATATTCAGAATAATCGCAATCAACTAATAATTTAGCAAGCTGTTGTTTATCCATTTCTAAATATTCCATCATTACTTCTCTATCAAACTTACCCGCTAACATTTTTCGTAAATCATCTTCCTTTTTAAGTTTTTGTAGTTTTTTCAGCTGTTTAGGTTTTTTTCCAAATAAATTATAAACTAAATCAACAGGGTTGAGAAGTCTCGCAATAGGTGAGGAAATTTTTTGGGGTCTACCAACTTCATAGGTTTGTGGTAATCCATTTAAATGAATTCTTGTAAATCGATCTTTGGGTACTTGCTTAATATCAACTTCTAATACACCTATTAATTTTGTTGATTTAATAACTATTTCTTTTACTTCTTCAGGTTTTTCATTTAAAGCAATTTCTAATTCATTACCTTTTAATAAATCATTAGTTACTTTTAATTTAATAGATTCAAAACCTAAAAAAGAAACGAGAACAGTATCATTAGCTTTAGCTGTGAGTTCAAAAATACCATCTTCATTAGTTATAGTTCCTATTACTGTATTTAAGTTTAGCACATGTGAAGCACTAAGCGGTTTTTTGGTTACAGCATGAATTACTTGTCCTTTTAATTTTTGCTCTTGTGCAAAAGAAAATCCAACAGTAAATATAATTAGAAGTAAATGTATTTTTTTTAGCATATTGCAATAATACGGAATATTTATATTCATTATAGTCTATATAACGTTAAAGAACTTTCAAAAAATAGACCATAAAAAAACGTTTCTGATTCAGAAACGTTAAATTTTAGGTGCGCATAAGAAGATTCGAACTTCCACATTCATAAGAATACTGCCCCCTCAAGGCAGCGCGTCTACCAATTCCGCCATATGCGCAAAAAGAAAAAGTTAAGCATGTGCTTAACTTTTAGTGACCGGGCTGGGGCTCGAACCCAGGACCCTCTCCTTAAAAGGGAGATGCTCTACCAACTGAGCTACCCGGTCAAATACTTTTCTTCGGAAAAGCGAGTGCAAATATACGTCGACAATTTATATTTTAAAAATATTTTTTTGTTTTTTTTTTTAATATTTGTAGTTCATAAAATTAATTTCATGAAAATAATACTATTAGGGTATATGGGAAGCGGAAAGAGTACTGTTGGTAAATTACTAGCAGAAGAAAAAGCTATTCCTTTTATCGATTTAGATGAATATATTGAAAGTCAGATAGGTAAATCAATTTCTAAAATTTTTGAAGAGGATGGAGAAATCTTTTTTAGATTGAAAGAACATGAATATTTAAAAGAATTATTGAATAAAGCGGACAATTTTGTGCTTTCTCTAGGTGGTGGTACACCTTGCTATGCAGGAAATATGGATGTTATCAATACATCAGAAAATGTAGTGTCTATCTATCTAAGAACTTCAATTCAGACAATTAGTGAAAGATTAAAGAATGAAAAAAACTCTAGACCTTTACTTGCTAATTTAAATGATGAAGAATTACATGAGTTTATTGCTAAGCATTTATTTGAGCGTAGCTTTTTTTATGAACAAGCTAATCATAAAATAACAACATCAGATAAAACTGTAGTTGAAATAGTTTCAACAATAAAAGCTATTCTTCTAAATAAGCAATAATTTCATTATTTTGAAATTCAACAACTACATGTTCTTTAATAGAAGTTGATAACGAAATCCCCTTAAAATCTGCTTTTATTGGGTATTTTTTATGATTTCTATTGACTAAAACAGCAGTTTTAAACTTTTTTAAAGGAACTTCTAAAAAGTGTTTTACGGCATAAATAAGTGTTGTGCCTGAGTGTAATACATCATCAACTAAAACTATAGAAGTATTGGTATATACTTTGGGATCTATATCTGTTTTTACAGGTGTTAGCGGTTTTTTCTTATCAATAAAAACCTTACAAAGTTTAATATTTAGACTTGAAATATGATGTAGTTCCTCTACAATTTTTTCTGCTAATTTATACCCGTTTTCAGCAATACCTGCTATAACAATTTCATCTTCTAAATAATTTACCTCATAAATTTGATAGGCTATACGTTTAATTTTTTGATGAATTTGTGTGTTATTTAGAATAATATTAGTCGTCTCAATCATAATGCAAATTTATGAATCTTCTTCTGTAGTATCATAATAATCTTCAATATCTCTTCGATCTTTTTTGGTGGGTCTACCTGTTCCTTTTTTACGATAATAATCTTTTGCGTATTTTAAAAGTTCAGTTTTCTCAAATTCTTCTTTTGGAGTAATATCTTTTCGATATAAATCTACCAGTTTGGCTCCAACTCTGTTAGCAGGAATATCTATAACTGTTATTTTATAGTTAATTTGATTTTTACGAACTGTAATAGTTTCACCTCCAAAGATATCTCTAGAAGGCTTACATACTTTATCTTCAATTTTTACTTGCCCTTTTTTACAAGCATTTGTGGCAATATTTCTTGTTTTAAATAATCTAATACACCATAAGTACTTATCAATTCTCATATAAAAAGTTAATTTTTACTTGTCTTCTTTTTACAAAGGTATAAAAATGGTAAATTGCGAACCTAAATAAAAATAAATGATGAAAATTAAATATATACTATTAGTTGGTATAATTTCAATGTTAGTGTATTCTTGTGGTGATAATGATACAGGACTTATTGTTGATCCAAATTTCGATCATGCTGCACAGTCAGTAAAAGATAATGATTCATTAGTTGTCTTTTTTAAAAATCATTTTTATGATACAAGTGATGATACTGTAAAACCAATGCAAGATGGTGAAACACCTCTTTCTGAAGATCCAAATTTGAAAACTCAAAATGTTACTGAAACTTTAAATGGTAATGATATAGATTTTAAATTATATGCTTATGTTAAAGAAGAAGGGACATCTAGTAAAGGGAACCCAACTGTAGTTGATTCAGTTTTAGTTAACTATTCAGGTAGAATAATTTTAAATACTGAAACAATTGCTACATCTGATTTTGATAACAATACTAATTTATGGTTTGTATTAGGATCTGGAGTTATTAATGGTTGGACTTATGGTATGCCTAATTTTAAAGGGGGTACTAATGTAACTCAAACAGATGGCCCGATTACATTTGAAAATGGAGGTAAAGGAGTTTTATTTATTCCTTCTGGACTTGCATATGCCAATAGAGGTACTGGAGGTATTGGACCCAATGCTATTCTAATGTTTTATGTTGAAATGAATGATATTGTTGTAGATACAGATGGAGATTTAGATGGAATCCCTTCGATTTTAGAAGATTTAGATGGAGATGGTAAACCTTGGAATGATGATACGGATGGAAATGGTCAACCAAATTATACCGATGCTGATGATGATGGTGATTTGATATTAACTAGAAATGAAGATACAGTTATGGTAGATGGAAATCCTTTGAATGACTTTAGTGATCCTGATAATCCTACATTACCTGATTATTTGAATCCTCAAATAAGAAAATCTAAAGAGGAGTAAGAAAATAAATTTGATAATATAAAAAAGGAGAATAATCGATCGATTATTCTCCTTTTTTATATCGTAATCGTATGACTTAAAATCTATACGAAAGTCCTATAATAATTTGATTTACTCTTGTATCAAAATTAGCACTTCCTAATGCAGAAAAAACTTCAGATTCTACATCAGAAAAAGCTCTTTCCCAACGTAAATCTAAACCAAGCTTACCAATTTCTACTCCAGCACCAAGCTGCATACCAACTGTAAATCCGTCAGCATTTAAATTGGTAACATCTTCAAAATCCAAATCACCATCTATAAGATACTGAAAAGAAGGACCAATATTAACATAAGCTACCTTTAAAAACTTTTTCCCAATTAATACAGGGATATCAAGTTTTTGGAAATCATACCCTACTTTTTGAGTTGCTGTAGGGCTAGTTCTCAAATTTACTTCACTTTTAAGAGAAGTATACACTAATTCAGGTTTAATATACCATCCAACCATTGGTAATTTAAAGCGTAACCAAATACCTCCATGAAATCCAGTTCTACTCTCTGCACTTCCATTTATAATATCATCAGTTACTTCTTTAAAAGAATCTGAATTGTAGTTAATACCTGCTTTAATACCGAAATCTATTTGAGCTTGCGAAAAATGAACAGCTGCAAATAAAAAACATAATGATAAAATAATTTTCTTCATAATTCTTGTTTTTTAAATTGATTTATAAAAATAATGAATATCAGTTTCAGATACTAAAACATTTAGATGTTAGTGAATACGATATGTAATTTATCTATAACAGATAATCATTAAAAAAATAAACGAGTTAAAAACTCGTTTATTTTCTTTTTATTACTTGTTTAACAGCAGCTATAACTGCTTCATCATTAATTTTATACTTTTTCATGAGTTGATCTGGTGTTCCAGACTCTCCAAAGCTATCATTAACTGCAACAAATTCTTGTGGAGTAGGAGCATTCTGAGCTAAACAACGCGCAACGCTTTCTCCTAAACCTCCTAATTTATTATGCTCTTCAGCAGTAACAATACATTTTGTTTTTGCTACAGATGCTAGAATTGCTTCTTCATCTAGAGGTTTTATAGTATGTATATTGATTACTTCAGCAGAAATTCCTTCTTTTTCTAATTGCTCTGCAGCTTGTAAAGATTCCCAAACTAGATGACCAGTAGCAACAATAGTAACATCTGTTCCTTCAGTTAAGTTAATTGCTTTTCCTATTTTAAATTCACCTTGAGGCATAAATACAGGAACTTTTGGTCTTCCAAAACGTAAATAAACTGGTCCATCATGTTCTGCAATAGCAATAGTTGCTTCTTTTGTTTGGTTGTAATCACAAGTATTGATAACAGTCATCCCAGGTAACATTTTCATCAAACCAATATCTTCTAAGATTTGATGTGTAGCTCCGTCTTCTCCTAGAGTTAAACCTGCGTGAGAAGCACATACTTTAACATTTTTATGTGAGTATGCGATAGATTGACGAATTTGATCGTAAACTCTTCCTGTAGAGAAATTAGCAAATGTACCAGTAAAAGGAATTTTACCTCCAATTGTTAATCCAGCTGCTATTCCCATCATGTTTGCTTCAGCAATACCTACTTGAAAAAAACGATCTGGATGATTTTTTTCAAATTCATTCATTTTTAATGAACCTGTTAAATCAGCACATAAGGCAACAACATTAGGATTTGTTTTTCCTAACTCAGTCAAACCATCTCCGAAACCAGAACGTGTATCCTTTTTTTCTGTAAATGTATATTTTTTCATTGTTGTGTTGTAAATTCTGCCCAAAAATAAACTTTTAGCTTATAATGGACTTAAATAATTAATAATTCTTTATATAATTTATGAACAGGTAATCCCATCACATTAAAATAGCTACCTTCTATTTTATCAATACCAATTTTTCCTATCCAATCTTGTATTCCATAAGCTCCAGCTTTATCAAAAGGCTCATAATTTTTAATGTAAAACTGAATTTCTTCATCAGTTAATTCTTTAAAATATACTTTAGTTATATCGTTAATTATTTTTTGGAACCCTTTACTTTTTATACTAACAGAAGTGATTACTTTATGATTAGTATTTGATAAACTTTTAAGCATTTGAAATGCATCATCATAATCTTTTGGTTTACCTAATGCTTTATTATGCAACCAAACGATAGTATCTGAAGTAATTAAGATATCGTCATCTTTTAATTCTTCATCAAAAGCTTTAGATTTTAAATCAGCTAAAAAATCTGTGATTTCAGTTTCTTTTAAATGGTTTGGAAAAATTTCATCTACTTCCTTTAAACGAATCTCAAATTTTAAATCTAAATCACGGAAAAATTGTTGGCGTCTGGGAGATCCTGAAGCAAGAATAATATTGTACTTAGCTAATTTCTCTTTTAACATGATTAATAGTTCTTTTTCAAACGAGCTAAATCTCTTTTATTATCTCGATCTTTTATAGTATTTCGTTTATCATGAGTTTTTTTACCTTTTGCTAATGCAATATCTAACTTAGCCCAACCATTTTCATTAATAAATAAGCGTAGTGGCACTACAGTATTACCTTTGGCTTCAACCTCACGAGCTAATTTTTTTAGTTCTTGTTTATTCAATAGTAATCTGCGTTCACTCTTGGGGTTATGATTATAATGGTTTCCAAAAGCATATTCTTCAATATACATATTGATTACAAATAATTCACCACGTTCATTAAATTCACAAAAACTCTCTGTAATTCTAGCTTTACTTTGTCGGATAGATTTTATTTCTGTACCTGTAAGTTGAATACCAGCGGTGTATTTATCTAATATCTCGTATTCAAAACGAGCTTTTTTATTTTGTATGTTTATTTTTTTCTGCATAATTCCTCAGCAATAATATAGAGTACAAAACTAATTAATATTATCTACCTGTTAACATAGAAATATTATAATTGATACCAAAGTTAGCAAAAACACTACTTAATTGTCCACCTCTGGCTTTTACATATCCAATTCCACTTCTAAAACTTAAGTTATCAAGTAGTTTAACATCAACACCTAGACTAGGCTTTATAATTAATCCTTGTCCAGTACTTATTCCACCACCACCAGCAGCTCCTACAAGTACTTGTCCAAAAATACTTGTCGTATTTTTAAAGTAACGCCTTGATTCAGCTCCCATACCAACAATCCCTTCCGCATACGCACCAGCATCTCCAAAGTTGGCAAATGAAGTTTGACCAGCTGCATAAAGATATTTATTTAGGAACACATTAACTTGTAATGATATTTGATGCATATCTAAATCAAAACCACCATTTCTACTTGCATCTAAATACCAATCATGTTTAACAATTGTTTGTATTCCTTTGAATTTAAATGTATCAGGAGTTGTAAAATCAGAAGTAGTTCCTTCTTTATCTACATAATATTTCAAACCAAAACCTAGAGTAGAAGTCAGAAAATGGGCATCAGGACTCATTAAAAAACCTTTATTTATTGTAGCATAAAAATTATCAAATAACTTTTGCTCTAAAGATATATCTGGGTAAATTAAAAATCCGCCTTTGGTATCAACACCGCCACCACCACCAGCTCCAATTCCAAACTTAGCTTGAATGTTAGTTCTATTTTTATTCATAGAAAAATGATATCCACCTCCAAGAAATATATCCATATAACCAGCAGGTATTCCATGAAATGCACCATCTGCTCTAACGAAGAATAACCAATTTTTATTCAGAAAAGAAATGAACTCAAAACCAGCAAGACGAATAGTTCGTCCATCTATAGACTGACCACCTGTAAATTGTGAGTCTCCCTTAACTGCTAAATTATTCAAATGTACCATTAAAGAAATTCTATTAGAGGCAGTATTCCAATCACTATCTATTAAATTGTCTAATGTGTATTTACGCTCTTTATTTTTAAAATCTGAATAATTAAAATGTAAAGGTATTTGGAGCGCAGCATAATATTGATGACTATTAATTGTACCTCCATCAAAGAAATCAACATAACTCCAGCCAGAAGAAATAGAGAAATGTTTAAAATCGTATCCTAGGTTAACGTGAGGTAAAATAAATGCACCACCTCCGTCAGGGGCAGCAGCACCGCCACCACCGCCAAAGTGAATACCAGTATCGATAAAAAAGTTATTATAAAATTTATAATTAATTCCAGCGTTAACTCCTAATGTAAAAAAACCACCTCTTTCACCACCAACAGCACCATAAAAACCTAAACCAGCATAAGACCAATCGTTGAGTTTTAAATTGTAATGTATCCCAGTAAAGTCCATATTAGGTTCATTTACATCAGGCATATCAATACTAAGAAAATCTAGTTGAGCAAAACCTAGTTGAGTTTTAAGATTCGGTATTTCTTTTTCTTGTGCATAAAAAAAATGAACGCTTAGTGCAGTAATTAGCACTAGCGCTCGTAAAAAGCTTTTTGTCATTGTTTTTAGTAAGGTTTATGAATTTGTTGTCGTCTACCATTTAAATATGATGCAACGAAAGCATCTTCAAATCCGTATTTTAATAATTGTTTTCTGAAGTTTTGAGCTTCCTTTAGGGTTTCAAATAAACCTAAAGAATATCTGATGTAGTCATCATTAGATAAATTTCCTGCTATAGTTTTTGATAATAATGGGTATCGCTTCTCTGTAAAAGCACCAATTTGAACAGAATAAATAGTTTTTCCTTTAATTCCATCCTTAATAGATGATATTTTTCCATTTCCAGAAGATTCATTTTCACCATCATAGTCATCTTCGTAAGATTCGTCTTGGTAATTATCTGAGTTTGCTGTTTGAACACTATCTATAATTCTATCAATCTGTTCTTGATTCAAGGCTGATGTTTTAGAAGCAGGACCGCCAAATTTACCTTGATAAGCAAAGTAAGCTAATGCTATGCTAATTCCAGCGATAAAACTTAAGATGATATTTCTATTTCTTGAGACACTTTTAATATCAGCAATTTCTTCAACTTTTTCATTCAATTCATTTTCTAAATCTTCATTTTTAGAATGTAAGTCTTTTATCTCTTGCTGTAAGTCTTCTAGTTCTTGATCGTTTAAAAAAGGCATTGAGTTCAGGTATTGATTATTGAAAGCTAAAATACAAATCTTTTTAAGATATATGTAAACTCTTGTTTAAGTAGTTACAATTTGTACTATTCTAATACTGAAAATATCCATATTTCTATGGAAGTAGAATAACCTTAAACCTGTCCAAAGATGGCTTTATTCTGTTTTCTTACAAATGATTAAAACTTTTGATGTATCTACTAATGTAACAGCAAAAACATAAAGATGACCACCATTTTTTATTTTAGTTTCTTTTCTTATTTGTGCTACGGTTTTCGGAAAGTTTCGGATGCTTATATTGGCTTTTTGCTCTGGAATTTCTTTTGAAATTATTTTTTTGTTATATGGTATTATTTTAATAATGTTAAAAATCCTTCCTGGGAAATCAACATACGCATCAGATGTATATAAATGAGTATGTTGATGTAGTTTATTTAACTTAAAAAAAGTAGCTATTTGATTAAAACCACCTGATTTAAAAATAGCTGTGTTAGGTTCATATAAGTAATTTAGCGGTAAACTGTATTCAGGTGCAGCTTGATTTTTACCCAGATTAAAACTAAATTTTTGATTATTATGTTTATTGATGTTTATAGTTTCGATCTCTACTTCATCTTCATAATTTTTATCTAATAAAAATAATAACTCTTTTACTTCATTGTGAAGTGCCACAATATGTATTTTTTTTACATTTCTTAATTCTTTAATAGCTGAAGAAATATCTAAAAGAGGTGATGTTTTAATTAAAATTTGATTTGATTTTTGGAATAATAAGTCCAATGAATCGGGTACATTAGGCGTACAATCTTTTAAAAAAAACACTTTGTTTTGTGATGCATCTCTCCTTGACGGGTCAATATAAATACAATCTAATGTTTCTGAATAGTTTGAAATAAAATGAATACCATCGTCGCAAATCGTTTTAATATTATTCACTTTTAATTGTTCAATATTATGCTGTACTATGTTAGAAAGTTCAGGATTAATTTCACAGTGAAAAACTTGATCAAAAAACTTTGAAAAAAAATAGGAATCAATACCAAAACCGCCAGAAATATCGGCAATTACGCTTCCATCAATTAATTTAGCTTTATAAGCCGCAGTAATTTCCGAAGAAGTTTGTTCTATTGAAATTTTTGGAGGATAATATATATTTTTAGTTTGAAACCAAGTAGGAAGTTTCTTTTCACTTTTTTGTTTTGCTATGATTTGATTTGCGAGCTCTTGTATTGATACTGTATCAAATGGACTCCCCTTAAAAATAAGTTTGGAGATATCGCTTTTTAAATTAGAATTTATAAAATCCTGTACGTCAGTTCTTAAAATAGTTGTATTCAAAAAAAGTAAAAAAATATGGCTTCTGATAGCCAAAAATACTGATATTTTTATGAATTTCGCACCTTGTTAATTGCAACAAACATTTAAATATTTATGATTAAAAATAGTTTTTTGACTTTGTGTGTACTTTTATGCTCTTTTGTAGCAAGCGCACAATTTTATGTATCGTTTAGTGGAGGATATGCATTCGGAGCAGGGGAGAAGGAATTTAGATCTAATTCTGTATTGTCTCCTACAGGAGTTGTTAACCTTGGAACTTTTGAAGGAAGTTATGGAGAAGGATTACAAACTCAATTAAGAGGAGGGTACTTTTTTAATGAGAAATGGGGAATCGAAGTAGGTGTAGGTTATATTTATGGAGCCGATCAACAATTTCAAAAAGTAGAAGGAATTTTAGATTTAAAAACTAGAGGTAGAGCTTTTGGAGCTTCTATATCAGGGGTTTATAATATCACAAAGAACGTTTATGTTCGTGCTGGTATGGTAACAAAGATTGCTGGAAAAACTGAGGCAGTAACAGATTTAACACTACCTAATGCTTTAACTGGAATTGGAGATGTAAAAGCAGATTTTACAACTGACTTTAGAGGTAAGTTTCCTCTTGGTTTCATAGGAGCTGCTGGTTATAAATTTCCAATTACTGAAAGATTTTCATTATTTGCTGAAGTAGAGTATATGTCTATTAATGTTACCAGAGATATTTCTGAATTAGGAGATTTTCAAGCAGTTAGAATTACTCCTACCGGAACAGAAACTGTTTCTGCTCAAGCTTTAGCGCAACAATTAGGAGCAACTCCATTGGCAGATGTAAGTTTATTATTAAATGAAAGATTACAATGGGGAGAAAATGGTTTACCATCACCAGAAGCACCATATTCTTCATTTGGAGTTAATTTTGGAATCACATATAAATTTAATTAAGAAAATTAACATCTTAAGAATTAAAAAGAGGCTTTAAAAGCCTCTTTTTTTTTATTTATACGATTTTAACCCAGTCAATTTGAATAGTTAATGGTATTATAAACCTCGAACTTTTTTGAGCTCAGATAAATCAAAATTCGTATTTTTTACTCTAGCATCAGTAAAATCAGCTCCTGTTAGATCTTTAGCTTTAGTAATTTTAGCATTTGTTAAATCTGTATCAATAAAAATAGTGTTTTTAGCCCATCCATTAGAAAATTGAACATTTCTCATATTAGATCCTGTTAAATTTGCTCCGCTTAATCGAGCCCCTTGTAATTCAGCATTTTCAAAATTTGAATTAGACAAGTTTATTCCAGAAAGATAAGCACCTGTTAAGTTTGTATTTTTGAAATAACAATGTGAAAAATCAGAAGCAGCGTAAATTTCATCTAATTTAGAATTGCTAATCCCTGAATTAACTAGGAATAATAATAGCTGAGTTCGTTCAGAACTATAGGTTCTCTCAGATAATTTACCATCTTCTTCTAAAATTTTATAAGGAGTCAAACTATGTGATAACGATATTATTCTTGATTTTATATTTCTTGTTACAATACCTTTATTTCTACTTATAGCATCATAAATACCTTCTAACTGAAAACTGTAAGAACTTTTTCGTGTACCTTCTACTAAAGCGTTTTGAGTTCTGATTAAATCATTTTGTTTTACTAAGATATATAGAGAAACTAAAGAAGGGAAAATAGAAAATAATAGTAAAATAACACTTAACAAACGTACGCGGACAAATCGTTGTACTAACGCTGTAAGTAAATTAGCTGAAGTATCTGGAGACACCTTTTTTTCTGAATGAAATTCAACAAACCAATTATTAAAGTTTTTATTCAAAGAAGCACCTGTAAATAACTTCCATGTCCAACTTAGTGTTTTTTTGGTACGTTCTTGTTTTCGTCTTGCTTTAGAGTTTGCTTCATCTATTTTTGAACGTAAAGCATCATTCTCTTGTTGTAGTTTTTCTAATTCATTTTGGAGATTATCTTCCATCATATATATTTTAAAGATTAGCTTTAATCATTCTATCATTACCAAACAAATCTTGTTTAACTAATACAGATGTAAAGCCTTTTTGTATTAACATTTCTTTAGTTTCATTTCCCAAATATTGATTGATTTCAAAAAAAAGGAAACCGTTAGAATTTAAATTCTTTTTGGCAATATCGGCAATTCTTTTGTAAAAAATCAAAGGATTATCATCCGATACAAATAACGCTAAATGTGGTTCATTATTTAATACGTTCGCTTTTATTTCTTTTTTTTCTAAATTTCTAACATAGGGAGGATTAGAAACAATAATATCGAAGGTGTTTTCTAATTCTTTTTCAGAAAGAATATCGTGTTGTAGAAAAGAAACATCAGCATTGTTTTTTTTTGCATTTATCGTCGCAGTTTCAATCGCTTTGTCAGAAATATCCAAAGCAAACACTTCTGCAGAAGGAATTTCTTTCTTCAACGTTACAGGAATGCAACCCGATCCTGTACCAATGTCTAATATACTAGCAGTACTATCTACAGGTAAAGACTCTTTAATCCATGTTACTAATTCTTCAGTTTCAGGCCTTGGAATTAATACATTAGGATTTACTTCAAAAGTGTAACCATAAAACTCAGTAGATCCTAAAATATATTGAATAGGTTCTTCTTTTTTTAAGCGATCAATAAAAAAAGAGAATTTAGTATGCATATCAGTACTCAATTCGTAATCTTCCTGTGTAAAAAGATCTGTCGTTGTTAGCTGTAACTGATCTTCAATGATTCTAAAAAAAAAGGCATCTATTTCTTTTTTAGGATATAAAAACGTTAGTTCTTTAGTAAAAAAAGTTCTGAACTTGTTTAGCTTCATATATTCAAGGTAAATTGGTACTTTTGATACATCAAATTTATACAAAACAAATGAAGAATTTAATTTATTTTATTGGCATATGCTTCTTTTTGATGAATTGTTCTGTAAAAAAGAAACCAACTTTTATAAAAATTGATGATATTAAGTTCTTATCGTTAGTATCTGATACTGTAAAACTACAAGCTAAAGCTTATTTTAAGAATGAAAACGATATTGGAGGTAAGCTAGCTACAGATGAAATAAAAGTAATTGTTAATGGTGAAGAAATGGCTCAGGTTTCTTCTGAAGAATTTAAGGTACCCGCAAATAAAGAATTTTCTATACCTCTTAATGTAGCTATTCCGGCAAAAAAAATCTTTGAGGATAAAAAAGGAAATATTTTAGGAGGATTACTTAATTCTTTAATTAATAATAATTTAAAAGTTCAGTTTAAAGGAGATATAAAATATAAAGTATTAGGATTTTCCAATACATATACTGTAGATAAAACGAAAGAAATAAAAATAAAATTTTAGGCATCGTGTTGATAGATGAAAAATACATGGCCAGATGTCTTGAATTAGCTAAAAATGGCATAGGTACTACAAGACCCAATCCTTCTGTAGGAGCTGTAATTGTTTATGAAGGAAAAATTATAGGTGAAGGTTATACAACTCCTTATGGTGGACCTCATGCTGAAGTAATTGCCGTTGCATCTGTTCAGGATGAATCTTTATTACAGCATGCAACAATGTATGTAACCTTAGAACCTTGTTCGCATCATGGTAAAACACCACCTTGTGCAGATTTAATTGTTCGAAAACAAATACCTAATGTTGTTATTGGAACTGTAGACACGAATGATTTAGTTGCAGGTGAAGGAATTAAACGATTAAAAAAGGCTGGTTGTAATGTTTATGTTGGTGTTTTAGAAGAAGAATGTAAGAAACATCATAAACGTTTTTTTACGGTACAAAATAAACAAAGACCTTATGTAATTCTTAAATGGGCACAAACAGATCGTGGTTTTATTGCACCAAAAGAAAAAGAACTTCAAGAGCCAATTTGGATTTCAAATGCATATGCAAAACAGTTAGTACACAAATGGCGTAGTGAAGAACATGCGATTTTAGTAGGAACGAATACGGTTACAGCAGATAATCCTAAACTAACTATTCGTAGTTGGACAGGAATTAATCCTGTAAGAGTTATTTTGGATAGAACACTAAGGTTATCTACTACACTTGATGTTTTTGATGGTACTACAAAAACTATCGTTATAACGGAGGAAGAAAAAGCTTCAACAAATGAAATTTTCTTTGAAAAAATAGACTTTTCAAAACATATAGCTTCTCAAATTTGTAATATTTTACATCAGCATAGAATTCAATCAATTATTATAGAAGGAGGAACGCAAACATTACAAACATTCATAGATGAAAACTTATGGGATGAAGCTAGAGTCTTTTCTGGTTCAGCTTCTTTTGATAATGGTATAGAAGCTCCCATTTTAAAAGCAAAAGTCCATTCAGAAGAAAAAATTAAAAATAACACATTAAGATACTTTTTTAATGATTAAAAATATCATTTTCGATTTTGGTGATGTATTCATCAATTTAGATAAACAAGCAACTTATGTTGCATTAGCCAAATTAGGCGTTACAGAGATTTCTGATAGTATGATGAACGTATATTTCGATTACGAAATGGGTTTAATTACAACTCAAGAGTTTGTCAATTACTTTCATGAAGAATTTAAAATAGAAAAAGATGCACTTGTCGATGCTTGGAATGCTATATTGTTAGATTTTCCATTACACAGATTAAGGTTCTTAAAAGAGTTAGCGGCATCAAATAAATACAGGTTATTTTTATTAAGTAATACGAATGATTTACATATTTCATGGATTCAAGATAATTGGGGAGATGCTTTGTATAATGAATTCAAATCGTGTTATGAACAATTTTATTTATCGCATGAAATTAATTTAAGAAAACCGAATACAAATATTTACCAGTTTGTTTTAGATGAAAATAATTTAGTTCCTGAAGAAACCTTCTTTATCGACGATACGAAAGAAAATACAGATGCAGCAAATACATTAGGTATTAAAGTTTGGAATATAATTCCAGGAGACGAAGATGTAGTTGATTTACTATCTAGACCAGAATTTACGTTATGATTTATTTAGTTTTAAGCATCGTAATATCAAGTGGTTTATATGTTATTTTTAAGTATTTTGAACATTTTAAAATTAATACTTTTCAAGCAATTGTAGTAAATTATATAGTTGCTTTTAGTATCGGATATCTATATTCACCAGTTAAATTACCAGTAACAGCAATTCCAAGTCAGTCTTGGTTTTTTGGTGCTTGTGCCTTAGGAGTTTTATTCATTTCTATCTTTAATTTAATGGCATTAACCTCTCAAAAGAATGGATTATCAGTAGCGTCAGTATCAGGAAGAATGGCAGTTGTAATTCCTATTGTTTTTGGAGTGTTTTTATATCATGAAAATGTAACTGCTATCAAAGTTATTGGAATAGTATTAGCTTTAATTGCTGTATATCTAACTTCGGTCAAAAAAAATAATGAGAAAGTAGGTAAGAGTTCTTTATTTTTTCCTGCTTTGTTGTTTTTAGGTTCAGGAGCAATAGATACGCTTCTCAAGTATATGGAAGTTCATCATGTATCTCCAGAAAATGTTTCTATTTTTTCAGCATCAATCTTTGGAATTGCTTTTATTTTGGGAGTCACATATTTAGTATTTCAAATAATAACTAAAAATGAAAAGATAAAAACTCGAAATATCATTGGAGGTATCGTATTAGGTATTCCTAATTATTTTTCAATAGAATTTTTAATTCGAGCACTTAAGATTGAAGGTTTTGACAGTGCAATGTTATTCACAATTAACAATGTAAGTATTGTTTTATTATCGACACTATTTGGTTTGTTTTTATTCAAAGAAAAGCTAGAATATAGAAATTGGATAGGAATCATTATAGCGGTAGTAAGTATTCTTTTAATTACAAAATATGGAAATTGATACTTATAAAACTATAGTAAAACCTTCAGAAGAAACACTATTTAAAGACCGAAATAGTAAATTCTTTGGATATGCTTTTCCTGTGCATTCTGAGGATGATGTAAAAAAATGTTTAGACGGACTTAGAAAAATTCATCATACAGCAAGACATCATTGTTATGCCTGGCAAATAGGTACAGAAAAAATTAGTTACAGGGTTAATGATGATGGAGAGCCTAGTAACTCAGCTGGGCAACCCATATATGGTCAAATACAGGCTTTTGGGGTTACCAATATTTTAATTGTTTCGGTACGTTATTTTGGAGGTACAAAATTAGGGGTAGGAGGTTTAATTAATGCGTATAGAAGCTCAGCAAAATTAGCACTTGAAACTTCAGAAATTATAGAGAAAACGATAAACATTACTTACAAATTGACTTTTGGCTATGACATGATGAATAAAGTACAACAAATTATCAAAAAGAAACAAATTGAAATTAAAACACAAAAGTTAGAATTAGATTGTGAGTATGTGATTTCTGTTCGAAAAAATGATAGTCAAGCTATTTTTGATGTATTTGATAGTTTGTTTAAAGTTGAAATAAAAGCTTTAGCGTAAAAAATTAACAAATATTAAGGTTACGATATTGAATGATTTTAATTTACGATTGTATTCAACAAATATATATTATAAAATAATGTAATTTAGGTTTGTTAATTACAGGTCAAAAGAGTAATCATTAAATAGAACACTGTAGGAATCCGAATTCAGATAATTTTAATTTATAAATGTAAAAGAGGGCTAAAAGCCCCCTTTATAATAAACCTCAGTATTCTCTGAGTAGAGTGATTCAATTGAAAAAATTATCTACTAATCATCTAGTTATGTAATATGTACTCATATACTGATCTGTACATATTTCACCTTGATAAGGAGAACATTGACTTTCTATATCTGTTAAAAAGTATGTATTTCTTCCTGGTTGTAATGTTCTTGTTATTGGTCTACTTGACACTCCACTGCTAGCATTAAACTCTTGAGTAACTACATAACAACGTACACTTGCATTATTTGTAAGTGTTAATGGGGTAGTGTAAGAGGCATCTCTGAATATATCTGCAAAAACATCTTGTTCTAATATTTCTTCGCCATAATCAGATTCTTCATAAGTTGTAACATATCTAAATCTATATGCGTGAGGATATAAGGTTCTTAATGCTACTAAATCAAAATTTGAAAAACCAATCAAAGGAGTGTTACCTAAAGATGACCACATTATTGAATTTCCATCACTTTCATCAGAAGGAGTGCCTGATATATGAACTGGTTGCCCTGGCCTGATACCTAAAAAATCAAAAAAGCTTCCGTAACTTCCTTCACCGTTACTTCTCCAATCAGTGTGTCTTAACCCTAAACAATGACCAATTTCATGCAACATTAATTCAATCCTTTGATTTAAACTGTTAAGATTACCATTTATTCTAGTGTTTATTAATACCTGTCTTCCGACTCTACTGCGAGTAGGAAATTGTGCTTTTCCCCAAAAATCATCATTAGAAAAAGTAGGATCAATTACTATACTAGAAGATCTATTTGTTGAATAAGTTAAAAACAGACCACAATTGTTAATATTATTATATCGATTAATAGCTTGAATTAAAGCATTTTCATAAACATTTCTTAATGAAGGGTCTAAAAAAACTGATATTCTCAAATTAAATAATGAAACAATACCCGCTTCTCTGTATTGTCTTTTTTTTGTTGAAAGGTTTTCATCATTATTCAAATCAATTTCATAATCACTAATCTTTTTGGTGAATAATAAATCATTCACATGAAAGAATTCTTTACCTTCCTTTATTTCATTTAAATTTGTTCCATCTTTAATTAGTTTTTTAACAACTGGATGATTAGGATTAGCGGGTTTTAAAGTTAGTTCTTGAGATTCATTGTTTTCATGGATTAATTCATTTTCATTATCACACGAAGTGAAAATAATTGCTGTTAATAACAGTAAAAGGTTAATTTTTTTCATTTTAATGCTTTAAATTATTTTGAAGCTAAAAATATATTTTAGATTTATTTTTTGATAACTTTTTTAAAAGCTTAATAAAATGATAACTTTATCATTGAATAATGATAATAAAAGCTCTATAATAATTTCTTTGTATTATAATTCTGTTTTTTAGGATAACTCATTAATAATGCGTAAATTTGCACGCCTTTTTGCAAGAACAGATTTGAAAAGGTTTTGATTTTATTTATAAAAGTTTAATTTCTCTTGGCGTTAATATTGCTAAAAATCTGATTAACAAAAAGATACAAAACTATTCTCAGACATGTCTGAAGAAACAAAAAAAACAGTTGAAGAAACTGTAAGCCCAGCACAATTTTTAGCAACTTTTAACTGGCATAAATACGAAGAAGGTATTGATGAAGTTGATGAGTCTAAATTAAAAGAATTTGAACAAGCATTAGAAGGAACTGTAGGTTTCGTAAATGAGCGTGATGTAATTGAAGGTGAAGTTGTACGTGTTACAGATCGTGATGCTATTATTGACATTAACTCTAAATCTGAAGGAGTTATTTCTTTAAACGAATTCCGTTACAATCCAAACTTAGCTGTTGGGGATAAAGTAGAAGTATTAGTTGATAAAAGAGAAGATTCTTCTGGTCAATTAGTATTATCTCACAAAAAAGCTCGTGTAATCAAAGCATGGGATAGAGTTAATAATGCACACGAAACTGGAGAAATCGTTAACGGTTTTGTTAAGTGTAGAACTCGTGGTGGTATGATCGTTGACGTATTTGGTATTGAAGCTTTCTTACCAGGTTCTCAAATTGATGTGAAGCCAATCCGTGATTACGATCAGTATGTTGAAAAAACTATGGAATTCAAAGTTGTTAAGATCAACCACGAATTCAAAAACGTAGTAGTTTCTCATAAAGCATTAATTGAAGCTGATTTAGAAGATCAAAAGCGTGAAATCATTGGTCAATTAGAAAAAGGACAAGTATTAGAAGGAGTTGTTAAGAATGTAACTTCTTATGGTGTATTTGTTGACTTAGGAGGTGTTGACGGATTAATTCACATTACAGATTTATCTTGGTCTCGTATCAACCACCCAAGTGAAGTTGTTGAATTAGATCAAAAATTAAACGTTGTAATCTTAGACTTTGATGATAACAAGTCTAGAATTCAATTAGGATTAAAGCAATTATCTGCTCATCCATGGGATGCTTTAGATGGAGAATTAAAAGTAGGAGATAAAGTTAAAGGTAAAGTAGTTGTTTTAGCTGACTACGGTGCATTTGTAGAAGTAGAAGATGGAGTAGAAGGATTAATTCACGTATCTGAAATGTCTTGGTCTACACACTTACGTTCTGCACAAGATTTCGTACAAGTAGGAGACCAAGTTGAAGCTCAAATCTTAACTTTAGATAGAGAAGAGCGTAAAATGTCTTTAGGTATGAAGCAATTACACCCAGATCCTTGGACAGATATTACTACAAAATACCCTGTTGGATCTCAACATGAAGGTACTATCCGTAATTACACAAACTTCGGAGTATTTGTTGAGTTAGAAGAAGGTATTGATGGATTAGTATATATTTCTGATTTATCTTGGACTAAGAAAGTTAAGCACCCATCTGAATTTGCTTCTGTAGGTGATAAATTAGCTGTTCAAGTATTAGAATTAGATGTAGAGAACCGTAAATTAAACTTAGGTCATAAGCAAACTCAAGAGAATCCTTGGGATGGTCACCAAGCTAAATATACAATAGGTTCTAAATTCGAAGGTACTATTACGAATAAAAACGATAAAGGTGCTACAGTAACTTTTGAAGATGGTGTTGAGGCATTTGCTCCATCACGTTTCTTAGAAAAAGAAGACGGTGGTAAATTAGCTAAAGGTGATACTGTAGAATTTATGGTAACTGAATTTAGTAAAGAGTATCGTAAGATCGTTGTTTCTCATACTTCAATCTTCAGAGAAGAAGAGCAAAGAAATGTAAAAGCAGCTGCTAAGAAAGCTCAAGAATCTGAAAAAACTACTTTAGGTGATATCGGAGGATTAGCTGAATTAAAGAGAAAAATGGAAGGAAAATAATTTTCCGAACCAATTTTAAATATCTAAACCACTACAATTTGTAGTGGTTTTTTCGTTTAAATTCTTACAATTTTCTTTCTAATTTATACTTTGGTGCTATATTTGTCGTTAAAAGTATCAAATTTAAAAATCTAAAAAATGAAAAAATTTTTATGTGTTATAGCATTTATTGCTTTTGCTTTCAATGGAATTGCTCAAGAGGGAAAATTAAGAATTGGGGGTAATATTGGTTTTACAACTGGAAACACAAATTCTTCTTTTGTTATTGGTGGAGATGTTGACTATTTATTTAATGTAGATAGCAAATTTAAAGTAGGTGGAGCTACAGGATTAGCAATAATTACTGAAGGTAGTTCTATTGTTTTACCTTTAGCAGGAGCTGGAAGATTCAAAGCATCAGACAAAATTGAATTAGGTTTAGATATGGGATATGCAATAGGAATTAGTAATGCTGGTAATGGTTTCTATTTCAGACCTATCTTCGAATATAAATTACAACAAGGTATAGCTTTAAGAGCATCATATTCTGGAATTGGTTCTGGAGGATATTTTAATGTTGGAGCTATGTTTGATTTATAAAAAAATCAAAAAATAGTAAAAGAGACTGTTTAAAGTATTTTTAGACAGTCTCTTTTTTTTGTATAAAATCTAGATGATTATCTTTGCTTTAAAACGGAAAAACAAATATGACATTAATCAAATCTATATCTGGAATTAGAGGAACTATAGGAGGAAATACAGGAGATAATTTAACACCAATCGATGCAGTTAAATTTGCTGCTGCGTACGGTACTTTTATTAAAAATAAAAACAAAGAAAAAAAAGAAATAAAAATAATCATAGGTAGAGATGCTAGGATTTCTGGAAAAATGATAAGTGGATTAGTATCGGATACCTTAATAGGTTTAGGAATAGATGTTGTTGATCTAGGTTTATCTACTACACCTACAGTTGAAGTAGCTGTACCTATTGAAAAAGCAGATGGTGGTATTATTCTTACAGCATCTCATAATCCAAAACAATGGAATGCTTTAAAACTTCTGAACGAAAAAGGAGAGTTTTTGAATGGTAAAGATGGAGAAGAGATTTTAAAAATAGCTGATGCAGAAGACTTCGATTTTGCTGAAGTTGATGATTTAGGAAGCTACAGAAAGAAGAAAAACTATATTAAAAAGCATATAAAAGAAGTTTTAAAACTACCTTTAGTAGATAAAAAAGCGATTAAAAAAGCAAAGTTTAAAGTTGTTGTTGATGGTGTAAACTCAACTGGAGGAATTGCTATTCCTGCTTTATTGAAAGAATTGGGTGTAAAATGTATCGAGTTATATTGTGAACCAAATGGACAATTTCCTCACAATCCAGAACCTTTAAAAGAACACTTAACAGATATTTCTGAGCTTGTTGTTAAAAAGAAAGCCGATTTTGGTATTGTAGTGGATCCAGATGTAGATCGTTTGGCTTTAATTAGTGAAGATGGTTCTATGTTTGGAGAAGAATACACTTTAGTAGCTTGTGCAGACTATGTTTTAAGTAAAAATAAGGGAGGAAATACAGTGTCTAATTTATCTTCTTCACGAGCTTTGCGTGATATTACTGAAACTCATGGAGGAACATATACTGCCAGTGCTGTAGGTGAGGTTAATGTAGTTCAAATGATGAAAGACACAAACACAGTAATAGGAGGTGAAGGAAATGGAGGAATTATTTATCCAGATTCTCATTATGGTAGAGATTCATTAGTTGGTGTAGCTTTATTTTTATCTCATTTAGCGCAAAAGAAAGTATCATGTAAAACCTTACGAGATAGCTATCCTAATTATTTTATGAGTAAAAATAAAATTCAATTAACACCTGAGATTGATGTAGATAAATTATTAGCTACTATGGCAGAAAAATATAAAGCCGAAGATGTAACTACCATAGATGGTGTTAAAATTGATTTTCCTAAAGAATGGATACACTTAAGAAAATCGAATACAGAACCAATTATTAGAATTTATACAGAAGCTATGTCTCAAGAAAAAGCAGATGATTTGGCTAAACGATTTATAAAAGAAATACAGGAAATAATTTAATTCAAATCCCGCATTAGTGCGGGATTTTTTATTACCATACAAATTTAGTAGGATTGTTAAATATTGAATAAGAAATTTAACAATTAAATTTTTTTACAGAAATTCGTAACATGAAGAATAGGATAACTATGGATTTGGAACAATATTTTAGACGATTTAGAGATAATATTGTTGGAATTGATCAAGAATTTACGACTCCTTATGGTGTACAGAAATTGTTATATACAGACTGGACTGCAAGTGGTCGTCTATACAGACCTATTGAAGATAAATTAATCAATGAATTTGGTCCTTTTGTTGCAAATACACATACAGAAACTTCAACTTCTGGTGCTGCAATGACACTAGCTTATCATGAAGCTAGAAATATAATTAAGCGTCATGTAAATGCATCTAAAGAAGATATTTTGATTACTGAAGGTTCAGGAATGACAGGGGTAATCAATAAATTTCAACGTATACTTGGTTTAAAAGTTTCTGAGAATTTAAAAGAGCACACACAAATTCCTGAAGAAAAACGTCCTGTAGTTTTTGTTAGTCATATGGAACATAATTCAAATCAAACTTCTTGGTATGAAACCATAGCCGATGTTGAAGTCGTATTATGTAATCATGACGGATTAATTTGTTTGGATAAGTTTGAAAAATCTATACAAAAATACAAGGACAGACCTATTAAAATAGCTTCAATAATTGCCGGCTCTAATGTAACAGGTATCAAAACAGAATATCATAAAATAGCTGCATTAATCCATAAATATAATGGTCTTTGTTTTGTTGATTTTGCTTGCTCTGCACCTTATGTAGCTATCGATATGCACCCAGAAAAAGAAGATGAATATTTGGATGCTATCTTTTTCTCTCCTCATAAATTTTTAGGTGGGCCAGGTAGTTCTGGTGTATTAATTTTCAACAAAAAATTATATAAGAATATGGTTCCTGATAATCCTGGAGGAGGAACAGTTACCTACACAAATCCTTGGGGAAAACATGATTATATAGATGATGTAGAGACAAGAGAGGATGGAGGAACCCCTGCTTTTTTACAAACTATACGTATAGCATTATCTATACAGTTAAAGGAGCAAATGGATACTGCAAAAATAAAAGCAAGAGAAGATGAAATTAACCAAATTGTTTTTGAATGTCTAGAATCCATAGAAATGATTCATATTCTAGCACCAAAGCATAAAGATCGTTTAAGCATTTTTTCTTTTTATTTTGAAAAATACCATTTTAATTTGGTCGTAAAACTTCTTAACGATCGTTATGGAATTCAAACAAGAGGAGGATGTTCTTGTGCAGGAACATATGGGCACTTTTTATTAAACGTTGATGAAAACTCTGAAGAAACAGTTGAGGAATTAATGTTTGGGGGATGTTCTTTTGATAAACCTGGTTGGATTCGCTTGTCGATTCATCCAACAATTACTAATGAAGAATTGCAATTTATTTGTAATGCTATAAAAGAATTAGCAACTAATATAGGAGAATGGTCTAAAGATTATACATATGATCCTATTAAAAATGATTATGTACATAATGCTGTAGTACCAATAGAGAAGGAATTAGTAAAAAACTGGTTTTCAATTTAAATATGAATTACGAAATTTCAATTAATTTTTTAGAAGACATATATCCGAATATCAAAGAAAATACTTTGTTTGGGAAATGGATTACGCTTTCAAATATAGAACCTTTAATTCAAGCATTAGATAAACGCTTTTTTAAAGTAACACTTTTGGGGCAATCTGAAGAAGGTAGACCCATTTATAAAATTGATATTGGAAAAGGAAATAAGAAAATCCTGATTTGGAGTCAAATGCATGGTAATGAAAGTACTGGAACAAAGTCTTTATTTGATTTATTCAACTTTATGAGTGTGTATCCAGAACATCAATTAACGAAAGAGATAGTAAACAATTGCACTATTTCTATTATTCCAATGTTAAATCCAGATGGTTCGGTAGCATATACCAGAGTAAATGCAAATGCTGTTGATTTAAATAGAGATGCTGTTGATATTTCTGCTTGTGAAAGCAAATTACTTCGTGAAGTATTGGATGATTTTAATCCTAAGTTTTGTTTCAACTTACATGATCAAAGAACAATTTTTGGTGTTGAAGGAACAAAAAAACCAGCAACAATTTCTTTTTTAGCACCTTCTGAAGAAGAAACTAGAAAAATTACTTCAGGAAGAAAAGAAACCATGAATGTAATTATTGCAATGAATACTTTATTGCAACAAATTATTCCTAATCAAATAGGTAGATATACAGACGAGTTTTATCCTACAGCAACTGGTGATAATTTTCAGAAATTAGGTCATAATACAATTTTAATTGAAGCAGGTCATTATCAAGATGATTATGACAGAGAAGAAACTAGAAAGTATAATTTTTTCTGCTTATTAGAAGGTATACATCATATAGCAGTAACAGAAGATTTTTCAACGTATAAACCCTACTTTGATATTCCTAACAATAACAAAATCTTTTTTGATGTTATTCATCGTTTTCCGGATAAAGAAGATATAGCATTTCAATATGTAGATAAAATTGTAGACAACCAATTTGTTACAATGTTAAGTAAACTTCAAGAAGTAGAGTTAGAAGGCCAAATTGGACATCACGAAATCGTTTTCGAGTATTAATTTTTTATTAAATATTGAATTTTTAACTATAAAGTATTGCTGTTTATTAAAAATAATTCATATTTTTGCCCAATACTATGAATTAAATTAAAAAATGAAGAAATTTGTATTAGACGAAATCGATCATCAAATATTAGATATTTTAATCGAAAATGCTCGTACACCATTTACAGATATAGCTAAAAAATTATTAGTTTCTGCTGGTACCATTCATGTCCGTGTAAAAAAGATGGAAGATGAAGGAATTATTCAGGGATCAACTTTAACATTAGACTACGAAAAAATGGGGTATGCGTTTATAGCCCATGTAGGTATATATTTAGAAAAGACTTCAATGACGCAACATGTTATTGACAATTTACGTTTAATTCCAAATGTAACTGTAGCTTATGTAACTGCTGGAAAATATAATATTTTCTGTAAAGTAAGAGCTAAAGATACTAATGATGCTAAAGATATCATTTATAAGATAGATGAAGTACATGGAGTAAATAGAACAGAAACAATGATTTCTCTTGAAGAAAGTATCAATGATAAAAAGCGTATGATGCATGCGATTTTTCAAGATTTTTAACCAGAAGTAACGAATTAATATATTCTTTTAAAGAATACATTTATATTATAAAAACCGTCAAAAGTGATTTTGACGGTTTTTGTTTGTAAATTCGGCGTTTATTATTTGTTATAAGAAATGCATATTTTTAAATATTTGTTCTTTGTTATAGTATTCTGTATTGTAGTATCGTGTAAAGATGATGCAAAAGTTGAAACTTCCAAAAATACCACTGTCGTTAATTTTAAGTTAGAGGGAAAGATTATGCACAATACATCTAATATAGTGTATCTATTAAACAATTCTTTTCAAAAACTAGACTCTACAGTCATCGAAAAAAATTCATTTACTTTTTCTAGATCTGTAAAAGAAGCAGCGTTATTTTATCTAAATAATGATCAAATTTCGTATCCTTTTATTATAGATTCGACTAATTTTATTGCAGTAATAGATAATTATAAATCTATGATTATTGGAGGAGATTTGAATACAGTTTTAAACAACTACAAGGAAAATAAAAAAGAATTACAACAATTAAATACCGCATATTACTCACAATTTACTTCAAAAGATATATCGTTAAATACATTATTAAAAAGTATTGATTCTATTCATACTGTAGACAGACAAAACACACAAAAGTTTATAAAAAAACATCAAAATAACATTCTGTCAGAAATTATTTTTGATGAAACTTTTATGTCGTCAAATGAAGCTTTACAATTACAAAACGAGCTACGTAATAGTACGAATAAAAAATTACGTACTGCTATAGAAAATAGAGTAGTGCAAATGAAATTATTAGAAAAAGAAAAAAGTGTATTGCGACGAAAAAAGGCTCCAGATTTTGCTGCAGTGAATTTAAATGGTGTAAAAACCAAACTTCAAGATATTATTAAAGGTAAAAAAGCTGTTTTAATTGATTTTTGGGCAAGTTGGTGTCCACCTTGTAGAGAAGCATCTCCAGAGATAAAGGCTTTATATACTAAGTATTTTGCTAAAGGTTTTGATATACTTTCTGTATCTGAAGATCGCTCTGTTGCTGAATGGAAAAATGGAATTTTAGTAGATGGTATAGAGAGTTGGAATCATGTATATGATGATTATAATAGAATATCTACATTATATGGTGTCACTGCACTACCGCATATGATTTTGATAGATGAAAATGGAAAAATGGTAAAAAGTAAAATATCAATGTCTGAGTTAAAATCAGAATTAAAAAATATTTTTAAAAAATGAGTTTAGAGATTATTTATGAAGATGAGTTTTGTATAGCTGTAACTAAACCTAATGATGTTGTAGTACATCATGCATATCATTCAAGAAATGTTAGAGATGAACAATCATTACTTCAACTTTTAGAGGTTCAACTTCAACAAAAATTTTATCCTGTACATCGTTTAGATAGACGGACATCTGGTATTATTTTATTAACCAGAGCAACTAGTAATGTAGCTAAATTTCAAAAATTATTTACTGATAATGAAATTGAAAAAAAATACTTAGGTGTAGTCAGAGGTTTTTCACCAGAAACAAAAATTATCGATACACCAGTAAAAGGGAAGGACAGTAAAGTACATAAAGAGGCTGAAACACATTTAAAAACACTTAAAAATATAACGTTAGATATTCCAGTTAAGCCTTATGATACTTCACGCTATAGTTTAGTAGAACTTACACCTAAGACAGGTAGACTACATCAGTTACGCATTCATATGAATAAAATAAGTCATCCACTTATTGGTGATGGTAAGTATGGTGATAAAAATCATAATTCGATGTTTGAAAATGAATTTGGTTGGTATAACTTATTTTTACATGCTAATGAACTAAATTTTATACATCCAATTTTAGATAAGCAACTGCATTTAAAATCTAAACTACCAAAGAATTGGTCTTCAATGATTGAGAAATTTAATTGGGTATAACTAGTTAAAATTTTCTGGAATTATATTTTATAATACTATCAGAACGTTATATATCAATAGTTGAAAATATAGCTTCGTTATTATATTTATTGTATGCATACAAATCTTCCTAAAATAAACTTTGATTCTAGTAATCTTTTAGACATTGAAGTGATGTCGTTATCTGATACATATAGAAGACTTAAAAAGATAGAGAATCATGACCCCTTTACTCCTCATAAAATAAAATTTTATTTCATTATAGTTATTATTGAAGGTGAGTATACTCATTTTTTAGACTTCAACTATTATAAATTAACAGAAGGGAGTATAATGTTTGTTGCCAAAGATCAGGTACATCATTTTACAGAAGATTTAAAATTTGCAAATGGTTTTTCTATTGTACTTAATAGTGAGTTTTTAGAGAAAAAATATTTTTTATCTGATACCATAAAATTACATAGATTATATAATTATCATATAACAAACCCAGTAATACATCAACATGAAATGAATTCTGATGGATTTAAAATGTTGGTTAACGAATTATATAAAGAGTATACTAACACTAATATGTATGCCAAAGAAGAAATTTTAAGTACATTAATCCACTTTCTTTTACTTAAAGCAGAGCGAATTCAGCAAAAACGTGTAATTCCTAATATTAAAACAAACTGGATTCAGTTGTTTAATAAATTTACTGAACTTCTTGATAAAAAACATGTAACAACGAGAAGTTCTAGGTTCTATGCTAAAGAATTATTAATTTCATATAAATTACTTAATGAAGTAATTAAAAAGTTAACAAATAAAACAGCTAAAGAATTTATAGACCATTTTGTAACTACTGAAATTAAAAGATATTTAGTATCTACTTCATTATCTATTAAAGAAATTAGTTACAAAACTGGTTTTGAAGAACCCTCAAATATGGTCAAATTTTTTAAAAGAAATACTTCACTTACACCTATTCAGTTTAGAGATTCAGTCTAATAACAGCACACTTTTACCATTATTTGTATTTGTTTGATACTATTAGTTTAAAGGTAATATAAGAATTTTGCAATACCATTTAATTTGGTAATCTATGGTTGTAATTAAGTTTTAATGTCTAAAGTTTCATTTTAACCATTATTGTATCAAGAATTACCATGTTAAGTTAAGACATACGTTGTATTATTAAAATTACAAAAACTAATATATAATCAAATGAAAAACAAACTTTTAGTTCTTATTATTTCAATATCTCTTGCCTTTGTAGGCTGTGAAAAGCCTAAGAAAGAGATTGTAGTAGAAGTGACAACTTTTAAAACCAAATCTACGACAAACAATCAAAAATTTAATCAATTAGATAGTGAGGTAGAAAACAATTTTACTGCTAAACAAAAAGGGTTCATCAGACGAGAAAGTCTTACCAATGGTACTGGAGAATATGCAGTTATTGTGTATTGGGAAACACTTCCAGATGCAGAAGCATCTATGAAAAAGTTTATGGGAGATGCATCTGTTGCTAGTTATGCTTCTATGATTGATGGTTCAACTATGAAAATGAATAGATATGTAACCACTGATGAATTTAAGGCAAATAATAACACATTTGTTGAGATCATGTCATACAAAACCAAATCAGGTACAGATGTGGCTAAATTTAATCAAACAAACAAATCAGTAGAAACAACATTTACAGCAAAACAAAAAGGATTCTTACAGCGTGTTATAGCTAAAAATGATCAAGAAGATCAATTAGTATTAGTGTACTGGGACACTAAAGAAAACTCAGACAAAGTTGTACAATCTTTCATGAAAGCACCCATAGCAAAAGAATTTATGGGTATGATGGATCAGTCTTCTATTCAAATGTACCGTTTACAAGCACTTAAATCGTTAAAAAATAAAAACATGGAATTATCAAAAAAAGACAAAGTAGTAGCTTTATTAAATACTTTTAATACTGGAGATAAGGCTCCAATAGCTTACATCAATCCAGAAAAATATATTCAACATAACTTAATGGCTGCTGATGGCTTACAAGGATTTGGAGAAATTATGGCACATAAACCACCTCAAGGTTTTAAGGCAAATGTAGTAAGAGCTTTTGAAGATGGAAATTATGTGTTTACACATACTGAATATGATTTCTTTGGCCCAAAAGCAGGGTTTGATATTTTCCGTTTTGAAGATGGAAAAATTGTAGAACATTGGGATAATTTACTTGATGTTCAGAAACCAAATCCTAGTGGGAGAACTCAATTTGATGGAGCTACAGAAATTACAGATTTAAATAAAACTGAAGCCAATAAAAATACAGTTAAGGAGTTTATCGATAAGGTTTTATTAGGTCATGAAATGGATAAATTTACGACTTATATCAATCCAGAAAAATATATTCAACACAATCCTGCAGTTGCAGATGGTTTAGAAGGTTTTGGTGCAGCAATGAAATATTTTGCTGAAAATGGATTGGTTATGGAGTATACAAAACTTCATAAAGTTTTAGGGCAAGGAAACTTTGTATTAACCGTAAGTGAAGGTAAGTTTGGAAAAGGTGATCATACTTCTTTTTATGATTTATTTAGATTAGAGAATGGGAAAATTGTAGAGCATTGGGATGTTATTGAAAAAATTCTACCTAAATCTGAGTGGAAGAATAACAACGGTAAATTTTAATCCGATAAATAATTAGCAATTTAGAAAGAGGCTATCTAAAAAATATCTAGTTAGCCTCTTTTAAAAAAAGAAAAAGAAATGAAAAAAGATAGACTACAAAAAATAGATGATACTATAACGCTATTATTTAAGGATTCGAGAAACGATTTTTTAAAAATAACCAAAAGTGTTTCTAAAAGAATTTTTAGACCATTACAACCTAAAGATTTTAAAAATGTTTATTTGTCTATTTCTAAAGAACAAGGAGATGACTTAGTAGCATTAATTCAAGAAAATAAAATCAAAAATATTGTAGAATTTGGAACTTCCTTTGGCATATCAACATTATTTTTAGCTAAAGGAGCAATAGCTACTGATGGTAAAATTGTGACTACAGAACTTATTGAATCAAAGGCTCAAAAAGCTTTAGAAAATTTTAAAATTGCTGGAGTACAAGATTATATTCAAATTAAAGTTGGTGATGCTTCAGAAACACTTAAAGACTATACAGATTCTGTAGATTTATTACTATTAGATGGTTGGAAGGATTTGTATTTCAATATTTTTAAACTCCTAGAGCCTAATTTTCATAAAAATACAATAGTATATGTTGACAATGCTGATATGCTTGAGACCAAAAAGTTCTTACATACAGTTGCTCAAAATAAGAATTATAAACTAGTGCCTAAGTATGACGGCAAAGTATATTTAATTACTATAAACTGATATGAATTAATTCTTATGCATCACCTAATTTCTAAAACAATAATGGATATATAAATATGCAACAAAAGAAGTATCATAAGTATATCATTTGGATACACTGGTTTTCTGCGCTTCTCATTTTTGGTTTAATTTTTACAGGAATAAAAATGGAGCATCAAGCCTTGAGCATAGAAAAATTTAACTTATATAAAATTCATTTTTTACTAGGTATACTAGTCTTAATAGCGACGGTACTAAGAATTATTGCTATACTCAAATATCCGAAACCAATTGCTTTGTATCCTATAAATTCACCTCGAGAAAAATTCAGAAATTTGGTATATAAAGGATTTTACATCATTTTATTATGGATGTGTATCTCAGGATTAATCTCTCTTTTTGGTGAAGGAATTTTTACAGCACTACAATCGGGAAAATTATCAGATTTACCAGAAATAAAGGAAGATGGTTTTCATCCAATCATGTTATCACATCATGTTGTAGCAAAATTATTTTTTTTATTATTGATATTTCATATCTGTGGGGTTATAGTACATTTTATTCAAAAGAAAGAGAATGCTTTACATCGAATAAGCTAAATTTTCCAAGTAAAATTAATTTTTGTACCGAGCCCTTTTTCAGATTCTACAGTAATTTTACCTTGATTTTCTACCACTAATTTTTTAACAATTGATAATCCTATTCCAGTGCTTTCTACATCATCATTAGTATTTAATTTACTAAAAATTTCAAAGACTTTAGCATGATATTTAGGAGAGATACCAGGACCATTATCAGCTACAGAGAATATATACTCATTCGCTAACTTTTTAAAAGTAATATCGATAATTGTCTTTTCTTTATCATTGTACTTTATAGCATTACTGATTAAATTCTGAAAAACGTGTTCTAATTCAATTTTATTAGTAAATATTTCTATGTTTTTATCAGGAAGGTTAATGCTACAGGTATTTTGAACCATCAAAATACTTGTAATATCCGTAAGCAGCTCATTAAGATTAAATACTTCTTTCTTTTTTTCTCCTCTAGCAACTTTAGAGTATTCCAAAAGCCCGTTAATAAGTGCATTCATTTTAGAAATTCGATCCTTCAATAAATTAAAATGATTTTTTGCAGTATCATCAAGCTTGGTATCTAAATCTTCTTCAATAAAAGAAACTAAAGAATGCATAGCTACCAAAGGAGCTTTTAAGTCGTGTGAAACAATATGATTAAAACTATCTAATTCAGCATTAAAACTTTTTAATTGTCTTAAATTTTGCTCTAATTCTAGATTAATTTTAGATAGCTGATCCGATTTTTTTGTAATCTCCTTTTTTTGCTGTAAAGCAAGTTCTCTAGAAGTTTCTAATTGTTTAAATGCGTTTGAAAAACGAACCATTAATAACATCGATAACAATAGAAAAACCAAGACATAGCCAAAGTTTACATAAATAATTGCGTTATCATTTTTACCTAAAAAAACAAAAATATGTAAAAAGAAAACTATTGTTCCTAGTAGCATACTTACTAGAAGTAAAATAGAGTCATGTCTATTTTGTGTAATTGACTTTATAATGATAATAAATACATAGGTAATATTTATAATCATTAGTATTAGGAATGGCATTACTAATTTTGTGTAATAAGGAGCCGGAAGTACAATTACCAAAAATGCTAGTGTATAAAACCCATAGCTTAAAATTTTCGAATACAATCTATGTGCAAAATTGATAAAAATCTGTGCGAAAAATAAGCTAGCGGCTGTACCAGCATAAAATAAAGATAGATATTCAATTTTAGTAAGTAAGCCCCATCGCACAGATGGAAATATATCTGCCAAAGGTGCATATCTGCTACTTAAGCCCATGTAAGATAAACAGACACACGCTAATCCGAAGTAAAGGATAGCTTTATCTTTATTCCAATAAAAGAAGAAAAATAAAAGAAAGAAAACTCCAATAAAACCTAAACAACCAATAAATAACATATCGGCAATTATTTTCTTTCTACTCTTAAGGTCTAAATAATCACTAGGTGCTAATATTAAAGGCTTGTCTATTCCAGCTTTAGTGTGATAAAAATTAGCAACCTGAATAACAACTTCAAAATTCGTTTCATTTGTATTAAGTGGAATTCTTTGTGCAAATCTTCGATGAACTGTTTTAGCTCTAGAAGTATTCACTTTACCTATTTCTGAAATTAATTTCCCATTAATCCATATTTTAGATGAAGAATAAATTGGAGGAACAAATAATGACACATGTGGTCTTTCTTTATCTAAGGAAAACTTAATTCGATAGGTTGCAAATCCAAAAGAAGGAAGTTTTTGATGTTGAGAAGATTTAAGATGAGTCCAATTTACTAACTGAATCTTTTGAAAGTGTTTGCTATTAAAATTACCAGGTGTAATTAATTGATTCCAATAAAACTCCCAATCAGAATTTAGAGCAATCTCTTTTTCTTGTTTAAATGAGAAACTACTATAATCTATAGTATTATGACCTTCTTGTTCATTAAAACCATAAGTATTGTACAGTGTAAACCATACAATGACAAACAAATAAAAACATATTAAATGTTTTTGGTTAAAGAACCAGTTATTCATTGGGGAAATTCTATTTTTTCGCAATTAAATAATTTCAATTAGCCAAAATACTTAATATATATGACTTTAAAAAGCAAAAAAATAATATAATATTTTAACTATCATTTTATACCGTTATTGTTTTATGTGGCTACTATAAGTAATTTTAGCTAAATTTAAATTTGTGATATGCCAAGAGCAATATTTGAAAATATCGTTATCCAAAAGTTTGAAAATGTTACTACTTTAGAATTTTGCCAGTATACAGCTATTCGTTTTTTTGAAATCCTTTTTATTGAAAAAGGGAAGGGGCATATCATTATAAATAATCATAAGGTAGCGTATGCTGATAAGCAAATCTTTATTTTAATTCCAGATGATAAATACAATTTAGAAATACACACACCAACTACAGTATCTGCTATTAAATTTTTAAATAGTTTCTTTAATGAATACGTTTCTGGAGCTCATAAAACCCAAGTAAAAGAATGGTTTCGGAAAATCGAAATTATTTTTCAAGGAACTAATAGAACTTCTGAAATACAATTGAGTTCTACAAATGAGGAAAATGGAATTTTAGCTTTATTTAAGGCTTTATGTACTGAGTATAGTGATGAAAATTTAAAAAGTGAAACCGTATTAAAATCTATACTTCATGCTATTTTACATATTATTTCAAGAAATGTTATCGTTGTTAAAGCTGAAAATCAAGATTCTAAAATTCAGGAAATTCTTAATTATATTCACTTTCATATACATACTCCTGAAATGTTAAGCAAAAAACACTTATCAGAACAATTCAATATTTCAGAGAATTATATAAGTCAGTATTTCAAATCTAAAATGAATATTGGATTAAAAAAATACATAATTACGTATAAAGTCAAATTAGCTGAAACCAGGTTAAAGTATACTAACCTAACTATTACAGAAATTGCTCAAGAGTTAGGATTTACAGACAGTAGTCATTTAGACAAAACATTTTTAAACTTAAAAGGAATTACTGCCAAGAAGTTTAGAGAAAGTTAAAAAATCCTTCTAATTAAATAAAAGCTTGTTTTTTACTAAAAGCTCATTTTTTCTTACCAAAATTAAGGTGAATTGCTAACATAATTTTGCATTGTAAATACTAAACAATGTCAATTATGAAGAATCCTCAAGCAATATTTAATAGCCATATGGATGCCGTTGCAACACTAAATCCAGAGCTAGTTATACAGGATTATACTACCGATGCAATTTTCATTACACCAGAGCATACTTATAAAGGTCATCAAGAAATCTTTGAATTTTATAAAGAGTTTCTTCCAAATTTTAAAGACTTCGATTTTATAACTCAAAAGCAAGAAGTTAACGATAACGTTGTGTATTTCGTTTGGCATGGTAAAAATGAACATATAGCTGTTCAATTAGCCACAGATACTTATATCACTGAAAACGGGAAAATTAAGCAACACACTTTCGCAGGAATTATCAATTAATAATTAAATAATAAATCATGGATTACAAAAATTTTCAAACTTTTACAGCAGAACAAAAAGGAGGAATCCTTTATGTAACAATTAATTTCGGACCAGTTAATGTTCAAGGTCAAGAAATGTTAGCAGATTTAAGCAGTTTATGTCTTCGTTTAGAAAGAGATCGAAGCGTTAAAGTAGTAATTTTCCAATCTTCAAACGATGGGTACTGGGTTTGTCACTACGATACAAACTTATTAAGAGACATGTCTGAAGAAGCTGTGCCAAGAAACGAAGTAAAATTATTAGATCTTCAAGCAGTTTTAGAAAGATTAAGCAATGTACCACAAGCAACAATTGCTAAAATAGAAGGTTTTGCACGTGGTGGCGGACATGAAATGGCTTTAGCATTAGATATGCGTTTTGCAGCCAGAGGAAAAGCTAAATTCATGCAAATGGAAGTTGGTATGGGAATTTTACCTTGTGGTGGTGGAGCTTCTCGTATGGCAAGACAAGCTGGTTTAGGTAAGGCTTTAGAAATAATTTTAGGAGCAAGAGATTGGGGTGCAGATGAAGCTGAAAAATTCGGAACAATTAATAAAGCTTTAGATGCAGATGAAATCGGGCCGTATGTCGATGCTTTAGCAGAACGTATTGCAAAGTTCCCAGCTGAGTCTATTGAAGCGTGTAAAAGAGCTGTATATGCTTCTATCGATTTACCAATTGCTGATGCTTTAAAAGAAGAAGCATATCAATTATATCAAGCAACAAGTAAAACACCAGCAATTAAACGTTTTACAATAGCGGATGAAAATGGAGCACAATTCGATCATGGAAATCAGAAGAATTGGGAAAATATGTTAATTGACTTGCAAGAAATTCAAAGAGATTAATTCATTTTTAGTAAAAGGCAGTTAAAGATATTAAACTTTCTGCCTTTTACTTAATTAAAGTACGATTTCACTTTTGCACACATTATAGATAATTATCTTCTTCTATTATTGATAAATACTACTGAAACATAATTCATGTAAAAGGTTCTAAAAACTAATCTTCGATTATTAATTAAACAAATATGTATACTAAAAAGAATTATTCTATTAAAAGAATGCTAAGTTGGACAAGGCGTTACATTTATATTTTTGCTTTATTGGCTATTATTCCTGTAGTTTTATACGAAGTATTAAACTGGAAATGGTTACACTTACCATGGCTTCCAATAGGTTTAATTGGTACAGCTTTAGCTTTCATTATTGGTTTTAAAAACAATGCTTCTTATGGTCGTCTTTGGGAAGCTAGAAAAATTTATGGTGGTATTGTAAATGCTTCTCGACTTTTTGCTACTATGGTTAATGATTTTATTACAAATGAATATGCTGTAAAAGACAAAACCAATGAAGAGTTTTTTAAAATTAAAAAAGAATTGATTTTGCGTCATGTTGCTTGGATGACTTCTTTAAGACATGCACTACGAGTGAAAAAGCCATGGGAGACGACTTCAAGTAATAGATCAGATAAAGAAGTTATGAAAAAAATGCATATTCAAGAATATGTATATTCTTTAGATGATGAATTAAAAGGATACTTATCTGAAGAAGAAAAACAAACTGTTTTGAGTATGACGAACAAACAAACTTCTGTATTAAATCTTCAGTCAAAACATATAAAAGAATTAAAATTCCAAGGTTTAATTGATGATTTTCGTCATGTAGAATTTAAAAATATGATTGGAGAGTTATTTACATTACAAGGTAAAGCTGAAAGAATTAAAAACTTTCCATATCCAAGACAATTTGCTACGTTAAACTTATTTTTTGCTTGGATTTTTGTGATATTACTTCCATTTGGATTAATGACTGAATTTGAAAAAATAGGGCAGACCTTATTGAAAACAGAAGTTACAGGAACCTTATTTAGTTTTATGGCAGCTAATTTTATTTGGTTAACTATTCCGTTTAGTATTATAATTTCTTGGATATTCTTCACTATGGAACGTATTGGTGATGTTTCAGAAAATCCTTTTGAAGGAATTGCTAACGATGTTCCTATAACTACAATTTCTAGAGCTATTGAGATTGATATCAGAGAAATGATAGGAGATGATAAAAGTGAAATTCCGAAGCCTCATCCTGAATATGTAAACACTCAGATGTAACATAGTTAGTGGTTTTTCTTTTTTGTGACAATTCAACATTAAAAGACGACAGTTCAAAATATTGAAGTTCTGTTTCTTATATTATGGTGGCATATTTGACTATCAATTTTAAATAATTCAATATGACACCATCTGAAGTTTTTTCTATTTCTGGCATGCTAGCCATGCCGATGTGGATTTTAATGATTTTTTTACCAAAATGGAAGGTAACTCGATTTTTAATCGATTTTAAAATTATTCCTTTATTGTTATCCATAATTTATGCGATTTATATCTTTATTTCAATACGACAAGGAGGAATGATGGATTTTGGAAGTTTAGCTTCTGTAATGCAATTATTCACTGTAGAAAATGCAGTATTGGCTGGTTGGGTTCATTATCTTGCTTTCGATCTTGTTGTTGGAATGTGGATGTTAGATCAAAACAAAGAACTTAAAATTCATCCTGTACTAATGGGACCATGTTTATTTGGAACATTCATGTTCGGACCTATTGGTTTTCTTTTATTCATGATTATCAAATTCATAAAAAAAGCATAGTCATGAAAAAGTATATCAGACACGTATTCAGTACAGTAAAAAAAGAAAGTCCTATACTTTATAGTATTGTTTTAGCTCACCTAATTTTCGCTATTGTTGCTATTGTTGGAGTTTTTGTTGATGACAGAGTTTTAATGGGAGTAAATGTTTGGATTAAACCTTTAAAGTTCTTGATTTCTGGAGCAATTTATATTTTCACTTTTGGGTATTTCATGACCTTATATCCTTTTTCTAAATTAAAGAAAAACATACTTAATAATATTGTTTCATGGACTTTACTAATTGAAACAGGAATTATCGTAGCACAAGGAATAAGAGGTGTTAAATCACATTATAATGAGTCTTCTTTATTAGATGGTTTGCTATTTGCAGCCATGGGAATTTTAGTGGCGATTAATGTTTTAATTATGATACTTTTCATTTTTGAAACGATTAGATTAAAACTTAATGTTGAAAAATCAGTTCAATGGGCAATATTAATGGGATGGATTATTATTGTTGCTGGAAGTTGGGTTGGTGGACAAATGATTAGTCAATTAGCACATAACGTTGGTGTTGCTGATGGAGGAGAAGGTTTACCTCTAGTAAATTGGAGTACAATTGCAGGAGATTTAAGAGTAGCGCACTTTTTTGGTTTGCATGGCTTACAAATAATTCCTTTATTCGCATTTCTAGTATCTAAAAAATGGAAAACAACAGATCGTAATAAAATTATTATTGTTACTGTTTTTGGATTATCATATGCTTTGTGGATTGCTTTTACATTTTATCAAGCTAAGCAAGGTTTACCTTTTATACGACTATAAGTTATGAAATTGTTCAACAAAGAGAAACGCATACAATATTTAGGTTTTAACGACTTTTGGTTTAGTACTATTGGTATTATTGTTATCAGTTTTGTTACAAGCTTTCTTTTTAATGATATGTCTATGGATAATCCATTTTTCATTCTATTGATTCGATGGAGTTCTTCATTATTTTTTACAATTATAGACTGGTTTGTTATTAGAGCTATTTTAATCTTTTTAAGAAGAAAATTTCCAGATTTTAAAGATGATTTTAAACGTATTTCAATACTTTTTGTAGCAACAATTATAGTTGTTTTACTTGTAGATTTTTTCGGTAATAAGTTTTTAACTTTTTTCTTTAGCCTTTTTGGCATGCACTCAACATCTGCCATGAATTTTAAAGTTCTCTTACCGATTATAATTATAGTTGTTATGTACATAGCTATTTGTGAAGCTATTTATTATTATGTTCGATTAAAAAAATCTATACGAGAAGAAGAACAAACTAAACAGGTAATGATTCAAGCTCAGTTAGATACATTGAGAAATCAAGCACAGCCACATTTTTTATTCAATAGTTTAAATACATTACGAGATATTATTGATGTTGAAGACAAAGAAGATGCAAAAGTATTTGTAGATAAACTTTCTGATGTGTATCGTTTTATTTTAGAATCAGGAAATTCTAACTTACTACAGTTGCAAGATGAATTAAAGTTTGTTAAATCATACATTCATATTCAAAAAGAGAGATTTGGAGATAATTTAGTTGTGGATTGGAAAATTAAAGATCAAGCTTTAACTATGATGATTATTCCAATGAGTTTACAACTTTTAATAGAAAATGCAATTAAACATAATGTAGTTTCAAAATCGAAACCTTTAATAATTACGGTAAAAACCAATGAAAATCAGTTAATTGTTAGTAATAGAATTCAAAAAAAATCAACACAATTACCTTCAACCAAAATCGGATTAAAAAATATCGTCAAGCGTTATAATTTACTATCAAACAAATCTATTGAAGTGAACAACGATGGTGAATTTTTCACTGTTACATTACCTTTATTAAAACTATCTGATCAAAAATAAAAGCTATGAAAATATTAATTATTGAAGACGAACCAAGAGCAGCAAGACAATTACAAAACTTGCTTAAAAAAAGTGCTTTTAACTTTGAATTACTAGAGGTTATAGATGCTGTTGAAGATGCTGTAATTTGGTTTAAAGAAAATTCTGCCCCAGATTTAGTTTTTATGGATATTCAACTTGCTGATGGTTTGAGTTTTGAAATCTTTCAGAAAATAGAAATAGAAGCACCAATTATTTTTACAACTGCTTTCGATCAATATGCTATTCAGGCGTTTAAGGTAAATAGTATCGATTACTTGTTAAAACCGATTCAACAAGTTGATTTAGAAAATGCACTTCAGAAATTTCAAAAAAAGAATACAGCAACAACTGCAATAGCACCAACAGTTTTAAAAGAATTACTGAATAGCATTCAAACTCCTCAGAAAAGATCTGGTATTTTAGTAAAAGAAGGTAGCGGTTTTGTACAAATAAGAACTACAGAACTTTTATATGTGTATTCGCAAGATAGTATTACGTTTGGCATCACAAATAATAAAAGATATATAATAGATGAGACTATTGATCAACTATTTAACTCTTTAGATGAAACTAAATTTTATAAGATAAATAGAGGACAAATAGTCTCAAAATTTTCGATTCAAAAAATAGAACCATATTTTAATCATCGTGTAAAATTAGCTTTACTAAATCCAAGAGATCAAGAATTTATAGTAAGCCGACAAAAAACGAGTGATTTTAAAGCATGGTTAAATTCTTAGTCTTTATTTTTCAGTTAAAATACTTTGAACTCCGTTTTCTAAACTGTACAAAGTTTTAATCTCTTTATCAGTAAGATTTCTGTTGAAGATAGATAAATCATCAAAAAGACCGATATAACCTAAACCTAAATAAATATTAGATTTAGATACTTCCCAAGTAAAAGGAGTCTCAATTTGTTCACGTGTTCCTTTAAGTTCTCCATTCATGTATAAAGAAGCTTTTCCTTCCTTTGTATTTAAACCAGAAAAGTTGATTAAAATATGAGTCCACTTACCTGTTCCAAAAGGTGGATTCTTCACTCCAGTCAATCTTTTATTGAAAATAGGATTTTCGTTATCTGGACCTTCAGGATTTGGATTCCAAACATCTCTGTCTCCAATAACTCCTAATCTAAAATCACGTGGATTCTCTTTAGTGAAATCTACCCAAATTGCGGCATCGTTATAACTTACATCAGTGATTTGAATCGGATCACAATATCCTGGTTTTAAATCCACAGCAGGATCTAAACTCAACCAAAAAGATACAGCTCCATTCCAATTTTCTTTACTGTAATTAATGTTTTTCTCACTAGGGTAATAAATGTTTCCAGAACTACGCTCTGTAAATACCAAACCAGCTCCGTATTTACCTTTTCCATCTTGTCTAGTAATATCAGGTTTATGTAATCCAACTTTAGCCGAATCTACAGCTTTTCTGTTAGGAACAGTATACATTTGTTTGTCTCCAAGAGCAAAATCTGCGGTTACATCTTTATCAAACGAAGCATAAAATGTTAAGGCAGCTTTTAAATCAGTTTTAGTCGTGTCTTTTTTTATTTCTACTTTTTCTTTTTGTTCTTGTTTACAAGAAAATAGTACAAAAAGTAATGTACTCACAGTAAGTATTTGTTTACGTTTAAAAGTAAATAGATTCATGATGATTTGGTTTGTAAACAAAAATAGCGAAGTTTTTTGAATATTCGTTTTTAGTCATAATGCTTGTTTTTTCATAAAATCAACACGAATAACAATTCAACTTAAAAAAAATACAATTCAAAAGATTGTACTACTTTTTACTATATAATTCAGGAATATTTGTGATATAATCATCAATTTAAAATTATTATCATGAGAAAACTATTCTTTTTAATACTACTTAGCATTTTTCAATTACATGCTCAAAGAACAATCACAACTAAAGAGTGGAGAAGTGATCTTAAATTCATGCAAAATAGAATTCATAAAGATTATGCCTCACTATTTATTAAGGTTACGAAAGGACACTTTGATAAAGAGATAGATCGATTGTATCATGATATTCCAAATTTAGAGTCTCATGAAATAATTGTGAGAATGACTGAAATAGTTGCTTTATTTAAATATGGTCATACAGGAATATTTTTTAATCATAATTCTATACAATTTCATTCTTTCCCTTTTCACCTTTATGAATTTAATGACGGTATTTTTATTCAAGGAGTTTCAAAAACGTATAAAAAAGCATTAGGAGCTAAGGTTTTAAAAGTAAATAATATTGCTATTGAAAAAGCCTTAGAAATGATAAAACCTGTAGTTAATGCAGAAAACGCTCAATATTTTAAAGCCTATGGAATTAATGCTATAGCTATTTCAGAAGTATTACATACAAAAAGAATTACAAATACATTTCAAAAAAAAATAGTACTAACATTACAAAAAGAAGGAAAAATTTTTACTGTTGAATTTGATGCTTTAGCAAAAGGGAAAACTGTACCTAAAAAATATGGTTTTGTACAACAAGATGAAAATTGGTTAACAATGAGAGAGCAATCTAAAACACCTTTATATTTGAGTCATCTAGATAAAATTTACTTTAAAAAATATTTACCTCAAGAAAAAACAGTTTATGTAAGACATAGTAAAATTAGAGATGATTCTTCAGAAAATACAGCAAATTTTTATAGAAAAGTTTTCAATTTTATAGCAAATAATGAAGTAGAAAAATTAGTTATTGATTTACGATTAAATGGAGGAGGAAATAATTATTTGAATTCATCAATTATTAAAGAAATAATAAAATCAAATAAGATTAATGAAATTGGAAAACTATATGTCATTATTGGACGACGAACATTTTCTGCTTGTCAGAATTTAGTCAATGAATTAGATAATTATACGAATGCTATTTTTGTAGGTGAACCTACTGCAGAAAACATTAACTTCTGGGGAGATGCTCGTCCAGAGATATTACCTAATAGTAAAATTCCTGTATACTTATCTTTTGCTTGGTGGCAAGATAAACCAGCTTGGGAAAATGCAGCGTGGTTAGTACCGCAAATTCCTGTTACACTTAGTGCTAAAGAGTATAGCACTAATCAAGATCCAATATTACAAGCTGCATTACATTTCTCTGCAAAAGGCTTTATTCATAAACCAATGCAACATATTAGACAGCTATATGCCTCTGGAAATATGGAAAAAATAATAAATGATGTTGCTGAAATGATGAGAGATCCAAAATATACATTTTTCGATTTTGAAAAAGAGCTTATTAAGTCTGGTAAACAAGTATCTAATTATAGCCCTCAAGGAGCAATACAAATCTTTTCATTGATCACAAAATTTTTCCCAAATTCACCAAATGCATGGAAAAACCTGGCTGAAATTCATATAAAAATAGGGGATAATGAAAATGGGAAAAAATTACTTAAAAAAGTAATCGCATTAGATAAAAATGGTACTATCGGAAATCAAGCTCAAAAACTATTAAAAAACATCTAGGTACTTTAAAATCATCTTAAGAAATGACAATGTTATTAAAATAGCGCACATTTATTCTGATCAAAAACACTATAAATCAATCATTTAAATTTAGTTGTCAATTATTTTTTTTAACTCTTATAATAATCATATCTATTTTATGTTATAGTAGCAGTTAAAGGTTTACTGCTTACATGCTAAACTAGATGTTTTGGGGGAAATATCTCTCGTTAAGCAATTGTAAATCATAACTTAAGAGCCTCTGTAAAAAGAGGCTCTACAAGTTTTAATAAAACAATGTGACTTTTATAAATATTTGTTGTCTTATATGTGTGTTTACATTGCTGTTGGGGGATAGTATTTCGTAAACATTTGTGAAGAAAGCCTCAATTATGAGGTTTTTTTTGTTTTACTACGGGAATAATATTCAAAGTTTTTAATTGTTAAAAGTATAGAGGATAAAAACAGGGTTTTTCCTGTTCTTAAACTTCAGAATATTAATTTCTGACTTCTATATTTGTTCTTAAGTCTTTATATCAGTAGTATATATAATATATTACTAGGTTTAACCAAATTAAATACTACTTTATTATTTTGGGGGAAATAATCAGTATTAAAAAACTAAACCTTATAATAGATAGAGCCTTCTTTAGTACTAAAGAGGGCTCATTTATTTTTGTACTGAAAAATTACGTTCTAAATTTGGTAAAGGTGCATTTTTTCTCATTATATCTCTATCAAATAATCGCTCAAAATTATTGCCACAAATGTCTTCAATAGTACGATTACATTTCAAGACATAATCACCAATTTCCCAAAGTTTATTTGGGGTAAATACAATTCTGTTTTTGTTAGTTTCTATTGAAAAAGAACCATTTATAATTTTTCCTTTTTTAGTAGTAATAACTATATTGTTAAAAATACTTCCATAATCTAAAGTGTCATTTAAATTAATTATTAGAGGTTTTTTGGTTCTAAATCTAGGTAAGAAAAGCTCCCATTGTTCAAAATTAGGTTTAACTCTATCAGAATTCCCTACATCAAATGTATGTTCAAAATTATTCTTCATAGCTATACCTTGATGATCTTTTAACCCCTTATCTATAATTAAAGTGTAAGATGATCCTAACTTTAAAACTTCACCTAAAAAGGTATTAGGACCTAAATCTCTTTTTTGTCGTCCAGGTTCAACCCATAATGTTAATAGTTTACCATCGTTAGAAAGTAATGGTGTTTCTAAATGTAATAATGCTCTATCTACTACAGTATTGGTTTTATTATGAATTAATGTAATATGATTATAAATATTAGTAGGATTAACAGGTTTAGAAAAAGCTATATACCATTTTAACAAATTGGTGGGTACTGTGGGAGTATTTGGATAAATGTTAGTTATTTTTAAGTGTTGGTAATCTTTTGATAAAGGAATTGAAAATTTGAAATACCGCTCTTTAAAAGCTAGAGTGTAGGTTGTGTTAACTTGAAAAGGAACAAAAGGATTAAAAGTAATACTATTGTTGTCACTATTAAAAGAAACGTTTCCAAGAATAGCTTTTTTATTTGTAATTTCATTTTTAGACGTATAGGAACCCTTAAAAACTTTAATGTCATTTGTAAATGTTACAGAAGGAATTTCTATAGATTGTTTTGAAAAAGAAAACTTTGGAACTTGTGCTACAATTTCCAAAGTCATCCATAAAAGTAATAGTGTACTTATAAAACGCATAAACTATTCTCGTAAATTTATTGAGCTATTATAACCAGCGATTAGATCCAGTTTTTAATGTTAATTTTCCATTAGATTCTCGTTGAATAAATACGAATTCTTTATCGCTAAGTTTATCTAACTGTAGCACATTAACAAATGGTAGATTAATAAAATTAACTCCTTCAGTACCTGCTCTTTCTTTAACCCTTGTTGTTAATGATGTGCTAAAAGATGCTATATCTGTTACTTTAAACTTCATTAAAGCTCTATTGGAATTGGCCATTAAAATATAACGTTTTCCATCTTTTGTCATTTCTATAATATCCAACGGAGTATTCCAGTTTCCTAGCTCAGCTACAGTTCTACCTTTGGTATGCGAGCCAGCAGTTAAACTTTTCATAGGAAAAACTACTAATGGTGTACAAGTATAACTTGCTATAATATGAGGTTCTTTATTAATTGTAGTAGTCATAAATGTTTTTATCGGAGCGTGAGTTTCATACTTTCCATGAGCCGCATGATAAATTTCTAATGAACTATCTTTCTGTGTACTAGAAAAAGGAAAAGAAATTACTCTAAATGTAGAAGCAAATTCAGCATTATTTAAACCTGAAACCATAACTTCTCCATTCGCATATTGTATATCGGTAATTGCTAGTTTGCGTAAAGGTCTTCCTCGTCTATCTTTAGCCTCTACTTTAACTGTATTGGATATCCCTGTTTTTGAAAAAGAAACTGAATTTAAGGGTACATTTTCTAGTGTATTATCATTCACCAAAAACAAAAAAGATGTACCAGAACTGTGTTGTGCACCAATATATATGTTTTGATTAATAGGATTAACTACCATATCAACAATTTGTACCTGATCGCTATCAGCTCCTAAAAGTTGACTTAAAAGTGATTCTACGTCTTTTAAATAAAGCTTATTATTTACTGCTTTTTTAGCCGTACTTAAATCTATAGCTATAATTTCAGCATTTTTACTATCTCCTAAAAATAGTATTCCTTCAGGACCAAAAGTCATGGCATTTATTGAACCAATGTTAGGATTACCTGTAACAAAATCTTGAGTTAAAGAATCATTAGCATGAATATGCAAATAAAATAATCCGATAAGTAATGTTAGTATATGTTTTTTCATTGTTGAATCTATTTCTCCCAAAGTTAAACAATATGAAGATTGCTATTCGTGAAAAAAATGTTAATTAAAAACTATAAATAGATGGTTTTTAGCTAATCATACAAAAAACTTTTTATAAACCTATATGGGTTGAAAATCATCTTTTTTTTGATATGTTTTTTACAAATCATAGTAAAACTGAGTAGTTATAATCAACATATTATTACATAATAACGAATTCTAGTTTAACTTCAACGAATTCTAAAACGACCTTAAAATGGCATGATTCCTCTTTTAGATTTGTTCAAAAAAATAGAATAATTTAAAAATATAATCATGAAACAATTACTTATCATTTGTCTTTTTCTGACAGTCTTAATAGGTTTTTCACAAAAAACAGAAAGTCCTTATTTATTAGTATCTACTGAAAATGCAGAGATTCCTTTAAAATCATCTAAAACCAAAGTTGAAATATCGGGTGTGATAGCACATGTTCAAGTAACACAAGTATATCAAAACAAAGGAAATCAACCTATAGAAGCTAAATATGTATTTCCATTATCAACTCAAGCGGCAGTTCATAACATGCAAATGACTATTGGGGATCGTATAGTTAATGCCAAAATTTTTGAAAAGCAAGAAGCGAAAAGAGTATATGAAAAAGCGATTAGTGAGGGAAAAAGAGCCGCAAAATTAGATCAAGACAGACCCAATGTTTTTCAGATGAATGTAGGGAATATTATGCCTGGTGATGAAATAGCTATTGATATCTTTTATACAGAAATGTTAGTACCTACAAATGGAGAATATCAATTTGTAGCACCAGCAGTTGTTGGACCTAGGTTTACTGGAGAAAGTAATACAGGAGAAACGACTTTTAATGTACCTTATACCCCAAAAAATGTGGATTCCACTTTTGATTATGATATTCAAGTTTCATTAAACTCTAGTATTATGATACAAAATATCAATAGTAGCAGTCATCAAGTAAATGTTACGTATCCAAATACAAAAACAGCAAATATATTTTTATCAAAGAGCAATGAAAATGCAGGAAATAGAGATTTTATTTTAAACTACAGCTTACGAGGTAATACTATTCAATCAGGATTATTATTATACGAACATGGAGATGAAAACTTCTTTGCTTTTCAAATGGAACCAACTAATAAAGTAAAGTTTAAAGATATCCCTGCTAGAGAATATGTTTTTATTGTTGATGTTTCAGGATCAATGAATGGGTATCCATTAGAAGTTTCTAAAGAATTAATGCGAAATTTATTAGGAAACTTAAGAAAAACTGATACGTTTAATGTACAATTATTTGCATCTAGCTCTACTGTTTTTCGTACAAAACCTGTAACGGTAACCGAAGAAAATATTGAAGCAGCAATTCGTTTTTTGTCTGAAGGACAAGGAGGTGGTGGTACTAGATTATTAAATGCCTTAGAAGAAGCTTATCGATTACCAAGAGAAGATGAAAGTAGTGCAAGATCGATGGTTGTAATTACTGATGGGTATATTGATGTAGAAAAAGAAGCTTTTGAAATCATAAGAAAAAACTTAGGTCAGGCAAATGTATTTACATTCGGAATTGGTTCTAGTGTAAACAGGTATTTAATTGAAGGAATGGCCAAAGTATCGAATAGCGAATCATTCATTGCAACGTCAAAACAAGAAGCAATGGAAGTAGCAAAAAAGTTTAAAACTTACATTGAAACTCCTTTATTAACACAAGTTAGAATTAAAACTAAAGGTTTTGAAACCTATGATGTTATTCCATATAGTGTACCAGATGTTTTTGCTGCAAGACCAGTATTAGTTTATGGAAAATATAAAGGAAAACCAGATGGAAAAATTACTGTAACTGGATATCAAGGAAAGAAAAGATTTAAGCAACAATTTCAAGTGTCTTCAGCAAATATAAGCCCTAAAAATAAAGCTTTACGTTATTTATGGGCTAGAAAAAAGATTCAAGAACTAGACGATTATAATGAGCTATTTAGAGATGATGTAAAACAACAAGTAATAGATTTAGGCTTACAATACAACTTAGCTACAAATTATACTTCTTTCGTGGCTGTTGATGAAAATATAGCTAATGAAGAAGGAAAAATAAAAACCGTAAAACAACCTTTACCAATGCCTAAAAATGTAAATAATTCGGCAGTTGGAGCAGCAGCAAAAGTTGTTAAAAAAAGAAAGTTTAAAAAATCTTTCACTGTAAATATTGTAGAAAAAATCTCAAAAGCAGAGCAAAGAAAAATAAAAATGGAATTCAAAGTATTATATACAACGTTAATAAATAAGTATTTAGAAAAATATAATAGTTTACGTTTCAGATTCAATTCTGAAGGAAAAATGATACAAGCAGAAGTACTGAAAAGTGGTAAATGGGTGTATGTACATTCGATCACCAAAGAGTTTTCTAATGCTATAGTAAAAACATTGAGTACTAGTAATCAAACAACTTTAATTATTAGGAAGTAAAAAATTATAAAGTTTGAAATACATGATTATGTACATGCAAAATTAGTATTGTACAACTAAATTATAATGAGAGAAAAAGGAGATAAAACCTGTAAGGCCTGTAAAGCTTTGCGGGTTTTCATCGTTTTTTATGTGAGTTTATGAAGTTATAAGGTTGTAAAGTTAGAAGGTTTGAAAGTTTTCATGATAAACGCTTTTTAAATAAAGATATAGACTATCTAACGTACTTCTAATACAAAGTTTTTATTCATTAATCGTATAATAAAACTACATCAAAAACGAATTCTAATTTGATAATAACGAATTCTAAAAGTTATCAGATTATCCTTCACATCCTTTCTAAATTTGAAGTAAATAAACAAATAATAAAAAAAGATCATGAAAAAATTAATCATCATTTTAATCTCAGTATTTACATTTCAATTTGTAAAAGCACAAGAGTTCGTAATTGAAAAACTTAAATACGATATTGTACAAACAGAAGGTACTAAACAAAAAGAATATACAGCTAATTTTGATGTTATTACAGCAGATGGTGAAGCGAATAAAGTAGGAACATTTCACGTCTCTGATTTAGGTGTGTTGGATGATGTTATAGTTCGTGTGTTAACTAACCCAAACTTAGAAAATATTAAAGAAGTGATTAGAGTAGATGTAAATTACAGTGCTTGTTGCAGTTATAATGATGCTTTCTACTTTTTGGTAACAAATGATAATGAATTTATTAGCTTACCACATATAGAAAATGTTTTTTGTGAAGAAACAGTATCTGAGGTACAGTACATATTCCCAACACAGAAATTCGGAAAAGAAAATCTGATTTTAAAAACAGAAATAACTTATGATGCTCAAATTGAAAATATAACGAATACTGAAGTTTTGCAAAGTTTAGTTTGGAATGATGACGATTTTGATAATAATGAGTCTATTACAAGTATAAGCACTGGCAAAAACTATTAATACTGTTAACTAAATAAGACTTCGCAGGTTTTAAAATTTGTGAAGTCTAAAAAGTAGTTAATTTTAAATAATGCATTATGAAATATCAATTCTTTCTTCTATTAATTCTAATCTTAAGTTGTAAAAAGCCATTACCTAAAAAAGTGTTTAAAACATTAGAAACGACAACAGCATCTATTGTTTTTATAGCTGGATTTGATGAGGGTGATAATACTTATTATACAAATGCTAAGAATTACTTTAAAAATCAAGGGTTAAAAGTAATTGACAATTTATTCTCTTTAGCAGAAATCATAACATATTTGAATCAAAATTCAGAAAAAGTATATGATAAAATACATATTGTAAGTCATAGTAATGCATGGTTAGGAATGTCTTTAAAAACATCTAAGAATGGTGAACGAATTACTGTAGAAAGTATTTTTGAAGAAAGAGAAAATAACCGTATTTCAACACTCAAATATGGAATTGTAGATCAATCTAAAATAATTTTTCATTCCTGTGGATTGGGAGAAAATAAAGCATTGCTAGAGCAATTAAAACAAGTGTTTACGATCAACAATGTATTAAAACCTACAGTTATAGCTTCTTCATTCTTTAATGTTTTTGGTGGTAAATATGCAGGTCATTATTTAGCGAAACCTTATTATGGCTATTATCCAACAGCAGAATCTCCAGGGCCGATAGCATTATCAAAAGACTTTAAAGCTTCATATCCAAATCAGAAAATAGATTGGTTTACCGCTTTAAAAACAAGAAAAGAAGCAAGCTTAGGAGAACCTTATAGTTATAAATTTAATATTCCTGTAGAGTGGGAGTTTACTTTTGATGATCCTTCAGAAATCCCAATATTAAAAGATCGAGATGCAATTATGGATTGGGTTTCTGAGGATAGTGAAATGGCATCAACATTATTAGCACTACAAATTCCGATGGAAAAATATCGTTGGAGAAGTAAAATAAAAGGGAATACACTCTACATTAAAGGAAAAACTACTGTTTTATGTGTATTGAAACCAATTGTAGAAGAAAATGATGCTTTTGAGTATAAAAATATTGATTTTAATGATGTTAGTTTGTATCAAATGTTATGAGTGTTTTTTAGAAGTGTAAAAAGGAGTGTTAGAAGTTAGAAGTAGAGAATTTAAGTAGTTAAGAATTGGAGGTATTAATGAGAAAACTAAACTTCTTAACTACTGTACTTCTCTAACTCCTCCAATTCTTAATTCCTCAATACACCCCCTAAAAATAACTTGTTTATATTTGTTCGTACTTTATTAAATTCTGTAAAACAATTCAAAACTTTCCAATCAAATCAAAAATTACTTTGAATAAAAAAATCATACACATTGTACTATATCTGTTCTTAACAACTATTTCATTAATAGCTCAGAATAGTCAATTACGTTCATATTCCATTGAAGATGGTTTGCCACAGTCGCAGGTATATGATATTGTACAAGATGATATCGGGTATTTATGGTTAGGAACCCGAGGAGGAGGATTGAGTAGTTTTGATGGTAGTAATTTTGTTGTTTGGAATGAAAGCGATGGATTATTATCAAACTACATTAATGCTTTATATACTACTGAAAACAAACTATTCATAGGAACAAATCGTGGATTATCAATTAAAATAAAAGATAGTTTTTCAAACATTATTTCCCCAGAAATAAACTGCTTTTTTCCTACACAAAAAAAATTGTTTTTAGGTACAAAAAAAGGAATTCATTGCTATACTGAATCCAAAAAAGTAAAAAAATTAACTATCCATCCAGAAATAGATGATACTACTGTAAATGCTATTGTTTTTGATGGAAGTTATTATTGGATTGCTACCAATAAAGCACTTTGGAAAGTTGATAAATTAGCATCAAAAAATAGACAAATTCAAAAAATTGAAGTCAATAATTTTACAGCTTTAGTTTATGATCAAGATAAAATTTTTGCAGCTACATTTAATAAGGGCTTGTTAGTATTAGATATAAAAGATAGTAAAGCAGATATATTTTTACCAAAACCACTTAGAATCAATGCTATGAGCATTCATAAAAACAATGAATTATGGATAGCAACTGATAATACTGGAATTACTGTTTTAGATACTAAGAATTATACTATAAAAAGAAGCATTGATAAATCAAAAGGATTGTCTGTTTCGCACATTAGAAAAGTTGTTACCGATAGACAATCGAATATTTGGATTGCAACTTCTGGTGGTGGGTTTTATAAATATTTTCAAAATAACTTTCAACATTTTGATAAAGATTCTGGTTTAAAAGGAAATAGAATTTATGCTGTGCATAAATCTGATAGTTGTGTGTGGATTTCGAGTTCTGAAGCTGGTCTAACTAAAATAGATACATTAGGAATTCATCATATTCCAGAAATTAAAGGTTTTTCAGAAGTAAAAATAAAAACCATAACAAGTGATCGTTATAATACTATTTGGGCAGGCTCTGAAGGGAAAGGTGTTTTAGTAAGAATGACCAAACAGATAGATAGTTTAGTGGTTGATGATAGTGATTCTTTACATATTGTAAATAAAGTATTTCAAAAGAAAGTTATTGAACATAAAGTTTTAAATGAAAAAAATGGTTTTCCATCGAATTGGATTCGTAAACTCGTTAGTGATGATAATAATTCAATGTGGGCAGCTACATATTCAAGTGGGATTGTTCAATTTAATTATGATTTAGAACAAGATAATTTAATCATTCAAAAAGTATATGGACAACGAAATGGAATTACCGATTTATTAATTAAAGATATTGCACTAGATCGTCAAAACAGGCTATGGTATGCAACACAAAATGGTCATTTAGGATATTTAAAAAATGGAAAACATACTGGTTTCGGCGATATACTACAAGAAAAGACAACGATAAGAACATTACTTTTTTATCAAAATCATCTTTTTATAGGCACCGCCGGTAAAGGAATCTGGTTAGCTACACTTCAAAAAAATATAAAAACACCTAGATTTAGACCTTTAAAAGGCGTTAAAAACTTATCTTCTAAAAATATTTACCAGCTTATTTTCGATGATGAAGGGTATTTATGGGCAGGAACAGAACGCGGTGTTGATAAAATTCAGCTAAATCAAGAAAATAAAATAGAGGATGTATATCATTTTGGTAGAAATGATGGTTTTTTGGGCATAGAAACATGTTTAAATTCAGTTGCTAAAGATGAAAATGGAAGTGTTTGGTTTGGTGCATTGTATGGATTAACTAAATATACGCCTAGCACAGATAAGAAAACAATTTTAAAACCTAATGTTTACTTTAAAGATGTACAAGTAGCTTACAAAAGTGTGGATACTATTAATCTGAAAGAATGGACAAACAGTAATAAGATATTACAATTAACACCAGATCAAACACAGTTAAGTTTTGCATATAACAGTATAGATATTGATCATCCTAATCAGATAGAATACAGATCTAAATTAAATACAAACGAATGGAGTCCATGGTCTAAAGATAATAAGCAAAATTTTGCAGGATTGGCATATGGTTCGCATCAATTTTCAGTACAATCACGAAATTATAGATGGGAAGAAAGCGATCCAATTCAATTTAACTTTTTTATTGATAGTCCTATTTATGAAAAAACTTGGTTTCAGTGGACATTTATAGGGCTCATGATACTGCTTTTATTGATATTTGGATGGTTGTATATTAGAAGAATACGGTTAAAAAACAAAGCAGACAAAGAACAATTAGAACTACAAAATCATTTACTAACTTTAGAACACAAAGCTTTACAATTACAAATGAATCCTCATTTCATTTTTAACGTATTAAATGGAGTGAAAGCTATGGCGCAAAGCAAACCAGAAAAAATGAATACAACTATTAATAGCTTTGCTGTATTGTTAAGAGAAACATTAAATAATTCTAGAAAAGAACACATTACACTAGCACAAGAAATAAAAACATTGCATCATTATATAACTTTAGAACAGTTAATGGCTACGAAAGCATTTACTTTTCATATTGAAAATACTTGCGATTTAGATGCTGAAGAAATATTAATTCCTCCAATGCTACTACAACCTTTTGTAGAAAATGCGGTTAGACATGGAATTTTGAAGGGAAACAAAGAAGGAAAATTGCAAATACTATTTAAAACTAAAAATGATTATTTAGAATGTAGTATTATTGATAATGGAATTGGTATTTTTAAATCGCAAGAAACAAAAGAAAAAACAGATCATCAATCGATGGCATTAACCGTTACCAAAGAGCGATTAGCTTCTATTTCAGGAGAGAATGCTTTAGAAATAAAAGAAATAAAAAATGATAAAGGTGGTATTGACGGAACAAATATTACCTTTAAAATTCCATTACTAACAGATTATTAAAAAATATGCTAACAGCCGTTATTGTAGAAGATATGATTGATGCTTTACAGTTACTTAAAAGTGATTTAGAAACAAGGCATCCAGAAATTGAAATTAGTAGCACTGCTCAAAGTGTGGTTGAAGCTGCTAAAGTATTACGAAAGAAGCAACCTGATATTCTATTTTTAGATATTATGTTAGGTGACGGAACTGGATTTGATATTTTAGAAATTTTTCCAGATTTAAAATCAAAAATCATTTTCGTAACCGCAAGCGATGAATATGCAATAAGAGCCTTTAAATTTGCCGCAATAGATTATGTTTTAAAGCCTTACAGCTATGAAGATTTAGATTTGGCAATTAACAGGGCTAAAGAGCAAATTCAACCTAACCAAGAGCGTTTAACAATCTTAAAAGAAACGCTTTCTGCTCCTGAGAAAAAACCAGATAAAATATCATTACACACGTTAGATAAAATTATAATTGTAAGCTTAGATGATATTATTCGCTGTGAGTCCGACAGTAACAATACTATATTTTACTTACAAGATAAACGTAAGGTTTTTGTAACCAAAACACTAAAGTATTTTTCTGACATGTTGAAAAGCTATGATTTTCTTAGGATTCATCAGAGTCATTTGGTAAATCTACAATGTATAAGTGCTTTTATAAAAACAGACGGAGGATATCTAATGCTAAAAAATGGAGAAAATGTTCCTGTTTCAGTTCGTAAAAAAGCAGAAATTATTGAAATTTTAGATAAAATGCATCGTTAAATAAGTAGTTTTATTAGGGTATCGCTAACCGTATTATTGAATTTTCAACTTTTAAAACTATATTCGTGTAAACCGAATTATTACAATGTCTAAGTTACCCAATACTACCACGAGTATATTTTCAGTAATGTCTCAGTTGGCGAATAAGCATAAGGCAATTAACTTATCTCAAGGATTTCCGAATTTTCCTGTTGATGAACGTTTATTAAACATAACAGAGCGATTATTATCAGAAAACATTCATCAGTATACACCAATGGCTGGTTTACCTTCTTTATTACACAAAATAGCTTTGTTAACACAAGAAAATTACCAGCGAACTATCAATGCTAATTCAGAGTTATTAATTACTACAGGTGCTACACAAGGCATTTATACGGCAATTACTACTTTAATTACCAAAGGTGATGAAGTTATAATTTTAGACCCAAGTTACGATAGTTATGAACCCTCAGTGTTAGTAGCAGGAGGTAAGCCTGTTAGAGTCTCTTTACATGATGATTATACACCTAATTTTAATAGCATTGCATCTGCTATTACTCCCAAAACAAAATTAATAATTATCAATAATCCACATAATCCTACGGGAAAAATATGGGGATTGAATGATTTTGAAAATCTAGAAACACTATTAGAAAAACATTCCAAAATTTTAGTATTGAGTGATGAAGTATACGAACATATCTCATTTAAACATCCACATATTTCTATAAATACTCGTCCCAAATTAATAGAAAGAGCTATCATAGCTTCTTCATTCGGAAAATCATTACATGTAACAGGCTGGAAAATTGGCTATCTTATTGCTCCACAAAATATAATGGATGAAATAAAAAAAATACATCAATTTTTAGTATTCAGTGTAAATAGTATAGCGCAACATGTAATTTCTGAATATCTAGAAATTGTTGATATTAAAGAAATAGCAAAAATGTATGCTCGAAAAAGAAAATTATTTCAAGAAGAATTACGTCAAAGTAGATTTGAAATTTTACCTTCAGAAGGAACCTATTTTCAGGTTGTGAATTATAAAGCTATCAGTCACAAAAATGATATAGATTTTGCTAAAGAACTAGTAATAAAATATGGTGTTGCAGCCATACCTATTTCTGTTTTTTATAAAAATGCTAAAGATCAGCATATGCTTAGATTTTGCTTTGCTAAAACAGATGAAACACTATTGGCTGCGACACAACAATTAAAATTACTCTAAGAAGTTCATAATTATTATGTATTTTAGCGCCTAATTATTTGATTTTCTAGACGCTTACAAGCGTTAATTAGTTTATAATCAATATAATTTTTATGTAGGTTTAATCAGCTTAAATACTAACTATGATGTTTCGGGGGAAATATCTGTCGAGCTAGATAGAGCCTTACGGGGGCCTTCTTTTATAGGAGGCTCTTATTACATAAAACCAACTTTTTATTAAAAAAGGTTTTTTTCCTTATAATTTTAATATCATTTTATTTAAATTTATATAACTTTCTTTCCCCAAGATCTAATCTAATTAGATCAGAGAGTCTCTCATATAAATTGAGAGACTTTTTGTTTGTTTCAAATTATCATTGACGAATCAGAAACAATCACCAGCATATGGTTTTCTATTATGGTTCTGCTCATTAGTAATAAGTTATTTCTAAATACTACTATTTGTCATTTTAGAGAAGCTACTTGAACTTTTGTAAACTAAATTCAGTTATACTTATAACAATTTGAATAAGTTTGTTAATATTCTCTAAATTTTCAATCTATCAACAGAATCTTCTGTAATTTAGAAGTCAAACAAATCACTAAATAAATAGGAAATGAAAAATATACGTTGTTGCATACTTTTAATAGTATTAGTGACTTGTAATTTAGTTGGACAAGACCGAATTACAGGAAAATCTTTTGCCACACGTTCTGAAGTATTGGGACAAAATGGAATGGTGGCTACTAGTCATCCTATTGCTACACAAGTAGGTTTAGATATATTAAAAAAAGGAGGAAATGCAATTGATGCTGCTATTGCAGCCAATGCAGCACTTGGATTAATGGAGCCTACAGGATGTGGAATTGGTGGAGATCTCTTTGCGATTGTTTGGGATGGAAAGACAAAGAAACTTTACGGCTTAAATGCGAGTGGACGTTCACCAAAAAATCTTACACTTGAGTATTTTGAAAAACAAAACATGAAGAAAATTCCATCTCATGGAGCTTTACCAGTAAGTGTTCCTGGAGCTGTCGATGGATGGTTTGAATTACATAAAAAGTTTGGTTCTAAACCAATGACAGAAATTTTGGCTCCTGCAATCGATTATGCAGAGAAAGGATTTCCATTAACAGAACTAATTGCTTGGTATTTAAACAGAAGTATTCCTTTCTATCAATCAAAAAACTTTCCGAATTTAAAAGAAACCTATATAGATCAAAATGGAGGTAAATTACCAAATGAAGGAGAAATCTATAAAAATCCATTTTTAGCAAATACATATAGAAAAATAGCCAAAGGAGGAAGAGATGCTTTTTACAAAGGAGATATTGCAAAAACTATAGGGAAATTCATAAAAGAGCAAGGTGGTTTTTTATCAGAAAAAGATTTAGCAGCTCATAAATCAGAATGGGTACAACCTGTTTCTGTGAATTATAGAGGTTACGATGTTTGGGAATTACCTCCAAACGGACAAGGAATTGCGGCTTTACAAATGCTTCAAATTTTAAAAGGTTATGATTTTTCAAATATTGAATTTGGAAGTGCAGAACATTTACATGTATTTACTGAAGCTAAAAAAATAGCTTTTGAAGATCGAGCAAAATATTATGCAGACATGGACTTTTTTAAAGTTCCAATTGAAGAATTATTATCAGACGCATATGCAGATAAGAGAAGAAAAGAAATAGGAAAACGAGCTGGGAAATATTCTGCTGGTAAAATTTCTGCTGGAGAAACAATTTATATGACTGTTGCTGATAAAAATGGAACAATGATTTCATTAATTCAGAGTAATTATCGTGGTATGGGTTCTGGTATGGTTCCTCCAAAATTAGGATTCATGTTACAAGATAGAGGAGAGTTGTTTAGTTTAAAGAGAGGTCAGGCGAATACGTATGAGCCAGGTAAACGTCCTTTTCATACAATTATCCCTGCTTTTATTACTAAAAATGGTAAACCTTTTGTGAGTTTTGGAGTTATGGGTGGAGATTTTCAACCTATGGGACATACACAAATTGTGATGAATTTAATTGACTTCGGAATGAATCTTCAAGAAGCAGGAGATGCACCAAGATGGGATCATACAGGAGGCGCAAGTCCAATGGGAGCAACGACTACAAATACAGGAACAGTTAGAACTGAATCGGGTATTCCATATAAAACGATAAGAGGATTAATGGATAGAGGGCACCGAATAGGAACTGCTAGAGGGATTTATGGTGGTTATCAAGCAATTTTATGGGATGATATAAATAAAGTGTATCACGGAGCTTCTGAAAGTCGTAAGGACGGACAAGCGGCTGGATATTAAAATTACTATATATTTATAACAATAAATTTTATATAAATATTGCCGTAATTAACTAATGAATAGTCAACCAAAATCTAAATTGTCTTTTTTCAAACGAATACCTCACGCAATAACAATGCTATTTGGTATTATTATTTTTATTACGCTATTAACTTACGTACTTCCAGCAGGAATGTATGAACGAATTATGGTTAATGGTAAAAGTACCGTTGTACCTAATTCTTATAAAACGATTACATCTACACCCATTGGAATATTAAATATGTTTAAAGCCATTCCTTTAGGGTTTAAAGCTGCTGTAGAAATCATATTTATCGTTTTAGCAGGTGCTATTATGTTTGGATTTATGGATAAAACGAAAGCTATTGAAAATGGAGTAGGAACACTAGTAAAAAAATTAGGTGTAAAAAACAAACATTTAATTATTGTTATTATGACTTTTATCTATGGCTTACTAGGAATAGCTATTGGATATGAAAACAATATCGCCATGGTACCTATTGCAGCCGTATTAAGTTTGGCTTTAGGGGGCGATCTAGTTTTAGCAGCAGGTATTTCTGTAGGGGCAATGACAGTAGGTTTTGGGTTATCTCCAATTAATGCTTATACCGTAGGTACTGGACATAAATTAGCTGAATTACCTATGTTTTCAGGAGCTTTATTACGTAGTATACTTTGCTTTTCAGCATTAGCTATTATGGCGTATTACAATGTCCGTTATTTTAAGAAAATTTCAGTAGACCCAAGTAAAAGTTTAGGAAAAGGACTTGATACCAGTGAATTATCGTTGTCAAAACCTATAGATTCTTATAGTTTAACTCGTAAAAACTGGATTGTTATTTTAACATTTATAATTGGTTTAGGAGTTATTCTTTATGGTGTTTTTAATTTGAATTGGTACATTAATGAGCTATCAGCCATATTCTTAATGATTGCACTTTTTTGTGGAATTATTGCTAACATGAGTGCTACTAATATAAGTGAAACTGTATTAAAATCAGTAAGCTTAGCTGCACCGGGTGCTTTTATGGTTGGTTTTGCAACATCTATTAAAGTATTAATGGAAATGGGAAATATTGGTGATACTATTTCATATCAACTCTCTAGTTTACTAGAAGGCTTACCATTACATGCATCTGCAATTTGTATGTCCATTTCACAATCAGTAATTAACTTTTTTATTCCTTCTGGAAGCGGACAAGCATTAGCAACATTACCGGTTATGCTCCCTTTAGGAGAATCATTAGGGTTGACAAGACAAGTTACAATTTTAGCATTTCAAATAGGAGATGGTGTTTCTAATCTTATTAATCCTACTTTAGGCGGACTCATAGCTATGTTGAGTATGTGTAGAGTTCCAATAGATCGATGGTTACGCTTTATATTTCCAGTTTTAGTAAGCATTGTAGTCATTTCATTTTTAACACTAATCATAGCAGTAGCAACAAATTATAGCTAATATGACCATAGAAAAAATTCTAACAAAACTTGTATCATTTCCAGTACTTGGAGGTGAAAGTAATTTAAATATTATTCATTGGATTCAAGAATATATCGAATCATTTGGTGTAGCAACACATTTGGTTCCTAATAAAGAAGGAAATAAGGCTTCTTTACATTGTAGAATTGGGCCTGCAGTTGATGGTGGTGTAATTCTCTCTGGTCATACTGATGTTGTTCCTGTTGCGGGTCAAAAATGGGAAACAGATCCTTTTACATTGATTGATAAAGGAGATGGAAAGCTTTATGGTAGAGGATCTTGTGATATGAAAGGTTTTGTAGCCTGTTGTTTAGCTGTATTACCTGAAATGATTAAAGCTGACTTAAAAAAGCCAATCTATTTTGCTTTTTCTTATGATGAAGAAATTGGTTGTTTAGCGGGAACTGAATTGGCGAATACAATTAAAAACTTTTATAAAGAAACTCCAAAATATGCAATAATTGGCGAACCTTCTTTAATGGAACCTATTGTTGGGCAAAAAGGAATTTATATTCTAGAAACTTATGTTAGTGGTTCAGAAGGTCACAGCAGTCGAATAAAACAAGAAGTTAGCGCGATTCACGAATCGATGCGTTTAATACTTTGGTTAGAGAATAAAATGAATCAATTAATTGCAGATAAACAATTTGATGATCGTTTTCATCCTCCACATTCTACAATTCATATCGGTCAAGTAAGTGGAGGAATAGCACCAAACATAATTGCAGATAAAGCTCATTTTTACTGGGATTTACGTACTGTTCCTATGGATGATGTATATGAAATTGTTGCTGAATTTGAAACATATTGTAGCGAGAGAGAAACTGAATTGAAAAAAGTATTTCCAGATTTTTCTATAAAAACTATTGAAAATCATCCTTCTGTTCCACATTTAGATACAAAAGATGATGCAGATGTTGTCAATTTAATTAAAAGCATATGTGGTAAATCTAAATTAAATACTGTGGCTTATGCTTCGGAAGCTGGTCAGTTTGCAAATGAAGGGTTTCAATCTGTAATCTGCGGACCAGGATCAATAGCGCAAGCACACAGAGCTAATGAGTTTATAGCAAAAGAACAATTAGAAAAAGGAATTGAAATGATAGAAAAATTAGTTCAGGAATTATCTTCTGAAACTTTCAAATAAAAATAGACTAAGAAAAAGAGATTATTTGCAGTGAAATAGAAAATATATCATTAGAGAAAATTAAACCAGCCTAATCATATAAATCTAAAACAATGAATTCAATTTCAAAATTATTAATTGCATTCGGGCTTATGCTTTTAATAATTCCATTACAAGCCCAAAAAATAAGTAGTAAAACCTTTAGTGGTTTACCGCTTAGAAATATCGGACCAGCCTTTACTTCTGGAAGAATTGCAGACATTGCCATTCACCCTAAGAATGAAAACGTTTGGTATGTAGCTGTTGGTTCTGGTGGAGTTTGGAAAACTACAAACTCAGGAACTACATGGAAACCAATTTTTGATCAGCAAAAATCATATTCAATTGGTGCTATAACTATTGATCCAAACAATCCACATACCATTTGGGTTGGAACTGGAGAAAATGTTGGTGGTCGCCATGTGGCTTTCGGAGATGGTATTTATGTAAGTCATGATGATGGAGCGAGCTGGAAAAACATGGGATTAAAAAACTCAGAGCATTTATCAAAAATTGTAGTTCATCCAGAAGATTCTAATATTATTTGGGCTGTTTCTCAAGGTCCGTTATGGACTTCAGGTGGTGAGCGTGGAGTTTATAAATCAATAGATGGAGGAAAAACTTGGAAAAGAACTTTAGGAGATAACAAATGGGTTGGAGCTACCGATTTAGTTATGGATCCTAGAAATGCAGATGTTTTATATGCAGCTACTTGGCAACGTCAGCGTATTGTTGCAGGATATTTAGGTGGAGGACCAGGTTCTGGAATTCACAAAAGTACTGACGGAGGTGAAACTTGGACAAAATTAAAAAAAGGAATTCCTGGTTCTAACTTAGGAAAAATTGGTTTAGCTATTTCTCCTTTCAATCCAGATGTTATTTATGCTGCAATTGAGTTAGATAGAAGAAAAGGAGGACTTTTTATGTCTACAAACAGAGGTGAATCTTGGAAAAAACAATCTAACGCAGTTTCTGGTGGTACTGGTCCACATTACTATCAAGAATTATATGCGTCTCCTCATCATGAAGGAAAATTGTTTTTAATGAATAATTATGTACAAGTTTCAGACGATCATGGTAAGACTTTCTACACTATGAATGAGCGTAATAAGCACGTAGATAGTCATGCTATGGCTTTTAAAGCTTCAGACCCTAATTATGTTTTATTTGGAACTGACGGTGGTTTATATGAAAGTTTTGATTTAACTAAAAGCTGGAAATTCATTAGAAATTTACCTATTACACAATACTTTAAATTAGCTGTTGATGATTCTAAACCGTTTTATAAAATTTACGGAGGAACTCAAGATAATGGATCACATGGTGGACCATCACAAACTATTTATTCAGATGGAATTACAAATGGTGATTGGTGGAAAACTTTAGGAGCAGACGGACATCAATCTGCTATTGAGCCAGGTAATCCAAAAATCACTTACGGAGAGTTTCAACAAGGAGCCTTATGGAGAATAGATCAAACGACAAAAGAAACGGTATTTATTCAACCACAAGCTTCAGAAGGTGATCCTTTTGAGCGTTTTAATTGGGATGCGCCAATTTTAGTTAGTCCACATAACCCAAAACGTTTATATTTTGCTTCTCAACGTGTTTGGCGTTCAGAAAATAGAGGAGACGATTGGACTCCAATTTCTAAAGATTTAACGTTAAATCAAGATCGTATTACGCTACCTTATTACGGAAAACAGCAAAGTTGGGATAATGCATGGGATGTATACGCAATGTCTAACTACAACACAATCACATCCTTAGCAGAGTCACCTAAACAAGAAGGTTTAGTATACGCTGGAACTGATGATGGTATTATTCAAACTACTGAAGATGGTGGTAATACTTGGAGAAAATTCTCATTAAACAATGTAAAAGGATTAGGTTTTGTCCCTTTCGTAAATGATGTTCGCGCAGATTTGTTCGATGCTAATGTAGTATATGCAGCTGTAGATAATCATAAGTATGGAGATTATAAACCTTATGTTCTTAAGAGTACGAATAAAGGAAAAAGTTGGACGATAATCAATGGAGATTTACCAGAACGATTATTAGTTTGGAGATTAGTTCAGGATCATATAAATAAAGATTTAATTTTTGCTGCTACCGAATATGGTATTTATTTTACATACAACGGTGGAACAAATTGGGTACAATTAAAAGGAGGAGTTCCAACAATTTCTTTTAGAGATATTACAATTCAACGTAGAGAAAATGATTTAGTTGGAGCCTCTTTCGGTAGAGGATTTTTCGTATTAGATGATATTACACCATTACGAAACTTCAACAAATCTATACTATCAAAAGAAGCAACATTATTCCCAATAAAAGATGCATATTGGTATAGACAAGCAAGTAGAGTTGGAAGTCAAGGTGATGCTGAATATAAAGCACCAAATCCAGCTTACGGAGCTCGTTTTACATACTTCATGTCAGATAAATTAAAATCTTTAAAAGACGAACGTAAAGCAAGGGAGAAAAATAATACTGATTTTCCAGGATGGGAAGCTATTGAAAAAGAAACTAATCAAGAAAAACCAAGTATAGAATTATTGATTAAAGATGCCTCAGGTAAATTGGTAAATACAGTTAAAGGAACAAATAAAAAAGGATTTAACCGTGTGAACTGGAGATTGAATTATCCAAGTAAAAATGGAGAACGATTAAGTGTACGAGGCGGTAATCGATTTTTTGGTGGGGGACCTTTAGTAACTCCTGGTTCATATACGGTAACACTTGTAAAACGTGTTGATGGTGTAACTACAGTACTAGAAGCTCCAAAAGAATTTAAAGTAATTCCTATGTATGAAGGAGCTTTACCAAGAAAATCATATGATGAAATGAATACGTTTAGAGAAGATGTATTTGCTTTCAGACAAGATTTAACAGCTACCAACATTGAGATGAGGAAGCAATTACAGAAAGTTTCAGCAATGAAACGTGCTGCTCATAAAACAACAGCGTCAAATGATGCTTTATTAAAAGATATAAATAAGATTAGATTAGACTTACTAGCGATTCAAAAAGAATTAGGAGGTGATCCTGTAAAAGATTTAATAGGAGAAAAATCAAACCCTAATGCGGGTGAAGGAACTAGTATTTCGTGGAGGGCTTTTACTAGTACATATGGACCTACTGGAACTCATAAAGGTTTTTTAAGAAGAGTTAAGAGTCAATTACAAAAAGTTAAAACTAAATTAAACACTGTGTTAAATACAACAATGCCAGGAATTGAGCAACGTCTTAAACAAGCTGGAGCACCTTGGATAGAAGGTCAAGGATTAATTGGGAATTAGCATGTAATCAAACATAAAACTAAAAAGTGATTGTAGTAATACAGTCACTTTTTTTGTTTTTTGAGAAGACACCGCACCACAAAAACAAATAATTTGTTTGAAATTTCTATAATTGATTACTTACGATTTATCTTTTGTAATTTGGACACATATCAATCAAGAAATTTATAATAAATGAAAAAAGCAATTGTCATTGTACTTGGTATGCTATTTAGTTTTACCCAAGTTTGTGATGCACAAAAGAGAAAAAAAAGGAAATCTTCTTCGAAAGCACCTTTAGCATCCATAAGTATTTCTGGCCTTAAATGGAGAAATGTTGGTCCAGCTTTAACTTCTGGTCGAGTTTCGGATTTTGCTTTCAATCCTAAAAATCCATATGAATATTATGTTGCTACTGCAGCAGGTGGAGTTTGGAAAACAGTAAATTCAGGTGTTACTTATGAACCTATTTTCGATTCTCAAGGTTCATATTCTATAGGTTGTATTACTATGGATCCAAACAATTCAAATGTAATTTGGGTTGGAACAGGAGAAAATAACAATCAACGTTCAGTTTCTTACGGAGATGGAATTTACAAATCTTTAGATGGAGGAAAATCTTGGCAACACATGGGATTGAAAAATTCTGAACATATTGGAAAGATTATAGTTCACCCTGAAAATTCTGATATTGTTTATGTAGCCGCTATCGGACCTTTATGGAGTAAAGGTGGAGATAGAGGTTTGTATAAAACTGAAGATGGTGGAAAAACTTGGAAATCTGTAATCAAAGTTGATGAACATACTGGTGTTAATGATGTAGTTATGGACCCAAGAGATCCAAATGTTTTATATGCATCAACTCTACAAAGAAGACGTCATGTGTATACTTATGTTGGAGGTGGACCAGGTTCTGCAATGCACAAAAGTACTGACGGAGGTGAAACTTGGACTAAAATCAACAAAGGTTTACCAAATGTTGAATTAGGTCGTATTGGTTTAGCAATTTCTCCTGCAAATCCAGAAAAAATATATGCTATTGTAGAGGCTGCGAATAGAAAAGGTGGTTTTTATGTATCAACAAACCGAGGAGCAAGCTGGAAAAAACAAAGTTCTCATGTAACAAGTGGAAATTATTATCAAGAAATTATTGCTGATCCTGTAGATGAAAACACCGTATATTCAATGGATACTTGGATGTCTGTAACTCACAACGGAGGAAAATCATTTGAGTTAGTAGGAGAGGATACAAAACACGTAGATAATCATTGTATGTGGATTAATCCAAACAATAACAAACATTGGGTTGTTGGTTGTGATGGTGGTATTTATGAAACTTTTGATGCTGCAAAAACTTGGGATTTCAAAGAAAATTTACCTGTTACACAGTTTTATAAAGTTGCTTTAGATAACGATTATCCTTTTTATAATATATATGGAGGAACTCAAGATAACTTTAGTTTAGGAGGACCATCAAGAGTTTTAACAAATCATGGAATTCGTAATTCAGAATGGTTTATTACAAACGGAGGAGACGGTTTCGAATCACAAATCGATCCTAATAATCCGAATATTGTGTATGCGCAATCTCAATATGGAGGTTTAGTCCGTTTTGATAAAAAGAGTGGAGAAAAAGTAGGAATTAAACCTAAAGCTAGAAAAGGTGAAAATGCATATCGTTTTAATTGGGATGCTCCATTAGTTGTAAGTAAGCATGCACCTGGAAGATTATATTTTGCAGCGAATAAAGTATTTAGATCTAATGATTACGGAAATACTTGGGAAGTGATAAGTGATGATTTATCAAAGCAAATAGATCGTAATACATTAAAAGTTTACGATAGAGTTGTGAGTATTGACGCGGTAATGAAAAATGGTTCTACGTCACTTTATGGAAGTGTTGTTGCTTTTTCTGAATCTCCAATAAATAAGAACCTTTTAGCTGCTGGTACAGACGATGGTTTAATACATATTTCTGAAAACGGTGGGCAATCTTGGCGTAAGATTTCAAACGTTCCTGGTGCTCCAAATCAATCGTATGTGAATAGTGTATACTTATCAAGACACAATGAAAATGTAATTTATGTAGCTTTTAATCATCATAAATATGGAGATTTTAAGCCGTATATTTTTAAATCTACAAATAAAGGGGCAAGCTGGACTTCTATTGCTTCTAATTTACCTGAAAGAGGTAGTGTTTATGCAATCGAAGAAGATCATGTAGATAAAAATCTGTTATTTGTAGGAACTGAATTCGGAGCTTTCTTTACACCAAATCAGGGACAAAATTGGAAACAACTAAAAAGCGGCTTACCTACAATTGCTGTTAGAGATATAGCAATTCAAGAACGTGAGAATGATTTAGTTTTAGGAACATTCGGACGTGGTTTTTATGTTTTAGATGATTATGCTGTTTTAAGAACTATTGAAAATGCAAAACCTACTGAAAAAGCTAAAATTTATCCAATTCGTACAGCTTTGATGTGGGAAAAAAGTAGTCCTTTAGGATTACCAGGCAAAGCTTTTCAAGGAGATAATCATTATACAGCTAAAAACCTAGGGCCTGAAGCGCTGATCACATATTATTACGATTCAAGTTATAAGTCATTAAAAAGTGAAAGACAAAAAAAGGAGAAAAAATTAATCAAATCTAATTCAGATACTCCTTATCCAAGTTATGATGATTTAAAAGCTGAATCTGATCAAGCTAAAGAAGAATTAGTTTTCATTATTAAAGATAATAGCGGAAGTGTAGTTAAAAAAGAATTTAAATCAGTTCGTAAAGGAGTTCAACGTTTCCATTGGAATTTAAGATATACACCTCAAGATCCTGTAAATTTGAGTAGACCTGGTTTTTATAATCCATTTAGTGGAAGTAGAGAAGGAACATTAGTTTCTCCTGGAAATTATACTGTTGAAATGGCTTTATTGAAAGATGGAGTTTTAGAAACATTAACTGCTCCAATATCTTTTGTTGTAAAAGCGTTGAATAATGTTGAAATGCCAGCTAAGGATCGTTTAGAAAAAGTGGCTTTCCAAAAGCAATTGGCAAAATTACAGGCAGATATGGGAATTACTCGTAATCTATTATCTGATTCAAGAAATAAAATACGTTACATCAAAGTCGCTATTAAACAAGCTGAACAACCATTAGGAAGTTTATTAGCTGAAGTGAAAGCGATAGAAGAACAATTAGAAAAAATGCAATTAGAATTATATGGAGATCCTATTAAACGTAGATTAGATATCGATCAACCATTATCGCCTGCTAGTCGTTTAGGTGCTATCGGATACGAACAGAAGTATTCTACAGCAACACCAACAAATACTCATAGAGAAAGTTATGCTATTGCTAAAGAACAAATCACAGCAATAAAAAGGATAGCTGAAAAAGTGTATAATGAAGATTTAAAAGCGTTAGAAAAGAAGTTAATCAATTTAGGAGCACCATATACTCCTGGAAGAGGATATAAAGATTAAAGCTTTTAAATACAAATTGATATAAAATTAAAAGCTACCCTAAAAAGCAATAGTTAACGTCAAACTGAACTTGTTTCAGTTTCTCATCAAATTGGACATCTGCATGATGAGATTCCGAAATAAATTCGGAATGACGCTATCATTTATTGTTTAGGGTAGCTTTTCTAGTTTATAATTATCTTCTTCTAGATTTGTATTTTAAATCTCTAGCTTTAATGTTTTTAGTCCACATTTCTTTTCCGTCTTTATTCAAAATTTGAATGGTTAAAACTCGATCAGTACGAGGACCACTAACTTTCATTAATCCAAAATTATGTTCACCAACTAAGGTTTCTTGTAGTTTATAATTATTTAATTCTTCTTTACTTGCATGTGATCCAGAAGTTAGAGGAGAACAAGTTAAATCGTATAAAGGGTAAACACTACTACTTTCTTTCATAACACTTAATGCTGTGTGATGACGATCTCCATCTAAGAAAATAACACCTTCAATTTTTGCTTCTCTAATTTTACGAATTAAATACGCTCTTTCCTTTGGAAAAGTAGCATAGTTTTCGTGCATTGCTTCAGAACTCAATACTTGACCTCCAATAGCAATAAATTTAAACGGAGCTCTACTAGATGATAACGCATTAATTAACCAGTCTATCTGATCTTTTCCTAACATTTGACGCTCTCCTGTAAAGTTTCTATTTGCCGTTCTGTAATAACGGTTATCCAACATGAAAAAGTCTAAATCTCCCCATTGAAAAGAACCTGTAATTCCTCCAGTTCCTAAAGCATCGTAATTAGGATTTCCCCAGAAAAGTTTAAACATTTCTGAAGCAGTATTTTTTAAAGGAAAACTTCCATCAGAGTCATTCGGACCAAAATCGTGATCATCCCAAATGGCATAATTATGCGTAGATGCTAATAAAGGTTGTAATTCTTTTAAAGATCTTGTATGCGTATATCTGTGTAAAAAACCAGTACGAGAACTCCAATCTGCTTCTCTTAAATACGTATTATCGCCTAACCAAAGCATAAAATCTGGTCTTTTAGAATGTATGGTCGTAAAAATTTCATAATTACTTCCATAAGGCTTACCTGGTCTATCAAAACGAGTTTCATTCACATAGGTACAGCTTCCTATAGCAAAATTAATTTCAGGAGGATCTGTTCTCCACTGCCAAAGTGTTTGCGATTGAAATTCCATAGGATAATTTCGTTTCACTTTTTTACCATTTACATATACTTCATAGGTATATTTTTTCCCTGGTAAAACTTTATCTGCTACTAATTGAGCAACAAAACCATTCTTTTTATTGGTTGAGTATGTATCAGTTTTGAAACGTTCTTTAGAATTTGATGTATCAAAATACTCAAAATGAACTTCAGAAGCTTTAGTAGTTTGAACCCATAATAAAACTTCACGCATTGTTGAATATCCTACCATTGGTCCTGATTGAATCTTATCTTGTGCAAAACCAATATAGCCTGAAGCTACAAGTACTATTACAAGAAATAACTTTTTAATCATGAAATAAAAATTAATGTAATTATTGATTTAATAAGTGGACAAAGTTAAAGTTATTGTTCGATATAATGTTTTTAAAAGCTAAAGAAACGATTAAAGTTTCATGAACACTTTTAAAAGACTCTTTAAAGAACAATGATTATATTTATAACACCAAATAAAATACAATCACCAATGAAATTACTAAACGCTACTCTAATATTAATTACCTTATCTTTTGTAATCTCTTGTAAGGAAAAGTCTGAAGCTAAACCTAAGACAAAAACTCCTGCAGCAGAAAAGACTATAAAAATTAAAGGAGAAGAAATTACTTATGCATCTGATTCTACAAACTTGAAAGGTTATATAGCTTTTGATGAAAATATAAAAGGAAAACGCCCAGGAATACTAATAGTTCATGAATGGTGGGGACATAACGATTATGTAAGAGAACGTGCAGATATGTTAGCTAAATTAGGTTATACCGCTATTGCTGTTGATATGTATGGAGATGGAAAACAAGCAAATCACCCAAGCGATGCAGGTAAATTTGCAGGGAATGTGATGAAAAATTTACCTGTGGCTAAAAAACGTTTTAATGCTGCTGTAGAATTATTAAAAAAACATGCATCTGTAAATGATGAAAAAATAGCAGCTATCGGATATTGTTTTGGAGGAAGTGTTGCTTTAACTATGGCTAACAGTGGATTTGATTTAGACGCTGTTGCTGCTTTTCATAGTGGAGTTGCATTACCTGTAATGCCAAATAAGGATTTGAAAGCTCAAGTTTTGGTTTGTAATGGTGCAGATGATCCTTTTGTGAGTCCTGAATCAGTAACAACTTTCAAATCTGCTCTAGACTCGATAGGAGCGAAGTACCAGTATTTCTCTTATCCGGGAGCTAAACATAGTTTTACTTCTAAAACTGCTGATGAAAATGGTAAAAAGTTCAATTTGCCTTTGGCTTATAATGCTGAAGCTGATAAAAAATCTTGGAATAGTTTACAAGAGTTATTGAAAAACGCATTTGAAAAATAGATTTCAAGAAAACACTTACTAAATAACTATCAAAAAGTCTCTTTTAAATTAAAAAAGGCTTTTTAGTTATACAACTAAATACTTTTAAAATATACTATCAACCATAATACTCATTTGTTATTCGTCACAAAACCTTGTTATTTATCACATATTCAAACTAATTAAAAAAAACGAAAATATATTTACTGTAAAAATGAATATGCGTAGACATGATATAGATTGGTTAAGAGTATTAGTCTTTGGATTACTTATATTTTACCATACTGGAAAATTCTTTGAGCCTAATGATTTTCATATTAAAAACAATACAATTTATGATGGGCTAACATTACCTATGTACTTTTTAAATCGATGGCGATTACCTATCCTTTTTGTAATTTCTGGCATGGGAACTTATTTTGCTTTAAATAAAAGAAGTTCATGGCAATTTAGTAAGGAACGTATTATCAGATTATTTATTCCTTTAGTTTTTGGGATGATATTTATTGTACCACCTCAGGTTTATATAGAACGAATTACAGATCATGATTTTTCAGGAAACTATTTTAGTTTTTGGAAAGAAGTTGCATTTATAGGAGTTTATCCTGAAGGTAACTTAAGCTGGCATCATTTATGGTTTTTACCGTACCTCTTGTTATTCTCCTTAATATGGCTCCCTATATTTCAATATGTAAAAAAATATCCAACAAATAAATTCATGGTTTGGTTGTCTTTTCAAATTAAAAAACCACTAGGTTTATTCTGGTTTTGTTTACCTCTTATCTTAGTAGAGCTTATGTTAAAACCTTATTTCCCAAAAACAAACGCATTACTAGACGATTGGTATTTACTTACCAAATTCGGTATTCTTTTTGGTTATGGATTTATATTAATACATTTAAAAGAAGTGTTTTGGAAAAGTATAGAAAAATACAGAGTGCTATATGCAATCATTTCGATAATAGCTTTTAGTATTTTATATGTTTCTGTATGGGTTATGAAAGATACCCGTTTTTCTTATGCGTTAGAATTAACAATTATTCCTGTAAATTATTGGAGTTGGATACTTTTAATTTTTGCATATTCTTCTAAATATTTAAATAAAGCAAGTAAAGAATTAAAGTATGCAAACGAAGCCGTGTATCCATTTTATATTTTACATCAAACCATAACAATTATTATAGGGTATTATATAATGAACTTAAATTGGGGGTTTTTATATAAATTTTCTAGTATGATTTTTGGTACTTTTTTTGGAAGTTGGATTGTGTATGAATTTGGTATTCGAAGATGGAAATATATTCGACCATTATTTGGACTTAAAGTTAAATAGGAAATCATAATACTTAATAATAATCCATCAATAAATATTTTATTGATGGATTATTATCATACTTATTTCATTTTAACAGCTCCTATACCTACATTCCATAATTTTTTATTGAATGCAGGGATTTTAGTATGAATTAAATCTTCAGCGGTTTTTCTTAAAATACTCCATTTCTGATCTAACTCAGCTTTTGTGTCAATAGACGCCTGTGTTACTTTTGCTAGAATACCACTAGTTTGATTCATTAAAAATAAATATTCCGCAGAAAATTTATTCTCAAAGTTTTCTACATCATCATATGCTTGAGACCTACGTTGTACCATTAATTCATCCCATGCTTTAATTTCTTTTAAAAGACTTTTACCCTCAGTAATTAATGTAGGAGTTTTGCCTTCTTTTTTCATTTGTTTAATCGCAGCTGTAATGTCTTTAGCCATAGCATTTAACAAATTTACTTTATTGTGCATCTCTGTAACATTAGCTTCCATTTCACTCATTATTCTATCATAAGCTTCAAATTCAGCTCTAGAGATATTATAGTTTGGATTTTCTTTTATAACTGCTGTTGTTGTGTATGTTTTTCCATCATAAGATAATTTCATTGTATACGTGCCTGGGGCAACTCTGTGTCCTCTAAAATTTGCTTCAATATATACTTTAGGAATACCAGGAACAATTTTATGTTGCATGTTCCATACAAAACGATTTAACCCTTTTCGTTTAGATAATCTTGGAGCTCTAGGAGCACCGCCACCATTATGTGGAATATAGTTTTTATCACTTTCTGAAGTATAGGTATTTATAATTTTATCTTTATTATCTAAAACAGTTAACATTACAGGTTTAGATTTATCAATAGAAGGCAAATCATAATACAATTCAATACCATTAGCAGGATTAACCCCTACAAAGTCTTGCATTCCATTAAAACTAGAAGTATTACCACTCATTCTACTTCCCCAATTTCCATAATAAATAGCTTCAGGAGTATAGAGTTTAACAGCGTTATTTTTAGCGTCGTATTGAGACAATAATGACAGATTATCTAAAATCCAAAACGCTCTACCAGAAGTACCTACAATTAAATCATTCTGATGCACTTTTAAGTCTAAAATAGGAGTTACTGGTAAGTTTCTTTGAAAAGATTCCCAATTATTTCCATCATCAAAAGAAATATACAAGCCTAATTCGGTACCTGCATATAACAAACCTTTTTTCGTTTTGTCTTCTCGAACAACTCTTGTATGTGCGCCATAAGGAATACCTTTATGAATAGCTTTCCATGTTTTACCATAATTCGTACTCTTGAATAGTGCAGGTGTATAATCACCCAATTTATATTTAGTAGTAGCAATATATACGACAGCCGGATCATGCGGAGAGACTTCAATAGCATTTACTAAGGTTTCGCCTAAGTTTTTTGGCGTAATATTTTGCCAAGTTTTACCATTATCTTTGGTAACGTGAACTAAACCATCATCACTACCAGAATAAAAAACTCCTTTTTCGTGTGGTGATTCTATCAAATAACTAATCGTACCATAATTTTCTGCTCCAACTGCCTCATTCGTATAAGGTCCACCACCTTTTCCTTGCTTTTCGTCTATATTTCTAGTTAAATCAGGAGAAAAGTGTGTCCAGTTTTTACCTAGATCAGTAGATTTTAAGACTAATTGAGCTCCATGAAAAATTGTATTTGGTTCATGTTGAGACCAAATAATTGGAGCATTCCAATTGTACAAATATTTCATATCCCTAGCAGCCTTTCCTAAATACTGAAGTGGTGCCGCCATAATTTTATTTGACACCATGTTTTTCATATCTAAAACTTCAATTGTACCCAAATAACTTCCTCCCACAACCATATCTGGTTTGTTTTTATCGAAAGCTAAAAAAGCACTTTCACCACCCGCAGCGCGAACCCAATTACGTTCAGAAATGCTGTAACCTCCCATATTCATACTGGCAATTCGTATTGAAGAATTATCTTGCTGACCAGCATAAATATGATACGGAAATAAATTATCTACATTAATTCTATAAAATTGCGATGTAGGCATGATATTCTGTGTAGACCAGCTTTTTCCGAAATTAAAAGAAATAGCAGCACCACCATCATTCGCTATTACCATATTCTTTGAGTTCTTAGGATTAATCCATAAATCATGATAATCTCCATGAGTTCCTGTAATTCTTTCCCAGCTTTTTCCTCCATTTTTTGAACGTAGTGCAGGAGCACTTAATACATAAATAGTTTCGTCATCATTAGGATCTGTAAAAACCTCTGTGTAATACCAAGCACGTTGTGTTAGTCGATTATCTCCACTAACTAACGACCAACTTTTTCCTGCATTATTGGATACATATAAACCACTTTTATCTTTTTGAGTATCACTTTCAATTAATGCATAAACTTTGTTGCTGTTACTTCTACATACTGCTATTGCCATTTTCCCTAATTCTTTAGGTAAACCTTTATGGATTTTTTTCCAAGTTTCACCAGCATCATCCGACTTATACAAACCACTTCCTTCGCCACCACTAATCATTTTCCAAGGTGTTCTTTGATGATGCCATAAGGCAGCATATAAAATCTGCGGATTATTCATATCGATAGATAATTCAGAAGCACCAGAAAAATCATTCACAAATAAGGTTTTTCTCCATGTTTTTCCTCCATCTATTGATTTGTAAATACCTCTATCTGAAGTAGGAGCTGAGTACTTACCTTGCGCTGCTACATATACAATATCTGGATTGGTAGGATGAATGACAATTCTTGAAATTTGTTCTGTTTTGGTTAATCCAATATGTTTCCAAGTTTTACCAGCATCTGTAGATTTATACACACCATCTCCATAAGAAGTCATTACACCACGAATGGCATGTTCTCCCATACCTACATAAATAATATTAGGGTTACTTTCTGATGCCGCTACAGCTCCCACAGAACCTGTTTTAAAAAAGCCATCACTGATGTTTTTCCAATGTTGTCCTGCGTCTTCAGTTTTCCAAAGACCACCACCTGTAGTTCCCATATAATAGGTGAGTGGATTATTTACAACTCCTATTGCACTTACCGAACGTCCACCTCTGAATGGACCAATATTTCTAAATTTCATGGGAGAAAAATATTGATTAGCTTCTTGGGCAATCATCAATATTGGTAATAGTAGTATAATAAAAGTAAATTTAGATTTCATTTAGTTTGATTTTTTTAAAAGTGTGTAAATTACTAAGAATAATTTAGTTTAAGAGAGATATAAGATCTATATAAAATTATAATTTATATCGTATTGAGTGTACGACAAATTTCCATTCTTGTTAATAATCTTGATTTATTGAAAGTTAAAAAGTCAATAAAATTGTGAGTCTAGTAAAAGTAAAAAATCATGAAAATCTCTATTTACGGAAATTTGTTGTGCACCCATCGTATTCATGTTCATATAAATCAAATATGGATTTATATAGAATATTAATCTTAAATTGTTAATAGATTTATAGAAGTTCTAAGGTATAATTCAAAACATCTAATTAGGGAAGTAATTTAAACTTTTTTGATTGAAGAGAGAAATGACTATTTTTTATTCATTATGAAGCTTTTTTGCATTGCATAGCTGGGCTACGGAACAATAAAAAATCAAAAAAGGGTAAAAAAAGAGTATTTTATAGCCAATTAAAAAAGTTTAAACCACTTCTATATCAAAATAGTATAAATATGAGCTAAGAAATGAAGGTTATTAAACGAATACTAAAAGTAATTGGTATTATTCTCACCATTTTTATAGTGATGAATGGTTCTTATATATATCATCATATGAGTATTTTATTTTCTAAACTACCAAATGAATATGAAGACTATAGTTATAGTGGACGATTAGATAGTTTACTATCACATTCTAATTTGAAAGTAAAAACTTTTAAAAGTTTATATAAAGAACAGATTGTTACTATAAATGATAGCATCCACTATATAAGAGTTAATCAGCTAGACAGTACTACTGTTTCTTGGTATAAAATTAATTCAAACGGTAGGATAATAGATTCATTATATTTTTATAATGATGAATACATAGATGATGTAGATTTTTATTTAATAAACCCCAAAAGAGAATATTATATAACTTGGTTACAGGATGGAGACACTATAAAAAAGCCTTTCAAAATTCTTAATAATAGTAAAGTCATTAAAAATAATAATACTCTTGAAAATTATTTCAGTGATATAGCATATACCAATATAGAATATGTAAATGATACTAATTCAAATGAAAGAATAAAAAAAGTTATTTTTTACAAAGACGCTACTTTTTATAAGTGTTATACAACAGAAAATGCTAGGGTTCCTTATGAAAATTTTTATCATTTCGATAATATAATTCAATACAATAGTTTTGGTGATGTAGTATTTTACGAACGTACAGATTGGGGAGCGGCAATATTTCCTGATTTTGGTATATATTTAAATGGAAAAAGACCAGATCATTGGTATGGCTATGCTTATATTGACTTTACCATTTTAGGAGAAACATTTAAAGTTAAAGACTATAGAAAGGTTTATGAAGATTATGATATCTCTAAAATGTATGGTGTTTATCTTTATAAAAATCCAAATAAGAAATATTATCTGTTAAGGGGACTTTCTCATTTCGAGAATGTGTATTATCTAATAACAAAATAACTAAACCACTATGGACTAGAAGTCCGTAGTAGTTTAGTTTTGGATATTCATTTGGTATTAATAGAAATAGAAAAACTAGGTGGTGTTAATGGTATAGACTCAAGTGCAGCCATGGCACTTGCGAGTCCAATGACTTTTGATTTAGTAGCTAATTACTACAGGAGCAGGAGGAATTGGTCAGTACATATTTGTAGATTTTTCGGGGAATTGTGTAGATAATAATGGAAATACCAATACGATTGAAGGAGAAGCCCGTATTTTTAGAGATTTCTAATCGTTAAATACTAATAAACCCCATCTAGAGATAAACTTTGAGACTTAAAAATGTATGAATTTACATTTTTAAGTCTTTTTTCAATAAAAATATTAGCTTTTTGATTTCAATATAACTTATTTTAAAGAATTAACTTCTAAGAAATAAATTAATTTTCAAACAATGTCGTGTGAAGTAACTTTAGAGAAATAAAGGTTTTGGAGGGACATAAATAGTAACTAATTTTACAGTAAACTTTATAAATAATTGAAAAATCAAACTAAATATTGGTTTTTAGAAGGATTTAATCTTTTTAAAAAATTAGGAATAGTCAACATGATGAAAATCTGTGAAATTCTAGACATGGATCAGATTGATAAAGGCGGGATTATAGAATTGAATAATGAAGGAAAAAAAAATGTATTCTTTTTAAAAAAAGGGACAATTAAAATTGTAGATCAAACCAATAATCATGTAAAATATATTGTAAAAAGAGGAAATGTCTTTGGTGAATTGGCTTTATATGGAGAAGGAAATGAAACGAATGAAATAGCATATGCATTAGAAGATTGCGTTGTGTGCTATATTGAATCAGATAGGATGGATTTATTAATGCAAAAACATAAATCTCTAAAAAACGGAGTACTTAAAATTTATGGATTACGCATAAAAAAGTTAGAAAGAAGGTTAAATGATTTATTATATAAAGACAGTAATACTAGAATTAAAGAGTTTATTTTCGATTACCTTGAAGAGTTTGGTGAACATAAAGAAAAACATATTATAAAAGCCAAAAACTTACTAACCCATACAGATATTGCTAATCTTACAAATACCTCTAGACAAACAGTTAATAATGTAATGAGTAGTTTAAGAAAAAAAGGAGTCATAATTTACGATACCAAGTTTATTTCTACAACTAAAGAGACCTTAAAAGAATCTAAAATATTTTAAATACTTACAAAGAGATTATAATAAAATAAAATTCAAACACACCAAATATGAAGAAACCAATAGCACTTATAAAAGTTAGCAGTTTAGAAAATAAAAAACCAACACATGCTATAGTTAACGGTCTAGATTTAGTTGTCGTAAAATTCGATGATAGTATTTCTGTTCTTTACGGAAGATGTTTACATAGAGGTGCCTTAATGTCTGATGGAAGAGTAGAAGGAAACAATTTAATTTGTGGGCTACATGGTTGGGATTATAGGGTAGATTCAGGAATTTCTGAATATAATAATAAAGAAGTATTGCATAAATTTTCAACTAAAATTGAAGGAGATGAAGTATTTGTTGATGAATTTGAAATAAACGCTTACCTACAAAACAACCCACAACCGTTTAACCGCGACGAATATCAGGGAGCTTATGCAGATACGCATCCTGAAGATACAGAGCCTTATACATTATATATAAAAGAGTTGGCTAAAAACGGACTTAAAAATTTGGGTCATCATGGATTTTCAGCTTCTATGGGAGTCGATAGAAATACCTTACCTAAATGGAATGATATTCAATTTTTACCCGCACAGTTAGCTACAAGACCTTTATTAGATGAAGATGAAGTTGCTACTAAAGTAGTGATAGGTCCAAAAGCAAAAAAACCATTAGTGCTAGATACCCCTCTATTTGTAAGTGATATGAGTTTTGGAGCATTGTCTAGAGAAGCTAAAATAGCTTTATCTAAGGGAGCAGAGATGGCTGGAACTGGAATTTGTTCTGGAGAAGGGGGAATGTTGCCAGAAGAGCAATCAAATAATTCAAAATATTTTTATGAATTAGCCTCTGCTCAATTTGGTTTTTCTTGGGATAAATTAGATAATGTTCAAGCATTTCATTTTAAAGCTGGTCAAGGTGCTAAAACAGGTACCGGAGGACATTTACCAGGAAACAAAGTAAGTAAAGAAATAGCTGAAGTAAGAGGGTTAAATGAAGGAGAAACAGCAATCTCTCCAGCTGCAAATCCTAATTTTCATTCGGTACAAGACTTTAGAGACTTTGCCGACAAAGTAAGAGAACGTACAGGAGGAATTCCTATTGGGTTTAAACTAGCAGCTAGTCATGTAGAACAAGATATTCAATTTGCTTTAGATGCAGGCGCAGATTATATTATACTCGATGGAAGAGGAGGAGGAACGGGTTCTGCTCCAACTATTTTAAGAGATAATATTAATGTTCCAACAATACCTGCATTAGCAAGAGCAAGAAAATACTTAGATAAAGTTGGGGCTAAAGATGTTACGTTAATTATTACAGGAGGATTAAGAGTTGCTGAGGATTTTGCAAAAGCAATGATGCTAGGAGCTGATGCTATTGCTGTATCTAATTCAGCATTACAAGCCATTGGTTGTTTAGGAATGCGTGCTTGTGGAAGCAACAATTGTCCTGTTGGAATTGCTACGCAAAAAGAGTCATTAAGAAGTCGATTAATTATTGATTCATCAGCTAAGCAATTATACAATTATTTTACAGCTACTAATGATCTAATTAAAGTGGTGGCTCGTTCTTGTGGATATGATGATATCAATAAATTCAATTTTAATGATTTATCTACCTTTAATAGAGACATGCACCTTCTAACAGGAATTAATTATGCTGGAGTATAAACGAATCGTACTCCTGTTACTTTTTGCTACTCAAATTCTTATTTCTCAGGAACAAGAAAATCAAGAAACAAGTATTCTTGTTGGAATTGGTCCTACATTGGAATTAGCTAATAATTTCTACGGAGTTAATGCAAGAGTATATTATGGAATAAATGAAAAAATCTGTTTTGGACCCGAAGTATCTTATTTACCTTTTCAAAAAGTAAAAGAAGATGAAGAACAATCAATTTTAGATCTAAATATCAATGCACATTATATTATCGAACTCAGTGAAAAAATAGGAGTATATGGATTATCAGGTTTAAATTATACCAAGGATACTAAACGTTTTTTACATGAAGACGAAGTAGAAAAAGCGTTTGGATTAAATTACGGAACTGGTTTGCATTATCGTATAAAAAATTGGTTCTTTTTTACAGAGTTTAAAGGAATAATAGGACACTTGAACGATGAATTTATAACGATAGGAACTATTGTAAATATTCCTATTTAGTTAACAAAACTTAGTGCTAATGTTTATTAATTTATCAATTGTTTTAGGAGTTTTTATAATTCTATTTTTACTTGTAGGTATTGTTATACGTAAGAGAACAGCAAAAAATAAACCTGTGGTAGCACCTAAAATAATGAGGTATTTAGTGTTGCCAACAGGGTTTATTTACAGTATTTGCCTATTTGTTTTTGAGTTATCAAGGAGCCATATTCCTGTTAAAATTACAGAGACTATTTTAATCATATTTGGAATATCATTTTTAATTCAAATGATGAATCATTTGCTTTTTTCTGAAGATAATATATTTACTAAAAAAGAAACCATCCCTAAATTAGGGAGAGATATGCTTCAATTTCTATTAGTACTTGTTTCTAATGCTTTTGTATTTTCTGCAATTTGGGGATTCGATTTAGGACACTTATTAACAGCTTTAGGCGTTGGTTCTTTTGTGTTGGGGTTAGCGTTACAAGAACCTCTAGGAAATTTATTTAATGGTATTGCATTACTCATAGCCAAAACTTTTGAAAAAGGAGATTGGGTAGAAGTTGGAAATGATATTGGTAAAATTGTAGATATGAATTGGCGATCCGTCAAAATACTCAACAGATTTAATGAGTTGATAATTATTCCTAACAATACGGTAAGTAAAGAGCGAATTAAAAACTTAAGTCGTCCAAGTAAAATTCATGCAGAATTCATTGAAATCGGTTTTTCGTACAAAAACAATCCTAAAAAAGTAAAAAAAGTGTTAGTTGAAACTTGTACAAAAATAAATGGAATTTTAAAAAACCCACCTCCCGCAGCCATTACATTATCTTATAACAACTTTTATATCAATTATGGATTAAAGTTTTTTATCAACGATTTTGAAGATCAAATTTTAGTAAAAGATAAAATCACAACTGAAATTTATGAAATGGCAAAAGCAAATGCACTTACCATTCCATATCCAATACAAGAACTGCATTTAAAACACAATTATGAATAATTGGTATTTACCCATAACTATAGTTCCAGGCATAGGATTACTTATTCTATCAACTTCTAATTTAATGATCACATTAAGTAATGAAATAAATAACTTAATGACTATAAATCTATCTGAAACTATTATTAAAAGAAAATTAACACAATTAAAAACCTTAAACCGAACCATGGTTTTTTTCTATCTAGCTATTGCTTGTTTAGCTACCTCAGGATTAATTGGAGGATTAGAATTTAATCATAAAATAGCATCATATATCAGCATTTTAGGAGTAATATTAATGCTAATCGGGTTAATTTTTTTAGTAAAATATTCCTATAAAGCTGTCAGTATAAGACAAGATCAGTTTAAAAATTCATTCAAGCCATAAAAAATAATTTTCATGAAAACCACAACAAAATGGTATAAAGTACTCGATAACAAAAAAAGCCTACCAGAAGGAAGAGTACAAACAGTTACAGCTGGACATCAAGGTATTTGTTTAACACATTATGAAGGTAAATTTTCTGCTTTAGACAATAAATGCCCGCATCAAGGAGGTCCATTAGGAGAAGGCTCTATTGAAAATGGAATGTTACGTTGTCCTTGGCATGGATGGGATTTTAATCCTTGTACAGGATTACCGCCTGGAGGATATGATGATGGCGTGAAAACATTTGAAGTAAAAGAAGAGGAAGACGCTATTTATGTAGGTGTTCCTGTAGAAGAAGAACATGAAGACACCATTTCAGATGTCATGATTCAGACGATGATAAATTGGGGAGTTGATACTGTTTTTGGTATGGTTGGTCACTCTAATCTTGGTGTAGCAGACGCCATGATGCGTGAAGAAGCAAAAGGAAAGCTTCAATTCTTTGGTATTAGACATGAAGGTGCAGCTGCTTTTGCAGCTTCTGCATATGGAAAACTTACAGGAAAGCCTGCAGTATGTTTTGGAATTGCTGGACCAGGTTCTACTAATATGTTTACGGGAATGTGGGATGCCAAAGTAGATCGCACTCCATTACTAGCGTTTTCGGGTCAAGTGAATACACAAGTTATGGGAACAGGAGCATTTCAAGAAGTAGATTTAGTAAAAGCATTTCAAACTGTTGCGGATTTTAACCATGCCGTATACCACAATTCTAAACACAGTGAATTAATGAGTTTAGCTATAAAAAATGCTTTATTACATAGAACTGTTTCACATATCACATTTCCTGATGAAGTAGCTTTTTTACCAAAGCCGAAATCTGAAGAAGCGCAAACACCAGAAGGAAGAATTACACCCATGAATATTTCTCCACCTAAACAAATGGTTGAGAAAGCAGTAAACATGATTAAAGAGGCTGAAAAACCTGCAATTATTGTTGGACATGGAGCTCGTTTTCATATGGAGGCAATCATTTCTTTTGCTGAAAAATTAAAATGCCCTGTAATAACAACTTTTAAAGGTAAAGGTTTAATTTCTGATGCACATGAATTAGGTTGTGGCGTATTGGGTAGGAGTGGAACACCTATTGCATCATGGTTTATGAATGAAAGTGATTTATTAATTGTTTTTGGAGCTTCGTTTTCAAATCATACAGGTATTACCCCTAAAAAGCCTATCATTCAAGTAGATTATGATCCAACAGCACTAAGCAAGTTTCATAAAATTGATGCTGCTTTGTGGGGAGAAATTTCTGAAACTTTATCCTTAATTGAAGAAAAAACTTTAGGAAAAATTAGCACTATAGACCGTAGAAAAGAAATTGCAGAAAGATGGGCTATTTGGAAGGAAGAAAAAGCAAGTAGATTAAAAGATGAAAGTGAAATTGGCTTAAGTTCTATTGCTGTATTTGAAGCGATGAATAATGTTGTTCCTGAAAATGCAGTAATAGCTGTAGATGTGGGTAACAATACCTACTCTTTTGGTCGCTATTTTGAGCCAAAGCATCAATCTATTTTAATGTCTGGTTATTTAGGTTCTATAGGATTTTCATTACCAGCTGCTATGGGAGCTTGGGCAGCAAAAGGAAAAGAAAGACCTATATGGTCTGTGTCTGGAGATGGAGGTTTTGGGCAATACTTAGGTGAAATGATGACACTAGTTAAATATAACATGAATATAAAGCATGTACTTTTAAACAATTCTGAATTAGGGAAAATCTCGAAAGAACAAAAAGCTGCGGAATTAGACGTTTGGAAAACAAGTTTACATAATATCAGTTTTGCTAAGTATGCTGAAAACTGCGGTGCTTTAGGAATTCGAGTAACAAAAAAAGAAGAGTTAATTCCTGCTTTAGAACAATTAAAAGCTCATGAAGGCCCTGCATTGTTAGAAATAATAACAGATTCCAAATTAATTTAAAACTATTGTAACCATGAAATTAAATTTAAAAAATAAAATAGCTGCGCAACAGTACGATGTAGTTTCTTTTTTTGATAAGAAGCCTAAAAAAGGTAATGAGCATTATACTGCTAATTATGGAGAAGGGAAATTTTTATTTTCTTCTTTGGAAAACCAGCAAAAGTTTGAAGCCAATCCTGAAAAATATATTCCACAATACGGAGGGTTTTGTGCCATAGCAATGTCTGAAGATAAAGAAGCAGATCCTAATCCTAAAAGTTGGGAACTTAGAGAGGGAAAATTATACTTTTTCACGCGTATGCTTTTTGGTATTATAGATGCCAAACGTCAATGGGTTAAAGATCCAATTGCAAAAAGAGCCTTAGCTGATAAAGCTTGGGAAAAAAGAAAATAATTATTTATAAAACTGTCTAAAGAGTGTAACTTCAATTAAAATACGTCTAATTTAAAAGATGTTATGCTATTGAAAATACTTTTTAGACAGTCTTCTCACTTAAAAAACACATCACCATGTTTGAATCGTTTAGCATCGTTTTTACCATTGCAGCCTTTTTTAGTTTTATCAATTACAAATGGTTAAAATTACCCACCACTATAGGACTTATGATTTTGAGTATCTTATTAGTACTATTAATAAGTGTAAGTAAAACAACTTTACCATCAGTCTATAATTTCTTCTGTGATATGGTACTCAATGCAGATTTTAAAACATTACTATTAGATGTTATTTTAAGTTTTTTATTGTTTGCTGGAGCATTACATGTCAATTTATCTTCTTTAGCTAAAGAGAAAACCTCTATTATACTATTTGCTACTTTAGGAGTTTTAATTTCCACTTCTGTGGTAGGCGGGCTTCTGTACTTTGTAACGCAATTGCTAAATATTTCACTTCCATTTATACATGCTTTATTATTTGGAGCATTAATTTCTCCTACGGATCCTATTGCTATTATGGCAATTTTAAAAAAAGCAAATATTCAAGAAAAATTAAGTATTAAAATAGAAGGAGAATCATTATTTAATGATGGAATTGGTGTTGTTGTTTTTACTGGTATTCTGTTAATTGCATCAGTAACTAGTGAACATCATACGAATGAAGTTGTATTTGAAATAGGTACGTTATTTCTTGAGGAAGCTGTTGGAGGTATTCTATATGGTTTACTTATTGGTTATCTAGGATATAGATGTATTCATAGTTTAAAAAACAATGCACATTTGGCAGTAATTATAAGTTTAGCTATTGTTTTGGGAGGTTATACTTTAGCTTCTAAATTGGGAGTATCTGGACCTTTAGCTATGGTAGTTGCAGGGCTTATCATCGGAAATAAAATACATATTAATATCAATAAGACGGAAGTTCAACAAGCATTAACCGAATTTTGGGAAATTTTAGATGAAGTTTTTAATGGAGTATTATTTGTATTAATGGGATTAGCAGCGCATTTATTATCGTTTAACACATCTTTTATTATATTAGGAATTGTAACTATTGGTATTGTTTTAATCGCAAGATTTAGTTCTGTTTTCTTACCGTATGTTTTACTTAAACATGATAATGAAAATCAAATGAAAACAGTATCCATTTTAACATGGGGTGGACTCCGAGGTGGTATTTCTTTAGCCTTAGCATTAAGTTTAGATGAAAGTTTATCAAGTAATCTTTTATTACATATCACTTATATGGTAGTCGTATTTTCTATTTTAGTTCAAGGGTTAACTATCGGTAAATTGGTTAAAAAAATGTATGGTTAAAATTAAAAATGAGTTATCAGTTTTTAAGTATTAAGCAAATTATTATGTATAATTATTTCAGAAACTTTATATAAAAAACTATTTTAGTTTTAAAAACTACATGAAACACCTACTATTTTTTGTATTAGCAATGATTTCTTTTTCGTGTTACTCACAAACCTTTGTTGATGATGTAGAGAAAGTTGCAGTCGTGGTAATAGATTACTGTGTAGATAAAAATGGAAAACGTTATGACATAGTAATAAATCAAGAAAAAAGTACTTATAAGCATAAAGGTTGGCAACAAGGTTGTTTGGAACATTTTAAAAAAGGAAAATTAATTTACCCTATGAAAATGACAAATGAATGTTGGCAATCTGTTTACTACTTTGTAAATTCAAAATATAAAACATATAAATTACCAAAAGAAGATCGTATAAAGTGTAAAGTCTTTCATTTAGGTAAGTTTAAATATGAGAGTCCAGCATATAGTGAAACTATAATAAAAAGGCGTAAAAAACGTCAAATAGAGAAAGGTGGTTTAGGTGGTATACAGAAGTACAAAATAAAATGGACTGATAATTATAAGTATACATTAGAGACTATAAGAATGTCCTTAGAAAAAGATAAACACAAAGAAGGGTATTTGATAGAAGTTGAGATTATTGAAATTTTAAATAATAAGACGTATTTATATAAATCTTATATAACTAATGATAATAGTACAGATATTGTATTTGGTTTGATAACTAAAATATAATTTTAAAAATTGATAGTATATTGTTGCATAAAGTTTTCAATCGTAAATCACATTATAGTATTTTTGTGTTTTATTTTTTAAACTCTGAAATTTGTTAACCAAAAGACAGCAATTACCTCAAACACAATTGATAAATACAGATTATTTTATATTCTGTCTAGAAGGTGTGAATGATGTAGAAATTGATATTGTTACTGATACACAAAAAAAATTGGAAGAGTTAACAATGGATTATGGAATTACTAGTATTCATAAAACTTGTGATACCATAGAAGATCTAGAAAATAGTTTAAATGCATTAGTCTTAGATGATCATAATTTCAAGAATTATGAAATTATTTACCTAGTTATGACAGGCGAAGCCAATAGCATTTGTTTGAACGATTATTACTATAGCTTACAGGAAATTGCTGAGATTTTTGAAGGAAGACTTAATGATAAAATATTACACTTTTCTAATGCTAAAGTACTTGATTTAGATGAAGATGAAGCTCAATATTTTTTGGATATTACTGGGGCTAAAGCAATTTCAGGTTACGGATATGAATTCAATGGGATATCGAGTGCTAACCTAGATAAAGTTTTCTTTAATTTATTTAATGAAGATGATGATATGTTTGAAGTTGTAGAAAAACTACACCAAAAACACTATAAATTGTGCAAAATGCTTGATTTTAGATTGTATTATTAATTAAAATTAAGATAGAGAAAAGTTCAAATCTTCTTGTCCTTGTATTGAGATCTGTAAAGATTTCAACTAGATAATTAACTCACTAACATTAGTCAAGTTTATTATAAATTTTTTAATTTTTCAAATACACTTATTTTATAAGTAGCACTTATTGGAATTTTTCTTGTATCAATGAATACATGTGTACGAGTTGCTTTGGTAACCCTACCTAAATTAACAATATGAGACTTATGTGTACGTTGAAAATTATCTGGTAATTTGGTAATGATATTGATGAGTGTTTCAGAAATCAAATACATTCTAATGTCAGTAAAAATCTTTAAATAGTTTCCAAAACTTTGAATGCACAAAATTGAACTAATAGATAGGTTAATCGGTAATCCATCATGTTTAATTTGTAGCTTTCCAGTTTCTTCTTTTTGCTTAGTAATTTTCATTCTTAATGAAGATACTTTATTAATAGCCTTCAAAAAACGCTCTAGTTTTATTGGCTTTAATAGATAGTCTACTACACTATAATTATAACTTTCAAGAGCATACTCCGAATAGGCTGTAGTTAAAATTACTTTAGGAGGGTTAACCATAGAACGTAATATTTCCATACCATTTAGCTCTGGCATTTCAATATCAAGGAAAATTAAATCAATTTCATTTAACCGAATATAATTAATAAACTCTAAGGGATTACCAGTATTTATTACAATATCGAAACCCTCGATTTTGGAACAATATTCTTCTAGTATTTTACGAGCTAAAACTTCGTCATCAACAATACCAATTTTAATCATATTTATTAAGAGGTTAAATCTAGGGTTAAATTTACATGATATTCGTTCATCATATCATCAATTTTTAAAGTATACGTATCTGGATAAAGTAAAGCTAAACGTCTTTTAACATTATCAAGTCCTAAACCTTTTCTTTTAGTAGTTGAAACTTGAGAAGGTTTTGAATTTACTATGGAAAAATGAAGTGATTTATGGTTTAAAGAAGCAGAAATATCAATGGTACTTTGTTCATTTGTACTTTGAGCTCCATGTTTTATAGCATTTTCAACAAATGGAATGAGTAGCATTGGGGCAATTTTAAGATCAAGAACTTCACCTTTAATAAGAAACTCTATAGCACAACGTTTACTGAGTCTTTTTTCTTCAAGTAATAGATAATTTTCTATAAACTCAAGTTCTTCTTTTAATAAAACGGTTTCTTTTTTAGAACTCTCTAGTTGATACCGCATTAATTCTGAAAGCTGCATTACAACGTTAGGAGTTTCTGGTGATTTTTGCCTTGAAAGGGCATAAATACTATTTAAGGAGTTAAATAAAAAATGTGGATTTACTTGCTCCTTTAAATAGTTAAGTTCCATTTCCCTTTGTAATTTATCCTTCTCAGTATTTTCTCTTTGAACAATCCTATTTCTTCTTAAAAAAAAGGCTGCCATCCCAGTTCCAGTGGTATAAAAAAGGAAGAAAAATATTTTAGTAATACCAGACCAATTAACTTTAGGATAGATTTTTAAATATGCGCCAAGAAGTATAGTCCCTATGAGTAGGAATACGTATAAAAAATATCTTTTCTTATCAAAAAGATAAGGAATAAGAATAAAATGATTTATCCATATAATTCCCATAATACTAATAGCATAACTAAATCCCCATAAATAAAAAGAAAAAAAAGTATCATATTTATCTCTAAACGTCCATCCACTTAAAAGTTCAAGTATAAACACCAATAAAAAGGCTCCAATATTAAGAAGCATTGTGTGTTGTAAGGATTTTTTTATCATAAATTCTATTTATAAAATAAAGGTACTAATCTTCACAATTAAATATCTATAATTTCTTACAAAAGCTATATATCGATGATAAAATGATTTTATCATTTAATGATTACGATTATCATATTTAAAATTTAAAATAAAAATTAGGAACTATTTTTATTCAATAAATAATTAAAAACTATTTTTTTAGTATCAATCATTCAAACAAAAAATATGAAAAATAGTATATCAATCTTCATCATTTTAGTTCTTTTTAAGTCATTTATTGCGTGCAATAAAAAATCAAAAAATAACACTGATATCTTAAGTACTACAAATCCAAAATATGAAACATACAACTATAAAGGATTTACAAAAGAAGAGATTTATAATTTTCATAAACATATTTTCGATGGAGGTAAATGGACTGTATATGGAGATACGGAGCGATATTTTTACCTGAACTTCTCTGAAATAAAAAAGCATTCACGAATTCTTAGATCAAATACCCCAAAAATTCTTGAAGAAACTCCAAGAGATGATGTGAAAAATTTCATTACTTCTACAGACTTAAAAAAAGGAGGTGGATTATCCTTAAACGACTATGTCCAACAAGTTGAAGTTAATGGCTTAATCATAGTTCATAAAGGTAAAATCGTTTTTGAAGGTTATCCAAGAATGTTTCCAACCGATTTGCATATTACTATGATAATAACTCAAGTCTTTGTTAGTACTTCAATTGCAATTTTAGAAGATAGAGGTTTATTGGATACTAGTAAACCTATTGATTATTATTTCGGTGATTTAAAAGGCTCAGGTTGGGAGGGTATACCTGTAATAGATATTCTCAACATGAGTTCAGGAATTGAATGGCCTTTAGTAGATAATTATAAATTGAATTCCAATCCAATAAAAGGTTTAGCTACTTTAAAATCTGTTAAACCTTCAAGAATAGAATATCAGTTTTCGAATGCAGATGCTGCTGTACTAACTTTATTAGTCGAGAAAATTAGTGGTCTTACCTTTCGAAGTTTTGTAGAACAGGAAATATGGAAAAAGATAGGATCAGAATACAGTGCCCTTTTAGGTATCCATACTAATGGAACTTCTATATCACATATTGATGGCATGTCAACAACGCTTAGAGATCTTGCTAGATTTGGGCTTACATTTACATCTAGTGGTAGAAAAAGTAGTAGTTCAATAATTTCTGATGAACATTTATTTAAAATTCGAGATGTAAATAAAAACCTAAAGAAATCACAAAATGTGGGAGATATGAAGTACAGTAGTTATCAATGGGATGTATATAATGATGGTGACTTATATAAAGGAGCACATGGAGGGCAAGGTCTTTATATATCACCTGAAAAAGATTTAGTTATTGCATTTTATGGAACTGCAAATACTAATAGAGAAAGTAATGAACTTCATATTATTTCACGACAACTTTCCAAGTCAGGACTATTTGATCTTAAATAAATGTATTAAAAAAACTAAAATCTGAAAGTAAAACAAAACAGCCTATTAAGAAAAGGTATGTTATTAAAATAAGAATATGAATAAGTATAGATTATTATTACTATTATTTACTATTTTGTTACAAGTAACTTTTGCTCAAAAAAAAATAAATAAAAATAGTGAACCAGCAGTTACTTTAGGTGAAAAATTTTCATTTCAGTCAAAAGTGTTAGACAAAATTATTCCACTATCCATACATTTACCTACAAACTACGATAGTTCCCAAAAAACCTACCCTGTAATTTACATGTTGGGTTCAGACTATAAAGCTCGGTTTGCTATGTTAGCATCCACTTTAGATTATATGGGAGAATCCCAAATCCCTGAAATGATACTCATTGGAATAGATTTACCAGAGGGAAATAGAATTTTATTACCTACACGAGAAAATAGAGACACTTCAATTTCAGATACTTATATTAACTTCTTAGAAACAGAGTTGATGACATATGTAAATAATAAATATAGAGCTGCTCCATTTACAATGCTGTATGGTGGTTCTAATAGTGGTTTTTTTTGTATTTATACGCTGCTAAACAATCCCGAATTATTTAATGGTTATTTTGCTAGCAGTCCATCACTTAGTCATATACCTAAAATATTACAACAAAAAATAAAATCAGGTCCATTAAAAAACGTTACAAAAACTAGGTTTCTACACATTATCTATAGTGATGATGATTCTAATGAGACAACAAAATCTATTACAGAATTCTCTCGTGTTTTAAAATATCATAAGCCTGAAAATTTTAAATATACCATAGATAAATTGGTAAATCAAGGTCATGTACCAGCAGTCGATTTCATTCAATTTCTTCTTACACTATATCCTGACTTTAATCCTTACAAAAGCTTGGATACCTTAGATAAGGTTACACTACATTTCGATGTACTATCCAAACGATATGGATTTCAAATCCTACCGCCAATATCAGTTATCTTTGAACTTGGTGCTGACAGCATAATAGATAAAAATTTAGTTGTTGCTGAAAAAATCTTTCAATATTCCTTACAGGTATATCCACAAAGTAAAGAATCTTATCTTGGAATGGGGGTTGTCCTAAGAAATAAAGGTCAATCTGAGAATGCTAAAGCCATGTTTAAAAAAGCACTTGGAATTGATCCTGATTACTCACTTGCCAAACGATTACTAAAAAAATTAAAGCAGAAATAAAAAACAGTCTATTAAGAAAATAATAAGTTATCAAAAAAGTCCTAATTTGTGTAATTGATACTGTTTTAACACCTCTTATCGCATAGAAATACTCATTGTACTTGTCACCATTATACTTTTACAGCATTAAAATATCAAATAATGAAAAAAGTAATTATAGGGACAAAAAGTAGCAATAGAAATTCTAGAATTTTAAGTATACTTGTAATGATTTTATGTTTAATCATTCTAACTTCCTGTGCTAAAAAAGAAGAGGAGACACCATTAGATATATCACAAGAAATAAAAGAGTTCATTTACTTCCAAGGAGAAGAAAGTGCTTCTTCAGTTTTACTCTATTCACAAGGTGGTCCTGGTTTTGAATTAAGTGAAGAAGAAGTAAAGCTATTTTTCCAAGGTTTTAATTCCACAGATATTTTAATGGCAAATGTACATCAAGCACAAACATTACAACCTAATGCTTTTGCAGACAATGATATTTCATTAAATGAGGCTATTAATTTTAATGCTGAAAGCGTAGAAAATCTTGCTAAAGTGATTACTTTCTTTAAAAATCAAAATAGAACGGTTTATGTACTTGGTGTTTCTTACGGAGCTTTTATAGTGCAAGAACTTATAGCTAAAAAAGGAATTAATATTGCCGATAACTATTTAATTATGACGGGAAGATTAGATCTTAATGATGCTATTTGGCAAGGAGCTTCAGAAGGAAAAAATGGATTTTTTCAAAATGGAATTACACCAGTAGTAAATGCAAACCCAGAAACAGATGTTATAGAAAGAAATTCTAATCGAATGTTTGCTGGGGTAGGTATGAATAGGTATACGGAACGCTTAAATACAATAGACGATTTATCTAAAATCACTTACGTTTATGGTACACAAGATAATGCTGTTGGGAGTCTTACAGCTGAAGAAGTTCAGTTTTTACAATTAAAGAATGCAACTATCATTGCAGGAAATGGGAATCATGACGAAACATTTAATGATTTTATTGTCATAGGTCTCAAAGAAGCTTTTGGAATTGTACCAAAATAGAAATATAACACACTTATATTGACAATTAAAAATGCTGAAATTTAGAATTTTGACATGTAATTTTATTCTATTTTTAACTATCCATAAAGATAAAATACTACTTTAAAATTTTAATTTGCGCGAATAATAAAAACGAGGCTAAAAAGGTTATTTTTCGTTAAAATGAACTTGCATGTGCTGAATTTATTTCAATATTTCAGTTCCTCATCATAACTGATAATCAGAAAAATGGGATTCTGAAATAAATTCAGAATGACGTTTTTAAATACTTTTTAGATAGCTTCTTAATTTTTGGAAAATTGAATGAAACTATACTAAACTTTGTAACTATTTCCAGTGGTGTTTTAGGTTATTTTTTATGTCTTTCATTAGTGACTACTGATTTTTATAAGAGTCGTGCAAACAATTATCTTTCGTTGTCTTTATTTTTATTAATAAACTTAACTTTTTTAGGGAATTGGTGTATTGAAGGCAATATTCTTTTAGATTTTTTAGGGCTTATAATGTTAGAGTATCTTGTAGCAGTTACATTATTTACCTATTTCCTTATTCAAATAAAGCATCAGTATTTGAAAGAGAAGTGGTATACATGGTTATATGCTCCATTTATTCTTTCCGTTATTGTAGAAATCATTCTTCATTTAGATACTGTTTTTCATTTATACGAATCAGATTTTGCTGATTTTGTTGATCTCACAAAGTTTTTTACCGTATTTGGCTATAATTTGTTCTTAGTAGGTTGGGGAAGATCTTTAGTAAAAAAAACAAACACAATTTCAAAAGAAAAGAAACGTTGGCTACTCAGATTGAATTTTTTCATTATTTGTATTATTCTATGTTGGCTTTTTGGCAGCATAGAACTAGATATTTCTGAATCTGTATATAATTTAAAATTTTTAAAAATTATTCCATCATTATTATCTTGGTGGATCCTCTATTATGGAGTATTTAAATTACAAATCATCGTTCAAAAAGATGAAATTCATAACTATTTAACATCAAAAGAAAAACATCAAACTCAAGTCAAGAGAAAAATAAATGAAACTACTGTCTCAAAAATTATTTCTCAACTTTATAAATTGATGGAAGAAGAGGAAATATTTAAAGATCCTTTATTAAGTAGAGCAGATTTAGCTCTTAGATTAGAAACTAATGAAGGTTATTTATCACAAATTATCAATCAAGAAACCAAAAAAAGTGTTGTTCAGTTTGTCAATGAATATCGAATCAAAGCCGCACAAAATTTATTACACAATCCTATGTTTAATAAATACTCTGTTGAAGCTATTGGAATGGAAGTTGGCTTTAAATCTAAAAGTGCTTTCTACAAAACATTTAATTCCAGTTTAGGAATGTCTCCAGGAGCATTCAGAAAGCTTAAAAAAACGTCCTAAATCGTAAAATTCCTTTATTTCGGTACTTGTTCCTTCTATAATTTAACATTTCATTTTTATTTGAAATCTAGATTTGTTTTCATAAATCAAAACAAAATATATGAAAGCAAAAAATTACTTTATAATCGGTTCAATGCTACTAGTACTAACAAGTTTTAGTAACACTTCTAAAAGCAAAAAAGATACTATTATAACAAGACACGATACAGATGAAGCAGCATTTTTTAAACTTGCTAAGAGATTTGAGAAATATATATGTCATCTAAACTTACCCGATTGCGAAGGTACTATAATCGCAGATCAATGGGTAGTAACAGCCGCCCATTGTGCTACAGGAATTGCAGAAAAATTTAAAAATAAGAGGAAACATTTTGTTAGTATTAATGATGTTGAAATTGAGGTGGATAAAGTGATTATGCATAAAGAATGGGAAAATCCTTCAATTTTAACAGACATGACGCCTCTTAATGATATTGCTTTATTGCATTTAAAAAGAAAACCAATTGGAGCTAAACAAGCAAAACTATATACAGATAAAGATGAAGTAGATAAGATCATATATATGTTAGGAAAAGGAGATATAGGTAATGGCTTAACAGGTGTAAATGGTAACGATGGAAAACTAAGAGGAGTTACCAATAGAATTGAGACTGCAACTGGAAAATGGTTGAGTTGGACATTTGATCATCCCAATACAAAAACAAAATATCTTACAGAATTTGAAGGTATTAGTGGCCCTGGTGATAGTGGAGGACCTGCTTTTATTGTAAAAAACGGCGATGTATATTTAGCAGGAGTTAGTTCTTGGCAAGATACGAAAGATGGCCCTGAAGGCTTATATGGTGTTGTAGAAAATTATACCAGAGTATCGCATTATATAAACTGGATTTATGAGGAAATGAAAGGTAATACTTCTAAAAACATGTTAAGAATACAACAACACCCTAACGCCATCGATTACAGACCTAAAGCCATATACGTAAACCCAAAAACGTTACAACAATATGTTGGTGAATTTAAAACACAAAATACTACCATAAAAATTTACACAAAAGCAAATGGTACTAAACTCTATCTTTCTGTACCAAATCAACCAGAATATGAGTTAATTCCAACTGCAAAACACCAATTTACGTTTAAAGCAGATGAAAATTATAAAGTAAAGTTTAAAAACATAAAAAATGGTGTGCTTCAAGAATTAATTGCAATACAACCTGATGGTACCGCAACTGCAACTCGTAAATAAAAAAGGAAAAATGAAAAAAATAATACTTATTTTACTATGCATCTTTGCTACAGTAACAATAACAGCTCAAAAAGACAAACGATTAAACGGTATTGAAAAAGAACTCAATACTCTTCTCAAAACAAGTAAAGCATCTGGATTTGCAGTAGCTATTGTTGAAGGAAACAAGGTAGTTTATGCGAAAGGATTTGGGTATAGAGATTGTGAGAATAAATTACCTGTAGATACGAATACGTTATTCGCTATTGGCTCTACTACTAAAGCATTTACATCTGCCATTTTAGGGAAATTAAGAGCCAGTAAAAAATTATCTTTTGATGACAATCCTCGTAAATATATTCCTAAACTAGAATTTTATAACAATAATATTATATCAAAAGCATCATAGACTCTTTACACTACTTGATTTTAAGTTGTATTATTAGAATTGAAGCTTCAGAAAATAAAGATAAAGTATACAAAACTGTTAACGAGATGAATAGTTAACAGTTTTGATTGCTTAATAAGCGAGTTATGAAAACGTATTTTTACATTTTATTTTAATATGTCACTAAAAACATTTTTATTCTCTCCTGTAGGCACTACTGCTATTTTAACTTTGGATGCTAGCTCTTTATTTATCATATATTTAGCATACACTGGGTTATCATTACAAAGTTTCGCCATTCTCATATCATTTTCAAATTCAGCATTTCTAATTTCAGCCTGATTTTCCAAGGCTACTTTATTAAAATCTCTTTTCTTTTGAACTTCAAGATTTTTTAAATTTTTCATTTTTTCTAATTCTGCTTTTGCCAATAATACTTGACGTCTCGCATCAGATTCAGCCCTTTTTTCTGCAACTTGTTTTTCCGTTTCAGCTTTTGCTAACATCGTTCTTCTTCTACTTTCTTCTGTTTTTGCGTTGATTTTTTCAACTTTTGCTGTAGTTAAGGCTTTTTCCATATCTACTTCTCCTTGCGCACTGGTTTGTTTTTTTCTAGCTTCTGCTGCCTGAAGATCAATTAAGCTCTGTTTGCGAATTCTTTTTAACTCTTGATCTTGCATGGCCAACTTTTCTTTAGCATCTGTATATTTAACAGGAAAAATAATATCTGCTACAATTACTTCATTGATCTTAATTCCTTTTTCTCCTAGATTTTCAGTTAAATACGTTTTAAGATTCTTAATAAAAGTATGTCGTTGTGTCGTAAATACAGAATCTACATTCTGGTATTGATTAGATATATTGTTTGCTAATTCTAGTTCACGAGGAAATAAGACCAAAGAATCGTAATTAACTCTATTTTCAAACTGCGCTTTAAAAGTATTTTGATCTTCTATTTCCCATCGAGTTGAAACCTGAATATTTAAAGGAATACCATCGGCTAATCTCACATTTTTAAGAATTGTTTGAGATAGTACCTGAGTTTTCGGTGCTGCGCTTTTATTGTTACAACTGGTTAATGCTAATAGTAAACCAATCATAGTACTAACTTTTACTTTAGGTGAGATGTTTTTTAAAAATGTAGTTTTCATACGGCTTTGTGTAAGAGTTTATTAAATTATTTCTGATGTAAATTTACTTGCTATATACCTATTAAATAGGAGGTATCTATAATTAGTAATCATTCAACTATTATCTGTCCACTTTCATATAGCATTCGTTTTAAAATAAAAAACAACCATTTTTAGTTAATCGTGTAATACTATTAGATGATTATCATTTTCAAAAACGTTCAGATCATTTACTTGGCAATACCAGGTGAAGAAATTCTTTAATAAGCCCTTATCAATAAGACAACACTACTTACCTTTGCAAAAAATACTTACATGTCAAAAAGTTTTACCAACTTAGGAATACACCCTGAATTTCAACAAAGTTTAACCAACTTAAAAATTTCTGTACCAACAGATATTCAAGAAAAAACAATTCCTATTATCTTAACTAAAAATCGAGATGTAGTAGCTTTAGCTAAAACAGGAACAGGTAAAACCGCTGCTTTTGGATTACCATTATTACAGTTAATTGATACAAATAACTCTAATATTCAAGCAGTAATTTTGGCTCCAACGAGAGAATTAGGGCAACAAATTCATGCAAATTTAACCGCTCTTTCATCTCATGATTCTTCAATATCTATAGCGGCTATTTGCGGAGGAATTCCTATAAAACCACAAATTGAACGATTAAAAACTGAAACACATATTGTCGTTGCTACTCCAGGACGTTTAGCAGATTTAGTAAAACGTGAAGCAATTGATATCAAAAACATCTCTTATTTTATTTTAGATGAAGCAGATGAAATGGTAAGTGCTTTAAAAGATGGTTTAGATAGTATTATTAAAGAGATTCCTAAAAAAAGAAGAACTTTATTATTTACGGCAACATTATCTGGAGCTATAAAACAGTTAGTAAACAATTATATGTCTAAAGATGTAGTTCACATTGAAACAGACATGAAAACTGTTGGTCATCAAGGAATAAAACACCAATATGTAGTTGTAAAACCGATAGAAAAGCTAGAAGTATTATTACATTTTTTAGCTTCAAAAGAAGGAGAAAGAGGTATTATTTTTTGTAAAACTAAAGCTGCTGTAAATAAATTAGCAAAAAAATTAGCCATTAATAAATTCTCTTCAGGTGCCATTCATGGAAGTTTAACACAAGGAATTCGTGATCGAATAATGGAACAATTTAGAGCTGGTCATATTGATATTTTAGTAGCCACTGATTTGGCAGCTCGTGGTATTGACGTAAAAGATGTTTCTTACGTTGTAAATTATCATTTACCAGATACTTATGAAGCATATGTGCATAGAAGTGGACGAACTGCAAGAGCAGGAGCAAAGGGGCTTTCTTTAAGTGTTATACAAGAAGAAGAAATAGAAGAAATTCCTGATTTTGAAGAAGAATTAGGGATTACTTTTCGTCAGTTTAAAAAAGCAGATGCACAAAGTATAGAGGAAAACAATACGTTGTTATGGGCGAAGAAAATATTTAAAACGAAACCGAATAGAACTGTTTCAGAAGAATTTAAAGAAAAGGTAAAAACAGTTTTTCATCATTTAACTAAAGATGAATTAGTTGAAAAGATTTTAGCACATCATTTAGCTGAAGTGAATACAAACAAATTGAAGCAAGATGCTCAAAAAAATAAAAAATAGTTATGGCTAGTAGCATTAAAAATCAGCAGGATATTTTAGCTAAATTGAATATCAATGAGTTAAATCCAATGCAAAAAGAAGCTGTAACTGTTATTGAAAAAGCAACAAATACGGTGCTACTTTCTCCAACAGGAACAGGGAAAACATTAGCTTTTTTATTACCATTACTAAAAACGTTAGATCCTAATAATTCAGAGATCCAAGCTTTAGTTTTAGTTCCCTCTAGAGAATTAGCGATACAAATCGAGCAAGTTGCCAGAAATATGGGATCTGGATTTAAAATAAATGCTGTTTATGGAGGAAGACCAATGGCTAAAGATAAAGCTGAATTAAAACATTTACCAGCTATTTTAATAGGGACACCAGGAAGAATTGCAGATCATTTTAGTAGTGATCGTTTTGCTAAGGATAGTATAAAAACCATTGTTTTAGATGAGTTTGATAAATCTTTAGAGGTTGGTTTTGAATATGAAATGAGAGGAATTATAAATCAAATTTCGAATCTCAATAAACGAATACTAACTTCTGCTACTCAGGGTGTTGAAATTCCTGATTTTGTAGGTTTAGATAAGCCTGAGATTATTAACTATTTGAAGCATAAGAAAGCTTCAAAATTAGAGATCAAAACAGTTATTTCTCCAAAAGAAGACAAAATACAAACCTTGGTTGATTTGCTATTACATATAGGAAATAAACCAGGAATTATCTTTTGTAACTTCAAAGATAGTATTGCAAAGGTTAGTGATATGCTAAAGAAACATAAGATTAGTCATACTTGTTTTTCCGGAGGAATGGAACAAAGAGATCGTGAACGTTCTTTAATTAAATTCAGAAATGGAACATCTCAATTATTAGTTGCTACAGATTTGGCCGCCAGAGGTATCGATATTCCAGAACTGAAGTTTATTATTCATTACGAACTTCCAAGAGCAATTGAAGAGTTTACACATAGAAATGGTAGAACAGCTAGAATAGATGCTGAAGGTGTAGCGTATGTATTACAATCGGAAAGAGAATTTTCACCAGAATTTATAAAGAAAACAGCAGCTATAGATATTTCTAAAAAAGCAGTTTGGAAACCTCAATTTTGGACAACGTTGTTTATTTCAGGTGGACGAAAAGATAAAATATCAAAAGGAGATATTGCGGGACTTTTCTTTAAACAAGGAAATTTAAATAAAGATCAATTAGGTGTTATAGAGTTAAAACAAGATTGTGCTTTTATTGCTGTTCCGTTAAGTATTGCTGATAATTTAGCTCAAAAACTGAATAATTCTCGTTTAAAAAAGAAAAGAGTTAGAATTTATGTTGTTTAACAATCCAGGTCAACGCAGGAGGGAAGCATAATGTGAATAGAATGAAATAGAATAGATTATATCTTTATCTTTAATCTTTTTAAGAAGTTTTTGTACTAATATTTTCAATATCTTGAAGATTATAATGCTTATTAATAATAAACAAACGTCAACCTGAACTTGCATATGCTGAACTTGTTTCAGTATTTCAGGTTCTCATCATAAACCCTAATTTATTAACATTATGAGATTCCGAAATAAATTCGGAATAACGCTAAAATATCAAATACGATTTACAACAGATATTCAAAAAGATTATTTAGAAAAAGTTAAAAAAATGGCTATATAAAATTTAGTTCTTATTTTTAGTTTAATGATTTATTAATAACCAATACTGCTATAATCATAACTATTATGAAATTTAAAACCTTAAAAAAAAGAAAATTCTGGTTGCGGTTTATTGCTTGTGTAATACTTTTACCACTATTATTACTGGGTGCTACGGTATTATATATCAATACAAAACATAATAGTATTATTAAAGATCATATAGCCGATCTTAACAAAACACATCAAGGCCTTATTACTATTGGGGACACACATTTATCGCTTTTTAGTAATTTCCCAAATATTTCTTTTAAAGTAGACGATCTAAAAATAAATGAAACTAAAGAGAATAATTCACCTGTTATTCTAGATGTTAAAGATATCTACGTAGGATTTAATCTGTGGGATATTTTAGATGGAAATTATACCCTTAAATCATTAATTGTAGAAGACGGTTTTTTTGATATTGTAATTCATGAAGACAAAAGTTTAAATCTTTTAAACGCATTAAAACCCTTTGATGAAACACAAAGTGATGAGCCAATAGATTTTAAACTTCAAAAAGTTAAATTACACAATTTAGATATCCACAAAAAAGACGAAGGTCAACATACAGACTTAGAAACATTTATTTATGATGCTGATGGTGGTTTTAATATAGATAATGAAGTGATTTCAGGACATATTGATACGAAGTTTGAAATGAATTTAATCAGTAATGGCGATACTACGTATATAAAGCACAAACACTTTGACCTTCATACAGATATTAATCTTGATAAAGATACAGGATTGCTTACCATCGAACCTTCTGGAGTTACTATGGAACATGGTGATTTTGATTTAGAAGGAAAAATAGACACGAAAAACGATTTTGATCTTGATCTTAAAATAAAAGGAGCGAAGCCAAATTTTGATATGCTTATAGCCTTTGCTCCAGAGAATCTTATTCCGATTTTGGAACGTTATAAAAATGCAGGGAAAATCTATTTTAATGCAATAGTTAAAGGTCCTATATTGAATCAGCAAGTGCCTTTTTTTGATGTTAATTTTGGTGTAAGTGAAGCTTTTTTAGAAAACCCTAACAAAGGTAAGCGAGTCAAAAATATTGGTTTTAAAGGACATTTTACGAATGGAAATGAGCGAAACTCTCGTACAACAACATTTTCATTAGAAGATATGACAGCCAAACTTGGAAAAGGAAAATTTTTAGGAAATGTTGTGATCAATAATTTTGATGAACCAGAAATAGATATGCGATTAAATGCAGACTTTAATCTTGAATTTGTAACGGATTTCTTGAATTTAAATCAAGCAGATATTACATCAGGAAAGGTTTCATTAAAAATGAATTTTCATGATATTGTAGATCTTGATAACCCAGAACATGCACTCAGCAAATTGAATCAAGCGTATTATAGTGAGTTAAAAATTGATAGTCTAAGTTTATCTTCCAAAGATCTTCCTGCACCTTTAAAAAAGCTGAATGCACATATAGAAATGAACGGAAAAAAAGCGACAATCAATCAATTTGATATGCTTTTAGGAAAATCCGATATTTCAATAACTGGATATGTATCAGATCTACCTGCTATTTTACATCATACAGATACACTAGTCACTACGCATTTCGATATACAATCGAAGCTATTAGATATTGCTGAATTGACACAGTTTTCTGCCACAGATAGTATAAAAACAGGTATCGATGAGCAAATTAAAGATTTAACTGCTGGATTTTCATTTAAATCCTCAGCTAAAGCTTTTACTGAAAGTAAATATTTACCTAAAGGAGAGTTCTTTGTAGATAGTTTACATGCACAACTAAAGCATTATCCGCATAAATTACACGATTTTCATGTAGATGTATTAGTGGATGATAAAGACCTTAACATCAAAGATTTTACAGGGTTTATTGACGATTCTGATTTTCATTTTAACGGACTTGTACATAATTATGGCTTTTGGATGCAAAAAGAATTGAATGGTGATGTAGACTTAGACATCAGTTTAACTTCCGATTTATTGCGTTTAGAAGATATTTTCTCGTATCAAGGTGAAAATTATGTACCTGAAGAGTATAGGCACGAAGAATTTGAAAAACTAGCATTACATGTAAATTCTAGCATGCATTATAAAGCATCTAAATTACATTCCATAGATGTAGCATTGGATAAGCTGAACACCAAAATGCATTTACATCCCTTACGATTTGAACGCTTTACAGGTGATTTCCATTATGAAGATGACCATCTTGTAGTGAAGGATTTTATAGGTAAAATTGGTAGAACTTCTTTTAACATTGGCTTGAATTATTATTTAGGAGATAATGAGGAAGTTAGAAAAAGAGACAATTACCTTAGTTTCAAGGCAAATTATGTTGATTATGATCAACTATTTCCTCCTAATGAAACAACAGAAAAGGCAACAATAACTGTAAAATCAAAAACTGCAGATGTTGCAGCGCATGCAGATGCTTTTAATTTATATGAGTTGCCATTTACGGATATGAAATTTGATATTGATGTAGATTATTTTATGTATCAACGCATTCATTTAGAAGACATCAAAGCAAGTTTACGTACGACTCAAAATCATTACATTTATGTAGATACTTTACATATGAATGCAGCTGGTGGTAATTTAAAAATGGCTGGTTACTTTAATGGTAGCAATCCGAAGAAAATTTATATGAAACCCAAAATAGAAGCTACTAATATTGATTTGGATAAGTTCTTATTTAAGTTTGAAAATTTTGGACAAGATCATTTGGTTTCTGATAATTTAAAAGGATATGTGTCTACTACTATAGATGGAAAAATTAGAGTATATCCTGATTTAGTACCGGATTTAGATCAATCTGAAGTTCATATGGATGTAAAAGTTCTTAATGGGAAGTTACTGAATTATGAACCTATGAAAATGTTATCGAGTTATATGGGAAATAAAAACCTTAACAATATTAAATTTGATACCATTCAAAATCATATTGATATAGTTAACGGACGCATAAATATCCCTAATATGACTATTGAGTCCACGTTAGGACATATGGAATTATCTGGAACACAAGATTTGAATAATAATATTGAATACTACATAAGAATTCCCTGGAAAACCGTTAAAAAAGCGCTTTGGTATAAGTTATTTGGCAGTAAAAAAAATAGTGGAAATAAAACAGAAGAAGATGAAATTATAGAAGTTGATCCTAACAAGAAAGTAAAATACTTAAACTTAAAATTACATGGTACTGTAGATGATTATAAAGTTTCCATGAAGAAGAAACCGAAAAAGAAGAAAAAGGAGTGAGTTATATGATATAGAATTATAGCTACATACTAACAATCGAACGCTTTTTGTACGACTCCTTAGGAGTGAAGCATGATTGTGTTTTGAATGAAGTGATTTAATAAAAACTTTAAATTATTGTTGGATTATATTAAAAGTGTCCGTAATTTTGTCCGTGTCCGTAAAAACGTCCGCAAAAACAATATGGCTACTATAAATTTCTATCTCGATAAAACTGATAAAAAAGGATTTGCTCCAATTCATTTAAGAATTAATTGTAATTCTGAACAAATAAAATTATCTACAGGAGAAAAAGTAAAACCAGAAAATTTCAATAAAGAAACTCAACTTGTAAAAGATAACGCAGAAAGAGTTACAGAAATAAATCATTATTTAGGTTATTTAAAAAATAGGGCAGAAGAGTTATTTAATAAACCGTATAAAAAGAGTTACACGAATAAAGAGATAAAGTCAAAACTAACAGCTTTTGTCAAAGCTTATAAAGAAGACCACAATGTTAATATAGTTAGAGAACAAGTGTCTCTTTATGGAAAACCATTCACTTTTATAGATTTATTTGCAGGAGCTGGTGGATTTAGTGAAGGCTTTATTCAAGCTGAACACAATAATAAATTCTTTGATTTTATTTTAGCAAATGATATTAATGAAAATTCAGAATTAACACACGTTGTGCGTTATAATCACCAATTAGGTTTAGATGTTGGTTTTTTATGTCAAGACATTACAGAACCTGACTTTTTAGACAATTTATTATCAAAAACTAAAGATAAAACTATTGATGTTGTTTGTGGTGGACCTCCTTGTCAGAGTTTTAGTTTAGCAGGAAAAAGAAAGAAATTTGATAAAAAAGACGATTTATTTTCTCATTATTTAGAAGTTATTAAAGTACTTCAACCGAAATATTTTATAATGGAGAATGTAAAAGGAATTCTAACAAAAGAGAAAGGAAAAATTAAAGAATTAATTCTGAAAGAAATTAACTCTATTGTTGACATTAAAGAAATCCCAAGGTTAACAACTTTCATTAAATCATTAAAGAAAACTAATTTGGAAAATGAGTTTCTTTTGAATTGTTTAGTCAAGAGAATTGAAATTGAGCAGTATACTGATTTAAAAGCAGAAGAATTTAAAGAAGTCTATATAAAAAGCATAGATTCTAAATTTAAAAAATTAACACCAGATATTGTAGACTATAAAACAAGTAAAACCGATAAAAGAATAAGTACTATCAGACACGGATTCAATTTGTTAGTTAGAAATAAGAAATGGGAAAAATTAAAGCGTGACATTATAAGAGAAAAAGATTTTTGTAATATTGATAATGATTATTTTGTGGATTCATTCACTCAATTTCTAACTGATATAGATTCGAATGAAATTATCAATAAAATAGAGGAAGCTTTTAGTAGATTAAATATAACTAAAGACTTTGAAAAATCCTGCAATGATATTATCCAAGCATTAAAAATTTATGTGTTAAATATAGATGATTGTCTTACGTTGATTCGTGATTATTGCAATACCAAACAAAGCAAAGAATTAGATATCATTATAAATGATATAAGGCTTTACAGAATTGAAGCTCCATTTGTTGCAGATTCTTCAAATTATGGAGTTCCGCAAAATAGAGAAAGGGTATTATTTATAGGATGCAGAAAAGATCAAAAATTCATTTCTGAAATTCCTGCAACTGTAACGGATGAAAATAAAGTTACTGTATTTGAAGCATTGTACGATTTAGATTTTATTGGAAATAATGAAGAAGCTCATCTTTATCAATTAGTTGATATTTCTAAACAGTATAATGGAACTGCTAAAAAAATGAAGAGTTTATTAAAAACTCGTTCAATTGATGGGAAACCACTAAAATCAAAAGGAAAAACATTTGCAGATTGGAGTAAAAAAGGAAGATTAAATGGCAGCAGATTTACAAAAGCTAAAAAGCCATTTTATGTAAAAAACGTAGAAGCTTTAAATAATGGCGAAAAAGTGTTTGATGTACTTCATAATCATAAGACTAGTAATCAAGGTAAAGATGTAATAAAACGACTTGATATTATTTTAAAAGAAGGTGGTTATAAAAATGCACAAGCTGAGTTAAATAAATGTGGCTTGTCGTCAAAAAAAAGAAACTATAATGTATTAAAACCATATAGTCAAAGTCCAACAGTTATGACAATTCCAGATGATTACATACACTATAATTCTCCAAGAGCATTAACAGTAAGAGAAATGGCTAGATTGCAATCTTTCGATGACTCTTTTGTTTTTCAAGGAAAACGTTCTACAGGTGGAAATAATAGAAAGACTGAGTTACCACAATATACATTAGTTGGTAATGCTGTTCCTCCACTTATGGCAAGAGCAATAGCAACTGAAATCTTGAAAAATATTAAATGAGAATACTAACTAATCAAGAAGAAGAGAAACTTAAAATTTTAACTGAAAATTCAATCTCTTTAACATTAATTGAACCTACTGCAAATGGCCTTAAGAAGTCTATTATGGATGCAACTGGAACAGTAAGAAATTATTTAAGAAAAAATAATTTTCACGATTATAATCTACAAGCTCAAGGTCCAGAAAGCAAAATAATAATTGATGCTCTCATTTATGAAACTGATAAAGTAAATAAATCAAGAACTTCTTTGTATAGACCAAAAACAAAAAAAGGAGACCCTAGAATATGGTTTAGTGGATTAACTAGATATTCTAATCCAAACGATATTTTGGCGTTAATAGCTTTTGAGAATAAATTACATGTTCTAAATATAACACAATTACCTATAGAACAATTAATTAATTCTTCTATTGTAAACCCTTTACAAGAACTAATTAACGAGATTAATTTTATCGAGAATGCAGTTTCAACTGAATTATTAAATATGTTAATTAACCTAGCTAAAGGTGGGCCAATATTATCAATGGTAAATGCAGATACTTCTGTAGGAAGGACATTAGAAACTGCATTGGGTATTGATATAAATTCTTCAAAACTTCCTGATTACAAAGGTATTGAATTAAAGTCATTTAGAGCAAATAAAGGAAATAGGAAAAATTTATTTGCGCAAGTTCCTAATTGGAAATTAAGTAACTTCAAAAGTTCTTCAGAAATATTAGATGCATTTGGTTATTGGAGAGATGAAGATTTTAAATTATACTGTACAGTTTCTGCAAAAACGATCAATTCACAAGGATTAACTTTAAAAGTTGATTCAGACTTAAATCAACTTATTGAAAACTCAAATCAAAAAGGAATAGGGGACTTTGTAGTTTGGACTCTGGATAAATTGCACTCCAGATTACTTGAAAAACATAAAGAAACTTTCTGGGTTGCTGCTGATACAATCTATGATGATGGAAAGGAGTATTTCCTATATAAACAAGTTGAACATACTAAGAAGCCAATAGTCTCACAGTTTGACTTATTACTGGAGCAGGGAATTATCACTTTAGACCACTTAATAAAAAGAAATTCAAAAGGAAAAGTAGTTGAAAAAGGACCATTGTTTAAAATAAAGCCCAATAGTTTAGATTTATTATTTCCTCCAAGTAGTACTTATAACTTATTAAGTTAACCAGAATTTTAATTATTATCTTAAATAGGATCTAAATACTTAAAATACATTCTGAAAATTTTTAAAAACAATGTAAGTGTACATATTTTATAGGCTTAACTTAAAATCATATTAACCTTAACAAGTTAAAGTATTTTTACTATTCCAATATTCATAATGAATATTACTGAGAATCGCATAATTTAAAATAATAAATCATTAAAAATGGATGCTTAAAGACTCAATGTATTTATTTTTATAAATAATAAACTTAACTTGTTAGTTATATCTACAATTATGTTAAATACACAGTATTCGCCATTTTACTTATAACAATATATTTGTACTATAATGTTCTGCGTGGAGTTTATCCTGAGCGAAGTTCTTTAACCCAATTTTCTTGGATTTTTTTCTTTCTAAAAACTTCTTTAAAAATGTAATGGAATACGCTTTGCCTGAAGCGACGGTAGGAGTGAAGTGGGAATGTGTATGGAATGCGTTTACAAATAGTAGTATTAAATTACTTCTAAACTAAATTTTATACTATCTAAACTGTTTATTCTCCCTGTTTAGCTTTTTATACTTCCATTATTTTTTGAATTAGCTCACCTTGCAAGCCTAATATCAAAAAACGAACAGTTATGTCATTTACTCGTAAATTATTTCTAGTTACTTTCTTAATTATTATGTCCATATTCCAAAATCAAGTATATGGGCAAGAAAAAGGCACTAAAAACACCTTGAAAAATCTTATTGGTAATGAAGTTTCCACCGATTCAATTGAAGCATTTATTGAATCACAAATGAAAACATTTGATGTACCAGGCTTGTCTTTGGCACTTATTAATGACGGCAAGGTTGTCTATCACTTAACAAAAGGATATGCAGATATAGGTGAAGAGAAACAAGTTTCAAAGAGCACCCTATTTGAAGGAGCTTCGCTTTCAAAGCCATTATTTGCATATTTTATTATGGGTTTTATAGAAGAAGGAATAATAGATTTAGATAAACCTCTTTACGAATATTTACCTTATGAAGCTATTGCTCACGATGAGCGCTACAAAAAAATAACAGCTAGAATGGTGCTTACTCATACAACAGGGTTTCCTAACTGGAGATCAGACTATAAAGAAAATAAATTGTTTATATCGTTTGAACCAGGAACTGCCTTTCAATATTCTGGAGAAGGGTATCAGTACTTAGCTAAAGTTTTAGCACATATTTTAAAAACAGACGATGCTGGTTTAGAAAAAATATACCAAGATCGAGTCGCTTCTATGTTAAATCTGAAGTACACAAAATTTATTCAAGATTCGTATAATATGAAGAATAAAGCAAAGGGATACAAAGATGGAAAAGTTGTTGGCGAAGATGATGATCCAAAAATATTTGGCTCGGCATTTTCCATACATTCAGAAGCTTTAGATTTTTCTAAATGGTTAATTGCTTTAATTAATAAAGAAGGGTTATCCAAAGAAGGTTATGACGAGCTTTTTAAAACTCAATTTACTTTGCCCGATGGACATCCTCAAAAACAATTAGGTGTTACAGACTGGACACTTGGGTTTGCAAAAGTTACTTTGCCCTTTGGGTCAGCTTATGGACATGGTGGTAACAATGCTGGTTATACTAGTATTTTTGTTATTGAACCCGAATCAAAATGGGGTTATGTGATGTTTACAAACGCAAACCAATCACAACTTCCAATGGTATTTCTTCAATATTTGATGACTCCGTAGCTAATTTATAGTTAACAATAAGTATTATCTTGTTCTGATCTAAAAAAAATAAAAATGAACAATATAAAGTTCACTAAATCTGATTATAAATTTATTGGAATATATTTTATAGGAGCTACAGTTTGGTTATTATATCGGTGGAATGTTGAGAATTATTCGCTATTTGAAATCTGGACAGGATGGATAGGAATGGTTGTTAAAAATCTAGCACTAATTTTTGTTTCTAAATGGTTAATCAATGAATTTTTAATCATAAAAAAAAGCTATATTATTTTTATTTTACTTGGTTTTTTTTTAGTGGAAATAATTGGTTTTATAGATATGTTAAGGGATTATTATACTGCAAATCCGCGTTGGAAAATGCCGTCTTTCAACATTATGCTTATTCAAAATTTTAGAAGATCTGCAGATGGTTTTTTCCTAATGGGTTTTGTATTTGGTAAAAATTATTACGATAATAAGATTGATAATATTGAATTAAAGAATACTCAAAAAGAGCTAGAATTAAGGCTATTAAGGTCTCAATTTAATCCTCACTTTTTATACAATAGTTTGAATACTATTGATGCACTTGTTGATTATTCACCTAAAGAAAAGATAAAAGAGTATGTTTCAAACCTAGCTTCTTTATATCGTTATTTAATAAAAACAAATGAAGAAGACATTGTGAGTTTAGAAGATGAAATAGTATTGGCTAAAAACTATATTTATCTTATTGAAACACGATTTGAAAACGACTATCAATTTAGTATACAAGAAGAAAACGTTGTTACAGATAAATACTTACCAAGTGGCGTATTATTAACGGCGTTGGAAAATATTGTTAAACACAACCAACCCGAAAATAATAGGGTAATTGTTACAACAATTAAAATTGATAATAAAGATGTTAAGGTTATCAATACTATTTCTAAACCAAAAGAAGCAAATGAATCTTTTGGTACAGGATTAAAAAGTTTAAAAAAGCGTTATGAATTACTTTCAGACAAGATGATTGAGATTGAGGAATCTGAAAATGAGTTTGTGATAACATTACCATTGTTAAAAATTGTAGACTAAAAAGTATTAAGAACATATGAATATTCTAATTATAGAAGATGAAACTCCAGCATTTAAAAAGTTATTTGCTTATGTCACTGAATCTTTACAATCAGATTTTGAATATACTCATACACGCTCTGTGAATGAATCCATATCATATCTTGAAAAAATGAGTTATGATTTGATATTATCTGATATTAAAATAATAGGAGGGATGTCATTCGATATTTTCAATTCAATTAAAGTTTCAACACCAATAATTTTTTGTACTGCCTTTGATGAACATTTGTTACAAGCATTTAAAACTAACGGAATTGCTTATATTTTAAAACCTTATGCTCAAAAAGATATTGATGAAGCACTAAATAAGTATCAAAGTTTATTTCATAAAAAGTTCAACGAAAAAGATTTTTTTCAACAATTTAAAGCTGTTATAGAACAAAAAAGTAGTTACAAAAAACGATTTGCTATAAAAAAACCTGAAGGTATAAAACTCGTAAATACTGAAGATGTTTGTTATATAGAAGCCTGTGGGGATTTTTGTAAATTCAAAGATACTAATGCTGAGTTACACAGTATCTCAAAATCTATAGGCTTATTATGTAGTGAGTTGAATCCAGAACATTTTTTTAGAATAAACAGAAGCTATATAGTGAACATTACTTTTATAGAAAAAATAGTATCCTACAGTAAAAATAGATTATCAATAAAGGTAAAAGGTTTATCTAATTCTTTAATTACGAGTACTGCAACAACCAAGGATTTTAGACAATGGATTGATAAATGAAAGTATTTAAACTATTATGTAAAATAGAGCGTGCGTTTTTACCCAGATAGCGGTGGCAAAACTTAACGAAAAGCTACTGAAAAAATTACAACGAGAATATCATATAAACTTAACGTGTCATAAAAAGACTTTAACATATATGTTAAATACGCAGTATTCGCCATTTTACTTATATTATATATTTTGAACTATAATGTTCTTCGTTATGTACACTTTGCTTTGGTAAAAAGCGTTTTATATATACAAACAGTTACTTGATTTTTTCTTTTTTAAAGCTTCTTAAAAAATGTAATGGAATACGCTTTGCCCGAAACGACGATAGGAGTGAAGTGGTAATGTGTATGGAATGGGTTTATTAGTTATAACTTTCTATTAATTACGGGTTTCCATAAATTAACATCTATAATATTTGTTATATTTGAGTAACTACATAAGAACAAAATTTTTGTTTCTTTTTATTGCTAAAAAAACTACTATTAAGATGAGTAAAAGAAGTGCTGAACATACAATTGCAGGTTATTATTATCAATTTGATAAAACCATACTAGAGATTTTAAATCAAGGAGATTTAACAAGAAAAGTGACAGTTGAAGGTATTGAAGACATTGATATTGAAAATATAGACGGAGAATCAACATTTATTCAATGTAAATATCATTCTACAGCTAGGTATGTACCGTCTAAAATAAAAGAACCCATTCAATTACTTTTAAAAGAATATAAAAAAGCAATTGATGCTGGAAAAACAGATTTAAAATTTGTTCTTTATGCTCATTTTAAAGAAAATCAAGAAGCTTTAAATAAAAAGTTGGAAGACAAAAAATTAAAAGAGTCAGAACTAGATTTTTTGAAAAAAGACTTTTTAAGTGGTACTAAAAAAGATAAAGAAGGAAAGAAAGTAAATTATTCTGTTCATACTGATTTAGGTATGAGCGATGAGGATTTAAAAAAATTCATTGTCAATTTAGAAATAGATATAGATGCGGGAGATATTGACCAACAAGGAAAAAGTGTAATAGATATTATAAAATCCAACTTTAATAATTGTAGTAATAGAGAAGCTGAATATTATTACAATAATGCTTTAAAAATAATCTTCAAATTAGCTACAAAAAAATCATTAGAAGAAAGACAGGTAACTAAAGGAGAATTTATTAAAGCAATTGATAATAAAAAATTCCTTTTTAATAAATGGTATGCTCATTTAAGAGGAAAGAAACAGTACCTAGAATATGTTAAGTGGGAGTTGAAAAAATTAAGAGTTTTAACTACTAATAAATATAAATTCCTGTTTATTGGTAAGGATTTCCTATCTGAAGAAAGTAAAATTAGTTTTGAAGACTTAACAAAAAATATAATTGATGAATATTTTCAAATAGGAAAATCATTTTCTACTAAAAGTAAAGTATGGACAATAGTTCTTGATTGTGATGTAGAAAAATTTGGAAGTTATAAAAAACGTTTACATAATGCTCATATTAAACCTTGGGGTAGAAGCACATCAGCTGGATTTGATATAACATTATTTAATGAAGAGCCTGTTATAAATACCAATAAAAATGATAGAATATCTAAAAAGTCTTATGATATAAGATTAATGACTTTTGACGACTTTAATGAAAATCAGGATAAAATAAGAAATATTAATTCTGTGTTGTTTTTTTCAAATCAAGATTATCAAGAGTATTTTGGATTAAATAGTGAGACAAAAGTACCTTTTGATATATCGATTATAGAACCTGATAATAATTTAAACTCTTTAGCAGACATTGATTCTATTTTTCAAGAGGTGGTATCTGGAAATGATTATTTAAGAATAGTAGGTATTCAACCTAACTCTATTTTAGTTGAAGTTACTAAGCCTAATACATTCAAAGATAAAAACGAAAATTTCTCTTTAGGTAGTTTTGTTAAAATTACGGATGACGATAATAATGCTATTATCGGGATGTTACAGAGTTACAAAATAAAAGATATTAATGATATTGAAAACGAAACATTAGAAAGAAAAGAACCATCATTCATTTTAGATATTCAACCAATGGGTTATTTAAAAGATAATGAATTTAAAAGAGGAGGACAAGAAATAACAATACCTCCAAGTGATGTTTCAATTGCTGATACGGCACTTTTAAAAGATATTTTTTCTATAAATACTGATAAATTAAATGAGTCAATATTTAGTTTTGGAACTTTATCTTATGATGACGAAGTAGATATATCTTTAGATGGAAACAATTTTTTCAATAAGCATATTGCTCTTGTGGGTTCTTCTGGTTCAGGTAAATCTTGTACTGTAGCTCAAATATTACATTCAGGAATAAAACAAACCAAAGAACAAAAAGAAGCTAATCAAAAAAATAATTCAAGAGTTATAATTTTTGATTTACACGGAGAATATAAAGAAGCATTTTCTGGATGTAATTATTTACCTGTAGATAAATTGAAATTACCTTATTGGTTATTAAATGGAGGTGAATTAGCTGGTTTATTTGTAGATAGTGGTGAAAGTAATCATCATAATCAATATCATCAATTAAAAAACGCAATAGTTTTAAATAAAATAAAACATAACCCTAATAAGAAAATAGACTTTGATACACCTGCTTATTTTAGTTTAAATGAAGTAATAAACTATATTAAAAATATAAATGGTTCCACTGTATATTATAAAGATGGTAAAACTTATTTTGCTGTACTTCCAGCTACAAGCTTAATCGAATATGATGAGAATAAACTTTGGGAAAGAATAAATTTTGAAAATTCTACAGGTAATTCAAAACACCCAGACTTTGAATTAAAAGTTTCAAAATTTGGAGGATTTAATGGTGAATTTGATAGATTTATTTCAAGGTTAGAATCAAGACAATCAGATAATAGATTAGATTTTATCATAAAAAAAGGAGAACAAAATAAAACAGATGAACTTTCAAATATCATTAAACAATTTCTTGGTTTTAAAGAAGATAATACTACTTCAAATGTAACTGTAATTGATTTAAGTGGAATTTCATTTGATGTATTAAGTGTGGCTGTTTCTTTGATTAGTAGATTAATGTTTAACTTTATGTACTATGCTAAAAAAATTCATACTTCTCAAGATATTGAAAATCCAATATTATTAGTTTACGAAGAAGCACATAATTATGTACCCAAACATAATGACGTTAAGTATAGAGGAGTTAAAGAATCTATAGAAAGAATAGCTAAAGAAGGAAGAAAATATGGAGTATCTGCAATGATAGTTAGTCAAAGACCATCTGAAATCTCTGAGACTATTTTTTCACAATGTAACTCATTTGTTGTAATGAGATTAACTAATCCAACAGACCAGAATTATATTAAAAAATTAATGCCAGACTCAGTTAGTTCTATTTCAGAAAATTTATCTGGATTAGAAAGTAGAGAAGCACTTGTATTGGGTTCTTCTATTCCTATGCCTACAATTATAAGAGTTAATGAATTAGCCGATTATAAAAAACCCAAATCGACTGATGTTGATTTTATGGATAAGTGGAAAGAAAACTGGAATGAATTGGATATGATTTCTGATATAATTGATGAAATGATAATACCTGAAATAACAGAAGAATGATTGATATAGAACTTGAAATGATTAATAAGTTAGATGTTTTATCTAAAAAAGAAGAAAACAATTCTATTCTCTTTCATTTTACATTTAAAGAACTAAATGTAAGGTGTATTTATTTCGGAAATAGTAAAACAATGATTATTGGATTTTCTGGTAGAAATTCTGCTTGGAATCTTAATTTATCAAAAGGTAGAATTTCTGAATTTATTCCGAATGAAGCTTATAAATTAATTAATGACGTTTTAAAAGAGGAGGGGAGTTATTCAAATAAAGTTTTTTTTATTACTCTAAAAGATATTATTGAAACTATAGAAGAGAATAATATTAGTTCCGTTACGGATAATGATATTATAGAGATATTAGGAAACACAAAAACTAGAGATAAAAAATATGATAAAGAAGGAGAAAGTCCTTTTTTTCATCATTGGAGAAGAGTGAAACCAAGTAATGCTTCTTTAAATAAGATACAACGTTATTTTGGAGACAAGGTACGTGAGGAATGTTTTATTAATAAAGTTACTGCTGTTTGGTCACCAATACCAACAAATAACTCTCTAGATTTCTTGAAAGAAAATGTCGAAGTTGGGTAAATAATTCAAACAATAATTATTATGTTAAATAGAAGTTAGAATTAAAGAAAACGGCCTCAGAGAATTTTGGTAAAACAATAGGTGAAATGAGCGTAATATTTTAGAGTTCTAGCACTAAATATTATTGATTACACTAAGTTTTAACACTAATTTAAAGAAAATTAACGAGTTACAATCCATTCTAAAATATAGCGAATGAGCCGTAATTGTTTCCAAAAATATATGAAGCCTTGAATTTTTGTTTCTTTTGTTTCAAGACAAAAGATAGCGCAAAATGATAGAATGTTGAATTGGAACTAAAATTTAAGCAAGTGTATAGAAATTATCTCGCAGAGTAATTTTATACTCTTGCGCATAGCTTAACGAAAAGCTCCTGAAAAAAATAACAACGAGAATATCATATTCAACGAAAACTTTATTAATAAACTAAATGTGAGCTTTTGTGCGGTTGCAAGCGTTGGCAAATTGTGTTTTAAAAAATTAATGCGAAAGCATAATTATTTTAAAAAAGCAATCGAGCGTTTGCGAGCGGCAATTTTACATAATGGCTAATTATAGTTACAAATATAGTTCGAATGTTTATTGTAAACGATTCTGAGAATCTCGTATTTTAAAAATTACGAACCATTGCACGGAATATTAAATTCTAGAGAATGCTGAAAAATGAATGTTTTTAATAATCCAAATAATATAGTTTATATAGAAACGAGAATATTCTGGGGTATTTAACATAATAGAAAATTATAGCTATCAATAAACTTAACGTGTCGTAAAATGGCTTTAACATAATTATTGACGATATAAAACACTAGCGTGTTAGTTATATCTACAATTATGTTAAATACACAGTATTCGCCATTTTACTTATAACTATATATTTGTACTATAATTTATATTATGTTAAATAGAATATTTTGAAACCACTATTCCAGTGTTATTTAGCCTTAAAAATGATTTCTTCATCAAATGCGTAAATATTCCCCTTTTCAATATCGAAGTTTGTATTTAATCCAGTGAATAAACTAAACGCTGGTAAAATTAATTCAGTTTCGTTTATATAATAACATGGTAATTTTATGTATTGTTTACCGTGAGTTTTGAATTTAACTCCAGGATGAATATGTCCAGAAATAATAATTTCATTTTCATCTGCGTGATCCAAATCATGTTTAAATGTAATATTCTGAATTTTTAATTTATGTGTAACTGAGAAATTTAATTCTTCAGAAACCATTGAATGAATTCTATCATGATTTCCTTTGACTAAAATTTTTTCTAAACCTGTATAATCTGTCAACCATTCTTTGAATTCAGTAATATTTGAATTATAGTTAGCATGAAACAAATCTCCTACGACAATAAGTTTTTGGGGTTTAAAATACGCTATGAGATTTTCTAACCGCTCTAAATCTTTATGCAAAACTGCATCAGAAACTGCAATACCATGTTGTCTAAAATGTGCTGTTTTACCAATATGAACATCAGAAAGTATTAGCGATTGCTCAGATTTCCAATATATAACACGTTGATTTGTTAATGTTAGTATCGATTCCCCAAAATCTATATCTTCAGTTACAATATTCATTGAATAATTTTATAATGTTGTTGTTGCAAACGTTTTACACGATCTACAAGTTTTTCATTACTCATGGTATCTCGCAAACTATCAACTTTTATTGGAAAACTTAAAGGAGTGTAGCCTCTCGCCTCTTTTAAGATAATTTTACTTTTCGAAATACGATCAAAAGCTTCAAATAATCGTGCTTGTTCTAATTGTTCATTAAATACTTCTGTATAGGCTTGTCGCAATAATAAATTATTTGGCTCATGATCTTCTAAAACTCTAAAAATTAAACCAGATGAAGACTGTAAACTCTTATTTGTTTTTCTTGCTCCTGGTTGAGATTGTACAACTAAACCAGCGATTACAGCTATATCACGAAACTTTCTACTGGCCATTTCAGAAGCATTTACACTCGCTATGGCGTCTTCCATAAGGTTTTCTTTGGACAATATACGATCTAAATTTTCTACAAAAACAGGAATTTCTTGATCACTCAACAAGTCAAAACCATAATCGTTCATCGCAATTGTAAATGTCATTGGTTTCAATTTACTGATTCTATAGGCAATTAATGATGCCATAATTTCATGTACCAAACGCCCTTCAAACGGATAGAAAAACAAGTGATAACCTTCTTTTGTTTTTATTTTCTCTACCAGAAACTCATCTGATTTTGGAATATGAGAATTACTATTTTGTGTTGTTAATAACGGATTCAAAAACTTTAATTCTTTCTCTCTAATTCCTGGATGCAAAGCATCATTGAGCTTTAATCGTAAATAATGACTCAAATATGATGTTAATGGTAGCCTCCCTCCTTTCCAGCTTGGCGTGATTGCTTTTCTTGAATTACTTTTCTTCACAAAAACCGTCATGTCTTTAATGTGAACGATTTCTAAAACTCGACCAGCTAAGACAAACGGAGTACCGTTTTTTAATTTAGAAATAAAAAACTCTTCAATCATACCAATAAATCCGCCTTTCATAAAACGAACTTTCAACATAGCGTCACTTACAATAGCACCAACATTCATTCGATGTAACATGCTAATTCTTCTACTGGTAACTTTATATAAATTAGTTTCTTCTTCAAAAACTACTTTATGAAATTCCTCGTAAGTCTTCAATGTATTTCCGCCTTGCGTGATAAATTGCATTGCCCAACTAAAATCTTCTTCTGTAAGTTCAGCAAAAGCATGTGTTTGCTGAATTAATTCAAAAGTTTCTTTCCATTGAAAACCTTCTCCAACAGCTAAAGATACTAAGAACTGAACTAAAATATCATATGCTAAAACCACAGGAATTCTAGCTTCAACATCTTTCTGTTTTACCGCTTCTTTTAAAGCTGAAACTTCAATTAATTGTAACGTATGCGTTGGTAAACAATACACTTTTGATACTTCGTTAGGTGAATGTCCACTTCTACCCGCTCGTTGCATAAAACGTGCAATTCCTTTGGCTGATCCGATTTGTACCACACAATCTACAGGTTTAAAATCGACACCTAAATCTAAAGAAGACGTACAAACTACGGCTTTCAATAATCCATCATTAATAGCGTCTTCAATCCAATTTCGTAGTTTTTTATCAATAGAACCATGATGAATCGCAATTTGTCCGGCTAAATCGGGATCTGTATCTAATAACAATTGATACCAAAGTTCTGATTGACTTCTAGTATTTGTAAAAATTAACGTTGTTGTATTTTCATAAATAATAGGTAACACTTTTTTCACCAATTGTCCGCCTAAATGACCAGCCCAAGGCAATAATTCCACTTCGTCTGGTAGTAAAGAAACAATTTTAAGTTTCTTCTTTTCTTTAGAAGTGATAATTGTCGTTTTCAATTCCGGATTAGGTAATAAAACAGTCTTAGCTTCTTCTAAATTTCCAATAGTTGCTGAAATTCCCCAAACTCTTAAATCTTTGGTTAGCGATCGAATTCTAGCTATGGCTAACTCAGCTAAAACTCCACGTTTTGTAGCCAAAAGTTCATGCCATTCGTCAATTACTACACAACGAATATTCTTAAACCATCTAGAGTTTTTCTTTTGTGTAAACAACAAATGCATGGTTTCTGGAGTCGTTAACAACACATCTGGCATTTTTCGTTCTTGTTGTCTACGAATATTTTGTGGTGTATCTCCATTTCTAACAGCTGCAACCCAATCTAAACCAATTTCATCAATCGCAGCTTGCATTGCTTTTTGTAAATCTTTTGCTAAAGATCTCAGTGGACTTATCCATAATAATTTACAGCCTTTTTTATATTGATCAGGATGATTTAAATAATCTATTAAAACAGCTAAAAATAAAGAGTATGTTTTACCAAAACCAGTTGGTGCAACGACTAATCCGCTATAATTTTGAGCATATTTTTTCCAAGCTTTCAATTGAAAATCAAAAGGTGAAAAGTTTTTAGAAGACAACCAATCTTCAATAATTTTATATCCTTCAGTTGTTTCTAATGCACTCATTGATTAAAAATTAAGTCTTTTACAGATTCTATAGTGTCGATATCTGCTACTGTTTTATCTTTTCGCCAACGTTTAATTCTAGGAAAACGAAGTGCAACACCAGATTTATGACGATTACTTAAAGCGATTCCTTCAAAAGCAATTTCAAAAACCAATTCTGGTTTCACTGTACGAACCGGTCCGAATTTTTCCGTAGCATTTTTAGTTACCCAACGACTAACTTCAGTTATTTCAGCATCTGTAAGTCCGGAATAAGCTTTAGCAATTGTAACTAAACTATCGTCTTTTTTAACTGCAAACGTATAGTCTGTGTATTTAGAACTTCTACGACCACTACCCTTTTGCGCATAAATCATAACTACATCAATCGTTAACGGATCTATTTTCCATTTCCACCAAGTTCCTTTTTTTCGACCAATATGATACTCCGCATTTTTAGATTTCAGCATTAATCCTTCAGCATTTATTTTTCGAGAATCGTTTCTAATTTCATCTAATTCATCCCAGGAATCTACTTTAATTGCATTGGATAATTTAATGGTATTGGTCGTATTGTATAGAAATATGCTTTCTAATTTCTTTCTTCTCTCGACAAGATTTTCTGATCTGATATCTTTATTTTTATATTCTAACAAATCATAAGCATAAAATCCGATCGGGATTTCTTCTAATAGTTTCTTAGTGACGTTTTTACGGTTTAATCGCTTTTGTAAATCATTAAATAACAAAACACTGCTATCTTTAATAGCCAAAATTTCTCCGTCTAAAACAAAATCTTCTTTCCAGGTAGAGAATGCTTCTACAAGTTCAGGAAACTGATTTGTAACTAGTTCTTCTCCTCTACTCCAGATAAATAATTCGCTATTTCTTTTTACAATTTGTCCTCGAATTCCATCCCATTTATGTTCTATTTGCCAATCGTTTATATCGCCTAATTCTTCAAGTTCTTTCTCTAAACTATACGCTAAAGCAAACTGATACGGTTTAGAATTATCGTAGTTTATATGAGTTCCTGATAATAATTCATCAAAAGAAATCGTATTGATATCCCAATTACCAATAATGCTGTGCATCAATTTATTTACATCAATATTCGTCAACTTTGCTAATGCATTGACCAATGTTTTCTTGGAAACACCAATTCGAAAACTCCCACCAATTAATTTATTAAAAATCAATCGTTCTTGCATTTGTAATCCATTCCAAGCATTGATCACATATTCTTTTTTTTCTTCTTCACTTTTAGGTTTTAAAGCAATTAGTTCTAACATCCATTCATGCAACGACTTTTCAATTGTTGCTTTTGGTTCAGGTAATAATAATGCTAAAGTTTCTCCTAAATCACCTACTGTGCTATAACTTTCTAAAAACAACCATTCTGGAAGCTCAGAAATCTCTGCACACCATAATTTCATTAACGAAGATTTTACAGGTCGTGAAGGCCTTTTTCCTGTAAATAAAGCAATCATCCAAAGTTTGTCTTTGTCTGGTGCTTTCGCAAAAAAATCAACTAATGCATCAATTTTTGCATTGGTTTTATTTGTGATTTCTATTGCATTTATAAGTTCGGCAAACTGTTTCATGAAGTTGTTTCTTGGGTTACAATTTGCTTTTCTTCTGATTCTATTTGATCGTTACCATATTCAGTAATAACTTCTTCGGATTCGATTCCGATTTCATTTAAATAACGTGAAAAAATAGCTTGAGATCCGTGAGTTACATAAACTTTCTCTGCGTTTGTTGCTTTTACAGCTTTAAGTAATCCATCCCAATCGGCATGATCACTTACTACAAAACCAGCATCTACGCCTCTCCAACGTCTATTTCCTCTAATTTGCATCCAACCAGAGCAAATTGCAGTGGCTGCATTCGGAACTCTTCTCAGCATTTTACTTCCAAGCAAAGCTGGCGGCATAATGATAATTTTATTCTGAATATCTGCTTTTTTAAAATTACCATCTAAACGAATAGTTTCAGGAATTTTAACTCCTGAGGCTGTAATTGCAGTATTTATATGATGAATTGCATTATGAACATAGATTTCTTCTAATCCTTCTAAAAGTTTCATAATACGTTGTGATTTTCCTAACGAATAACCAAAAAATACACTTGTTCGGTTATTGGCTTTGTTTTTTGCCACCCAATTATGGATCTGTGATTGAATCGCAGCTTCTGTTTGCCATTTATAAATTGGTAATCCGAAAGTACTTTCTGTTATGAATTCGTGACATGTAATCGGTTCAAAAGGAACAGTTAAATTATCCTCTTTTATCTTATAATCTCCTGAAAAAACTACAACTTTACCTTTGTATTCTAATCGAACTTGAGACGATCCGATAATATGTCCAGCTGGATGAAAACTAACTTTAACTCCGTTTATCGTTTTAGACTCGTTATACTTAAGTGTTTCTACAGAAATATCTGCACTAATACGGTGTTTTAAAATGTTTTTGGTGTGTGTATGACAGAGATAATGTTTCATTCCCCATCGAACATGATCAGCATGTCCATGTGATATGACTGCATAATCTACAGGATACCAAGGATCGATATAAAACTTTCCAGGAATACAATAAATACCTTTTTTAGTGAAACGAACTATTTTCATGTTTAACAAATTTAATAAATTATTAAACAAATAGTCTTTCTACAAGTGTTAATGTAAAATTTTATTAGTTATTTTCTTTAGCCCAAGCTAAATAACCACCTGTTAAATTGTAAATCTTTTTAAAACCAAGTTCATTACATATTTTTGAAGCTTTACCACTCCTATTTCCACTTTTACAATATAAATATATTGGTCTTGCTTTATCTAATTGATTTAAATCAGCTTTGAAAGTTGATGAAAAATAATCTATTGATTTTGCTTTTGGAATATGACCTTGATCGAATTCTTTAAGAGTTCTAACATCTATTAACTGTATGTTTTCTTTGACTATAATTCCTTGAAATTCAATGATGTCTAACTGTATAATTTTTGAAGTCTTTTGAGTAATACAAGCTAATAAAGTTGTTAGTATAGTAATTATAATGGCTACTTTTTTCATAAGGTTTTATATAAATATTTCAAAAGTAATTATTTAAAGACAGAAAAATATGGAATGTATTACCGTTATTTTTAATCCTAAGTATTTATAAGACAATCAATTTATAACCTACACCATGAACATTGGTAATTTTAACATTGGTATCTTCTACTAATTTCTTTCGTAACTTAGAAATGTAAGTATCTAAACTTCTGCTAACCACTACTCCATTATCTTCCCATACTTTTTTAGTCAATTCTTCTCTTTTGACTGTCTGATTCTTATTTTCAACTAAAATCAATAGTAAATCACACTCTTTTTTAGATAGATTCATTTCAGCAGAATTTCTTATCAAGATGTTTCTATCTGGTAAAAAAGAATAATTACCAATACTTATTTTAATTTCTTCATTTTTTAGATTGTTTTTTGAAGAATTTCTCTTTTTAAACCAGATTAAGACTGAAATTATGATAAGCACAAGTGGAATTACACCATAGAGATAATTTGTAGTTGTATCGGTTTTAAAATCAATTATTCCAGTAAACTTAATTTGAATTGTATAACAACTTTTCCCTAAAATTCTATTAGCACAAGGTATAATTCCTTCTTTTTCTTTTGCTTTCATTAGATAACTATACGCCACTTCATTATCTAAACATTGAAAAACTTGTACAATATAATCATCTGGTAGTTTGGCTTTTTGAAAATTAGTTTTAATTAAGCTGACTAACTTATCTGGTTCTATTTCTATAGCATTTGAAAATGCAATTTCATAAGTTGTTTTACCAATTTTTTTGACAGGTAGCACAGAAGACGTCATATCTTTATTTAAAGTAAGTATTTCGTGACCAACTTGTCGTAAAGTAACTTTTACTGTTTCAGAAAAATAAGATGTTTTAGCTGTCGAAGTACAGCAAATCATAGTCATCAACAAAAACAAAGTAATTGTTCGTAGTACACTAGAAAAAAGTTTTTTACAAATCATTGTAACAAATAACATACAATTTTACCATAATTTATAGCTTTTGACACTTCTTTTACACTCTTTTGACACTTTTTAGAAGTACAAAATATAACTTTGGAATATCAAAAATGGAATAAAATTTCGCGATATTTTTTCATAAATTACTAATTATTAAATCAATAAAAAAATGATTAAATATATAATTTTCAGTGTTACGTTATTACTTACATTTTCATGTAAAAAAGAAAATAAAGAAGAAAATAAACTCCAAGAAGCTACAATACAAAATGTAAAAACAAATAACTATACAAGTCCGTATTACAATAATAGTTTCGATTATGATATTTATAAAAATAAGAATCCTTATGAGTTAACTATGAAAACTTTCAAAATAGATCATCGTAAACATAGCTTTGAAATCGATATAAAACTACATCAAGGGGCCTTTTTTGTGTCTCCAAAATCTAAAGGAGATTTTAAAGGAAAATTTAGTGTAATCTTTACTAAGAATACACATATTAAATTGGAAAATGGCATCAAAGAAACTCCAATATCTAAAGAGGTTTTCGATGCGCATCCTTATGTAAATGGTTATGTAAACTGGGTAAAAGAGCATACTACTTATCATAAAAATTATACAATACAAACACCTGAAGAAAACTTTACTGTTGCAGGAGTCATAAAGTTTGTTATTGAACCTCGTTGCACACTAGAAGAGATTCCGTTTATTTTAGTACATGAACATGGTGAATTAAGAATTATGCGTGATGGATGTTGATCAGTGATCAATTATCAATGAGCAATTGTCGGTTTAAATAATCACTTATTGATAATTGTTCATTGTTAATTGCAATATTATTTTTGATAATTTTGACATTATTATGCATCCAAGAAACTTACATAAAGATAGTAGCTACGATTTTGATGAATTATCAAAAGTAAATCCTGATTTAAAAGCATTTATCTTTACTAATAAATATAATACAACTACCATAGATTTTGGAAATCCGAAAGCTGTGGTAGCTTTGAATAAAACACTTTTAAAAGCTTTTTATAATGTAGAAAACTGGGAATTACCAGAAGGCTATTTATGTCCGCCTATTCCTAGTAGAGTAGATTATATGCATCATATAGCAGATTTGTTGCCAAACAAAGCATCGATAAAAGGTATTGATATTGGTGTAGGTGCAAATGCTATTTACTGTATTCTTGGCGCACAAGTTTATAATTGGCAAATGCTTGGAAGCGATACTAACTTAGAAAGTGTTGCAATAGCACAAAAGAATATCAATTTTACTCCTAATACAGCTGAAAAGATTAAAATTGTTTATCAAGAAAATAATGCAAATATCTTTGATGGATTGATTAAACCTGATGATTTTTATGATTTTTCTGTTTGTAATCCACCTTTTCATAGTTCAGAAAAGGAAGCAAAAAACAGTGCTCTTCGTAAAATCACAAACTTAAATCAAAAGGATTTCGATCTTAATTTTGGCGGTCAAGCAAATGAGTTATGGTGTAACGGTGGTGAAGCTTTATTTTTAAAACGAATGATAAAACAAAGTGCAGTTTTTAAAAATCAAGTAGGGTATTTCACCAGTTTAATTTCTAAAAAAGAAAGTTTACAAAAACTAGAAAAACAATTAACTAAACTAAAAGCCAATCATAAAATTATTCCTATGAAACATGGAAATAAAATTACACGAATTTTGGTGTGGTCGTACATTAATACGCTAAATTAGTAGTTGTTTTTTTAATTATAATTCCAAACTATACTTTCTTTCTTAAAAATACCATTTTTTTGAAATGAAAATACAATCAAATTACCAAGCTGTTTAGGTTTTAAAAACTTTTCATAATTAGAATCTTCTGAATAGTATATTTTTGCCGTAATATTTTTCCCCTTCCGAGGGAGTTTAAATAATAATTCTGAAGGTAAATCATATTTTGATTCAAGTTGATATAAATTCTTCTTATTTATTGAAAAAAATGATGATTCGTCAATATTTTCTATGGCGGGTTGAATATATGGTTCTAATGAAGTTCCATTGTATTTAAAAAATTCAAGTCTAGAGCTACACATAGGACCACATCCAACCATAAGAACAGCAACTAATTTTGTCCCATTATCTAAATTCCAATAGCACATAGACCAACTTCCTTCAAATGCGCCTTCAATCGTAAGGTATCCATTTTTTCTGTCTACAATTTTAAATATATAATCAAGTCCTTTTTTGGAATCAATTTTATTATTCCCATTTTTATATGCAGATATCATTTTTTGGCGGTTTTCAAACTTAGCCATTGCAGAATGATTTGGTAATTTCTTGTATATAGTAAATAGGGTTTGACCAAATACTATATTCGTAAAAACTATAAATAATAATGTTATTGTTTTTTGTATCATATAATCATAATATTTGAATATCCGTAATACATAATAAAAAGAAAGTTCAACCTGATTTTATTTAAAAACTTCATTATAAATTGTTTAACAGTGTTTTGATATTACGAAATACTCGCATAAATCCAACACAGGTAAATTAGGAATGACGCCAAAACTTTATTTATTACTTAACTTATAATAATCCTAAATCAAGATTCTTAAATGAGTTTGTATATTTAAGTTTCAAGGTTAAATATTAATTCAGATTTTTCATCAATTTCATTCAGAACTTCAGAAATACATTCAATACCAACATCTGATTGATCAAGATTCCTAATCTTTTCTTTTATATATATAATTTCACTTTTTGTCCAAAAACCTATTAAATCGGATTCTATTTCTGTAAAGTCTTTATCATCTTTTAAAGAACGACCTACTTTTAAATAATTCCAAAATCTTATAAGTTTTTCATCTTTTGTTTTTTTAATGATATTGAAACTATTATTGTATTTGTGCCTACTAATTAATGGCCCAATTAAATTTATATTCACTTTACCTTTTCCATGATCACAATAAGTTAATAAGTATTCAATTATTAATTCGTCTATCAATTCTTTTGGTAAATGATTGATATTTATAGTATTGCTACTATTTATTAAAAAAGTTTCAATAGTAACACTAATAATTCTTTCATTATATTCTATAATACACTTGTTATTTTCTTTTAATAACCATGTTTTAAAATCTGAAAATGTTCGATTAAAATTATCAAATAAACTTTTCCCATCAGTGGTTTCATAAAATGCAATTCTAACTCCCATATTTTATAGTAATGTATTAACAATACTTCATTTTTAATAAAATTTTGGAACAAATCCTCCTTGATATGTACCTACTACTGGAATTAATTGATCTCCAGATTGGTCAACTGGATATTTTTTCTGTATCAGTTGATACCATTTATTATCATTAAACTTTTTTTGTCTGTAAGAAGTAGCCTTTTCAGGTACTACCAATATATGAAAGCCTCCTCTTGTTTCTACAATAGTATAATTATCTTTTCCAATTTCTTTTTCTAACCAAATCTCATCTATGTCAATTTCCTTGTCATCAATATCAAAATCTACAAAGCAAGTTCTTGATTTTGATTTTTGTATACAACTCATGGCCTCGGCATGAAGATTAAAATTTTCAGCTTTCATTAAATCCCAACACTTTTTCCCCATTAATTCTGTAGCTTTTTTCATACAGCGAGGGTTTGATGAAATATATAATGCTAAAGATTTTTGGGGAGCTACTCCATTTTTTAATTCCCAAGTTCCTAAAGGCACTTCAAGTTGTTTTATTTTATTTAGCAACCTTTCTTTAGTAGATGTGAATCGTTTTAACTGTGTTTTATCATTAGATTTAATTTCTTCTTCACAATATTTCTTTCTAGCAAATAAAGAAACATAATATTTTTCATTTTCTTTAAGTTCTGGTAACCAGGAAATAAATTTTATTAATTCTTTTTCATCTGCTATAATTTGGTAATTCATATATTTTAATGTTAGTCTTTTGTTAGCTATCAACTAAAAAGATCATATTATTTTTATAAGATTTGAGGTTTCCATTTTTCATTACCCCACCATTTATACTTCACATTATCAACTTTCCATGAGTTATTTTGTTTTAAAACTATGAACAAATATTCTGCATCAAAATTATTGGTTGTTTTAATGTAAACTTCAGCTCTATTTCTTTTTTTTAGTGTTACTGTTTTTTCAATAGCAGTCTCTATTCCATCATAGCGCGTAGGAATACCATATGACACGGCTTTTCCACCATAAACGCGCTTTTTATCAGAACAATATTGTTTAAAAATTAGTTGGTATTTATTTTTATATTCTTCGAAGAAATCTTTATTAGGGTTGCTTTCATCTTTTTTGACAATTTCTAGTTCAAGTTCATTCATTTTAGAGCCAAAAGCTAAAACTAAATCAATTAAATCTCTTTCAACATTCTTCTCTTCAAGTTCATTTTTTTTAATCACAATTTTCTATATAAAAAGTAAATATTTTTAAATCTTGTAATAGGTTAAACTAGTTTACAATTTCCCCTGAATATTGTATTGGAAATCGATGCGAAGAATAAATATTCATTTGTGTTTTTAAGTTTTTATACACGATAAGAGTAACATCATAACTTTCTGTACTTGAATTTTTATCTCGAACTGAGAATTTAATTTTATGATGATTTCTTTTCGTTTTCGAAACTTTATAATTGGTTATTTTTGAATGGAATTCAATACCTATATTGTTTGAATTATAAGGGCCTGAAAATTGACGTTCCCCATAATAAGGTAAAGATGCCTTAGTTATAGAATCCTTATTAAACTCAAAAATAGTAGAATGTCCAGTAATATCAATCATATTTGAAGAACTTCCATTAGCGAAGAATATATTTGTGGATAATGAATTTAAAGCGGCAGTGTTTCTTGGAAAAGCTTTTTTAGAATCAATACTAAATGGTTTGCCTTCAACAATTTCATTAAACTTTTTTAGTTCTACAGCAGTATAGTTTTCTTTTGTAGAAGCACAACCCAAACTAATCAAAGCGATTAATACACCCAAAAACACCTTACTCATAATATCTACTTTTTATAAAAATACTAAAAAAATGAGTAATCCTCTGATAACTATTTGTTAAAATGAATTAATTTCATGTAAGTACACGAGGTATAGAAATCTTCACACAATTTAACTCAAAAATCATAATCAAATTATTAACTATAATTTTGAGAATTTAAATTTTCATTCTTTTGTTTATACATTGATGGAGTTACACCTACAAATTTTTTAAACGCTGAATTAAAAGAAGATAAACTATTAAAACCTACATCAAATGCAATAGTTGATATTTTATAATTCTCTCTTTCTTTTAATAACAATTCCTTTTTAGCTTCTAAAACTCTATGATAATTTATAAAGTCATTAAAATTTTTCTTACTGTATTGATTTATTATTGCTGATGTTTTCTGTGTACTCAATCCTAATAATTTACTTAATTCAGATAAAGATATATTAGGATTAAAAAAATGTTTGTCATCAATTACTAAGCTTAGTATTTGTTTAAAAATCAAATCATCATCATTGGTTGTAAAAGTTTTACCATCAATATCTGTACTATTTAATTTGAAAGCTTTATAGGTCAAAAAATAAATAACAATACTGTACAAAATAGGCCCTATTATATATGGAATAGTATTTTCAATGATATTTAGAAAATATGATATCCAAATTACAATACAAGAAATTACCAACAATTGTAACCATGTTATAATTGCTTTTTGTGATTTTGTGTGTGTTGTTGTATTTGTTTTACAGACTTGTTTTAAAACTTTATATGACAGAAAAATATAAACAGCAAAGTGTAAATAGATACAAATTAATGTGCTTCCAAAAATGACAATAGCTTCTCTATTATTTTTATTAAACCACTCTTTAGTAACTAATAAACTTAAACTAGAAACCAATAGAAAAGGTAATAATTCAAGAATATTCGTTCTCTGTATATTAAAATTAGGCACTGTCATCACTTTAAAGTACCATCTAAGTAAAGGGCCAATCAACAACATAAATGCTAAACCTATAAAAATGAAGATCGGTTCTAATTCATCTCCGAAATTTAATAGAATAGATTTCCCTACTCTAAAAGCCATGAAAACAAGAATTAAGGCTAATAAAGTATTAGATAACATTTTCTTCTTTTTAAAAAATATTAAATAAACAGCAAAAGAAACACCATGTAAAAGTCCTGCACTACTAATAATAATCAGGAATATATCAGAAAAATTCAATCCTCTATTTTTCTCAAATTTAATTGTTTTTTAATAACTTTTTTTCACAACTTTTTATAAACGAAACTAAACTTACTAGATCAATAAATCCTGATATTTTTCCTTCCATAATTTCTAAAAGACTGTGCTTAGCTATTAATAATCGATCAATAGGCTTAGAATTGTCTAACATGAATTCTGAAATTTTTTCTTTAGCCGCTTTCTTTCCTCTTGATTTATAAACATCTAAAACTGAAACAGCATTTTCTTCGTCTGTTATTTCTCTTTCTTTTGGTGTATGTCCTAATTGTCTTATCATCATTTCTGCTACTTTCCAAGTAGACCATGGATTCTGACCAGTTATAATATTTTCTTCATGATTTGCATTCTCTAAATACTTTTCGTTTGAAACAAATTTGGCACCTTGTTTTCTTATTTCTTCTTCCAATAAAAATGGGAAGATTTTTTTTGCATCAGGAATTAAAAACAACTCTTCTTCATTCGTAAAACTGGTGACTTTTTTACCTTTTAATAAGGAAAAACCGTTACTTAATTTTACGTTAACTAATGCTGCTGGACCATGACATACAGCTCCAATAACTTTATTATTTTCGTAATAGTTTCTTACCATTCTTTGAATCGTAAGATGATTTGGAAAATCAAACATTGCTCCTTTTCCTCCTACAAAAAAAACAGCATCATACTCTTTAAAATCAATATCATTTAAAACCAAAGTATTGTCAATTTTCTTTTGAGCTTCATCATCATTTAAAAAGGCATAATCATATATACCCATATCTTCTTTATCGATCACTACAGGTGCTTTACCTCCTAACGGACTTGCAACAGAAACTTCGTAACCATTAGCCTGAAAAACATAATAAGCTCTGGATAACTCTGTTAATTCATAACCAGTTTTCTTTTGAGAATTTCCCATTACAGCGGTACTTGTAACTACAGTTAGTATTTTTCCTCTATTAGAAATTCTATGTTGTGATAAATATGGAATTTCTTCCGCAATAGTATGTGCTACATTTAATTTTTTATCAGGAAGTAAACTTCTAAACCAAAAACCAAAACATACGATTATTAAAATCAGGCTGGTAAGTACTATTAAACTGTACTTTAAAAAAGGATATTTTTTTAGCATTTTATGTGTTTTAAAATTAATGCTAAATACGCGTAAACTCCTTAAAATTACTGACGAAATGATAAATTCGTCAGATCATATTATAAAAAAAGAAAGCAAAAAAGAGGGATAATTCCCTCTTTTCTATGATATAATTTCTTACGTTACTGTAAATTATTTTTGAACATTACTTTTCAGCTTCTAATACCAAATATTCCCAAGGTTGTAATTCAATTTTAGTAGTTTCTTTAAATACCTTCTTTGTAAAATAATCTTTTTGATTCTCTTTCGACTCAAAAGTAATATTTTGATTTTCATTAGATAGGTTTCCTATAAAAGTAATTTTATCCCCTCCTTTTGATCTTGAAAACGCTAAAACATGATCATTTTTAAGATCCATTTGTATATATAGTGCCTTTTCTTTCCCGCCATGGAGTGCTTTATTTTTATGCTTTAAAGTAGCTAACTTCTCTAATAAAGCCCATGTAGTACCTTTTGCTTTTGGTATAGAATCTTTCTCGAAAAATTTCAATCTATGATTCAGCCCATATTCTTGACCAGAATAGATTAAAGGCATTCCAGGAGTTAAATAACTTAACACTGTAAAAGTATTTGCACCTTTACCCATTCGTTCTTGAATAGTACCTTGCCATGAGTTTTCATCATGATTGGTCATAAAATTCATCAAAATATCGTCTTTAGCATAGCGTTTGTGGTCTTTAATTAAAGTACTATCCCAAACACTAACGTTCTTTTCCCCTTTAGCAATATGATTCATAGCGTGATGGCGATCCCAACCATACCCCATATCAAATAAATCATCTTTTAACAATTCTGGTTCCCAAGCTTCTGCTAACATAAAAATGTCTTTTTTCGCACGTAGTTGAGGTATTGCTTCTTGCCAAAATGAAGTAGGTACTTGTGCAGCTACATCACAACGGAATCCATCAATATCTTCATTAGTAATCCAATGACTCATATCAGCAATCATTTGTTTACGTAATTCGGGTTTATCGTAGTTTAAATCGGCAACATCTGTCCAATCTGTTCCTTCTGGATGAATAACCTCTCCTTTATCATTTTTAGTATAAAAATCAGAATTCGTTGTCAACCAAGTATGATCCCAACCAGTATGATTTGGCACCCAATCTAAAATTACATAAATACCATTATCGTGAGCAGTTTTTACTAATTCTCTAAAATCTTCAATAGTTCCGAATTCTGGATTGATTTTTTTGAAATCAGAAACAGCATAATAACTTCCTAAATATTTTTCTCTTTCTCCTTCAGGAAATTCAGAAGCAAACTTACTATTCTCGCCACCAGTAGCTTTACGTTTCGTTTCTGAAATAGGAAAAACTGGCATTAACCAAATAATTTTTACTCCTAACTTCTTTAATTCAGGAATATCTTTAGTAAAAGCATCAAAACTACCTTCTGGTGAATATTGACGAATATTAGCTTCGTAAATCACCGCAGTTTCTAAAACTTCTTTACTAATGGGTTTTAATTTTTCTGTAACTTTATTTTCTTGACTTACTGCTACTTTCTCTTCCTTTTTTTGTTCTTGTTTGCAAGATAAAAGCAATAAGCTTATTGATATTATGCTTAGTATTTTTTTCATAATTATATCTTTTCTAATAAAATAGTAGTGTATGGAGAATCTAATATTATTTTTCCTTCTGAAACTTTGACTATTTGATTTGAATATGTGTCTTTTAATTTATCTCCATTTTTAAAAACTGTAGAAACATGAATCGTTTTTGCCCCTTCTTTTAAATCAACACCAATAATTACTTGATCTTTAAAGTCATTTTTACTGAAAGTTCTTGAGAAAACATAAGGAGTTTGTGTAAGCATTTTATGGTTTCCTGCGCCAATTGATGGATGGTTCTTTCTAAACTGACCTAATTTTTGCCAATGCGTTAAAACTTCTTGAGTTTTCTGATCGTTTTGAATCTTTTCCCAATTCATAAAAGAACGTAATGTAGCATCTCCTTCTGCTCCTTCAACAACTAATGATCTTGCAGACTCATCACCATAATATACCTGAGAAGTACCTAAACCTAATAATAATCGATTAGCTGATTCGAATGGTTTTTCTCGTTTTGGATCAAAAGGCATTCCATCGTCATGCGAACTCACATAATTTAATACTCCGGCTCCTTTTAATTCAGTGTTTAAAATACGATTATATTTTTTATTTGAATCTTCAAAAGACAATTGTTTTGCATTCCATTTGAATTCAAAATTGATTAAACTATTAAATGCCTTATCAAAATAATTTACATTCTTATCTCCAAAATTGAATAATTTCCCATTGGAAATGCTGTAATTATATACCTCTCCTACCAAATAAAAATCATTAGTATCTAATACTTTATCAGGATTATTTTTCTTCCATTGAGCAAAAGAATAATCACATTCTTTTTTAAATTCTTGCCAAACATTTTCTTCTGTATGCTTTACAGTATCCACTCTATAGCCATCGATTCCATATGCTGTAATATAATCCGTTAGCCATTTTATGATATAAAACCTCGGAGCTCTAGGGTATCCTGTTCTCGCAAAGAATTCATCTAATTCTTTCACTTCTTGTTCATAACGCCCTTCATTTTTCCACTTTTCTACCAATTGTGGCGGTAAAGCAACTTCTTCATTACTTTCTGTTTTAATGTCGGGCAAATTTTTAACTAAAGTACACGTAATGGTATTTTCATAATTACTGTATTTACATTGTGGTTCAGTTCTAACCCATTCATTTGGCCAAACCGGATCTTTTTCTGTAACTGGTCCCGTATGATTTATCACGGCATCTAACAGAATTCGAATTCCGTGTTTATGAGCTGTTGCAACTAATTCTTTTAAATCGTTATCCGTTCCATAATTAGGATCAATTTTTGTCCAATCTTTAGTCCAATATCCATGAAAACCATAGGTAACTCCAGTCCCTTCATCTGTCCCTCCATGAATTTGTTCTACTACAGGAGTCATCCAAATTGCATTGATTCCTAACGTATCGAAATAACCTTCTTTAATTTTTTGAGTAATTCCTTTTAAATCGCCACCTTTAAAACCTCTTAACTTAGCTGTCTTTTTTGTTCTATCAAAATTTACGTCGTTAGCTGTGTCTCCATTATTAAAACGGTCTGTTAATAAGAAATATAAATTTGCACCATTCCACACAAATGGTGTTTCTGGCTTTTTATCTATTGATTTTTCTTCAACTTTTTTTTGCTCTTTGCAGCTCATTATAGCTAGTGCAACAAACAATGTTATAAGTAGTTGTTTCATTAATTTAATTTTTTAAATACTATAAAATATAGTTTGCTTTGAAACTAGAATTTTATAACGATTTTATTTGATTTTGAAGTATGCCATTTTACAGGTACATGTAACTGATTAGATGTACTGTCCCATTTAAAATCGACGTTCTTCTTATTTGATTTTACTTTTTTAGGTTTTGCTTTAATGTTGTGTACTATTAAAACAACGTCCTTCTCATTTTTTGTATAGTTCTTTCCTGTTGTTGCCTTTAATTTAATCTCTAGCTCTTTTTTTGTAAACTTTGAATTAAATTTTAAAACCTCATATGCTTCTTTCTGATAAGCATCTGCGGTGACACCATCATCATTGTAAATTTTTCTTTTTGATTTCTCTACAGAAGGATGATGATAATAATGTAAATCGAAAGAATTTAAGTTATAATCTTTGGTAGTTTGTACTAAAGCACTCAAAGGAATAAAACTTCCAGCTCTTACATACGTTGGAATATTTTCTTCTACAATTTTTACGTTTTTCGTTGTACCACCCTCTTCAATAGTATCTGTGTAAAAATTAAACCAAAAGTTCTTTTTAGGAAAATAAATTTCTTGTTCAATTTGTTTTGCCTTTAAAATTGGTGTGATTAAGAAATCTTTACCCCAAAAATATGAAGCCGATTTAGTAAACATATCCGCATCGTTTTCTTCAAAAAATAGAGGACGCATTAGGGGTTTTCCTTTACGACTATTTTCAAAAACTAAATTATAGTTATATGGTAATAATTGATAACGTAATTCGATAGCTTTTTTAGCTAAAGCTTTTGCTTTATCTGCTCTAAAAACAGGTTCACTAGCAACTTCCTCTTGTGCATGAGGTCTGAAAATTGGTTGGAAAACTCCGTATTGTAACCAGCGAACATATAACTCATCATCTAAATTAGCTCCAGCAAAACCACCTAAATCAGAATGCATGTAGGCTAATCCTTGCATTCCCATTTGTAAAGCAATTTCTGGCTGACTTTGTAATCCGCCCCAGGTTCTGTTTACATCACCAGACCAAGGAACTAAACCAAATCGTTGTGATCCAGAATAACCGGCACGCATTAAAATAAACGGACGCTCATTGGGGTAATTAGCTTTATAACCATCAAAAATTAATTTAGCCCAATCATGTCCATAAATGTTATGTACTTCATCAGCCGTTCCTGTAGCGTGTAATAGTTTTGAAGGATGAACTTCTGGCTCTCCTAAATCTCCCCAGAAACCTTCAACTCCCATATCTTTTAAACCTTTATAAATATTCCAAAACCATTTGTTTCCTTCAGGATTGTAAATATCTATTAAGCCTGTATTTCCGAAGTAAAAATCATATGTAAAAGGATTTCCTGCTTCATCTTTACCTAAAATTTCTTTCGCTTTAGCTTCATCCCATTTTTTAGATGTAGATAAAATGAATGGTTCCGTAATTAAAACGGTTTTTACACCTTCTTTTTTAAAATCACTTACCATTTTCTTCATATTAGGAAAAGAATCTTTAAAGACTTCTAAATTCCCCATAGTTCCTTTGATATCTTTACCAAACCAGTATAAATCGAGAATAACAGCATCAACAGGAATTTGTTCTTTTTTAAATGCTTGTATGGTATTTCTAGTTTCTTGTTCAGAATGATAACCAAATCTACTTGAAAAATTACCTAAGCTCCAACGTGGAAGCATCGGTTGTTTTCCTGTTAAATCGGTATAATTATCTAATAATTCATACCAAGTATCTCCTACAATAATTTGATATGTTTTTCTACCAGAAATCGTTTCGTAGGTAAGTGTGTTATTTTTCTCGCTATCTAAATCTAAATATCCAATTGGTGCATTATCAAAATGAACCATATATTTTTTTGAAGAAACTACTAATGGCATTGTATAATTCATTAACTCTGATCGAGTTTCGTAACCATAATGAGCTCTATTATATAATTGTAAACGATTCCCTCGTCTATTCATACCTAAAGCTCTAGCTCCTCCTCCATATAGAACTTCATCTGAAGTTAGATTTAATTCAATAGCGTCGTTTTTGTCTTTTTTATAGTATCCTTTCTTCTCAGAAGTAATTAATTGATCTTTATAATAATACTTAATCTGAAAAGGAGATTTTACAACCTCAATTTTAGCTTTTTTTGTCTTAAATGTTACTGTATCACCAGAATCATTAAGGTAGATATCTACGTTTTTTGGTTGTGCAACTACCGCATGTGAAGCTGCTGTATAACTTTCATTCTTAGGAATAAACGTTGTTTCTATGATTTGGTTAGAATAAAAACGAATTCTATAAATTCCATCATTAACCACAACATTTAAAACATCTCCTGTTTGTACAGAAGCTTCTTTAAAAATTCTATTACTATTTTGTGCATATACAATGGTTTGTATACAAAATAAAATGAAGAATAACTTTTTCATTATTTCTTTAATAAAAATAAAAGAGGAACATTTAATCTCTTACTCCAAGATATTTCTGAATGATTCGTTCCTTCAAAAAATAAATTTCTAGAATCGTTTTCAGAATATCCTTTTTGTTTTAAAATTTCATCAACTTTTGGAGCATATTGAGGATAATATTTATCTAATGTTTCATTTCCATAATCAAAATAAACCTTGTGGTTATCTGATTTTGGGAAATGTTTTGCCATGTATTTGAAAATAGCTTCAGGAAAAGGATTCTCGTCCATTGGCATTGCTCCAACCCAATGTGTAGACAAACATGCAGCGCCACCAAAAACTGATGGATATTCGCTAATGGCGTACATCGACATTAATCCACCCATACTTGATCCCATAATAAAGGTGTGAGCTTTATCTGTATACACCGAATAATTAGTATCAATAAATGGTTTTAATTCTTCTACAATAAATTTCAAATAATTGTCTCCGTTCAACGTAAAATCTCTTGACCCTGAAATACTCTTTAATGATTTTTTAGCTTCCTCACCAATAAAATCATACGCTTTTTGAGGAAATAGATCTTGCCATCTAAGTTTTGGAATATTATGTATTCCTACAACAATAAAATCTTTAACCTTTTTCTGTTTAGCTAATTCAGAAGACCATTCATCTACTTTCCATTCTTGTTTATTCCATGTTTGCGTACTATCAAACAACATTTGTCCGTCATGCATATACAAGACATTATACTTTTTGTTTTTAGTATAATCTTTAGGTAACCATACATCAACAGGTCTATCTTTTATAAATTTAGATGAAAAATGTTCTAAACGTTCTAAAGTTCCTTCAAATAAAGTAATATGTGTTTGTTTGTTAATTTCAAAATTTTCATTCTTTTGCGTATTACTTTTAACTTGAGTATTACAACTCAATACTATAAACAAAACAATAAGATATAGAACATTTTTCATGCTTAAATTTAATCAACTTAATTATTATACTGTTACTAAACTATTAGGTTTTACAAGTATTTTATTATTATTTACTAGTAATTCTAATTCTTTATTTCCTTCTAATTCGAATTCTGTTCCTTTCTTAGATACATTTACTTTTAATATTTGATTTCTGAAATTTATTTTGAAAGAAAACGCATCCCACTGCTCAGGAATTTGAGGTGTAAAACTCAACAATCCTTCTTTAATACGCATTCCTCCGAAACCTTCAACAATACTCATCCAAGTTCCAGCCATAGACGTAATATGAAGTCCTTCTTCAACTTCTTTATTATAATCATCTAAATCTAAACGAGATGTTCTTAAATAAAATGTGTACGCTTGTTCCATTCTACCTAATTTTGCTGCTTGAATACTGTGAACACAAGGAGAAAGAGAGCTTTCATGAACTGTAAAAGGTTCGTAAAAATCAAAATGTCTTTCTAATTCTTCTGTAGAAAAATGATCTTCAAAGAAGTAAAAACCTTGTAATGTATCAGCTTGTTTGATGTACGGAGAACGTAAAATACGATCCCAACTCCACTTTTGATTGATAGGACGCTGAGATTGATCTAAATCAGCAACAGTGATTAATTCTTTATCTAAGAAACCATCTTGTTGTAAATATACTTGATGTTTTTCTGAATATGGGAAAAACATATTATCTGTAACTTTTTTCCAATCTGCTAATTCAGCTTCGGTGAATTTAGTTTTAGCTAATATTCTTTCGTAATCTTCAGAATAATCTGATTTTACAACTGCTATATTTTCTAAAGCATAATCGATACACCATTTCGCTATGTAATTTGTGTACCAATTATTATTAATGTTGTTTTCGTATTCGTTTGGTCCAGTTACACCTAACATTACGTATTTCTGTTTGTCTTCAGAAAAATTAACACGTTGATGCCAAAAACGAGCTATACCTATTAAAACTTCTAATCCTTTTTCAGGAATGTAGCTATAATCATTAGTATATCTATGGTAATTAAAAATTGCAAATGAGATAGCTCCATTTCTATGAATTTCCTCAAATGTGATTTCCCATTCATTATGACATTCTTCACCATTCATTGTTACCATTGGATATAAAGCAGCACCATTAGTAAAACCTAATTTCTCAGCGTTTTCAATAGCTTTATCTAACTGATGATATCTATAGGTTAATAAACTTTTAGCAACTTCTTGGTTTTTAGTAGCCATATAAAAAGGTAAACAATATGCTTCTGTATCCCAGTATGTACTTCCACCATATTTTTCTCCGGTAAATCCTTTCGGACCAATATTTAATCGAGCATCTTTACCTAAATAGGTGTGATTTAATTGCATGATATTAAATCGAATACCTTGTTGCGCTTTAACATCACCTTCAATAGTAATATCAGCCATTTCCCAAATAGTAGCCCAAGCTTCTTTTTGTTGAGATAATAATGTAGAAAACCCTAAATCTGCAGCTAATTTTAACGTGTTTTTAGCCGCAGTAATCAATTGAGTTGTCTCATGATTTCTATCTACTACATACCCTCCAAACTTGTGAATACTAGCTGTTTCATTTGCTTTTGCTTGAGTAACATATTTGAAAGAAACTTTCGTCGCTGATTTTTCAATTTCAGGAGTAATCTCTTGTTTTTCAGCATTGACAAACACTTCAGATTGCATAAAAGTACAAGTATGAAAATTAGTTTTCATGGTATGTGCTTCTATAAATGCTTGCTCGTTTTCTGCTGAAACATTGACCGTATTCCAAAATTGATCATCCCAATTACTATCTTCATTTTGAATACCGCTATCTAAGTAAGGTTCAAAAATAACTATCGCATCAGCTGAAATAGGCGTTACATTATACGCTATAGCTCCAACTTCATCTAAATCAATACTTAAAAAACGTTTTGTATCTATCTTTACTGTAAGACCATTGGCTAATGTAGCCGTAAAACTACGAGATAACCAACCTTCTTTCATGTTTAATTCTCTTCTGAAATTAGCTATTTCTTTGCATGTATTCAAATCAAGTTCTTCTCCATTAATACATACATTAATCCCTATCCAATTTGGTGCATTTAAAACTTTAGCAAAATACTCTGGATATCCATTCTTCCACCATCCTACTCTTGTTTTATCAGGATAATAAACTCCGGCGATATAACTCCCTTGAAAAGTTTCTCCTGTATATTTTTCTTCAAAATTAGCGCGTTGCCCCATGGCTCCATTACCGATACTAAATAAACTTTCAGATGATTTTACTCGATCTTCATTAAATCCTTCTTCAATAATAGACCATTCGTTCGGTATGATATAATCTTGATTCATTTCTAGTTTTTAATTATTGTACGGGGGTTAGTGTTTGTTTATAAGTTGAGTAATAAATTCTTCTGAGATTTCAGAAAAATCGTTGAATACATAATCTGCTTCAGATAAAACATCTTTTTGGCCAATACCAATAGATATCATGTTCGCTGTATTTGCTGCTTGAATACCAGCTATTGAATCTTCAAAAACTATACAATGTTCTGGTTGTATATCTAAATTTTGGGCAGCTATTAAGAAAACTTCAGGGTCTGGTTTTGCTTTTGAAACATTGGTTCCATCTACAATTGCCTCAAAAGTATCATATAATGCTACTTTCTTTAAAATTGTTCTCGCATTTTTACTTGCAGAACCTAAAGCAACACCTTGATTTTCGTCTTTTAAAAGATCTAAAACTTTTGGAACATCAACTAAAATTTCATCTTTAGTCATTGTTTCTATATACGATAAGTAATCTTGATTTTTCTTATGCATCAATTGATTAAACTCTTCTTCAGAAATAGAAACTCCTCCCCAATTCAATATTTTTTCTAGGGATTTTACTCTACTTACTCCTTTCAATTGTTCGTTTTGATGCTCTGTGAAATCGATACCTAAATCGTTAGCTAGCTTTTTCCAAGCTAAAAAATGGTATTTAGCGGTGTCAACAATCACACCGTCTAAATCAAATATGAATCCTTTTTTATTCATTTTAAATGTCTTCATTTATTTGGTAAGAAATCGCTTTAGGATTGGTTATTAAAAAGTTAGATAAACCAGCAAGAATTAAACTTCCGCCAGCTATTATCATCGCATAAATCGCCTCTTCTCCTAATAAACTTGAAATAAAATTTATTCCTCCTACAGCTGCTATAATTTGTGGAATTACGATAAACATGTTAAAAATTCCCATAATAACCCCCATTCTTTTAGGGTCAACTGAGCTAGATAACATTGCATATGGCATAGACAATACGCTTCCCCAAGAAAAACCTATGAGAATAAATGATAAAACTAAATAACTTGGAGATGGTATAAAGTACATAGATATAAAACCTATTCCTCCAGCAATTAGTGAAAACATGTGAACATATTTTCTATTAATTCTTCTTTTAGATGTGTATAATACTAACAGTAATGCAAATACCATAGAAGACAATCCGTAAATACCCATGTATTTACCAACTTGATTTGAAGACTCTTGAAATGCAGTATTTGCTACATCAAATTCTTTTGCCATTTCTGGATTAGACATGTCATAATTTTTTTCAATAGGTACAGGTGTTTTAAAAACATGTTCCGTAAGTGCAGGATTCGACATTGTCCACATCGTAAAGAATGCAAACCAACTGAAAAATTGGATGACTCCTAATTTTTTCATTGTTAACGGCATATTAGATACGTTTTCTATGATATCTCTTACGAATCTATTTTTTTGCTTTTTTTCTTCATTAAAAGCTTCCATATCCTCTGGTGGATATTCTTTAGTTGTGAAAACTGTGTATAAAATACTTATTAGAAAAATTACAGCTCCTACTGCAAATGCTACTTTAACAGATGCTGGTAAAACTCCCGAAGGTGCAGCATCACTTGCTCCTAATTTAGATACCATCCAAGGTAAACTACTTGCTACCCAAGTTCCTATACCAATAATTAACGTTTGCACTACAAAACCATAGGAACGTTGTGAACTAGGTAGTTTATCAGCTACTAAAGCTCTAAAAGGTTCCATTGAAATATTAATAGATGCATCTAAAATCCAAAGAAAACCAGCTGCAATCCACAAAGTAGGTGAATGTGGTATAAAAATTAATGTTATCGAACTTAAAATAGCTCCAATTAAAAAGTAAGGTCTTCTCCTTCCCCATCTAGGACTCCATGTACGATCACTCATATACCCTATAATAGGCTGCACAATTAATCCAGTTAAAGGTGCTGCTACCCAAAGTATTGGAATTTCATCAATATTAGCTCCTAGTGTTTGAAAAATTCTTGACATGAAACCACCTGTTAAGGCCATTCCAAATTGAATTCCTAGAAACCCGAAACTCATGTTCCAAATTTCTAAGAAACTTAATTTACGCTTGTTCATTATCGTAAAGTATTGTTAGTTATATACTACGATAAGCGCTAGACTTATCATTCTTTTTTTTGCGGAAGTAAGATTATTGATAAGTCTTAATTATGTGGTAAATATAAAAATTTTATTTACACAGAAAAGAAATAAATCAAGATTTACTAGATTCTCTTAACTTTAAGTTACTTGATATTACCTTCGTTTGAGGAAATCTAGCATTATCTTTATTTTCTATTCTATCTATTAATAATTCAGCAGCTTGCTCTCCCATCGTATATCCATGCTGTACGACTGTAGTTATAGAAGGAGATGAATATTTAGATATTAAACCATCTGTGAACCCAATAACAGACAAATCATTTGGGATATCTAATTTCTTTTCTTTTGCTATTTTAATTGCAGTAGCTGCATAAATTTCGTTTACGGCAAAAACAGCATCTAACTCTTGGTTAAAAAGCACTTTAATCTGCTCGTATATATCTTGCTCTTCGTCTACATTTATAATTAGATCTTTATTTACTGATATTCCTTGTTCTTTCAATGCTCTTTCATAACCTTGATAACGATCCAAACCAACAGTAACATGCTCAGGAGTTGTTACAATTCCGATTTTTTTACAACCAATATCAGTTAAATATTTTGTTGCTTTATACCCTGCACCAATATCATCTACAATTACCTTATCACATGCAATAGAATCATGAACTCTATCAAATAAAACTATGGGCATTTCATTTTCTATTAAACGATAAAAATGATCTAAAGCTTTGTTTCGAAGTGTTTCTTTAGCAATAGAAACTATAAGTCCATCAACACTTCCATTAGTTAAAACATTTATAGTTTCTATTTCCTTTTCTTGATTTTCATTAGAAAAACAAACCATAATATTATAACCTCTTTCATTGGCTACCTTTTCAATTCCGCTAATTACAGTAGAGAAAAAATGGTGAACAATTTTAGGTAAAACAATACCAATAACTTTAGTTTTCTGATTTCTTAATTGTAACGCTAAATTATTTGGTCTGTAATTATAATAATTAGCATAAGCTTTTATTCTATCTTTTGTTTCTTGACTAATTTCATGACTATCTCTTAAAGCTTTTGAAACGGTAGAAGTAGATACTCCTAACTCTTTAGCAATTATTTTTATGGTAATTTTTGGCTTCATATTTTAAAAATATAATGAAATTTATAGGGGTTTATTATTAAAGTAATTTCTGTTTGGTTTAATTATAATTTTACCTGTATTTTTTTACAAAACTGATAAAATTTTTGAGTTATATTATGAATGTGTTAAGTTAAAGTTAAAAAGTTATCAACACGAAAACGGTTTCGTAGCAATAATCATTGCCTGAGAGTTATTTTAATGTCTATATTCACAACGCGGAACAAAGATTATTGATAAATAAACAAATTCAAATTTACGTATTTACTTAAGATTTTTTACATGAAAAAAACAAAACTAATTTTCAGTTTATTTTTATTATGTTTTTCTTTATTGGGTCATGCACAACAAACAGTTAAAGGTATAGTTACTGAAAAAGCAACTGGAGAACCTTTACCTGGTGTATCCATTCTTATTAAGGGGGAAATAAGAGGAACTGAAACAGATTTTAATGGAAACTATGAGATTAAAGATGTTAAAGCGTCTGATATTCTAGTATTCTCATTTATTGGTATGAAAACCACTGAGATTAAAGTGGGGAATCAAACAACTATTAATGTACAATTTGAGGAAGATGGTGAAGTTTTAAACGAAGTTGTTGTTGTTGGATATGGTACTACTACCGTAAAAGACGCAACAGGTTCTGTTGAAGCTATTACAGAAAAACAATTTACAAAAGGTAATATTGTGACTCCAGAAAATTTATTAAATGGTAGAGTTTCTGGAGTTAGTATTAATACTAGTGGTGCTCCAGGTTCTGGTTCTCAAATTAGAATTCGTGGGGGTTCATCACTTAATGCATCTAACGATCCCTTAATTATCATTGATGGTTTACCAATTACAAATAGTAACGTTGATGGTTCAAGAGGTATCTTATCAACTATAAACCCTAATGATATTGCATCTTTTTCGGTATTAAAGGATGCTTCTGCTACTGCGATTTATGGTTCTCGTGCTGCCAATGGTGTAATCATTATTACTACTAAGAAAGGAAAAGCTAATTGGTCTTTAGACTTTGACACTCAGGTAACAACTGGAAAAATTTTAAATCGCATCAATGTATTTTCAGCAGATGAGTTTAGAAATTTAGTAAATTCTCAGCCTATCAGTGGAACTATCGATACTTCTTTGTTAGGTACAGCTAATACAGATTGGCAAGATCAAATTTTTAGAAACACAGTTTCTACTATTCATAACTTATCGGCTAGAGGTACAATTTTTAATGCTATACCTATTAGGTTATCTGTTGGTTTTAATGATCAAGAAGGTGCTTTAATGACTTCTCAATTTATCAGAAGAAATGTATCTGTAGCTTTAAGTCCTTCATTACTTGATGATCATTTAAAAATCAATTTAAACTACAGTAGAGCTTTTGAAAATAACCGTTTTGCAGATAGTGGTCAAATAGGTGCTGCATTACGTTATGATCCTACACAACCAGTATTTGATGCTAACTCTCCTTTTGGTGGTTTTTATCAACACTTAGCGGGTTCTGGTGTAGCAGATGGAACACAAAACCCTGTTGCAGCTTTATTACAACGTACGAATACAGGTCGATCTTTTAGACAATACGGAAATTTACAATTTGATTATAAATTACATTTTTTTCCAGATTTAAGAGCTGTAATTAATTTAGGATATGATAGAACAGCTGGTAGTGTTGTAGATAGAACTACACTTAGTGTTCCTGTATCATCTAGTGCTGTATTTATAGGTAATGATTTTGAATCTGAATCACTTAGAATAAACAAATTACTGGATGGATATTTAAACTATAAAAAAGATTTTAGTGATAAAGTATCGGGAGATTTCACAGCAGGATATTCATATCAAAAATTTGAATTTGATGGAAGTGATACAGGTAACAGAAGAAATCCTGCTTCATTTCCGCAAACGTTTGCAGATCCTGATATAGTATTAATTGGTTTCTTTGGTCGTGCTAATTTCAATTTCTTAGACAAGTACTTATTGACATTAAATTATAGACGTGATGGTTCTTCTCGTTTTGCTGCTAAAAATAGATGGGGTAATTTCCCTGGAGCAGCTGTAGCTTGGAAAATTAGTGAAGAAGACTTTTTAAAAAATTCTAATACTTTATCTACCTTAAAATTAAGAGCTAGTTATGGTTTAACAGGACAACAAGAGATTAGTGAAAAAGATGTTTTCTTAAATCGTTATAGATCAGGAGATCAGAATTCTCAATATTTATTTGGAGGAAATCCAATTGCAACGAATATTCCATCAGAAATCAATGAGGATTTAAAATGGGAAGAAACTGAAACCATAGAATTCGGTATCGATTATGGGTTATTTAATGATCGTGTAACTGGATCGATCAGTGCATTTCAGAAAAATTCAACAGATTTACTTTTTGATGCTCCTACCCCTTTAAACTTTACCAATAGAATTATTCAAAATGTTGGTGAATTACAAATTAGAGGTTTAGAATTTTCTATTAACTCAAACGTTATCGATACAGACGACTTTAGTTTAGATTTAAATTTCAACGGTACTATTTTCGATAGAGAAATTAAAGATTTAGTGTCTGGTTTTGAATTCCAAACTGGTGGAATTTCAGGGGGAACAGGTTCTAATATTCAAATTAATAGAGTCGGTGAAGCTCCTAGAGCTTTTTATGTACTTAAACAGTTATACGATACTAATGGTAATCCTATTGAAGGCGCATACTTAGATGTTAACGGAGATGGAACAATAAATAGTGCTGATCAATATTTAAAAGAAACTCCAGATCCTGATATAATTCTAGGATTCCAAAGTAATTTTAATTATAAGAACTTTGATCTTTCTTTCAATTTAAGAGCAAATATTGGTAATTATGTATATAATAATGTGAATTCATCTAGAGCTCAGCTAAACTTATTACGTGATAATTCTGTACTAGGAAACATACCTACTTCTGTTTTACAAACTAATTTTAGAAATACAGCAGATGTATTACTTTCGGATCTATATGTTGAAAATGCCTCTTTTTTAAGAATGGATAACATTACTATAGGGTATACATTTAACAGACCTATTAAAAAGTTTTCTAAAAATAGTATTAGATTATGGGCTGGTATGCAAAATGTATTTACATGGACAAATTATACAGGTTTAGATCCTGAAGTTACAGGTTCAGATCCGGGTATTGATAATGTTATCTATCCTAGATCTAGAAATATCTTAATTGGAGCAAATATTAAATTTTAAAATGAAAAAATGAATATCAATAACAATATAAAAAAGGTATTATTTTTTGCAGTGATTGCAATATTTTTGTCATCATGCACAGAAGATTTAAATATTATACCTAATGATGATCAAACAACTTTAAGTGAAGAATTGTTTGAAAATGAAGAAGCCTACAAAGAAGTTTTAGCTGGTATTTACGCAAATTTTTCTTTAACAGGTACTGATGGTGCTACTAATTCAAATTTAGATGGTTTAGATGCTGGTACTAGTCAATACGGACGTACTTTACTTTATTTACAAACACTTTCAGCAGATCAAATGATTTGGTCATACGAAACCGATCAAGGTGTTGCAGAAATTCAACGAAATACATGGAATGCTCAAAATACAATTATTTTAGGAATGTATGAAAGAGCTAGAGCATCTGTTGGGTTTGTAAATAATTTTTTAAATGAAACTACTCCTGAAAAATTAGATGCTAGAAATGTTTCAGAAGCTACTCGTCAGGAGATTGTAACGTATAGAGCCGAAGCAAGATTAGTAAGGGCAATTGCTTATTACCATTTAATGGATTTATTTGGTAAAGCTCCTTTTGCTGATGAAAATTCTGTAATTAATCAAGCACCAGAAGAAGCTTCAAGAAGTGATTTATTTTCGTTTATTGAAAGCGAATTAAAAGCTATTGAAAGTGATTTAAAAGACCCTAGGCAAAACGAATATGGTAGAACTGATAAAGCTGTAGCTTGGATGGTTCTAGCTAAGATATACTTAAATGCTGAAGTATACATAGGCGCAGATCGTTATTCTGATTGTATTGAATATTGTAATAAAATATTAAATAGTGGCTACACTTTAGCTCCTAATTATTTAGACTTGTTTAAAGCTGATAACGATATTGGAGCTGCAAGAAATGAAATTATTTTCGCATTTATTTCTGATGGATTTTCAGTACAAAACTACGGTCCCACTACAGTAATGATTAATGGTGCTGTAGGAAGTATCGAAAGAAATGGTGAAGATCTTGGTGTTAGTGCTGAAGGTTGGAGTGGTGCTTTACGTGTAAGAAAGCAATTTGCTAACCTATTTAATGGAGGAGCTTTTATTACAGATACCAGAAATACATTGATAACAGCCGGTAGACCAATTGATATCACTGATATTACTGACAGAGATTCGGGATATATTATCGCAAAATATTCGAATTTAAATAGTGCAGGTGTTTCAAGTGGTGTTAGTGACGAGTTTGTAGATACTGATTTTCCTTTATTCAGATTAGCAGATGTTCATTTAATGTATGCAGAAGCAGTATTAAGAGGTGGTACAGGTGGTTCCGTTGGAGATGCAATTACTTTAGTTAATGCATTAAGAACAAGAGCTAACAATCCGCAAGCAATAACAGTAACTGATCTTACATTAGATTTTATTTTAGATGAAAGGTCTAGAGAATTACACTGGGAAGCGCATAGAAGACAAGATTTGATTAGATATGGTCGCTTTACAGGAGGTAACTATAATTGGGCTTGGAAAGGTAATGCTACTAATGGTATAGCAATACCAAATCATTTTGATTTATATCCAATTCCAGCAAGTAGTTTGGCGTCTAATCCTAATTTGACACCTAATCCTGGCTACTAATTAATTATATACGACATTACAATGAAAAATAAATTTATATATAAAGTTTCTTCATTATTCTTATTGATTTTGATCAGTATTGGTTGTGAAGATAATTCAGAAACGTTTACAGCTTCTGATGCCACTGCTCCTACTTTGGGTAGTATTGGTATAACCGAAATAGAGATAGATCAAGTTAATGTAAATAACCCTGCTGTTACCTTTAACTGGTCTAGTGCAACTTATGGAGTACAAACTGCTGTAGTTTACGATGTTGAATTCTCCTTAGATCAAGATTTTACGAATCCAGTTATTGCGGCTTCTGTTACAGGAACAAATTCTGTTACATTTGGGATGGGAGAATTGAACACAGCCGCTGGTAATGCTGGTTTAAATCCTTTTCAATGGTCCGATTTATATGTTAGAGTAGTTTCTTCTTTAGGTAAACAAAAATCTAATCAAGCAAATTCTAACACTATTTCATTACGTGTATTCCCATTTTTTAACTACATATTTGATGACTACTACTTAGTTGGAGATGGTACAGCTCCGGGTTGGGATAACAACAATAACAACCCAGCTCTATTTAGAGATGCTAACGATGAAAATTTATTTAAATACACAGGTTTCTTTAGTGATGGTCAATTCAAGGTACTAGAAAATAAAGGTGCTTGGAGACCACAATGGGGAACAGATGTTGGTGCAATAGATCCTGCTACTGGAATCGCTGGAGGTGCTATAAGAGTTAACGACGGTGATGATGAACCAGAGAGGTTTCCAACTTCTGGAGCAGCAAATATTACACCAGGTTTTTATACGTTTTCTATCAATTTTACAACGTTAAAATATACTTTCGAACCTTTTGATACTACAGGAATAATGAGTCCTACTTCATTAGCTATTCAAGGTACTGCTGTAGATACACCAATTACATTAAACCCTTTAACTTTTGATAGTCATATATGGAATGCTTCATCTGTTCGTTTAAAACCAGGGGATATACAATTCTTGGCTAATGGAACTGATGCTTGGGGTAGTGATACTTCTTTTTCAGGAGTTGCAACAAATGGAGGTGCTAACATTCCTGTAATTGTAGAAGATGATTATGATATCTGGTTTAATGATTTAACTGGAGAATATATACTTGTTCCTTTGAATTTATAACAAATAGAAGTATTACAATGAAATCAATATTAAATAAAATATTTTTCGCAGTTATTGCATCAGCTATGTTTGTGTTTACTGCCTGCGAAACTGAAGAAAATATCAATATTACGACACCTGATCCTACATTTGAACTAGAGATGCCAGGAATATCTAATGTATTTTTAAACTTTGCATTACCTGATAATCCTGCATTTACAATCACATGGAAAGATCAAATAACTTCTGCTTCTTCTTATGAAGTAGAAATGGCTACAGAAAGTACTTTTACAACTCCTGTATTATTAGGAAGTACTTCTGAAAATTCTTTTTCAATGTCTGTAATGGATTTTAACGAAGCCATTAACAACGTAGGAATAACTGAATTTGATAATATTCCTGTATTTATGCGAGTAAAAGCTGGAGATCAAATTAGTAATCAAGTTTTATTTTTGGTAACTACTTATCCAGATAATGCACCAACATTTGAAAGTGGATTAGCAGATGGAGATGCGTTAACATTATCGTTAGATATGAATGATGCAGATGCTCTAAATATTGTTATTAATGATCCTTTCCTTGATGCTGATTTAGGAAATACAATTGAATATTTTTTAGAAGCAGCAACAGTTGGAAGTAGTTTTGCTAGTCCTGTAGAAGTTGCTAATAGCACAAACAGTGCTACTATCAATGTTACACATGCTAAATTAAATTCTGTGGCTCAAGGATTAGGAATAGCTCCTGATGCAACAGGACAAATCGAATTACGTTTGCGTTCAGTAATAACTAACAGTACAAATGATACATTAGAGCGAATCGATACTCCTGTAACTGTTACTGTAACTACATATTTAACTGTTTTAGATTTATCTACTACTTGGGGAATTGTAGGTTCTGCAGCTAACGATTGGGGAGCAACCCCTGATTTACCTTTCTTTAAAACAGATGTAGATGGTGTTTTAGCTGCTTATGTTACATTAATTGATGGTGAGATCAAATTCAGAGAGAATAACGATTGGGCTGTTAATTATGGGGATACTGGTGCAGATGGTTCTATAGAGTTAGGTGGTGACAACATTGCCGTAACTGCTGGTTCGTACAAAGTTACCTTAAACTTTAATGACAACACATATACACTTGAAAACTTCTCTTTAGGAATTGTAGGTTCTGCTTACAACGACTGGGGAGCAACTCCTGATTTTATGTTAGAATATGATCAATATTCTGATGTATTTAGAGGGATAGTTACACTATTAGATGGTGAAATGAAGTTAAGAATGAATAACGATTGGACTGTAAACTACGGTGATACTGGTGCAGATGGTTCTATAGAGTTAAATGGTGATAATATTGCGGTAACTGCTGGTATTTACATTGTTACTGTAGATTTAAATGATAATACGTACTCTTTAGAACAAATCACAAATGTTTGGGGACTTGTTGGATCGGCTTTCAATGACTGGGGAGCAACTCCTGATGCACAGTTTACTAGAGATTGGTCTAGACCTTTTGACGATATTTGGATTTTAAGAGATGTTGAATTAATTGATGGTGAATTTAAATTCAGAGCTAATAATGCTTGGGATATTAATTATGGTGATACTGGAGGAGATGGTACGTTAGAAGTAAATGGTGATAATTTAACTGCTACAGCAGGGACTTACACTATAACATTAAATTTTTCTGATGCTGCTAACCCAACGTATACAATACAACCTTAATACATTAAGACTTATGTAAATAAAAAACTATCCATAATTTTATAATTTATGGATAGTTTTTGTTTTTTAATTAAATATTATGAAGAAAATAGTACTTTTTTTAATCTTTTGTATTCATATTTCATTAACAGCACAACAGCAGAATGTAACTTTCTCTGTTTCCCCCACTACTTTTAATGAAGATGAAGAGATTACAGTTACTGTTACTAATATAAATCCAACAACGTGGGGAGTAACAGATATTTATTTATGGACTTGGTCTTTTGATGTTAATGATACAAACATCATGGATTCTCCAACTAACGGAACTTGGACAAATTCAAACGAAGCTCAAAAGTTCACAAATAATGGAGACGGAAGCTACTCTATTAGCTTTACTCCTCAAACATTATATAATAGGACAGGAATTGGCCGTATAGGAATGTTAGTAAAGGCTAAAGATGGTACTGGAGATAAAAAATCTCAAGACCAATTATTTGAAGTTGGAAAATTTCAGTTAACATTAACTGCTCCTAGCACTACTCCAACGATAGTAAATTCAGAAGATAACGTTACCATAAGTGCTACAGCTAGTTTAAGTGCAGATTTCAATTTAAAAGCAAATGGTACTTCTATAAATACACAAAATGCTAGCACAAATTATTCATTTACTACTGCCGTAACAGCTACCACAAATTTTGAATTAGAAGCTACAAATGGAGCTGATACTAAAACTCAGAACTTTCAAGTTATAGTAAAACCTACAGTAGTTGAGGAATCTTTACCTTCGAATCTAAAAGACGGATTAACACTAAATCCTACTGATAATACAAAAGCTACTTTAGTATTGTATGCACCAGATAAGGAGTTTGTTCATGTCATTGGTGATTTTAATAACTGGACTTTAAATGATTCATATTTATTAAAAAAAGATAGTGCTAAAGATCGTTTTTGGATTGAATTAACAGGTTTAATTCCACAAACGAATCATATGTATCAATTTTTAATTGATGGTGCTTTACGTGTGGCCGACCCCTATTCTACTGTTGTGCTAACAGAAAGTAATGATCAGTTTATAAATGCAGTAACTTATCCTGATTTACCTGACTATCCTACAGGAAAAACAAATCATGCTGTTACTTTATTAAGAACTGGAGATACTCCTTATGCTTGGGAAGTAACAAATTTTAATAGGCCTGCAAAAACTGATTTAGTAATTTATGAGGTTTTACTTCGTGATTTTGATCAGTTACATAGCTTTGATGCTTTAAAGGCTAGATTAGATTATATTCAAAAGTTAGGTATTAATGCTATTGAATTAATGCCCGTGAGTGAGTTTGATGGTAATGAGTCTTGGGGATACAATCCTTCTTTTCATATGGCATTAGATAAATATTATGGAACTCAAAATGCATTTAAACAATTAATTGATGAGTGTCATAAAAGAGGAATAGCTGTAATTTTAGATGTTGTATATAATCATGCTACAGGTCAGAATCCTTACTATAGAATGTGGAATACAGATAATGGAAATTATGGCGGACAAGCTGCTGCTAATAGTCCTTTCTTTAATGCTACAGCAAAACACTCTTTCAATGTGTTTAATGATTTTAATCATAGCCAACAAGCTACTAAAGATTATGTTAAACGCACTGTACAGTATTGGATTGATGAATACAAAATAGATGGTTTTAGATGGGATTTAACGAAAGGGTTTACACAAAACTGTTCTGGTTCTGATGATGCATGTACAAATAGAATGCAAGCTGACAGGGTTGCTGTTTTAAAAGAATATGCAGACTACCAATGGGAAGTTGATCCTGATTTTTATGTGATTTTTGAACACTTAGGAACTAATCAAGAAGAAACAGAATGGGTAAATTACCGATTAACTGAAGGTAAGGGAATTATGATGTGGAGTAATTTAAACTCTAATTATAGTGAAACTACTTTAGGATTTCATACAAGTAATAAATCTAATTTCGATTGGATTGATTATAAAAAAAGAGGGTGGTCTGTACCAGCAAATATTGCTTATATGGAAAGTCATGATGAAGAGCGTTTAATGTATAAAAACTTACAGTTTGGTAACTCAAATGGTTCGTATAATGTGAGAGATTTAGCAACTGCATTAAACAGAACAGCTAGTGCTGGTGCTTTTTATTTTACTGTTCCTGGTCCGAAAATGATTTGGCAATTCGGTGAATTAGGTTATGATGTGAGTATTGATTTTAATGATAGAACTGGTAACAAACCAATTCGTTGGGAATATGATAATGAAGCTGATAGAAAAGCAATATATAATCTTTGGTCTACATTAATAGCTTTAAAGAAGCAAGAAGACATTTTTAGAACCTCAGACTTTACTTTAGATGTAAGTAACTCTAATGGATTAAAAAAGATCCAATTAACTAACGACAATACATCAGATGATCTAAAGTATGTAACCATTATTGGTAACTTTGGAGTTACTGCTCAAGCTATTAATCCTTCATTTCAACAAGCAGGTACATGGTATGATTTATTAGATGAAACAAAAACTATAAATGTTACGAATACCACTGCTACATTAGCATTACAACCTGGTGAATTCAAAATTTTTGGAAGTGCTGCTGTTACCTTATCTAATGAAGATATTGTAACAAATGAAGAGGCTTTACGCATTTTTCCTAACCCTTCAAGAGACTATTTTAGTATTAGTAAAGAAGCTGAAGATATAAAAGTCTATAGTATTTCAGGAAAAGAAGTATTATATTTTAAAGGAAACTACCAAAAAAACCACAAATTCTCTTTACAACAATTATCACAAGGATTATATTTTGTTAAAGGGAAGAATAAAAATAATTTGTTTTCTTATAAATTGCTTGTAAAGTAAAAAGTTCCATTAAACACTTAAAACCGTTCTTTTCAGAACGGTTTTTTTATTTTAATTTTAAAAGTCTTTTCAAGAAATAAACATCATTTCTAAACAATTTATTAAAATCAATATCTTTATGTGGGATATTGATAAAAATAATCCATTAAACCAATACCTCTTATTTACAACCAAAATAATCATGAAAAAAACAAACTCCTTACTTCTATTGGCATTACTATCTCTTGTAACTAAAGTATATTCACAAGAAAACAAACTGCCGTGTGACTCAATCTTTAAGAATATTAAATCTATCATAGGTATAAATAAGGCACTTAAATACTGTAATGATCAATTAACAAAAACAGAAGATGATTGTAAAATAAGACTCTATAATTTTATGGGAAATAAATATTATTATAATAGAAATATTGATTCTTCTTTATATTGTTATAATACCTCCATAGCATTAGGAAAAAAATTAAAAAAGACTAAAATTTTAGCATATACATATGCGCAGAAAGCTGCTATAGAATTAGCAAGTAATAAAAAAAAGGAAGCTGAAAATTCTTTAAACAATGCTAGAGAAATACTTGAGCATTATCCAAATCACTTCTATTGGAAATCATATTATTCTTCAAAAGCAAAATTGGCTGACAAAAATAATGCCTATGAAGAAGCTATATCATATATAGATTCTACAATTAAGCTTTCAGATAAACTAGAAAAACCTTTAGACCTTTCATCCGAATACCATAATAAAGGTGTTTATTATATAAGATTAGACAATTATGAAAAAGCTATGGCATCTTTAATGAAGGCTTTAGAAATAAAAGAAGCAAAAAAAGATTTTGGCTCAATGGCAAGTACATTATATCTTATTGGAATTTGTAATATGCGTGTAGAAGATTACAAGAATGCTTCTTTATTCTATAGAAAAGCTATTATTAATTCTAAAAAAAGTGAGATGAAATATATTACTCTTTTATCTTATATAGAAAATGGTATTGCACATCGTGGTCTTAAGAAAAACAATATCGCTTTACAATTTTTAGATTCAGCAGAGGTCATTGCTAAAAACATAAAAGATAATGCGCGATTGTCACAAATTTATAGTGAAAAAGGAACTATTTTGTCTAAAAACACAAGAACTTTAAAAGAAAGTGAAAAATATCTGAAATATGCTTACGCATTAGGAAAAACATCAAGTGATTATTTATTAACAATCTCTAGCATTAATAGTATCATAGAGTTTTATTTAGATACTAAAAAGTATGAAAAAGTTAAGTTTTACTTAAACGATCTTGAGCAAACAATTATAAAAAGAAACATCACTTATTCTAAAGAAGGCTTACATCAATATTATAGTCAATATTACGAAAATATTGGTAAACCAGGTTTAGCTCTAAAACATTTTAAAAAATACCATAAAATAAAAGACTCTATAGCCAATAAAGAAGTAAAAACTAAAGTTGCCGATTTAGAAAAGAAATATGAAACACAGAAAAAAGAATTAGAAATAAACAATCTTACCATAGCTAAAGAGCAACAAGAATTAAAAGCTCAAAAAGCTGAAGCTCGTTTAAATTTCTACTTTGTTATAGCCATTTCTTTATTAGCATTACTAGTGTTTAGTTTCTGGGCGTACAGTAAACTAAAAAAGCAACGAAAAGAATTATTAACTACCAATCAAATAAAAAACCGTCTTTTTTCTATAATAGCACATGATTTAAAAGGAATGATTCTCCCATTTCAACGTTCTGGAAAAATTTTAAAACACCATATCGAAAAAGGAAACTATGAAAAAACCATTATGTTGTCCGAATCTTTAGAGGCAAATTCCGAACATCTTTCAACTGTTTTGAATAACTTATTAGATTGGTCTTTAGAACAATTAAATGGTTATCAAATGAATCCAGATTATTTTTCTGTTACAAAAGAGCTTGAAGAAATAATTTCTGGATATGAGCAACAAGCTCATTTTAAAAATATTAATATTAATATTGTTTCAGAAGAAGACATATGTATTCTTTTTGATAAAGGTGCATTTCATGTTATTTTTAGAAATTTAATTAGTAATGCTCTAAAATATACTGAACATGGATATATAGAAATTGCTTTTAAAAAGCAATATGATAATTTGATTTGTACTGTTACTGATACTGGAGTTGGAATGACAACTAATCAACTAAATTCCTTATTTAATTTAGAAAATGAGCACACAACTACAGGAACTCGCGGTGAAAAAGGTTCTGGTATCGGATTAAATCTAGTGCATCGTTTTATTGAAATGAACAATGGTAAAATTAAAGTTTCATCAAAAATAGCCAGTGGGACACAATTTGAAATGAAAATTCCAATGATTATTCAACCTGAATTAGAGATGGCTTAAAAATAACAAAGAGATTATTTAACATTGAAGTCTATCTCACACTTTTTTTTAGTGTTATTGATTAATTCTAATTAAATAATCTCTTTAAAGTTTTCTTATTTATTTACAGCAAAGATTTCTTTTAACTGTTTTACCATATTTCCATTTCCTGAAACGGTAATTTCTCCAATTTTATCTGCTATCTTCTCTACGTATTCCATTTCTTTCAATTTATATAGCATTTCGTTTTCTTCCATTAATTTTGCTGTATTCAATAAACTTCTAGTAGAAGCTGTTTCTTCTCTTCTTGTAATAATATTAGCTTGTGCTTTCTTTTGTGCTACTAATACCTGATTCATGATTTCCTTCATATCGCCAGGTAAAATAACATCTCTAATTCCACATTCTAAAGTTTTAACTCCAAGCTTTTTAGCTACTTCTAATGAAGCGTCCTGAACCATCTTAGAAACATCTTCTTTGTTTTCTAGTAATTCATCTAGAGAATACTTTCCTACATATTTTCTTAAAGCGAGTTGCATCGCCACATACAATTGCTTCTCATAATCTTTATTCTCTAGTAAAGCCTTTTCAATATCAACAACTTTGTAGTTTGTGTAAAAATTGATTCTAATATTAGCTTTGTCTTTAGTTAATAACTCCTGACCAGCAATTTCAAGTTGTAGCTGACGCATATCTACTTTATTGATTTTTACTGAAGTATTATTTCTCCAAAATCTATAAGTCCCTCCAGATAATATTTTAGTATACACATCATCTACTAATAACACTGCTTTTTCGTATGAAAATACTTCAAAAGCTCTAATATTTTTAGCCAATTCATAATTTGAAAATAATGATTTGTTTATATCTTCAGTAATATAAATTTTACTTGTGTCTACTTTCTGAAATTTTCTATTAATTAAACCTTTCCAAAATAGATATCTACCTCCAGGAAGTACTGATTTAAAATTGTCATTTTCATAAACCAACACCAATTCGTTATCTTTTACTTCAACAACATCCAACATACCGACTAGAGCTTCATCTTTTAGTAAGATTTCAGTAGCTATTGTAGTACGAAATTGATGTGATAAATCATAGGTCATCACACTTTGATGAAAGCTCAACCAGTGTACTCCTTCAGTGATTACTTTTTGGTAGTTTCCATTTTTGAAAACTAAACCAACTTTCCCTTGATGTATTCTTACTCTTTTCATTTTCTATTTATTTAATTATGAGTCATTATGAACAAAGTGAAGTATTCTTTAAATTCCTTCAATATAATAATCATTCAAAATGACGTAAAATTCCAATTCTTTAATAAAAGAAGTATTGTTAATGCTCTTTAACACACGGTTATTTGAATTTATTTAAAGTTCTATACATTGTTTTTTAAAGTGGATTCATTATCAAATTAATAACAAACTGACTTTAAAAAAGTTTATACTTCCGTTCAAATTCAAAACAGATAACAAGTATATCTCATGAGTGTTGACTGAACAACACATTAGCAATACTTCAGTTTTTCATCAGTTTTAAAAGATGATGAGCTTTAACCTACATTAACAGTGTAGTGCTCTAGCCAACTGAGCTATAGAACTGCATTAGTTCTAACAGGATTCGAACCTGTGCAAACAAAAACCAGCGAGAGTCGTAGTCTCGAGTTTAAGACCGGATTCGAACCGGCTTACCTTTCGGCTTTCCATTTTAACCAGATTTTCAGTCTAGCGCGTCTACCAATTTCGCCATCCCGAGTATTCGGGAGTGGGACTCGAACCCACACTAAAAAAAGCTATTGTTCTAACCGAGCTGAACTACATAAACTTTCAGTTTACGACGGGATTCGAACCCGTGACCCATAGCGTGAGATTATTTTTTGGTAAATAATCAAAACCTTCAAGTCAAGTTGTACATGCATTACTCATACAAAACTGCAAGAATACATACAATAGTGCTATACTGAAACACCCAACAAGACTCGCTTGATATTTTTATGTTTTTATCATCTGTCCCCTGAGACTCTCGAAGGGAACTACAATTATTAACATTTATTTTCAATGAACATTTGTACCTCTTGTCAGATTCGAACTGATACTCCTTATTAAGGCAGATTGGCTCTAAATGCGCTTCCCTACTCTACATCTTGTGTAATTCGGTGCTTCTGCAAATTCTATTCATTAGTAAGCAAATTACTAACAACATCATCCAATCACTCCAAGGCTACGAAAAATCTTTTACCACAGCACTTCCCTTTATACTAAAGAGGCGTTTATATTTAATAAAATATTCTTTTAATTAGGCCTCACTACACTCCATGTTATAGTGAGGCGCACTTTTTCTTTTCAATCTTCCCCCCTCTTCTTTTTCTCTTTTATAGACTTTTTATCTTTTTCAATTTGCAATTATTTTCCTTTTTTATAATTACACTACAAATATTACTGTCTATTACGTAATCTTTTTGCGTAGTTAAAAAATATTACTATTTTTTTATTTTTGAATTTATTTCATATTGAAATAAGTTCAGCTTAATTGTCAATTAAACCACCTTGTCGGCGCAAGATGAACTTGCAAAAGCATGAGGTTTTGCTTTAAATTCAAATCCCATTCCTAGAATGTAACCCATAGCATCTTTTAAAGCTACATTAGACTGAAATTTAGGATCTGTATTAATATCTGCATGTACTTCTAAAGCAACATTATATTTATCTAGAATATTACAAATTGCATAAGCTATTTCTACCGACATGGTAACTTCTTTAAGCATTCGTTCTTTAATACTAATTTGCTTCGTTCCTTTTAAATTTCTCATAAACATAAATCCTCCTTTACCTTCTCTTAGAACTACTACTGCTGTAGCATACTCAATATGTGATTTATAAGCTTGCGAATCTGATCCTACACAAATCTTTAAGCTATATCCTTCACTTTGCTCTTTTAGGATTGCTTTTTCTATAATTGTAGTAATTGGTTCATTGAACTCTTTACCACTGAAATTTCTCCATTTTTGTTGTACTGTTTTCATTTTTCATTCATTTTGCGTTTTAATTTTGTGGAACAAACAGGATTCGAACCTGTATCTTCGGATTTTCAGTCCGACGCATTGACCAACTTTGCTATTGTTCCTTTTTCAATGATCAGTTATCAATTTTTAATCTTTATTGATAATTTTTCACTGAACTTTAGGGTGATCTCGGGATTCGAACCCTATTCTTCTCATTCACAGTGAGATATTTTACCACATAAACTAAAACCACCATTTGTAAACCTGACAGGATTTGAACCTATACAACAAGAGTCAAAGTCTTGTATGCTAACCATTACATCACAGGTTTAATTTGTACAGGAAGAGAGATTCGAACTCTCAAAATTCAGATTCTAAATCTGACGCGTATACCAGTTCCGCCATTCCTGCTTTTTCAATGATCAGTTATCAGTAAACAATTATTTTTTTTACGTATTGATTCACTGATAACTGTTAATTAATCATTGTTTAGCTGAGGCATTGGGATTCGAACCCAAGACTCCCGTGTTAACAGCACGGTACTCTGCCAGCTGAGTTATACCTCAATTTTGGTGACTTTAATGTTAATTGAAACAGCCATTAAATGTATTAACACTAAGTCACCATACACACACCTTCTTTCTAGGTTTAGTCTAGAGAGCAGGATTAGTTCGCTGCTCTTTTATATTTCGTTTTTGTGCTCATGAATGCTATGCATTTCGAACCTACAACCTCCTGCATCCAAAGCAGGTAAACAACCAATTGTTATATCTCTAGTTTTAGTTAGTAATTATCAGTTATCTGTTAACAGTATTTGTAAAAAAATCTACTGCCTACTGTCAACTAATCGCTGCCAACTACATTAGCGGTTCATACGAGAATCGAACTCGTATCTCCCGAGAGACAGTCGGGAAGGTTAGCCATTAACCACAATGAACCATTTTGTACTCCACCTTGGATTCGAACCAAGAGTTCACACGGCTTAAACGTGAACTGCGTTCTTAATTTCTCAAAACACGTTTTGCTCATTAGTCTTTACCATTTTGGCCAGCGGAGCAGTTTGTACATCTACTAAGACTCGAACTTAGACTTAGAGATTCGTAATCTCTTGTGCTATCCTTTACACCATAGATGTATGCTTGCACGTTCATAAGGATTCGAACCTTAACCCTAAGTTTTGGAGACTTAGATGCTACCATTACACTATAAACGTATTTTAGAGCATCTATCGAGACTCGAACTCGAAACTGAAGATTGGAAGTCTACTATGTTACCAATTACACTATAAATGCTTTTTCAATTATTAGTGGAAGTAGTAGGACTCGAACCTACAAGCTCCGAAGAGACCAGATTTACAGTCTGGCGAGCCAACCAATTGCTCAATACTTCCTTTTCAATATTTCAATGATCTTCAAGACAAGGATGAAATTGCTTTACTATCTCATTTAGTCTTGCTTTGGATCTTCATAACTTTCAAACTAGTTTGAAGTTATTCCAATCATCGAGACAAGGATGAGATTCGAACTCACAAATAACAGAGTTGCAGTCTGCAGCCTTAAACCATTCAGCCACCTTGTCATATTTTGTCTAGAGAGCAGGATTCGAACCTACAACCTCCCGCATCCAAAGCGGGTAAACTACCAATTGTTATACCTCTAGTTTTAGCAGTGCTGACGGGATTCGAACCCGAACCCTCCGAGAGACAGTCGGATGCGCTAGCCATTGCGCCACAACACTATTTTGCGGAGAACAAAGGAATCGAACCTTCACCATTACCATGGACTTAATTAGCAGTTAAACGTAACAAACCAATATTTACCTATTCTCCTTTTGTACTCTGTAAGGGAATTGAACCCTTATTTTCTGATAGAAAGTCAGACGTACTAGCCATTATACGAACAGAGTATTTTGCGGAAGAAGTGGGATTCGAACCCACACGAGTCGTTAACTCCGAACGGTTTTCAAGACCGTGGCCACCACCAAATTGGCTTGCTCTTCCTAATTTTCATAGCATAAAAAAAGCATCTCACTTTGATAAGGAGATGCTTTTAATCTTTTTAAAATGAATGTATATCACTATATACTTTCATAATCTATCTCCTTTTTATAACTAAATTCTAAATCCGATCCACTAAACAGTGACCCCCATTCCGGTAAACGGAATTCTAAATGACAGGCTACATTATGTTGTGGGTATCGTTTCATTATTTTATTATTATCTGTATCAAACTGAACTAATGTATAGTTCTCTTTTTTTGAAATTATATATAATTCTGTTTGATACATTTTTTATTATTTAATTCTTATTAATATTTTGTTTTGTCGTTTTGTTTTGACACTGCAAAGATGAAATGTATTTTTTAATTACACAAGGAAATTTTAAATTTATTTTATTGACTATCAATTAGTTATATTAATATTTAAACAATAGATTCCCTGTTCGTTTTTCAACGAAAAATTCACTTTTTACAACAGTCTGTCTCTCAATTGTTTTCAGTTTTTTATGCTTTTATTTTAATTTTATTTATTTAATCATTTTCTTTTAATTTTTTTCATAAAAAAAGCGCCCAATTTTCATTGGACGCTTTGTATTTGTATTTATTTTAATCTATTTCATTCAAATTGACTCTTGAAATTTATATACATCGCATCCTTTTTCGCCTGCTTCTGGACGAAAATCATAAGAACAAAGTCCTAATTGATTCATGATATGTATACTTATTGTTTTCATTAGTAGTGCAATATTAGTTATTTTTTTGCTTTTAAATTAATTTCATTTATAAAAATTCATAAAATTATTGAAATAATTTACAGTTAAAAGTGAATTAAATAGTGCTCAATATTCATATTTTTTAGTTTATTTTATATTCCTAAATATTAAATAATCGATGTCTATGACTGGAAAAACTTTTTTTAGAAATTTTCTTATGCTTTTATTGCTTACATCTCTAATACTAGTATTTACCTATGCCGCAATGTTTTTGTATTTAGCATGTACTTGTGTTATTGGAATTGCGCTTACCTACATAAATGAGGAAAACTGAAATCTAAATTTTTTTATCAATAGGTTTTAATTAACAATTCCTTATATCTAAAATATTTCTTTTTCATTTTTAAAACTTTTAAATTCAATAGGATTGTTACTAAAATCTAAAACAAACATGGTATGTTGTTCCCCATATGTTCCTTTGTATCTTATTTGTGGATTTACTACAAATTGTATATTGTGCATTTTTAATTTAGATTTTACACTTTCAAATTCTTTAAATTTTAAGATACATCCAAAATGAGGAATTGGAACACTTATATTATCGACTTTTCCACAATAATCTAACGGATCTATTTTTTTTGAAATATGAGCAGATAGCTGATGTCCGAAAAAATCAAAATCAATCCAGTCCTTAGTTTGTCTTCCTATTTTACATTGTAAAATTTCATGATAAAATTGATATGTGCTCTCTATATCTTTAACTTTAAATGCCAAATGAAATTTATTCATATTAATATCTTTTTTTAGAAGAAACTCTATATAAAAGCTCTCTTCCGTTGATTAAATTCTTATAATTTTTAACAATAATATCAGAAGCACTTTCCAAATTGGTAATGGCAGCTATATGTGGAGTAATTTCAATCTTGTTATGTATCCAAAAAGGATGTTCTTTTGGTAAAGGCTCTGTTCGAAAAACGTCTAACAAAGCACCAGATAAATGGTTATTATTTAATACTGTAAGTAAATCATTTTCTACTAGGTGCTCTCCTCTACCTACATTTATTAGATATCCGTTTTTATTAAGCTCTTCTAAATTTTTTAAATGTAAAATATCTCTTGTTTCTTCAGTTAATGGTAAAATGTTAATTAAAATATTTGTAGCATTCAATACATTTTTTAGCCCATTATCACTATGATAACACTCTACATTTTTAATTGTTTTTTCTGAAGTAGACCAAGCTTTAACCTTAAAACCTAATTGCGCTAGTTGTTCTGCTACATAACTTCCTATTTTTCCTAAGCCCAAGATTCCAATGTTTACATCAGTTATTCTCTTGTATGGTTTTTGATGCCATAGTTTTAATTCTTGATCCATTTGATATTCTGGAAACCTCTTAATATGTCTCATAATTCCAGTAAGGATAAATTCAAACATATCTTTAGATAACTGATGATCAACAATTCTGGTTATTGCACAATTAGAAGGAATACATTGATTGTTAAAAATATGTTCTACAGAAGCTCCTACAGATTGTATCACTTTGAGGTTAGGAAATTTATCTAATACCATTGAATTTGGTTTCCAACAAAGTGCAAAGGTTACGTTTTGAGGTTCTTTAACTTCTGGATAAATTTCAATGATTACATCTTTTAATTTCATTTGCAAGATATCTTTCCAAGGTTTAGGATCTTTATTATTGAAGCAGATTACAATACTCATATTTTTTTTATTCAAATTTCCGATTTTAAATTTATTCATAAAAGCTGAATCATTTGATTACTTATAATATTACCTTTGAATAAAAGGAATTTTAAAACGTTTACAAATGATTGATGATATTGATATTTCTATTTTAAATGAATTAAAAAATGATGCTAGACTTTCTTTTGCTGAAATAGGTCGAATTATTAATCTCTCTGCCTCTGCAACCAGAGAACGTATTCTAAAAATGGAAGATATTGGTGTAATAAAAAATTACAGTATTGAAATAGATCATTCTCAGTTAGGATACGATTTAGAGGCTTTTATTCTGGTAAAAGTATTTCATGGTAAATTAAAATCATTTATAGAAACAGTTCCGAAACTTAAAGAAATAAAAAGTGCGTACAGAATTACAGGCAATCAAAATATTCATTTAAAAGTAGTATTAAAAAATCAACTCCATTTACAACAATTAATTGATAAATTAATGTCTTATGGAGACACTCATACTTTATTAATTCTGTCAGGAATACCTTTGTAAGATTAAAATAATGCAATATTCATTATTCATCATTGTTATATTAAAAACAAAAACCTTACTTTGTTATAAATAACAAATTTGTATAAATATTAATTCGTAATTTATCATTACTTTTCTAATTCATGTAGCTATTAATTTCAAGTAAGATAATTTGAAGCATATTTGGCAGTTTTGATATACTATTATTTTAATAAATTTTAAATTATATATGATAAAAAAAATATCTATCATTCTAATACTTACATTTAGTTGTTTACCTATTTTATCTCAACAACAACTAACATCTTCAGAAAAATTTCATAAAACTAGTGGCGATATTTTAGTAGGGTTATTACCTGCATTATCATTAACTTCTACCTTTATATGGAAAGATGGTCAAAAGGGAACATTACAATTCACAAAATCATTAGTTGGAACTGTTGCAATCACTTCTCTTTTAAAGTATGTGATAGATAAAGAACGTCCTAATGGTGAAAGTTTAAATAGTTTTCCTTCTGGGCATACTTCTGTTTCATTTGCAAGTGCAGCTTTTATTCAAAAGCGATACGGATGGAAATATGGAATTCCTGCCTATGTTTTAGCGAGTTATGTTGGATTTTCTAGGATTGAAGCAAAAAAGCATGATGGTTGGGACGTTTTAGCAGGAGCTGCAATAGGTATTGGTATGAGTTATTTATTTACAAAACCTTATGATAAAAACACAAATTTCCAAGTTGCTGCAGGAATATTAGACGATGCTCCCATTTTTGGATTTAAATACAATTTTTAAATGAACTACCTCGATGCAAGCATACGAAGTATCTGATTAAAATTTTCAAAAATCTAGTACCTGTTAATTAAACCTTTGGATATCGCACTGCAATTAAAATTGATATATTTCATCAAGATTAAATAAGTCTTGAACAAGTGGTGTATTTTCAATTTGTATTGTTACGATTGTGCCTTTGTAAGCGTCTATTTTAAAGCTTCCATTTATAGTATGCAATCGTTCCTTAATGTTAGTTAAACCGATTCCATCCTTTTGTTTTTTATAATCGAAACCTACACCATTATCTGCAAAAACCACATTTAATTTTTGATCTTCTGTCAAATTCATATGAAATTCTACTAAAGTAGCTTTTGCATGTTTAACAACATTAGTCATTAATTCCTGAACTACCTTAAACAACTCTATTTCAACCTGCTCACCTAACTCTAAATTTTCTTTTGGTAAAGTCACATGAAACTCAATTTCAATCTGGCTTGCTTCACCTATATTTTTTAGATACTTTTCTAAAACAACATAAAAACTATCTTTCGTAAATTTTTTCCTTATTAAATCATGAGATAAACTTCGTAGCTCTTCATAAGTTTCATTAAGTTGTTGTTGAACCTTAGGATTCTCAATTTGTAACTTAATTGCAGCTAAATTTCCACCAATACTATCATGTATTTGCTGTGCTATTCGTTTACGCTCTTTATTTTGTCCTTTTATATTCGCTTTTACCAGTTGTAATTCTTGTTCGTTTAGTAATTTTTCTATCTTTTCTGTATTTAATTCTTTGTTCTTTTTGTTTAATTTTTTTTGAGTTGTTAATTTTTGGCGAAAGAAAATCAATGAAACTATTACTGGAATTAAGAGTATTAAAAAAGCAATAATGATAATTTGTTGAATGCTTTTTTGCTTTGAAATTTTCAAATCTTTATTTCTTTTTTCAACTTTCAAAATTGCAATATCTTTATCTTTTCTTAAGGTTTCATAGCGTACTTCTAGTTCTTTTATCTCTTTTAAATTTTGTTTTTTCTGAATACCATCTTTAACCTTTGTAAGTTGATTAGAATAATGATATGCTGATTCAAAATTTTTTGTTTCAATTGCTATCAACTGTAATTTTTCTAATGCTTTAACTTGTTCTTGTTCATATTTTAATGTTTTAGCTCGCAGTAAGGCACTTGAAAAAATTAATGATGCATCTTTATAATTTTTGAGTGATAAAAAATGATCTCCCATACTCATTTTTGATACTAACTCTAACCTAAAAAATTGCTTTTCGTGACTTATTTTGTTAGCTTCATCAAGATACAGTATCGCTTTATTTATTTTTTCTTGTTCTTGGGCATTCATGGCCAAATTAATGAGTACTACGCATAGTGCTTTAAAATTTTCTTCTTGTCTACAGATAGATTCTGCTTTAATTAAATATGAATCAGATAATGCATATTCTTTTCTATTAGCATATCCAATTCCCATATTTAAATAACTCCCATAAATAATTTCTTTATTTTCTTTAAAGTTTAAACACTCCTTAAATAAATTAAATGCTTTTTCTGTTTCACCTGTACTAACGTATACATTGGCTAAACTAAAAGTTAATCGATAATACAATCCTATTTCATTATAAATTTTAGTTTTCTCAATACCTTTAAAAAACCATTTTTTACTTTCTTCTAATAAACCTTGCGTACTATAATTAGATCCTAAAATATGATATGCTAAGATTTTTCCTCTAACAGATAATGAATCAGTATTTGTTTCGCCAATCAATGTTAAAAATCTATTTGTATATAGCATAGATGAATCTATTAATGACTTTTTTTTAAAATAATTAGCCAATAATAAATCTAAACTAGATTTACCGTATGAAGTGGTAAAAACCTTTTTATAGTCGTGCGCTTTTTGATAAGCTTTGTCATCTTCACCAGTATTAAAAAGTGTAAAAAGTTCATTAACTTTCACCTTTTCATCTAGATTTACTCCTGAATTAACTATTTGTCCAAGAGAAACTTGATTAAAACTTAAAATAACAATAACAATTAAATTTGATAATCTCATTTTTTAGTTACAGTATTATATAATGAGTTTCTTAAATTATATTCTACAATGTAGAAATTAAAAATTGATAGATTAAAAATACAATATAAATGATAAAACCCTTAAAATGATTTCTCATTTTAAAGGTTTTAATGGATAAACAAATACTTAGAACTATTTGTTTGTTAAACACCAATGTAAAACTTTTGCAATGTTCTTTGCATCATCTACACCTCTATGATGCGTTCCTTCTAAAGGGATATCCAAAATATGTAAAGCTCCTTTCATACCAACTTTTCGTCGTAAACCTTTCACTTCAGTGAACAATTCTTTTACATTAATATGCTCTTGTGAAAGTGGATATTCTTCACCTCTTATCTTACATTGATTTTGAATCATTTTAATATCATAGGCACCATAACTAGCCCAAGCAAATTCTTTAGCGTTGTAATCTTCTCGAATTTGCATGCAAGCTTCCTTAAATGAAATACCTTCTTTATCTAACAAATCTTGAGTAATGGTAGTCAATTCTGTACAAAACGGACTCACTTCTGATCGTTCTGGTTTGACTAAAATTCCTTTATTTTTTGTTATTTCTCCAGTTTCGGTATTCAATTCACAAATACCAAACTCTATAATTTCGTTTACTTGCCCTGGAGGTACTTTACCGTTCCAACAAGTAGCTTCTATATCTATTACAATTATTTTATTTCTGTTCATTTTCATTAAATATTTTGATAAAACTATCTTTTTCAAGAGTATCTAGAGAAAAATCATAAGTCGCTTCTTCCCTATCTTTAACGATTTCTCCTCCTAATACATCAATAATAGCTTCAAATGTTAATGGATTATTCCATTGTTGATATAATGCTTTTGTAGCCAAATCTGAAATTTCTGAATTACCAGATACTCTAGCATGACCAGCACCAAAGTTTAATAAAACGAATGATTGTTGATCAGCTTCAGGTAAAATCATACCCAAAATGGTTTGTTTTTGTACCGAACTACATTTAATATCAGCAAATACCTTATTCGGATCCATCATATACTCTTTTTTGATGCCTTTTCCTTTACCTATAATAATTTTATAGTCACAATCTTGTCTACCAGAGTATACATTATTATTTACTAATGTTGGTGCATTCAATCCTTTATTTGCATACAAATATTCTACAGCTCCATTTTGTGCATCAGTAATATCTCCAGAATACATTAAATCACCCTTACCTTGTTTATAAGTAGAGTTCCATCCTACTTTACCACCAATATTAATACCTGATAAATCTAAATCATGTGCTCCCCAAGCATTCTCCCAATAAATACCAACTGCTAATTTTTCTCCATAAAACTTAGTTCCGGTTGGAATATTACCTACATACATTTTTTCTGATGTTGGCAAAGCATATTCTATATCTTTAGGGATATATACTTTTTGATCTGAAAAATTAAATCTGTTTTTTAAGTATGCTAATAAGAAATCATAATTTAATTCACTTGCATAAGTTGTACGTCCTGGTTTTACCCAAGATTTACCGTTTCTTATACGATACATAAAAGTATCTTGACCATTTTTTCTAATATAACAAGCGCTTAATGCTTTAAATAAAGCAAATGGAGTTGCATTATCTAACCAATGCATATCTTTTTCTAACAATAATGAGTATGTTACTTCATTTAATGGATTAGATGTTAATGGTTTGTGATATTTTTTAGATAATTTGCTAATCTTATTAATTGTTTTAGGCACTCTATTTTTATAAGCTAAAAACAATGGCTTGAATCGATTAAAAATCTCTGCTAATCGCTCTAATCCGAATTTATTAAAAGCTATTGACGGATTATAAGAACTGTCTTTAATCGCTTGAATTAATTCTTCATTTTTAATTAATAATGTAGTGTCTGTAGTTCTATAAATTATATATCTGAAAAACTCTACTACACTTTCTGGATAAACTTGATATACATCGGCAATCTTAACAATTGCTTCTTTATTTTTTATTTGTTCTTTCCCTGTAAATTCATACTGTAATTCATCTACTAAAATTGATAGAATATCATCTATAGTTTCTTCTTTTAAAGCAATACCCGATTGTAGCAATGACAAACATTTTTCTGTCATTTCTTCAACTGTATATGCCTTAATTACTTTATAAACTAATTTTAAGTTTGGGACATTTAAAACTTCTGATGGAATATAAATTTCACTTTTAAAGTTACTCCCGTAAGTAGAAATATAATGCTGAATTTGTTCAACATATAATTGAAAACTAGTACTTGTTTTAATTTTATCCCAAGATTTATGAAATGTTTTATTTAAGTCGTTTCCACTTAAACGTTCTCTTGCATAATATCCTTCAATTTTATCTTTAGCCCATAATGCATTTTTTTCTATAATAAATCCTTTTTTAGAAATAAATGGACGATCGTTAGTTTCTGATTCTTTTGCTACTACAGCATTAAACAATTTTAATGTTTTCATTTTCATAATATTTATAAGTGAGGTGTATTAATTGGAATATATAGGAACACCTTTTACCTATGTTTTTTTTTAAAAAAAAGACGAAGAGTAAACAAACCAGATTGTATATGGAATCGAACCATTAATAGGAACTCTTTGTGTCTTTTAAATCAACGAGAAGTATTTCTTTCCATACTTTATAGGAACTTCTTTTGTCGATTCGTGACTCAGGCAGGACTTGAACCTGCAACCTCTAGAACCAAAAAGTTTCTAGGAACTATTTTTGCTTTTTATAGCGAATAGTATAACAAATCTAGTGTTCTATCCAATTGAACTACTGAGTCAATTAGTATTAAAAAGCTGACGAGAAGTAATTCAATCCTTGAAAAATTTGTACGATAGGAACTTCTTTTGTCAGTATTTTTATGTTAATGAACTTTTTAATGTTGCCTCATCATAATTCTTGTTATGATGAGGCGCTTTTCTTTTTCTATCTTCCCCTCCTATTCTTCTATTTCATAGCTTTTCATTTTCTTTTCAACACGCAATTTCACTGCTCTTTTTCATAATAACACTGCAAATATTGAAGTGTATTGCGCATTGTTTTTGCGTAATAAAAAATAATTTTTCTTTTTTTAGATTTTTACCAATCCCAACTCATAGTTTTTTTAAAAAGAGGGAATTCTATATGCTTTCCTTTCATTTTTTTAATTAAAACTGTTTTACAATTATTTCTGAATTCTCTTCTTTTCATTCTTGTGTATTCACCACCCAATTTTTCGTTTCTGGACATAGCACTTCTAGTTCTTCTTTTTCTTCGATGATTTTTTTTAAAATTGTAAATCTTTTTATTGTAGTAAGATTTCATAAGTACTGAATTTTAAATTAAACTCAATACAGCGTCCCTTTTTTAATTTGTATCATTGACTTTCTTCTGTTTTTAAATTAAACTTAATATTGAATATCCGTTTTTTAACTGTAATGTTTGTTTTTAGATCATTCCGAATTTATTTCGGAATCTCATAACTATGTAAACAATAATTTGTGATAAGAACCTGAAACAAGTTCAGGTTGACGTTAGTTATTATAATACATTGCGGATAATCATTAACTCAATCACTTCTTTTTCCTATTTTTCTTTGCCTTAGCGTTTTTTTTGTTTTCTTTTTTCTTCGTCTTTTTCTTTTTCCGCGGAACTTTATCTTTAATTCTATCTTTATGCTGATTTATCGTGTACATATAGCTATCGTTATACGTATGAACTTTTGCTTCTTTTAAAAAGTCTAATGCTTTTTCATAATTTCTTTTTTGTTCATGTAATTTAGCCTTACCCACATATAGAACAGCTTTATCTGATCCTTTAATTTTTAAAGCAAAATCTATTAACTTTTCTGCTTCATCTAAATCTTCATTCCATAGTAACACGTTTACATAATGTGGATAAATATGGAATGCATTAATATCTTCAGCTAAAGCTTCAGCAAAGTAACTTTTCGCTTTTTCATAGTCGTACAAATTTTCTGCATAAATGCGCCCTAGTAAACCTAACACCATTGTGTTTTTCTCGTCATAAGCTAAGGCATAGGTTAAAGCTTCCATAGCTTCTTCTAAATCATATGGATATGCATCTAATGCTTTAAATATGTAATTATTAGTTAGTGTTTTCATGTTCTTTCAATTTTGTTGTCATTGCGAGTAAAACAAAGTAATCTGTTACTTTATAGAATAAATTCATTGTGAAATAAACAGATTACTTTTTTTCTTCACTTTGTTTATCGTAATGACGATTTTAATTCAATTCTCTACGCAAATCATTCTTTAATTGATTACGTTTTGATTTATAGTTTTTCTTTTTCTGTTTTTGAATTTTAAAATCTGTTCCAGTAAATATTTGTACCGGATTTCCTCTTTCTATATTCAAATGATTTTCCCATTCTTGTTGTACCGATTGCTGTAATTGCTCAATAGTATTTGCCATTACTCGTTCTTTTAATCGTTGTATTGCTATCTTTTTATTTTGATGCTGTGATCTACTTTCTGATACCAATACTTGAATTCCTGTTGGAATATGTTTTGCTCTAATCGCAGAACTTACTTTATTTACATGTTGTCCGCCAGGACCAGAACTTCGTATGGCTTGAAATGCTATTTGCTTTTCATCTACAGTAATTTTGTTTTTCATTTTTAATTCAAAACAACCGATAAACCAGTTTTTACGTTTGTGATGTTTTCTGAATGTTGATGTACCAATCCATTGAATAGTGCCTAACCATTCTTTTAAAAATGAAGTCAAACTTTTACCTTCAATTTGAATTGTAACCGATTGTACAGTTCCATTTTGATTCCCATTTTCTTTTTGAAGAATCATATAACTAAACTTATTTTCTCCTATTTTTTTAATAAACGTTTTTAATACTTTAGCAACTACCCAAGTACATTCTGCAGGACCACGACCTGCGGTAAATTGAATTGTTTTTGTTTCCATGTTATTTTCTTATTGTCAGTTCGAGTGATTTTAATCGAGTGAAATGAGATTCAAATTTTATCGAGAACCTATCAAACTCTTCTCGATACAAAAGCATTCTTCATTTCATTTTGAATACTTTCACTCGAAGTGACAAAATGCCTTTAAGGCATTTTTGATAACAATGGATTGCCTATTGGATTTTTTCCTTCTGATACTAATTTTACTGCGGTTTTTACTGCCCAACATTTATCACTTGAATGAATGTTTGAATAAAAACTTAATAATGTTAATGGTTGTACTACATTCCAACCATTAACTTCAATAGTTTCAATGGTCTTAGATTCAAAGAAATCGATTGTGACTCTAACTTCTCTTCCTGTTGGTAACCATTCTATTTTTTCGTATCGTCTAAAATTTTCTTGACTAGGCATATGGTCGTAACGAGTCCAAACTTTTTCAAATCCTTCATCCAATAAAATTTGCATTACAATTCCTACATTTTTAGGATTCACAAAAATGTCAATATCCTTATGATCATGTGCATGCTTATACTCCTTATGATTCATTTCTGACATGAAATGCCAGGCCCAACCTCCAGAAATAACAATCCATTGTTTTAATTTTTCTAATATTTTTAAGCCTAATTCTATACGGTAATCAGGCCATAATTCTCCGTATCTTTTTGTGTTATGATTTGCTCCCATAGTTTTTTATTTTTAATGTCATTGCGAATGAAATGAAGCAATCTGTTAATCAAGGAATCGATTACTTCTTCGTTTCATTTTATTACACTCATCGTAATGACGCTATCTGTATTATAAATTGCCTATAACGTTTTGTATTTCTTTTACTTTTTTTGACCAATGTGTTAAGCTTTCATTTCGCTTTTTAATTTCGACTTGATCATAGATTTCTTCTTTAAATAAAGATTGATAGTTATGTTCATATAGACTTTTTGTCTTTTCTAAATAAACTTTTAATTCATCTAACTCTTTTGGAATATATCCTGGTCCAGAGCATCCACAAGAATGATATGTTATGCCTATTTCATATAAACTTTCTAAAACTTTCCATTTTTTCTCATCTTTCTTACTTGGAACTTCACAATCTAATCCAACATTAGCCATGATGTTTCTGCAATCTGGACAATGAAATACCTTACTTTCTACTAAATCTCTATTTATATCTTTTAAGTTTCTTCGTTTAAAACCTTTCTTACACTTAAAACAAGCGTAATGAGATTTATAACTGTACATTGCATATCTACACATGATTTCTATCTTTTATATCATTGCTAGTGTTTCCTGAGTTTTATCGAAGGAAACGAAGCAATCCGTTAATCGAGGAACAGATTACTTCTTCGTTCCACTTTGTTACACTTATCGTAATGACTTTATATTTATCTATTCTTTTTTCCATTGATGAAAAAAGAATCAAAAAAATCTAGTCTTATGAACTCTTCTCTTAAAAATGATCATCCTTGAAGCGAAATGAAAAAAACTCGCTATCGCTCAAACAGCTTTTCATTTTTATCGCTTCTTGCGGTGTCATTTTTGGATCGATTTCAAATGACATTTAAAAAGCTCCTTATTTAAAAGGTAAATCAAATTGACAATTCGTAATTCATCATTAAAAATTGATCATTATTTACTGATCACCGATCATTAAACTATTTATCCATTCTTACAATCTTCGGTGTAAAAGTTCCTACAACCTCAACCAATTCTTGTTGATTTGCCATGACTTTCTTTATGTTTTTATATGCCATTGGCGCTTCATCAATTCCACCTCCAATTAAACTCACTTGATTCATATTCAGTTGATGTTTAATGTCACTTTTGGTGAATTTCTCTTTACATTTTCTTCTAGAATGCTTTCTCCCTGCTCCATGTGATGCAGACTGTAAACTTTCTTCATTACCCAAACCTCGAACAATGTATCCTGGTGCTGTCATAGATCCAGGTATTACTCCTAATTCTCCTTTGCTAGCAGGAGTTGCTCCTTTTCTATGTACAATGCGTTCTACTCCGTTGACTTGTTCTTTCCAAGCAAAATTGTGATGATTTTCAACCATTGCTAGTGGCTTTACTCCTAACAATTTTGCTATACGTTTGTGAATATTATCATGACAAGCTTTTGCATAATCACCTGCTAAATTCATAGCTAACCAATATTCTTGTCCGTCATGTGTATTTAAATCTAACCAAGCTAAATGCTGTACATTCTTTGGTAACGGACATTGCTTACTCGCTAAATAGGTATAATGCTTTGCTATATTAGCACCTAAAGCTCTTGATCCACTGTGAGATAATAATCCTACATATTCACCAACAGGTAAATCAAACTCGTTTTTTTCATCAGTTATCGTTACAATTCCGAACTCTACAAAGTGATTTCCACTTCCTGAAGTTCCTAATTGTCTAAATGCCTTTGTTTTTAAGCGCCTTACTAATGGAATGTCTCGAAACTCACTACGTTCAAATATTTCATGATCTTGCTTTTTATCATGAGTTTCATACATACCAAACTTTGTATGCTCTTTTAAAATATTCTCCATTTGATGTTGCTTTCCTTTGATGTAAGAAGATTTCATTGGATAAATACTTAAAGCCATTCTACAACCGATGTCTAATCCCACGCCATATGGAATTACTGCATTCTCTGTAGCTAAAACTCCGCCAATGGGCAAACCGTAACCCGAATGTGCATCTGGCATTAATGCGCCTTGCACTGCTATTGGTAATTTTAAAGCATCATATAATTGATACTTTGCTTGATCATCAATTTCGTTTTCTCCATAAATTGAAAATGGAGCTCTTGTATTTCGTAATTGATGCATTCTAACTTCTACTGGTTTTGTTAAACCCTCTGCAACTTTCCCCCAAATCGCATTTCCTTGATATTTTTCTGGATGAAGCAATACGTCTTTAGCTTCCTCTAAAATGCGATCTTTCTTTTCCTTTTTTCTGTATCGGTTAATTTGCCCTAAGGCGATGTTTATGCTATTATTTTGTGGAAATCCTAAATTAATTAGGTCTTTTCCTTTTAATCTCTTTCCCATGTTACTTTCCCATTTAAAATTGCTGCTATTGGATAGTTTTGTAAAGCTTTTAATTGTTTTTTAGCTTTAAGTTTATCCTTTGTAAAATCTTGGGTTGTCCAATAATCTTTTCGATTCCAACCACAAAATTTTGCGTTTGCTTTGTAGTATCCGTTTTTTAACAATTTGTTATCAAGTAAAACATCTTCACTCTCTAACTCAGGATCAATTCTTTTAGAATGTGTTATATAAGCTCTCGTATATTTTATACGATAGGCGCTTTTAGGAATTCGTACATAAAATCTTTTTCTAAGCTTTTTATCTTCTGTTCTGTACGAATACACAGTGCACATCTTTTGTGCTTTATAACTTAATCTGTTGAATTGACGTTTACTGATTGTTGGAAAATCTTTATAGATCAGATATTTTGAAATTTGATCAAACCATTGTTGATCTGCTGCTTCTTTGGTTCTACCCCAAAATTTCTTTTCTATTACATCGTATAATTCAAGAATTTCTTTCTTGTTTTTATATCGATCTACGTTTTGAGTTATAACGATCTCTTTAAACCAACCATGTCTAATTGGTTTTTCAAGTTTTATATAACCTAAACTTTGTTTTTGTTTCCAAATTTGACGTTGTCTTTTCCAGATACCACGAACCTCTTTAAGTCTTTTCGACTTTTTATGTTCTGGTTTCAATTATTTTCCTATTAAACGTTACTCTGTTTGTTTCGGAAATGGTAAATAAACTAAACGGAATTGTGTAGTATTAAAAATCCGAAACTTTGTTTTGGGCTTCGGACTTTAAACATATGGTATACTATTTATGAATGAAGTCACGAAGCTGTTGTGCATAAGAACCTAGTTCTCTAGATACACAAATGTCTTTTCTTAAATTGAACATATTATACTTCGTTTTTAAATGTTAAGTTTTAATTTCTTTTTTTGTGTTATACTAATTAGACTCCCCCAACTAGCATACTAAAGTTATTAAAACGATATTTTGTTTTTGCTTTATTGCGATGCAAAGATGTGAGGCTTTTTTTTAATACGCAAGAAAAATTTAAATTTATTTTACTGTAAATCAGATAGTTATTTAAATTTTAAGATGTAAAATCTCTGTCCGAATTTCTTCAGATAATTAACCTATTGGAATTGAATTATGTAGTACTACTGACTCTTTTTTCAAAGGGTTTACTTTTTTTCATAAAAAAAGCGTCCAAATTTTACAACTTGGACGCTTCTTAGTGATTTTATACTACAATAACCTATTTGTAACTCCATAAAAATCGCTTTTGAGCGTCCGATATGTGATTAAATTGCATTAGCATAGGTTATATTTTTGTTTTTGCGTTAATAATTATGTCGCAAATATGACACTTTTATTTGAATTTCGGGTTTAGATTGATTTTAAATTGTGTCTGTGAAGCAATTGGACTATTAAAAAGACTTCTTAACAAGCTTCATTTATTAAGTATTTAATTCCTTTACTTTTTAAATTTCTAACTTTTCTCTTACCTTCTTGCCTAGTTTCTCTATAACTAGGCCAATCATCGTAAGATAACCAAGGGAATAATTTCCTTTCTGTTTCGTAATATCCTTTACTTTTTAACTTTTGATTTAAAAAAGCTATTTGTTTATTCAATTGCGGGTCTACATTTCGAGTATGAGTTACATAAGCTCTTGTGAATTTTATTTTATAAGCTCCTTTAGGTATTTTAATATAAAAACGAGTTCTTAAATTTTTTCTTTCAGTATAATATTGAAAAGGAATACATAGTTTTTTAGCTTCAATACTGAGCTTATTGTATTGTTTTTTATTTATAGTTGGAGTTTCTTTACTGATTAAATACTTAGAAATTTGATATCTCCATTTTCGTTCAGCTTCTTCCTTAGTTTTAGCCCAAACTTTTTTCTCAACTAATCTGTATACTTCTTCTATATATTCTTTGTTAGCATACTTATCTATAGTATTAGTAATAATTAGCTCTTTAAACCAACCATGTCGGTAAGGTTGATCTAACTTTATTAGTTTTAACTTAGATTTTTTTTCATATAATACATCAAGTTGTCTATGTATTTTACGAACTTCTTTTTCTCTTAATGCTTTACGGTTTTTAGGTTTCATAGCAATGTTCTATTTTCAGTTTACTTCTTTTCAATCAAGAACAAATATGATATTTTCTTTTGAATTATAGTTTTAGATTTAAATTAACTTTTTGTCTCTATTTTGTAGTTATATATTTCTTAATTACATAACGCATTGGATCAGATTCTGATACCTTTAAAATTATAGAATCTCCAACCTTTCTTTTTCCAACAAACTTATTTATTCTTGTGATGTCATTATATGACTTGCCATTACAATCAAATCTATAATATAGTCGTTGGTAATATCCTCCTGAGCTAGCGTATGCCCAGTTTGTTTTATAGATATGTGCTTTTACGATTTGTGTTTTTTGTCCAATAAACTTATAGTCTCCCGTGTATATGAGATTAACTATGTAGATGAAAATTGGTAATAAAGCTATCCCTATTAAAACTTTAATCCATTTCTTTTTACGTTCTATCCCTTGCTCTATAATATACTTTTGTTTCCAAATTTTATACTTTTCTTTTGCTTTTTCCTTCTCATTCTTCTTTTGAAAAAAAATCTCATTATCATGATCTAAGTTTTTCTCTAAGAAGTTATCTAAATAACCATAAAATGAAGAAACTGAAGAAATTTCAAATTCAGAGAAAGTTACCTGATTGTTATTCAAATACTCAATCAGTAATTTGTCATTATTCTTCTTTAAAACAATTGTTTTACGTTGATCAACGTAACTCAACACATACACAAAAGCATGAAAAACTCTCGTAGATTTTATACTCTCTACAAGGTTAACAATTTCTTCTCTAGAATCTACCTCTGTGGTTTCATCTTTGAAATCATATAATAAACGGACTAATACTCTCACAACAATAATTTTTGTAAAGGTATTAAAAGTTTAAAAGAACATTTTTTTTATAAAATATTATTCTGCTATTGTAAATTCATTCAATTTAAAAATTTCCTGAAGTGTATTATCTGTAGGAGCTTCTCTTTTATCGTTTAAACTCTTCTCATAATGATTAAATAGATCGTTCATTAAAAAACCAATATTTGGGTCTGGCTTTAGTTTATAACTTAACAATTTAACCGTATTCCAAAAAATTTCTTGAAATTCATCTTTCATGAATCTGGTATCTATTATTCTTAAAACACACTCGAAATCTTCTTTATTTCCTGTCTTTTTAAAAAAACAATAACCACTTTCTATATCGCCTTTCTCTTCATTTGGAAGAATATATTCTATCCATTTTTTTAGTTCGTTTTCTTTCCCTACATCAGAAAGTTGATTCATAATGGTTTCTAGTACCCAATCATATCTTGTCCACCTAGATGACCAATCTTCTCCATTTGGTAATGTAATAAATCCTGAAGCCATTTTTATTATGCAATTTAAATATTCACAATATATTTACTCCGTCCAAGCTCTCCATTTTCTAATTGCATTACTATATAAAAATATACTGAATATCCATACCATAGTAACAAGCCAAAATCCGTATGCATTAAACCATTGGATGAATGGATCATTTTCTCTTTCTCTATACCCTAGTATTTCTCGGTAGTATAAATTAGAAAATAAAATAATTAACGGAACAGCAAATTGTGCTAATGAAAATAGAATAGCTACAATACTTTTATTCCATTTTAATGTAAATCCTAGAATGGATGATAGTACCAACACTATATTTACTAACAAGACTATAAAAATGCCTGATGCTTTAGATAATTCTAAATATTTTTCGACTGTATAAACTAACAATATTCCTAAAATCAAAATAACTGCGGCAGTAACAATACTCAATAAAATATTCTTTATATCTGTCGTTTTGAATACATAAATTATTAATGCAAGAAATATTGATAAAACAATAAATCCGTACAAACTTGATATATCAAACTTCGGGTGATAGGTATAGTAGACATTTTTAAAGAAAAAATCTAATCGTCCAAAGTCGCAAAAAGGAACTGCTTTAAAGTATTCTTCATATTGTCTTTCTCGTAAGATATTTTTACCATCAGAAGTTTTTTCAAAACGTGAATAATATAATTGTTCTTTTTCATTATGAAATTTAGGAATGGGAATTGTATCAATTCTAGTTTTTAACCTATAATAATTGTAAATTAATTTTTCTGCTTCATATTTTTGAGGTTTACGATCTCTAATACTAGCAATATACTGATAATCATTCTTTAAATTTATTAAATGCAACCAATCTTCTACATTTAAATTATGCTTTATATCATACTTTTTAGCCAAGTTTAAAAAACCATATAATGAAGCTCTTAAAAGGTTTTCATCTTTTTTATCTAATAGATTTTGATATGATTTTAATCTATTTTGATTCGCCACAGCATCTTGTCCATAACTAATAAACTCGTCTGAAAAATTGTATAAATTAGGTACTACTAACTTTTTTTGTGCTGAAATATCATATACAATTCTATACTTAAAAGGTTGTGTGCTTCTATAGTTATGTTCTTCATCAATATCATCAGTCCCCTCAATAGGGTATATATTATTTCTTATATCAGAATTAACAAGTGCTGTATCTACTTTAAAAAACTGATAATAAGAACCATCGTAACTAAAATAAGCACGTGTAGTATCTATAGTTATTCCTAAATATTTACGTGTTTTTTCATGTTCTAAAGGGAAAGGTTCAGGATATCTTTTAGCTTCTATTTCATAATTTCTTAGATCTCTTAAAAAGAAAATAGCAGCATTATTAAATCCTTTAATATCTGAATCTATTTCATTCCAATCATATAAAGCTTTAATTTTCGTTGTAACTCCTGCTCTATACGAAAAGTAATGTGTAATATTGGTGAAAAAAATTAGCAATACTATACAAAATTGAAGAAATAAAGTTCCTTTCTTTAGAGGATAAAAATTCTTAAATGCATTATTTTTTAAGTAATAAATAATCCAAATTAATAACGATACTACAGATAATAAAGATCCTATTAAAACTGCTGGTGTATCATAATAAAAATCACTTAAATTATAATGCGCTTCAACATCTTCTTGAGTATTAATGGCAAAAAAACCAGCTGTAAAAAAACTTAGATGCAAAATTAGCGCAAATACTAACATCCAAACTAATCGTGTATTCCAAATTAATGGATAATGTTCTACTAAATATTTATTTATTTTTTTAATCGTTTCCATAAGCAGGGATTAGTACACAAAAAATCTTCTAGTGGATTTAGAAATATCTCTGATGTATTGAATTTTAAAATTATTTGAAGCTATAATTGATAAAACTGTATTGAAGGTAATCGTATTATCTTTAAAGTAGATAATATACACGCCTCCATTATATTCTATTTGTTCTAATTCGTACTCGTAAAATACCTTCTCTATATCTTCTCTAGAATTACTAGTATCTAATTCTATAATTAGTGCATTATCATCTTGTTTTTTTAACCCCAAAAGATCGGTAGGTTTTCCGTTTCTCAAATAAATTACTTCATCTGAAACTTTCTCTACTTCATACAATTGTTGCGATGAAAAAATCATAGCAATTGGATTTACATGAGACTTTGCTAACATTTTTAAATCTTCTAAAATTACTTGTTGCGCAAGAATATCTAAATTAGCTAAAGGTTCATCTAACAAAACTATTTCTGGTTTTCTAAGCATCGTTCGAGCTAACTCGAAACGCATTTTATATCCAGATGATAATTCGCTCCATTTTAAATCTTTATATTTCCATAAACCAAATCGAGCAATCATCATATGAACTAATACATGATTTTTCTCTCCAGTAACTCCATGATGAACCAACGCAAATTTTAGGTTATCAATTACACTTCCATACCATTTTGAAGTCCGTTGAGGAATATAAACTAACTTAGATTTTAAATCATAGACATCATTAGTTGAATTGATAAAAGAATAAGAAAGATCTCCTGAAGTTTTTTTAATTAAGGAAGCGAGAATGGTTAGTAAGGTTGTTTTACCATTTCCGTTCTCTCCTACTAATCCAAAAATATTACCTTTATGTAATTCAATATGTATTGGTCCTAACTTAAATTCCCCTCTTTTATACTCTTTTTCAATAGCTTTACCTTTAAGTATAGGTTCTTTACTTACTTGTTTATCTTTTATTTTAAAGCTATAAATAACATCTTTACACTTAATAAAATCACTTAAGATTTTCGATTTATCATCTTCTTCATTTTCATAAATCTCTACAAAATCTAATGTTACTTTAAAAACATCTATAGTATCAGTATGCAAAGCAGCATCAAGCAACATTCGATAACCTAAGGAATGGTCGCCTTGTTTAAAATACGCTGTAGCTTCTTGAATAAGTGTTTCTTGTTTTGTGAATTGATTTTCCATACCAATTTGCTATTTATTATAATTACCATTATAAATTTCATCCCAATGCTTTGTTTCAAAAGCAATTTCTTTTTGTAACTTTTTTCTAACTTCTTTTTCAAGTTTTTGCCTTTCTTCACCAAATATAAATTCTCCTTGATATTCTTTTTCTATAGCTAGAATATACTTTTGTAATAATTCTTTTTCTTTTTTTGTTGTAACTTTTTTCTTTAAAAGTTGTATTCCCAAATCTTTTGGAGTAGCATTCATGTACGATTCTATATATAATTTAGAAGATACAAAAACTAAATTTCCATTAGGTAAAAATTGATAGCTTCTTTTTCTGAATCCATAAGGGTAAACATTACTTTGCATACGATCTGCACTAGCCCAATAAGAATATAATATAAGAAAATCATCAACATATTCATATGTTCCTATTTCTACATTTACACTACTACAATCGCCATCAGTAGCGTATATTGTATGCTGTAAATGCTTTTGATTTCTGGTCATAACTAGAATAAAATCTCTTTGAATTGTATCATTTACTGAGATTTCATCTATAATATGCCTGTAAGGAGTTTTTTTAACTATTCTTTTTTGAGCAGAAATAATTTCCATAGCTAAAAACAAAAAAACACATAATAAATATTTTACTTTCATAATACCACTTTTCCTTTTGTCAAAATTAAATTATCCTTATTTACATAAAATAAAATTGCCATTAAAAATACAGCTATTCCAAAAATATAAGGACCAAAACCAAATGCCATATGAAAGCAAAAAGACATCATAAATAATGGTATTGCAGTACGAAGAAAAACCAAAAAAGAGAAATTTTTAAGTTTAAACGGTTTATCAATAGCAACTGCTGCAAGATTACTATTTGTATGCTTTACAATTAGTTTATTACTTGTTTTATCCTTATAAACTATATGGACATTATTTACTTTTTTATCAGTCTTTACTTCTAATTTTTCTGTAATTTCACCTATTTCCTCATCATTTACATAAATTATAACAGATTCATAAGAATGATCATTTAAAAAAAATTGTATCCTATTCATTATTTACTTATTAATTAGTCTTATAAAGATAGAATTTGATTTATTTTCTATATCATGACAATGTTTTTCCGTAAGGATTATGTTTATAATCGTATTGCTTAAGCTACCGTAAAACAATCATCTAACATTTGATATAATTTCGGATGCTTTCTTTTTAATAACATTGGTCTTTCGAAAAAATATTCACAAGCAACAGCAAAGAACTCTTCTTTTGAAGTTCCTCCATAATTTCTAATATCAGAATCGTCATTATTAATATCTTCCATTTTATCATGAACTACATCGAGCCATACTAATAAGTTTTCATTATCTAATAATGCTTTTGGGATGCCGTCAATATTTCCATCTAACTTATCTAATAAATGCACAAACTCATGAATTCCAGTATTTCCTTTATCTGTTTTGTTGATAAAGCCATGATGTAAAGCTCTTCTCGATAAAATCATTTTATTTTCAAAACGACCATTTCCCACTAATCCTCCAATAATTTTATTTTTTGACTTTGCTCCGAATTCTAAATCTTCATTAAAATAATCTGGATAGATAATGACTGTTTTTAAATTCGGATACACAAAATTATTAAATCCAAAAACTGGTATTATTGCACTAGCCGCTACTAATAGAATATCTAAATCTTCAAGCTCAAAATCAACAGCAATTATTTCAGTTCTATTTAAAAAAGCTTCCATACGTTTTTTAAAATGCAAGCGATCCTCTGTATCCAATTGCTGATAAAACAATACATTTTCTTCTAACACAGTGTACCAGTGTTCCTGAATTTCAACAGTGTCAATTTTAGGTTCAGCTTTCTTTTTGGTAACTGATTTATATACTAAAAAAAGGATAACGATAGTAATTACGATATATAACACAATACTTTTTCTTTTAGGCTAAAATACTACTATTTTTCATTTTCCGAGTTTAAAAAAGGTTCAACAAAACCAATAAATTCTAAATTACTTTTTTTCCATCTAGCCCCATGACCAGAAGCAATGCGAACTTCATAAATCAACTCGTGTTTAAAATGGTAAAATACATTCCACCAAGTTTTGTGAAGTAGTAAATATTGTATCAATTCTTTTACCTTTTCCTCTTTCTGTTTCGGATTTCCTTCCACGCTACCCCAAAAGTTATTCGTTGTTCGTTCTGAATGTTTTTCAAAAGCTCTAACTGCTTTAGTAACGTGTAAATTATACTGCTCAAAACTAGCTTTAAAAACATCATAATTTAAAGGCGGAAGTGCGTTTATAGTGTTATCTGATGCTGATGTTAAACGCTGACCTAAAACCAAAAGAAAATCAGTAATATCTGTATGCTGAAATCTTTGAATTAATTCATGAACTTCATTTATCTCAAATAAAAATAGAAACTGTTCATAGGCAGCTTTTCTATCTATTTCAATTTCTTCTTCGAAATATGGTAAAGTAAACGTATTTAAAAAATTAGCATCTGAATGATAACTACGTAAATTAGCTATGAAAGACGTTAAATGTTCTTCTTTACAATACGTTAAATAATGTTTTTCTTCTTTTTCAATTAGCTCTTTTTGTACTGTAAATAATATATTATATAACTCTTCTTTTTCCATTGTACTAAACAAATAATAACTTTATTATTCCTTAAAAGGTGATTTTATTATTTTTCTTAAGATATCTTCATTTAAAAACTTTGAATATTGATATGGAATTTTCCCATTAAATGAAGTAGCATATAAACTCACCCAATCGATAAAGTATCCTAAACTAACAGCATATGCTTTTGAATCATTTAAAGAAAGGTCTAATTTTTCTGATATGCTAATGTAAATACTTTTGTATTCCATTTCCTCATCATAATCCATTCCAAATACTACAGCTTCTGTATACCAATTTTGATTATTAATTTCTTCTGAGGATATTTCATTTCTAACGAATTGCATTGCATAATCTAGTGCAATTTTGAATTCTTTCTGAGGTAAAACATCTAGATGTGATTTGCAACATTCAACATAAAACAATTGTAAATCATAAACTTTTTTTAATATATCAAATTCATAGTAATCGAATAATGCTTCTAACATATCTATACTATTATCACACTCTTTCCATTGTTTGTTATTCATAGTAAATTATTAAATAATTATGATAGCTCAAAAATAGCAGGTTACTACGTATTGTTTTTGCGTAGAAAAATTATAGATATCAAGATAAATTTCATTTAAACACATAGTATAATGAGATTCTGAAACAAATTCAGAATGACAATAAAATTATTGCAACTAACTACTATGCTTAAAAAATTAGAAATGGAAAGATTTTTACTTGCATCTTTGGGTATTTTCCAATGTTTTGTCTTTTAAACTACATTTCTAATTTTACTTGTTTCCGAATTTATTTCGAAATCTATTTAGTGAGAACCTGAAACAAGTCCAGGTTGACGTTACCTTACTTGAATAAAAGTACTTCTTTAACTAAACTAACAGCTTCTTTGTTAAGCGCTTTAGTAAATAGTTTTTGACGTTCTTTTTCAATAGTATTCCACTCATCTTCGTAGTCTTTCTTAAAGTCTACAAAAGCATCTTGGGATAGTAAACCAATGGTTTTACCAGTTTGTTTTGGTTCAAAATCACCCAATTTACTTTGCACGTTCATTAGTCTGTTTTCGTTAATGTAACTCATTAGTTTTTCGAGTGTTTCTTTTTCTTTATATGAAAATGATACCACAGTAGTTTTTCTAACTCGTGTTGTTGCATGTGAACGTTCAGACCATTTTTCGTTTTTGTTTTTAAAGATTACTCGTGTTCCATTTTTAAAAATTTTACTTGCTACGGGTTTAATAACAACACCTTCACAAGTGTTAACTTTAATCTCTGGAAGACCAAGCCAACCTGGAATTTTTGAATCAAACTCGTTTGAATATGCTAGACAATCTTTAAATGAACCTTCAAAAAGTGATTTTGCATAAAATAGTCCAACGGTTTCAAAAAGTTCATTTGCCTCATCTACATTTAGATACACATCTTGATCGATACGAATATCAAAAGCATAAAAATCGTTATCAGGTGTGTAAAAAACTCCTTTTTGAATTCTTGACATTCCTTTTGATTTTGGTACTTCTGGGTGTTCGTAACTACCTCCAAAAATTTCACCATAGACCGTAACTTCAGTTATAGTTGGGTATTTTTCTTTAACAAATACGTATAGTTTTTCAATAGCTGTTCTATATTTTTCTAGTACGTATCTGTAGTTGTTGAATTTTTCATCTTCAGCAATTAACCCACTACGTTTTGCGACTTGAATTACTTCTCCATCTGTAATGAAAGAAAAGTTAGCTCCGTGTACTTTTTCTTGAACTACATATTTTTCTTTATCATATCCATGAAGATAAACTTGTTCAATTTGTTTTTCTCGATATGTGTTTTCAATGCTACTATATTTCTTAAACATGATCTTAATTTTTTAATAGTTACTAATTCTCTTTTTGCGCGCTTGTGTAGAAGATGAGATTCGAACTCATTGTTGTTAAACATTCCCTATTGAACATCTACGTATTTCATAAAAAAAGCACCTCCGAAAAGAGGTGCTTTAAAATTTATATATTAAATTTTTATTCTTTATACCTCTTAATTTTCATTTGAAATAACTCCATAACAATACTAGCATTATTTATTTGTGCTCTTTTATTGGTGCTCCAATCTTGTATGTTATTTATTTTCAGCATTTCCTATGAATCAATTTTTCGTGGTGCAAATATGTGTCAAATGTTCCAAACAAACAAATCTTAAGAATTTAAAAATCAAACACTTAACTTAAATTAAATCAATAGATTTCCAGTCCGTAGCTTTACGGACACACAACAAACTTGTTACTATTTTGATTACTAGTTATTTGTTGATTTAGCATCGACTATGTGTTTACTTTTTAACTTTCTAAGATTTTTTATCATTTTTTTATAAAAAAAAGCGTCCAACTTAAAAATTGGACGCTTTTACTATGAATTATTATTTGTTTTTAATCTCTATTTTCTTCTGAAATAATTACATAACGTCCTTCTTGGGTTCATCCAATTTAGATAAACACCAGCATCTTTTCTCGATATTTGAATTGTGTTATGTAATTCTTTTTGTTTCATTTCTGATGCAAATATGCAATATTTTTTAGGATTTTGAGAATTTAATATACTGAATCCAAATTTAATATATAAGTTTTCATAGTGATTTCGACTTAACTCAATCACCTGAAAACTAAATTAACTCGTTATTAGAAATAAATAATTTTCAGGAAGTAATTCAGCAATTAAATTAAACCAAATAGGTGCGTGATCTAATATCCAAGCGTCTGAAGTTATAGCTACAGATTCACTATTTGCAATTACTTTATCTGGATTGTTTTCTAAGATTACCTCCCAATTGTAATGATGTTCTTCTGCAATAGTTAATAGTTTAGTTTTCATTCTACCACTATTAGAAACTGGTTGATCGAAAACCCAAACTACTTTTTTTACCTTATATTTTTGAAAGAAATCACCAATTAAACGTATTGCTTTTTCTGTTTGATGTACACTTTTATAAGTTCCGTGTAAAGAAGACAAATCACGATAAGCTCCATCTTTTCCTTTAAATACATATGCATTGGAAAGTATACTTTCTAATAATATAATCTGATTAAAACCATCGATTATGATTTCTTTCTCGATTAAATTTTCTTTCGAAATTTGCTTTTCCTTTCTATTTTTTACAGCTGATGCAGCTGCAGACATTCCCTTTATAGCTTGTTGTTGACGCTTATTTAACTTGTATCGATTACCAGCTAATTCGCAAGAAGAAGCTTCTCCATAGCCACGTTCTAATAGAAACGACATATCGTAAACTGCTTCTTTTATCTTACACTGCATAAACTCTTGTCCAAATAATCGATCATCTGAACCTTCTTTTCCTCTATTTTTTGGCATTTTTTAGTTTTTTAGAAGTTAAGGATTGTAGGATATGAGGAGTTAAGGAGTAGTATAGTCATACTTAACCAACCTTATTTTAAAGTATAAAATTGTTCTCTTATGCTAATTAATAATTCGTTTATTTGAGCTTTGTTTGGTTTTTCAGGTAAATTAGAGACATCATACATTGAATCTAATTCTGCTCTTATTTGTTCTGCTTTATTCACTAGTTCATCATATTCAAAAGATGCATCTTTAATACTTAATAGAAAATCACGATCAGGTCTTTTTACTTGAATGGTATTTGTCAGCCCAATTTCCTTAGCCATATGCAATAAACGGAATGTGTGCATCATGTTCTTCGCATCATAATTTTTATCGTGAGAGATATTACTTTTATAACGTTCATCGTTTCTTTTATCGACCCAATCCCAATATTCTTTGTATTTTTTGCAATATGATGAATAGCCTTCTAAATTACTGTATAAAACTGCTATTGGTTTTTCTTCCTTCGGAATTGAGCTTGTACACACCTCGTTTGCATTTTCTCTTGCAATTCCTTGATACCCTAATACATCACTATAAAACAAATTGAAACAATTCTTCATATTTGGAATTTTAGCCAATCCGCAATTATTGATATCTAGATCATGCTTTGTTAAATATTCTTTTAATGGTAATGACTTTTTCCCTTTAAGAACTGTACAAAAATCAGTGATTTCTTTTCGTTCTTTTTCAACTGGATTTACAATTTTCTTGTTTAAACCTCTCGCCTTTTTAATCTGAGTAAAAGCATAATTAGCAAATGTATTCTTACATAATTTTGATAAAAATAATTCCGATGTAATTTTATCGTAAATAGGGTGTTTAATTTGAATACACTCAGCTGGCATATTTAATAATTCCAGAATATTCGGATTATTCTTTACGCATAATTCTATAAACTTTCTTAATTCATAATACACAATATCATTCGTTTCATTATTGATCTGTCCAACATAATCGAGCGAATAGAATTTATCCTTGGGTAAAATAAAAACACCGCGAATATCAGTATCTGAAGTAGGTGTTTGTAATCCATATGCTCTACTTCCACTAATACTTTCGAAAATAATCGAGTTAGATTTTTTTAATTCTTCTAGTGTCATTGCTTTATTCTTTTATTGCTTTAAATAGAACCCTGAGTTTATCGAAGGGTAAACTGAATCAATGTTTAATTTTCTCTTATATAAATTATAAATATAATGTTGATTATGCCTTCTAGGTCCTCAGGCATCATTCGAGATCCTCTGGTATCGTTCGAGACCTTCAGGAATCACTTATAATCATATTACACATATTTCAAAAAGAAAGTATTAAACGCTTCTTGTTTTGCTTTTCCGCTTGGTAAACTATTTTTTAACTCATTATTTTCATTAATAATATCTCTAACTAAACGAATTAGTACATCTGAAACAGGATCGTTACTTTTTTCTATTCGTTCACTTTTTAGTTGAATTACTGCATCAATTTTAGCATGGAAAGAAGTATCAATTAATTCATACAGTTCTCTAAAATATACTGGCGGAATTGTATACTTCTTTGCAATCCAATTGGCACATAAAGCAGTTCTGATGCTATAAAAGAAACTCTTTAATGTCATTTTATCAGTGCCTAAAGTTTCCTCAAAACCTTTATTCATTGCATGAAAATGATGAAAACCAGCAATCGGATTAAAGTTTTCGTTAGCCAATATTTTTAATTCTTCTAAAAATGCGGTATTTGCTCTATAAATTACAGGTGAAAATAACCAACCTGTAAAAGAAGCATTTGACTTTGCTAATAAACGAAGTGCTTTTCTGATATCCCAACCAGACCCGTCTAAATCATCTTCTGTCATAAATTCGATCGTATCTTTTGTTTCCCAAAGATTTAAATACCAATCTTTGGTATGTTTATATACAAATCGAATATCATAATCAGAATCTGGAGAAGCAAAACCCCAAGCTCTGCTTCCCGACTCTACTGCAAATAGAATTTCAATATTCTTTTCTTTTTCTATCGCTGCTAAATGTTCTAAAATTCTTTTTTCCATTGTGTTTTTCGTTGACTTTTCCAGTTTCTTTCAGGTATAGTTACATTTATAGTTTCATATCCGTGAGGAAAACACCATTCACAACCTTGTTCTTTACCTACTTTTATTCTAGAAATTTGTATTCCAGAAATTTTTCTCGGAAAATATATTAATCCATACTCGTTTAAACCGAAAGCGTTTTTAAATCGACTAAACTTTTTCATTTGTATTACGTTTTTTATTAAAACCTAATACAGTGTTCCTTTTTTGATTTGCATATTGTTATTTCTTTAATGATTTTACATACAATAAAATTGCAGAGTAAATTAATCCTGGACCTAATAATATATGAATCAACATAGGCCAATAAAAGACCTTATCTTTTTGATAGATATATGCGACACTAACAAAAGTGTAAACTATACCAAGAACTAATAACGGTAATGCTTTTTCTTTTGCATTTTTTATTAAATCTCCTTCTGATTTTGAAAAGCTTTCATTGATTTCGTAATTGCTTAAACCTAAACTTTTAAAATCATTTCTTATGTCTTTTTCTGATCTAAAACCTAAACTTTCTTCTATTATATAATTTTTAACTTGATTAGAAAAATCATCTTCATAATTTGAAGTATTACTTACTGTGTCTTTCAGTATGAATAACCAATCTTCAAACTCCTTTACTTTTGTATATCTATCAAAAACTTTTCTAGTAATATTCTTAGCTTCATTCATTAATTCGAAAGTAGATAAGCCATGACCTATTTCTTTTCTATAACTGTAATTTTCATAGCATATATAATAATCAGTTAATATTTGATAATTAAAATCTTCTTCAACACATTTATCTTTTATAACATTAATTACTTCAAAAACTTCATTAATATTATTATAATCTAATATTAGTTTACTCAATTCAAAAATTGAAATTGCTAGATATTCATCAGCTGTAGAATGCTTATTCAAAACATTCAATAACTGATTTTTAAAAATATTTGAATTATAATTAATTTCAACTAAATCAAATAAAAAAGAATTCAATTTAAGGCTATTCACTTCAGCCATAAAGTATATATCTTTTTCAAAATCTTTCTCTGATAACTTATCATTTAGCACTTGATAAATTTTATGCTTTAATCTATATGTTTTCATCTTTCATTTTCTAGCATTGTGTAAGTAATCGATATTCTATTAGCTTCTAGTTTATCTTTCGTTTTTAGAAATAAGTCTTCTAGCTTTTTTAAAATGAAATCACTAGAAATCCATTTATCAAACGTTGTTTGTTTGAAATCTAGAAACAATGTATCTGAGAAACTTAGTTTATAATCAATAAAAAAATGTAAATGATTTTCTGTCAGATTTTGTTTCCAAATATTTAATGTTTTTACTTCTCCTAAATACTTTATACTTAGATTTATTACAAAAATCAAATCTACATATTCAAGATGATTCAAATGATGTATTAACAATAATTCAAGGAAACTTGATATTGCTTCTATTTCATTTTCGTTCCAAGATTTCCAATTTGAATAATTTAACTTCTCAAAATCATGAAAATCAGTTAATACGTCATAATCTAATGTTAATTCTAAAATTCTTGGTAAGAAATGTTTGTAATCATTTACATTTCCAATTGTTGTTATAGCTTTTCTTATGTAAAAACCTAATTCATCTTCGGATAACTCTTTTAACGACTTGGTAAATAAACCATCTATGTTAAAACGAGGAACACAACACTCACAACTTCTTTCTTTTATTTTTCCATCTATTTTATAAATCGAAAAAACTTTATACAGATTATTTATAGATTCTTGTAAATTCATGTTTTCTCTTTTTCATAATACTTATAAACTCATCTAAATACTCTTGTAATACATTTACATTACTTTCTTTTCTTAATAAGTAATTTTTCAAATCTGGATAATGTTTAATGATACTTTCTTTAGTATACAATTCAACAGATTCTAATAAGGCTAACGTAATTCCTAATTGAAAGGCTATGGTTTTATACACTTCTATATGTGAACCATTTTTGCCAAAATCTTTAATCTTTTCAAGTTCTATATTCTCTAAAAAAGCGACTTTATCTTTAATATTTCCTCTTAGAGCTTCTTTGGCTTTTACTCTAAATTCAGTTCTTGTAAAATATGATATTAGAGAACGTAAACATCGTTCTATTCTTGCTTCTAAATTTCTATTGACTTTTCTTACTATTCTTTTTTCATATCGTTGCGAATGGAATTCGTATGTTTTATATAAAGCATTATTTAATTCATCTTCTTCTCCTTTAAAACAAGCTATGACAATACCTTTTTCAATAATTGCTAGATTAGCATTTATGACTTTACTTGTATCGATATTTGACTTTTCGATGTATATTTTTATCGTTTCATGATTTTCTTGTATCGAATTTAACTCATCAACAAAAAAACATACATCTAAGTCAACTGAACTTTTAGAACCAAAAATTTGATACGAAATTTCCATTATTTTATTTATGATAATCTATGCACGTCAACCTGGACTTGTTTCAGGTTCTCATTATATATCTTATTTAAACTGTAATGAGATTCCGAAACAAGTTCGGAATGATGTATAAATTAAAATTATTATTAATGACAAGTTTTCATTTTTACTTTAAAAATCACCATAAAAAACCTGTAAACATGGTAATTGTAATTTCTTCCTCCACAAATCAACAACTTGATTTCTATCATCTAGAATAAATTCTACATAAAACTTATTTTCAATTTCATTTCTATATAATTCTTCTTTTATAATAGAATCTTTTCTTTTGTCTTTAGGATTACGCATCCAAAGTGCATCATAATTTACTTCATGCTTTTGAAGCCAAGATTCTGTTTCTGGTTTGTATTGACCATCTCTACCAGAAAGTAATAGAATTTTATATCCCAATTTCTGGTAATTTTTCACTAAATTAACTATTGGTACATTCGGCAAATCTTGTTCACATTTGCTACCATCAAACGGACTTCTATTTGCAATTAAAGATAAGGTTCCGTCTAAATCACAAATAATAGCTTTTGGTAAATTTTCATCTTGCTTTACATATTCATTTTTTAGCTTTTCTTTTGTTTTCAGTTGTTTATCCATTCTTAGAATAACTTCCCTTCCAACAGATTTTTCTCTAGCAGCATCTCTACGAATTGCTTCTTCTACATCTATTTCCATTAACTTCACTTCAACTTTTACAGCGTGACCTGTTTCATTGGTATATTCACTAGCTATTTCTACAATTCTTTCCTGATTTTTATCGTAAAGATTTGTATCATCAACAATAACATGTTTTCCTGCTAAAAGCGCTTCTTTGATTAAAAAATCTCTTGTTTTCACAATAAATTTTTCATTTCCTTTACTAAAGTGATTTGCATCTAACATTTCACGTAAACTATCTCTATTAATACGCTTATACATTCCTGGGTTTTCTGAAACTAACTTTTTAGCGTATGTTGATTTTCCTGATGCTGGTATTCCTTTTAATATGATTATTCTTTTCATTTTCTTAATTTTAATTATGCTCGTTAGAATATGCCTTTTCAAATACTGGACGAATCATTTTCCAAATAATTTGATCGTAGTTTTTCTTATTTTTCATTGAAAATAATACAGCTGGATATGTACAACTTTGAAAATACGCTGCTGTTTCTCTATCTGTACCTAACTCTTTATATTCTAACTTTGCTATTTCTTCTATATTTTTAAATTTTAATTTTAAATCTGACTCTGTTTTTTTTACCCATTTAAAAAATTCATCTGGTACATCTTCAATCCATTTTGTTAAACTTCCCTCCTCTTTTAAAGTTTCCCAAATGGTTAAAGAAGAAATTTGAGTCACGATTTTATGTAATTCAATATACTGTTCAAATTTTATTTTTACTCTAAAACCATTTTCATATTTAATTACAAATCCTTCTTTATTGTTCCAGTTTAAGCTTTTAAGTTCTTCAATACTATTATAATGATATTGTTTTGGTAACGGAAAACCAATATCTAATAGTTCTTCTTCAATACTTGTTTTTGTATCTATAATGGCTAATAATATTAACTTTTCATCTTGACCATAATCTACAATAACTCTGTTTTCAGGATAAATGATTTCAAATACATACGTCTTATTCAAATCTAAATTCTGAATACAATGTTTATACTTACTATTTAGTAATTCGTTTGCTTTAATTGATTGTTTACTATTAAATGAGCCTCTAGTTGCAATATATGGCTGGTTATTTAGCCAATATAAAACTCCAAGTGATCCATCCATTTTATCAAATATCTTAAAAGGAAGATTTGGTAAATTTTTGTATCCGATCTCTTCTACATTAAAAAATTTAGCAATAGGATTCGCAATGATATTATAATTTGCATCTAAAATCAATCCTCTACATTGTAAAGTTTCTTTTGTCCAATAGCTTTCATATTGTGCAGATTGCGTATAATTATAAATCCATAAATCAGCTTCTGGATGTTTATTTTTATGAATATATCCATTATAAATAGCTTCCTCTAATTTTTCGATATTTAAAATATTTGTTTCCATTTCATTTTAATTACGATACAAACATCCATCTCTATTACGCAATCTTTTTGCGTAACAAAAAATAATTATAAAAAATTTGAAATTTATGTTGAATTCGGAAAGTTTATAAACAAAAAAAGTGCTTATTAGCACTACTTAGATGGTAAGATTTCTGTTACTATACCATACACATTTTTCGTCCATCCGTTAAGATGTCCACGATTATTACCTATTAGTAATCCTCGTTTTTCATTTTTACCTTTTACTAAATGCGTAAAACAATTTCCTCGTACTTTACAGAAAACTATATCACCTTCTTCACAATCTTGCCATTGTACTGGCTTTAAAACAACGGGTTGTCTTGATTTTAAAATGGGTAACATCGAGTTTCCTGGTTCTTTAGAGATAATTGTTTCTCCATTCAATAGCTTTTGAATTTTCCAATTCATAATTATTTGTATTTAAATTAAACATTAATTCAAAGACTATTGCTGAATGAAAAGTAAAGAACGAATAACTTTAACTACTTAAAGTCAATGTAAAATTAGTTTATATTTTTGTAATACAAACTATTTAATTGAAAAAATTGACTTTAAAAGAACGTTTTACCCAATTGTTATCACTTTATTCTCAAGATAATGAACTCATTTCTACATTATGGAATGAACTTGAAAAACACTACAATGAAAAGCATCGTACCTATCATAACTTAAAGCATTTAGAGGAAATTTTCTCTTATTTTGATAGTTATAAAGATGAATTAAAAGATTCGAATTTGATTTCTTTTTCTATCTTTTATCATGATGTAATTTATAATATTTGGAAGAAAAATAACGAAGAAAGAAGTGCTGATTTTGCTGTAGAACGACTTCAAAAACTACTTTCGAAAAAAGATCTGGACATCATTTTTGATCAAATTCTAGCCACTAAAACTCATGAAGGTTCAGATAATGATACTCGTTTTTTAATTGATTTTGATTTAGCTATTTTAGGTCAGTCTTCAGAAATATACCAAACATATGCTAAACTTATTCGTAAAGAATATAAACTCGTTCCAGATATTTTATATAATAACGGAAGAAAAAAAGTGTTACGTCATTTTATAGATAAACCTTTCATTTACAAGACTAATATTTTTATTGATCGTTACGAAAAACAGGCTAAATTCAATTTAAAAACAGAACTTGAAACTATTTAGGCATTGTTTTTGACTTTCCTTGTCTCATGAAAACGAAACTATTAGTACTAATTGCTATTGTCGGTAATCTATTTTATGGTTACACTCAATTATCTGTTGATGAAGAAAAGTATTTAGCAGATGTATTACTTAAAAAAGTTAATACACTTAGAAAGAAGAAAAATGTTAATTCATTAAAGAATAATGTTAATTTAGTTAAGGCGGCTAAGTTTCATTCAGACTATATGTCTAAGAAATATAAACTAACTCACAATCAATTAGAAACTGAATTTGTTACCCCTAAACATCGTGTTGAAAAATTTTCTAAAGAATTCAATGTTTTTGGTGAAAATATTCTGAAAACTAGATCTATAAAACCGCCTTTTACAAAACGTAAGTTATCGTTACTAGCTAATTTAATGTATAACTCTTGGAAAAATTCTAAAAGACATTATAAAAATATGATTGCTAACGATTTTTCGTTTTGTGGTTTTGGATTTACTTACAACACAAAAAAGAAACAAATTTTTGCTACAAACGTTTTTGGAGCTAAAAATTTTAAAGTTTCAAATCAGCTTTCTGAAAATACTTTTGGAATTGGAGAAAGCTATGATGATTGTGAAGAAGTATCTAAGTTTAGTAATATAATCGCTAGTTTTGGAAATAGGCTAAGTATTGAAAATAATGAAATTATATTCAGATACCACAATTTACAAACTTTTAAAGAAATATTTAAAGATCAAAACGATGGAATTGCTATAGATTTAATTACCAAAGATCAATTAGCCTGTGGTAAACCTAACGAGCTTGATAGTTCCCCTATTTATGATGGTATCTTATTAAAACCTGTTTATTTAAAAGAAATCTTATCAAAAAACACTGCAAAAAGCGGTTTTAGATTAACAGTTTCATTAGGAAAAGTTCCTAATTTTTTAATAGGAAAAGATATTACTGCTAATCTAATCCTAATAAATAATGGTCATCGATGCGATTACAGAGTTCCTGTCTATATTCCTTCTTCGGCGTATTCATTAATTCCTATACAACCTGAACTGTATATTCCAGATGTACAAATGAAAACTGAAGGAACTGCATTTGTAAAAGAAATTTTATTTGATTTTAAATCTTCTAAAATTATAGCTCACAAAATTACTTCCGATACGATACAAAAAAATGCTATTGAATTTATAGATGTGAAAAGTTATACTTCAGTTGATGGTACATTTTCTAATAATAAATATCTGTTTTCTAAAAGAGCAGAATTTATTACCAATCATATACATAAGAAGCTTGGTAAGATTAATAAAAAAATACATGTTGAAGCTAAGGAAAACTGGGAATTATTTGATTTTCAGCTTGAAATGCACGGATATAAAAATCAGTTAAACACAATTAAAAAAGAAAAGCGATATTTAGCTAATAATGAGCTAAAGCAAACTTTTAAAAACGAGTTTGCACAACAGCGAAAATCAAAAGCTATTATTTATGAACATGGTTCTTGGTTATCAACAAATGAACTACATGCAGAGTATAATTTAATCGATGCTTTATTGCATAACAATAAAGATTTGGCAAATGCTGCATTGGTTGCTTTGTATAACCAAAAAGATATCAGTTTTATTTTAAGCGAAGATTTTATTTTAGAACGTCTAATTGACAAAAAAGAATTCGTTCAGAATACTGCTGCCCTATTTCTGAAAAACATTAATTTTTATCAGTTAGATACTGTGATTTTTTACATTAATTACTGGCTAAAAAGAGCTGAAGAATTATCAGTAAATGCGCAAAAAAACTTATTAAATTTATATACAATAACCACCAATAGATTATTGCTATTTTGGGATGTTGATAATGAAAAATTTGCACGCGTTTTACATCCTGAAAAAGTAAAAACTTTGTTTAAAGAAATCACTAAAAATGAAAAAAGTAGTTCTTTATATCTAAATTATCATGTGGCTATTATTGAATATTATGGTCAGATTAATGATTATCCTAAAATTTCTGAATCTTTTTATCACATTACAGATTATTTCAAAAAAAGAGCGCTAACTATTGAAGATGATATTAAATTAGCGCTATTTTTTAATCATTGGAGTAGATATGATTTAACTTTAGAGTTATTATCTAAACCTTATTTGGAAGATCGCTTAAATGAAGATGCAACTTTCATTTTAGCACAAACATCTTTAGTATATTCTAGGCACTTTAATGATTATGTGAAAGAAATAATTAGTAAGAAAGCGATGAAGTTTAATAAAAAGAGATGGTGTGATTGGATTAAAACAGATTTTCAGAATTTACGCTATGCTTTCATAAAAAAAATGTATTGTAGTACCTGTAATTAAATTTATAAAATGGCATCTAATAAAAACGCTTTAATTCGCTATAAAACTATAGATCAATGTTTACGAAACACCATGCGCAAATGGACTTTGGATGATTTAATTGATGCTTGTTCTGATGCTTTATATGAGTATGAAGGTAAAGATGTATATGTGAGTAAACGAACTGTTCAACTAGATATTCAAATGATGCGTAGTGATAAATTGGGATACAATGCACCAATAGAAGTTTATCAGCGTAAATATTATCGTTATGCAGAAGAAGGGTATTCTATTATGAATATTCCTGTCACTGAAAATGATGTAAAAGTGATGAACAATGCAATTCAAGTTTTACGTCAGTTTAAAGATTTCTCATTATTCAAAGAAATGGATGGAGTTTTACAGCGTTTAGAAGATTCTGTATACTCTTCACAAGAAAACAATCGTGCCATTATTCATTTAGATAAAAATGAGCAATTAAGAGGTTTGCATTATATTGATCCTTTGTATAGTGCTATTCAAAAAAAGAAAGTTTTAGAAATTACCTATAAATCTTTTAGAGCAAGAGATGAAAGTAAATTGATCGTTCATCCACAATTATTAAAAGAATTTAACAATAGATGGTTTTTAATTGTTTATCATAAAAGTGATTACATGAATTTAGCACTCGATCGTATCATTAATATCGAAGAAAAAAATGATATGGAATATAGAGATAAAGCTGTTGATGGAGATGAATACTTTAAAAATGTAATTGGTGTTACGGTTTCTAATTCTAGACCAAAGCGTATTGAATTTTGGATAGAAAAACGCTTGGCTCCTTATGTGATTACAAAACCATTTCACCATACGCAACGCTTGATTAGAGAAACTGAAGATGGTTTTATATTTAATATTTTAGTACAAATTAATTTTGAATTGGAACGTGTAATTTTAGGGTATGGAGAATCTATTAAAATAATAAAACCTGAAAAATTACGTGATAAAATTAAAAGACAATTAGGTAGAGCTTATCATAATTATAAAGATGCTAATGAATCTGAATAATTTTTTAGTACTTTAATCACAAAAGAAATCTAACCATGCACATCAACGATAAATCTAATTATAAAACCTATCTTCCTAAAGAGGATAGATACGAAAAAACGCTGTATAACAGATGCGGAAAAAGTGGTATACTACTACCCGCTATTTCATTAGGTTTATGGCATAATTTTGGAAAATACGATCAAATGGCCAACGCAGAAGCTATTCTTCGTACTGCTTTTGATCATGGAATTACACATTTCGATTTAGCTAATAATTATGGCCCTCCGTACGGAAGTGCTGAAGAAAACTTTGGAATGCTATTTCAACAAAATTTCAAAAGCTATAGAAATGAACTATTCATAGCTACAAAGGCCGGTTATGATATGTGGCCTGGTCCTTATGGAAATCATGGTTCAAGAAAATACTTAATATCTAGTATTGAGGATAGTTTACAACGTATGAATTTAGACTATGTAGACCTTTTCTATCACCATAGACCAGACCCAAATACACCTTTGGAAGAAACAGCTATAGCATTATATGATATTGTAAGGCAAGGAAAAGCTTTGTATGTAGGAATTTCTAGATATAGTTCTGATGAAACAACCGCGATGGCAAGTTTACTAAAAGAATTAAATGTTCCTTTTATTATACATCAATCGAGGTATTCACTATTTGATCGCGCTATAGAAAATGATTTACTATCAACATTAACAGAAAATAATTTAGGTTGTATTGCTTTTTCTCCTTTAGCACAAGGGATGTTAACTGATAAATATATAGATCGAATCCCAGAAAATTCTAGAGCTGCTAAAAGTAAAACGTATTTAGATATTACTGCTGTAAATGAAAAGCTTTCTACAATTAAAAAGTTAAATGAAATTGCAAAAAAAAGAGGTCAAAAATTGCATCAAATGGCAATTTCTTGGTTGTTATACCAAAAAGCTATTACCTCTGTTTTAGTTGGTGTTAGTTCATCAAATCAATTGATAGAAAATTTAAAAGCTACACAAAATATTGATTTTTCATCAGAAGAAATACAACAAATAGATGAGCTCACTACTATGTTTATATAGTAGTGATTAACAAGTATACATTTCTAATTTAGATAACTAAAAAATATATAAGTAGCTTCGGCATTAAAGCATCAAATATATAAGTATACTCTTTTTAGTATTACTCTCAATACTAAATTTAATTATATTTGATAGCTATAAAACCGTTAACTGCTCAATGAATATTAGTAAATTTACGCTGTTACTTTGTTTTGTTATCATTTCTTTACACGCACAAAGAACTCAAAATTTAATCTCTTCATACAACAAATTACTTTCTAAACATAAAGACAGTGCGATAGTCTTCACTAATACTTTAATCTCTTCATATAAAACTAAAGAGGAAAAAGCATATGGTTTGGCTGGAAAAGCTTACGTAAATACCTTAAAATCTGAATATGAATTAGCTGACACTCTTTTTAAAAAATCATTTTCAGAACTCGACGCTATTGATGCTCCTGATGCTGTATTTAAAGCTAATATTCAGTTACTATTTGCACTGCATAATATAGAACAACATAAATTATTAAACGCTATACTTATTCTAAATGATGCACTACAAATTTGTGATACAAAGTGTACTTCAATTCTAAAAATAAAACTTCAATCATCTTTAGCTAAAGCGTACTCTTTATCAAAAAAACATCAACAGGCTTTAGAAATAAGTAATTTGAGTTTAAAAACGATTCGAAATATACCCAGTTTTAATACTAATTTTGATTTAAAAAAAGAATACATTCGAGAATTAATTAAAGCTGCAAATAGATCTATAAACTTATATCTGGCTAATAAAAATAAATATTCTTCTTATATAGATTCTACTAAAAAATATACTGATTTAGCAAAGTTAAATGCCGAAAAGTATACCATAATTAATTACAATGGTTCTGTACATTTATTAAATGCTGATATTTATTTTCATCAGGGGTATTATAGTGCTGCCAAAGTATTTTATGAAAAAGGATTAACAATATTTAAAAAGAAAAAATATCCTAAACGAGTAGCCCAAATTCTATTTAGAATAGCCGAATGCCAATATCATGCAAATGATATTACAGCAGCAGAAACTATTTTTTTAGAACAACTTAATAATAAAACTTGGGAAAACTTTAAACTACTAGATAATGAAGCTAAATCTTACTTTTACCTGTTTAAAATAGAGGAAAAAAGAAAACATACTTCAGAAGCATTACATTATGCGAACCTCTATGTAGAAAAGATGAAGAAACATCTTATCAAAAAAAACAATACTAATTTATCAGTTAATGATATTGTTCATAAAAAAAGTAGAGAAAAAGAAATAAAGGGATACATAAGAAACTATACAGATCAAAAAAATAAGAATATCGTATACAAATATCTTTTAACTATAGCTATTGTAGTGCTTTGTTTTTTATTAATTTATGCTGTGTATGTAAGAAATGAAAATATTAAAAACATTAATTTACTTACTACAAGAATTACAGAACTTCAAACAGAAATTTCTAAAGATAACCTTTCAAAGTCCTCTAGTTTATCTGATGATAATGCGCTAGAGTTACTAAAAAAATTAAAAGATTTAGAAAAAGAAGAGTTGTTTTGCAAACCTAACTATACTTTAAATACAATTGCCAAGAAACTAAAAACAAATTCTAGTTATCTATCCAAAACTGTAAATGAAAACTTAGGAATAACATTTGCAGAATATACTAATAGACTTAAAATAAATAGTATTGTTTCGAAATTAGAAAGTCAAAAAAACTTTAGAAATTACACGATTAATGCTTTAGCACAAGAAGCGGGTTACAAAAGTACAAATTCGTTTAACTCAAACTTTAAAAAATTACTAAAAGTAACCCCCTCCCAATACCTTAAAGAACTTAAAAAAGTAGATTTACAAACCTAATCCTCCAACATCTAATGGTAAACCTCTTGAGGAATGATCATAGTCTCCATCTCCTCCTGAAGTATCTCCTGATAAATCTAGTATTTCCCACTCGCATGAACTAGGTCTACATACAAAACCAGTACCCGGAATATGCACTATTAGTTCTCCTGGTTCACAATCAGGAGCAACACCTGCGTGTATTTGCTTTAATTCCTCCTTTTTCAAAACTTTTGCTTGTAATGCTTTTAATTTCATATCACTATTATTTTAGATTATTACAAACCTATTAAAATTTCAAACAACATATACACATTATACTTCTCTGCAAAACCAAAAGCACTAAAATGAATATAAACAGTTAAAAATCATAAAATTAAACCAAAACACTACATGCTCAAATTTACAAATTTGAACATATTACAATTGTTTTTCAACCTACATCAATGCTATATTTGGAATGTTATGTTTAGTCCTAATTTTTTTGGATCTGAAGATAATAGACACAAATTGTGAGTGTCTTTAAATGTTCACATACTTAAAACTAATCTTTAAATATTTTTAAAATGAAAAAATCAATTTACAATATCGGTGGGAAATTGTTAAATAAAAAAGAACAAAAATCAATTCATGGTGGTATTGGTGTTGTAGTTATAGGTGGCTGCGCAAAAATTAGAGAACAATATGATTGCTTTGTAGAAGAAGTTTGTGAATGGAGAAATGGTAAATGTGATACAAAGCAAGGTTTACCTCCTCACATTGTTGTTGCTTTATAACAAATAATGAGAGATCTATAATTACATACTTTTAGTAATTAAAATTATTACTGATCTCTATAAACAACATTTAAAAAAAGAGGCTGTCAAAAAGTATCTGAAAACGCCATTCTGAATTTACATGTGCTGAACTTGTTTCAGCATTTCAGAACCTTACTATCTTGATTATCAGATGTGATGAGAAACTGAAACAAGTTCAGTTTGACGAAAAAAATCTTTTTAGACAGCCTCTTTTAGACATTGTAATTTTGTCTTGAAAAATAGTAGTTTATTTTTAAGATAAACTATTAATTATATAAGACTATATATGCATTTAAACTTGTAGCTATAGTCATCCAAATTAAATAAGGTAAAATTAAAATAGTGTAGTATTTTAATTCTTTTATATGCTTAAATGTTAGATAACCTATAAGTAACCATAATAATGTAATACTTACTAAACCGAATTCAACCAAATGTTGATTGAAGAATAATAAATTCCAAATTACATTCAAAAACCACTGAACAGCGTATAAAACGATCAATTTCTTGTCAAAACTTTCATAAATGTAACTCAGTTTTGTCATGTAAAAAGCAAATAACAACATTATGGTTGTCCAAGCTGCACCAAAAACCCAGTTGGCTGGTGTCCATGGAGCTTTACTTAAATTTTGATACCAATCGGTTCGTGGTCCATCATTCATTAACAAAACACCTACATAAAGTGCTAAAAAATTAGTAATTAAAAAGATAATGAATCTGATGTAAGATTTTTGCATTGATTTAGTTGATTTTAATCGAATCGATTATTAATTTGAAGTTTTCATCTTGTTTATTTCCTATTAAAAAAGCAATTTCTTTAATTTCAGTATGATTGAAATTTTGTCTACGCAATCTGTTACCTCTGAAGATTGGATACAAATTATTTAAATCTAATTCTATAGTTTCCCAATCACCAGAAGTTGTAAACTTTTGAGTATACCAGTGTCGATCAGACGGATTTGATTTTACTCTAAACTGATATGCTTTTCCATCTCCTTTTAAACGAAGAACAACTTTTTTTGAAGTTTCATGTAATGCTACAGCTACCGAACTTTTAACCATAGCAAAACCACCATTATTTTCTGTGGATACATGACCAGAAAATACGCCTTTACCATTTTCATTTAACGCTATCGATGAAGTTGAAATTCCTCCCATTACATCATCATTGGTTGTTTTCCAACTACTAATATCAGAAGATTGAGAAAAGTCTACAACGGTTATATTATCTTGAAAAGCAAACAACATAATGATAAAGGCTAAATATTTCATATTATAATTTTAAACTGACTATTCCTGCATCGATAGGAAAAACTTGACCAGAAATAGCAGTAGCATGATCTGATAACAAATAATTTGCTAAGCTAGCTACTTCTTCTGCTTTTAAGAATTTCTTTAGCGGATGTCTCATTTCCATATTCTCACGTTGTTTATCGTTACGTAGTAACTTTTCTGCTAAAGATGTATCTGTTACTGTTGGAGCGATACAATTAAATCTAACTTTGGTAGCAAATTCACCTGCTAAAGATTTAGTTAAACCTTCTACAGCAGATTTACTAGCTGCAACACTTGCATGAAACGGCATTCCTAATTTAGTAGCTACTGTACTGAATAAAACTACACTTCCATTATTATTTTTAAGTGAGTTAATATACTTTTGAATCACTTTAACTGCTCCAATTACATTGATTTCAAAATCACTTCTAAAATCATCTAACTTTAGTCTTCCTATCGGTTTTAAGTTAATACTTCCAGGACAGAAAACCAAACCATTTATATCATCAGTAAGTTCAGGTAATTCATCTTCTAAAACATCGATTGAATAATGTGTTACATTTGCATGACTTGCTACTTCGCTCCTACTAAAATTAATTACTTTATGCGTTTCTTGTAAAGAAGTTACAATGGCATTACCAATTCCTTTACTTCCTCCTACAACTAAAATTGTTTTCATTTCTATTATTTTTTGTTTAATGAACTGAGCTCATTATTATCTTTTTGATACTTTATTATTTGATATATTTCTTTGTCTTGTACATTTAAATCTACCTTTATCGAAAGGTCTTTTTGCTTGATGTTTTGTCGCTCTTCCTTGCACTCTCTTTCTCCACATTCTGAAACTTGATGGTTTCATTTCTTTACGCATCAATTCAATAACTTCTTGTTCTTTTAATCCGAATTGAAATTGAATAGCATCGAAAGTTGTACGATCTTCCCAAGCCATTTCTATGATTCTATCGATTTGTCTATCCGTCATAATAATCTAGATTTAGATATTCATTTTTATAATCAATCATTTTTGAAATGAATTTCTTATTCTCTGAATAGTTCTTATTCTTTAAAAACTTTATAAAACTTCCTTCAGCATGAATACTGAAAAACGAGGAATTGTATATTACTAATTTGTAATAAGGAATGCACCAAGAAAAACGTTCTAATCTGTTCGTAAAATGAACTAAAATTCCTTTCGGACGCATTTCTATATTCCCGTAATTCAATTCTGAAAACTGAACTTTATCTGATTTTAATTTCTCACTTACTTCTGCAATCATAAAACGACCAGAACCTATACCACTCAGTTTAATTTTGTTTAATAAAGAGAATGGTTTTCCTAGTAATTCTTTACTATGTACTAAGAAATCTTCATTTGTATATGTAGTATTAAAAATCATTATTCGTCTCTTAACATTCTACTTCTATTCGTAATGGTATGCTTACGTAGAATTCGTAAGCTTTCTCTTTTTACTTCACTATCTTTTAACATGTTCCATAAAATATCGCTAGCTTTCTTTCTGTTTTCTTTGATATCTACTATCGGGGTTGGATAATCTTTACCTAACACGCAATTATTAAATTGCTGATCTAAATGTGTCATTAAATACGGTTCATGAATAAATGGAGTTGGTAAATGTGCTAATTCTGGAACCCATTTCTTAATAAAAACAGCATCTGGATCGTGATCGTGACTATTTTTCACGGGGTTATAAATTCTCAAATTATTAACTCCTGTTTCACCTGCTTGCATTTGCAATTGAGGAAAATGAATTCCAGGTTCAAAATCTAAAAACTGACGAGATAAATGATGTGTTGCTTCTTGCCAAGGCTGCCATAAAATATGTGTAAAGAAAGAAACCAACATAGCTCGCATTCTGAAATTAATAAATCCTGTTTCATTTAAACAACGCATAGAAGCATCAACTAAAGGAAAACCTGTGTTTCCTTCTTCCCAAGCCGTTTTATACGATTCAGAAATTGATTTTTTTAGCTTGTGAAAACCTTTATTAATACTAGCATTTTCCATCGTACATTCCATTTCAAACTTTTGAATGAAATGTGCTTGCCAACGTAAACGAGAAATAAACGCCTCTAAATGACGCTTATGTTCAGATTCATCTTTAACAGCTTTTGCTTTCTGGAATACTTCTCGTATCGATACATTTCCCCATGCTATATATGGAGATAGTCTGCTACAACTACTTCGCGAGGCTTCTGGTTTTGAAATGTGATACATGTAGTTTTCATGACGTTTTTCAAAAAACGTATTTGCATATTTCCATGCTATAGTTCTTCCGCCTTGCTGAAAATTAGAAGTATCTCCAGTAACTAAATCAGTAGTATGAAAGTAATCTGAAATTCTGTTAATTTCCGAAGTACTTATGAAATCTTCTTTATCTGCATCAAAAGGTAAAATATCTTGATACATATAACTTTCCCATTTATCAAACCAATCTTCTCGATTTAATAAACCTCTTAAAACTCCGTTATTTATGTTCTCTTTCCATTCAATGGAATTGTTTCTACAATAACGTGCAAATTCTTTATCTCTATTGAAAGTAACTAATAAGCCTGTTTCTTGATGTGAAAAAACATCTGTGATATTATAATGATTCAATAACTGATTAAAAACTGCAAAAATTTCACCATTAACAGCTAGAATTTTAGTGTTATATTCTTTCAATTCTGTATTAATATCAACTAATGATTGCTTTATAAAATCCCAATGACGTTGACTATAATGATCGTCATTTATCAATAGGTTTTCAAAAACAAATAATAGCAATATTCTTTTTCCTGAGTTTAGCGCATTTGTTATCGCCTCATTGTCTTGCAATCTCAAATCTCTCTTTAACCAAACTACTGCTATGTCTTCTCTTTTCTTCATATTTTTCAAATTTTCGTTTTGTGAATATTTGAATATAATGGCTCATACAAACCTAACGTCATTCCTAATTTACCTGTGTTGAATTTATTTCAGTATTTCGAAACCTCATAATGTGAATCTGAAACAAGTTCAGATTGACGTTATTAATTTTATTTAAAACCATTATTATCATATTTACTTATTATAATAAGTTCAGTTGAAATTCTTTTTTATTATCTAGGTTATCAAGAAAATGTTCAGCATTAGAAAAATGCGCTTCTCTCTTCTCAACTCCCATTTTATCTAAATTTCGAATTAACATATTTAAACGCGGATTTTTGGATAAAAATTCTCGGTTTGTATTCATAAATCTCCAAAACAATCCGTCCCAAATCTTTTGCCATTCACCATTCGGGTAATCACTCATTTTTTTGATGTAATTACTACTACTTATGTATGGTTTAGTGGACATTAATCCTCCATCTGCAAATAAGCTCATTCCGTAAACATTCGGTACCATTACCCAGTCGTAAGCATCGATAAACAACTCCATAAACCAACGATACACTTCATCTGGATCGAACTCACACAACAACATAAAATTCCCTAAAATCATTAAGCGTTCAATATGATGTGCATATCCTGTTTTTAAGATCTTTTTTATTGTGGTATCAATTGGTAAAATTCCTGTAGTTCCATCATAAAAAGAAGCTGGTATTTTTCTGGAATGATTCCAAAAATTCTTTGTCCGTTCTTCTTTTCCTTTCACTTCATAAATTCCACGGATAAACTCGCGCCATCCTAATATTTGACGTACAAAGCCTTCTAAAGAATTAATCGGAATTTCATGTTTAGCAGCATAATCAATTGTCTTTTTAATTACTTTCAAAGGAGATAACAATCCAACATTAATTAATGGTGATAAAATACTATGATTCAAGAAATGTTTGTCCTTTACAATAGCATCTTCATAAATTCCAAATTCATGAAAACGAACTTCAAAAAATTGTTCTAACCAATTTTCTGATTCTTCAAAAGTAGATGGATATAATTGTTCCTTATCAATTTCTCCTAAAGCGTCTGAAAAATTTTCTTCAATATATTTCCTAGCTTCTAAATAATATGTGTTAGCCTTAGGAAATTCAATTTGTGGCGGAGTTTTACCTTTTGGATATTTCTTTCTATTATCGGTATCGAAAGTCCACTTTCCTCCTACTGGTTGTTCGTTTTTGATTAAAATATTTCTACTTAAACGTTCCTTTTTATAGAAAGAAGTCTGAAAAAACTTCTTTTTAGAAGCTTTAAAAAAAGAAGTTAATTCATCTTTAGTATTAATAAATAACGAATTGTCTATTTCAATTAATTCAATATCATTTTCAAATTCATGAATTCTCTTTTCTAGCCAATTATCAGTAGGATTTATAAAATAAAGTTGTTTACATCCTTTTGAAATTAATTGTGGTAGTAACTTTCTAATATCTGAAATTTCAGATGTGCTTTCTACATAAGTAACTTGATATCCTTTTTCATTTAAAAAGTCTTTATAAAATTGCATTGTAGCTCTATGAAAAGCTAGTTTTTGCTTGTGAAATTTATATTGTTTGAAGAATAAATATTCCTCAACTATATACACGTCATTTTCTTTTGGAATATGCGTTGTACTTTTAAATAACTGATGCGGAAAAATAATACTTACTGCTTTCATTAAAACAAGGTTGGTTGTAACCACATTTGCTGATATTTACCATTCGCATCATATCGTTCCGCTTGTAGTTGTACATTAAACTTTCTATCTCTTGGATCATTTCCAACGCCAGATACATACTGCCAATTTCCGTAATTACTATGTACATCGTAATCAATTAGCATACTTTCGAAATACGCCGCACCAATTCTCCAATCTAACAACAGTTCTTTTGCAAAATATGAAGCCACGTTTTGTCGACCTCTATTACTCATCCAACCTGTTTCTTTTAATTCTATCATGTTGGCATTTACGAAAGGTTCATTGGTTTCTCCATTAATCCAATTTTGAATTAATCTTTCGTTGTTTTTCCATGAATATGATAGTTCCTTTATTCCTTCTAACTTGAATAAATTATTTTCATGTTTTAGTGATAAATATTTAAAATAGTCGCGCCAAATCAATTCAAAAATCAACCAATAGGTAGACTGATTACTTCCGAATTGTTTTTCATATTTTTTTACTTCCCAGTAAATTGACTTTGCTGAAATACAGCCGTGAGCCAACCAAGGAGAGAATTTTGAACTATAATCAACTCCTATTAAACCATTTCTAGTTTTCTTGTAATACGATAACTTTTTTGACGAAAAGAAATACGAATTTAAACGCTCAAAAGCTGAAATTTCTCCTCCTTTAAAAGGAAAAGCAGTTTTAACTGGAACTTCAAAATCATGATAACCTAATTCTTGTAAAGTTGGCACTTTTGTGTCATTCGTATGATAATTCTCTTTTGGCATTGCTACTGGAATCAGTTCCTCTCGAATTGTAGCATATTTCTCTACTCTTTTTCTGAAAACAGTAAAAACCTCTGGAATAGATTTAATATCTATTGGAATATCTTCTGGATGATACAGAAACTGATCGTAAAAACTTTCGATATGAACAGTATCAGGAAGTTTATCTAGTACTCGATTAATTTCTGATGTTTCTTCTTGCGTAAATTCTTTTTGATAAAGGAGAGCATCCGCGTTGTGAGTCAGACAAAACAATGGTAAAATTACATGCGGATGCTCATGATGTATATAAATAGGTACGTTTAATTCTTTTAATTGGTTTGATACATCAGTAACTGATTCTATCAAAAATTTTGCTCTGTATTTCTCTGTTTTTTTAAAACCAAATTGTTGGGTTTCAAACATAGATTTGTCGAAACAGTATACAGCAATAACTCTATTATATTTAGAAATTGCTTCATATAAAGCTTTATTATCACGCGTTCTTAGCGTATTTGTAAACCAGACTATTGCTGTTTTATCTTGCTGCATTTTTTACTACAATATTTTACGTTTTCCCAGTTCTTTTCCCATTTTTTTCTCCATGTAAATGGTCGTTCGCAAACCGGACAAATTTTAGTGGGTAAATGTTGTTTTTTTACTCCTCTCATTTCTGATATACCAAGGCATTGATCATTCCTTTAAAAACAAAAGCATGAAATGGTAAAACGGAATACCAATACAATCTTCCTAATAATCCTTTTGGTCGAAATACTGCTCTTTGAAATAGTTGATTTTTTACAATTTTAAACTCTAACCAAGCTTCACCTGGCAATTTCATTTCAGCAAATAATAGCAAACGTTTCTGTTCTTTATCAGCCAATAAAACTCTCCAGAAATCTAACGGGTCTCCTGGCTCTAAATATGTGTTATGCGTTCTTCCTCTTCGTAAACCTACTCCTCCAAAAATCTTATCTACATAACCTCGAATACGCCATAGCCAGTTGTAACTATACCAACCATTTTCTCCTCCAATAGACCAAATTTTATCTATTGTAAAATCTTCATCTACGATTTTTCTTGATCGTACGTCTTTAAAACAACCAAATTGTGGAATTCGAACATGATTATTTAATTGATCGTTAAATACACCACTACTTATAGCATCTTTCCAGCTTGAGACTACGGCATTCTGCTCTATTTTTTGAAATGCTAAATTAACGGCTTGTCTATATTGAATAGGTGATACATTTAGTATTTTATTAATATTACTTGGTTTAGCAACTACTTCAACTTTCATACTATCCACTAATGCTTTTGCCAAGTTAAATGACGTAGAAGTAACGAAATACAACCAATACGAAGACATTCGAGGTGATAACACTGGTAATGTAAAAATGTATCTTTTTAGACCTCTTACTTTTGCAAATTGCAATAGCATTTCTTTATAAGTAAGAATCTCTGGTCCACAAATATCAAATGACTTATTGTACACTTCTATGTTTCCTAAACCATTTACAAGAAAACTTAGCACATCTCTAATTGCTATAGGTTGTGTACGGGTATTTAACCATTTTGGTGTTATCATTAAAGGTAACTTCTCTACAATGTCTCTTATGATTTCGAAAGAAGCGCTTCCACTTCCTACTATAATTCCTGCTCGAAATGTTGTTAAAGCATATTCATTAGATTTCAAAGCTTTTTCAACTTCTAATCTAGATTTTAAATGTTTAGATAAAGAATCATCATTTACAATTCCACTTAAGTAAATTACTTGCTTACAATTCGTTTTTTCTACCAACGATTTAAAACTCTGAGCACATCTTTTTTCTAAATCCTCAAAATTTGTAGCTGTTGTAGACATAGAATGAATCAAATAATAAGCAACATCAATATCTTCTGGAAAAGCTTCTAGATTATCTTCTAAAAAGTCTACTTTGATAAACTCAATGCCATCTTTATACTCTATTTCGTCTGGAATTCGATGTAAATCACGGACACAACAGACCAACTGATGACCATCTTCTAATAGTTTCAGTACTAATCTTTTTGCGATATAACCTGTTGTACCTGTGATTAAAATCTTCATGCTATAATTTTTCTACTGCCTTTTTTGGACGCTGATATTCGTATCTCGTAAATAAATTCGGAATTGCATATCCATCCAATCCGTTTATCGTTGCTACGTTTCCTTTAGATAAATTTAAAAATCCATCTTCTTGTAACATATGATCTTCAACTTCAAAAAATTGAATTTGACCAACCAACATAATTGTATCATTTGCTTTGATGTAATATTCTTCTAAATATTTCATTCCTATTTGTACAGGTGATTCTTGTACAAAAGGAGCTATAAAATTGTTTTTATATTCTGGAGTTAAATTTGTCATTTCGAACTCTGAGACTCCTTTAGGATATTTAGCTGATGAATGATGCGCATCTTCAGTGATACTTTTCGTGATATGATTCACCGTATAAAAACCTGTTTCCTTAATATTTTCATACGTATTTCTCGGAACAGTTGTAGGACGTAAAATAAATCCTAATAAGGGTGGATTAGATCCCAAGTGAACTATCGAGCTGAATACAGCAACATTTTCTTCACCATCAGGAGAAATACTTCCTATTAAATTCGCAGATTTATAACCTGATAAACTATTCATCAAATTGATCTTATAAATATGATCAAATCCACTTATATCCTCTTTTTTAAAAAACATCTTTATACTGTTCGAAATTGTTAATCTTGATATTCTTTGCTTTTAAATCGTGCATCAAATTATAAAGCCCGAAGAATGTTCTGTTGATATAAATAAAATGCTTAGACCCCCTATTTCCATTCATATTCCTGAGTTCAGTATTCTTAGCATACTTTGTTCCTAAATCAGTGATTTTGCCAAAGAACTCTTCATTCGAAAAATCGAATTCTTTTGTGTGAAATGGTTGTGTGAATAAACTCAACATTTCATGGAACATTTCTTTAAAGAAAGCTAATTCTTCTGGACTATCATCTTCTCTAAGAATCTCTAATTCATATAGTTTCTTCTCGAAGAATACTGGATCAGAAATGCTTTCTTTTTTAGCTAATTCGAAATAAGGCTTATAAAACTCTTCAGGAACTTGTTTCATACAACCAAAATCAAGCACAATTAGATTATTGTCCTTTGAAACTAAGAAGTTTCCAGGATGTGGATCGGCATGTACTTTTTTAATAATATGCATTTGATACATATAAAAATCCCATAACGCCTGACCTAATTCATTCGCTTTATCTTGATCTGTATTCGAACTAGTAAATTCAGAAAGATGAACGCCATCCATCCAATCCATCGTAATAATTCGATCTGAAGAAAATTCTTTATAATAATTTGGAAACTTTAAGTTTTTGATATGCTTACAAGCATCTACAACAGCCTGACTTTGCTCAACTTCTAAAATATAGTTAGTTTCTTCAATCAGCTTATTTTCAACCTCTTTAAAATACTTATCGCTATCCTTTCCACGGATGTTAAACATCTTAATTGCTATGGGTTTTACTAAAGCTAAATCTGTAGAAATACTTTCTGCAACTCCAGGATATTGAATCTTTACTGCATATTTCTTTCCATCTTTTTCAGCCAAATGAACCTGACCAATACTGGCTCCACTTACAGCATTTAAATTAAACGTATCAAAAAGCTCACTAGGATATTTTCCGAAGTAATTTTTGAATGTTTTTTTTACTAACGGAGCAGATAAAGGCGGAACTGAAAATTGTGATAAGGAAAATTGCTCCACATAGGCTTGTGGTAAAATACCTTTTTCCATACTTAACATTTGTGCAACTTTTAAAGCACTTCCTTTTAATTGCTTTAATCCGTTATAAATGTCTTCAGCATTGTCTTTATTCAACTGCTCTTTTGCTTCTTCTTCTCCATTTACCAATTTACTACCATAATACTTTAAATAATTTACTCCTACTTTAGCACCAGTTTGTACCAATTTAGTAGCTCTTTGTATTTTAGATGTAGGTATGTTATCTATTGTCTTCATAAATTACTTCATCATCTTTTCTTTAAATAAAAATTTACCGAAATCAATTACGCTTTTTACAGGAGCGATGTTTAAAACATCGAAACTTGCATTAACCGATTTCTCTATAAACACATCTGTTTTCTCGAAAGAAGACGATGTATCATTTAACCAAAACTGCATAGTCATTATTAATTGAATCCATGCACTTTCATTAATTGCTTTGTCTTGAAACTTCTCTAAACGCTCTTGTTTTAACTCCAGTTTTTCAATATTAAGTGTATCAATAAACTTTTTAAAATGAGTTCTTAAACCACTTAAAATACTTAGTGTTTTTAGCTTGTTACCTTGCCCTGATAAAGCATATACCACATAACTTCTATTAGCGGTTAAGTTTTCGAAAAAGGTGAAGTAAAAACTTAATAGTTGATTCCTTGCATCAAAAGTTTCAAACTCTTCGCTCTTATGCAATAATGCTAATGTATTTTCAAAGAAAACTGTGAATATTGATTTTTTAATTGCTTCGAATGAAGCAAAACTGTTGTAAAATAACTGCTCTTCGAAATTATTCTCTTTTGCAAACTTGTATACAGATTTAGGGTCTTCATTATGTTCTAACACATAATCCATATACATTGAAATAATGTCTAACTGTGTAATGTTTTTCTTTTTAGCCATGAAATTGTACGATTGAAATTTTACCATTTCAAAGATACTTATATTTTGTTTAACTAAAAAATAAAAAAATTAAACAATAATGTTTTTTTAACTTTATTTTAATAGTAATACTATTATCTTTGCATTCAAAACAATTAAAAGTGGATAAATTACTTTCAAACATTAAGATTGAGGTGCCTGAAGGGATTTATTTGAAGAATCCAGAATCCTCTGAATTAGGTAAAAAAATAGTGCAAAACAGTATCATTTTAATCGATGAAATTGGTTTTGAAAGTTTTAATTTCAAAAAATTAGGATCGTTAATCGGCTCCAATGAAAGTTCGATATATCGGTATTTTGAAAGTAAACACAAGTTATTGATATACCTAAGTTCTTGGTATTGGAGATGGTTAGAATACCAATTGGTAATTGAAACCTTTAGTATTAAAGAAAGTAAAGAAAAACTAGTAAAAGCTATAGAAATAGTTACAAGAACAACCAAAGAAGATCAAAACTTCTCACATATTAATGAAGTTTTGTTAAACAAAATTATTATTAATGAAAATTCAAAATCATATTTAACTAAAAGTGTTGACTCAGAAAATAAGCAAGGGTATTTCTTACCCTATAAAAGAGTGGTAAGAAGATTAGCTGACATTATCTCTGAATACAATACTAAATATGAATTTCCTTTAAGTTTAGCAAGTTCAGTTACTGAAGGTGCATTACACCAACAATTTATGAAACACCATTTTACAACGATCACCAATTGCAATGAATTGGTTACACCAACGCAATTTTACATACACCTTGTTACAAAAACACTTAGCTAATGACCTCTAAATCTTTAACGCCATGGAAACGCTTTATTGGACTTGTTCAATTAGAGCGTAAGGACATATTTCAAATCGCTTATTTCGCCGTTTTTGAAGGGGTTGTAGCACTTTCTCTTCCACTTGGTATTCAGGCTATTATAAATTTATTACAAGGTGCACAGGTTTCTGCATCTTGGATAGTTTTAGTATTCCTAGTTACCTTAGGGGTTGCTTTTTCTGGAATATTAAAATTAATGCAATTACGTATTATAGAAACAATTCAGCAACGTATTTTTACTAGAGCTTCTTTTGAATTAAGTTATCGATTTCCAAAGATAAAAATGAAAGAATTAGAACGTTTTTATCTACCTGAATTAGCGAACCGTTTTTTTGACACCTTAACTATTCAAAAAGGATTATCTAAAATCTTAATTGATGTACCTTCTGCATTCTTACAGGTTATTTTTGCAATTTTTCTATTATCATTTTATCATCCATTTTTTATCATTTTCGGGGTTCTTTTACTTGTGTTAATGTATGTAATTTTTAAGTTTACTTCTCAAAGAGGTATAGAAACAAGCTTAGATGAATCTAAAAATAAGTATCGGGTTGCTCATTGGCTTCAAGAAGTAGCTAGATCTGTAATAAGTTTTAAATTATCTGGTAAAACAAGCCTTGTACTCCAAAAAAATGATATGCTTGTTAATGATTATTTACAATCTAGAGAAAGTCATTTCAAAATTTTAGTATTACAATTTATTCAAATGATAAGTTTTAAAATACTAGTAACTGCAGGATTATTATTAATTGGTGGTTTTCTTGTTTTGAAACAACAAATGAATATTGGACAATTTGTTGCTGCTGAAATTATTGTAATCCTTGTCATTAATTCTGTTGAAAAATTAATTTTAGGTTTGGAGTCTTTTTATGATGTTTTGACATCTATAGAAAAAATAGGACAAGTTTCTGATATGGCTAATGAAAATCAGAATGGAGAAATACTTAACAAGGACTTAAACATTTCTTTAGAAAATGTTACCTACCAAGTATCAAATAGACAGGAATCTATTTTAAGTGATGTCTCTTTTGAAATTAATCAAAAAGATCGAATTTTAATAGAAGGACTAAGTGTATCCAGTAAAGCGAGTTTTTTACGTTTATTACCTGGATTAATAGAGCCTACGTCTGGTAATATTTTGGTTAACAACCTATCTATAGATAGTTTAAACATAAAAGATTACAGATCTAAACTTGGTATTTCCTTTTTAAATGAAACTCCTTTTGAAGCTACAATTAGAGAGAACATTACATTGAATGACCCTAGTATTTCTGATGAAGAAATCTATGAAATTTTTGAAATTGTAGGATTAACAGATTTTCTTAAACTACAACCTAAAGGTTTAAATACTATTATAGAACCTGAAGGAAGACAAGTTGCCTATTCTATCAATAAAAAAATAATATTAGCTAGAGCTATTGCAAAAAAACCAAAACTATTAATATTAGAAGACCCTGTTTATCAATTAAAAGTTCATGAAGTAAAACGAATTGTTGATTTTATAACAGATCCTAAAAGACCTTGGGGATTAGTCGTAGTAAGTAATGACAAGACTTGGAAAGCTAAATGTAAAAAACATCTTTGTTTAGAAAACGGGAAATTAATAATAAACAGCTATGCTTAATATTTCTAAAAACTCAATATCTAATGATATAGATATTACTAAATATAAATCTGGTAGACATATTTTTTCAATAGAATACCATAAGAAATTCAAAAAATTTCTTTTAGCTTTTTCTATTATACTAGTAATTATTTTATTCTTACCATGGACGCAAAATATTTCTAGTAAGGGAAATGTAACAACGTTACGACCGAATCAAAGGCCACAAACATTACAATCTCAAATTCCTGGTAGAATTGAGCAATGGTATGTGCAAGAAGGTGATTTTGTAAAGCAAGGTGATACAATTTTAAGAATTTCTGAAGTGAAAAGTGAATACTTCGACAATCAACTTGCTCGACGTACACAAGATCAGTTGAACATTAAAACACAATCTATAGATGCTTATAAAAACAAAGTTATTGCTCTAGAAAACCAAATTAAAGCTTTACAAAATGAACGAGTTTTAAAGTTAGAGCAAGCAAAAAATAAGCTAACGCAGGCATACTTAAAGGTAAAAAGTGATAGTATTGATTTAGAAGCTGTAAAAACAAAACAAAATATTGCTGAGATACAATTAAATCGTGCTATAAGTTTACAAAAAGAAGGACTAAAAGCGGTAAAAGATGTTGAAGAAAAACGTGCTAAATTTCAAGAAGCTAATGCAAAATTAATTTCACAAGAAAACAAGTATTTAACTTCTCAAAATAATGTTATAAATACCCGATTGGCAATTTCTACATTGAATGCAACCTATCAAGATAAATTATCAAAAGCTAGAAGCAGCTTGTTCACTGCAAAATCAGCAACTTTAGATACGGAAGTTCAAGTTTCAAAATTAGAAACAAGTGTTGCTAACTATACCAAAAGAAGTAGTCTATTATATATTACTGCCCCTCAAGATGGTTTTATCAATAAAGCCATTAAATCTGGAATTGGAGAAACATTTAAAGAAGGTGAGCAATTGGTAGGTATCATGCCTGCAAATTATGAATTAGCTGTAGAAATGTATGTAAGACCTATCGATTTACCTTTAGTACATATTGGTGAAGATGTTCGTGTACAATTCGATGGATGGCCTGCCATTGTATTTAGCGGATGGCCAAATCTATCATATGGTACTTACGGAGCAAAGGTTGTTGCTATAGAAAATTTTATTAGTGATAATGGCATGTACCGTGTTTTGTTAGCTCCCAATAAAGATGCTGAACCATGGCCAAAAGCAATTCGTGTAGGTTCTGGTGCTAAGACAATTGCTTTATTAGATAATGTGCGTATTTGGTTTGAAATCTGGAGACAGATTAATAGTTTCCCGCCTAACTTTTACCAACCTCAAAATGGTAAAAAAGTAGAAAAAAGTAAACTTAAAAAGTTAAAAAAATAACCATGAAAAAACTATTCATAGTATGCTACTTTATAAGTTTTATAAGCTTATTTAGCCAGAATAATGTTTTGTCATTATCTGAGTACATTGGGTATGTAAAAGAGTTTCATCCTATTGTAAAACAAGCTAAATTAGTTAGCTCGGAAGGTGAAATAAAACTTTTAAAAGCTCGTGGCGCTTTTGACCCTAAAATTTCTGTGGATTATGATCGGAAGAAATTTAAAAAAACGGAATATTATGATAAGTTAAATACCACTTTTAAAATTCCAACTTGGTACGGAGTTGAATTTAAAGCGAATTATGAAAAAAATACTGGTATTTTCTTAAATCCAGAAGCTAATGTTCCTGAACAAGGTCTTTATAGTGCAGGAGTATCAGTCTCTTTAGCTAGAGGATTGTTAATGAACACTAGAATGGCCACCTTAAAACAGGCTAAATTATATACGCAACAAGCTAATGCAAAACAAAGACTTTTAGTTAATGATATTCTTTACGATGCAATTGTTACTTATTTTGAATGGTTAAAGAATTTTGAAACTCAAAATACTTATGACGACTTCTTAAAAAATGCAACAAGTAGACTTGAAATTGTAAAAAAGAGTTTTGAAGCGGGAGATAAACCAGCTGTTGATACATTAGAAGCTAACATCAATTTTAAAAGTAGACAATTAGACCTTGAAAAAGCTAAACTAGTGTATATAAAGTCGAAGTTAAAACTCGCTAATTTTTTATGGTTAGAAGATAACCTTCCTCTAGAGTTAGAAGATAACATTATACCAGACGCTGGTACATTGACTTCTATCGATGCTTCATTAAATATTAATAATGAAATCATATCGAATTTAAATGTAAATAATCATTTAAAAATGAAATCTTTAAACTATAAGAAAGAAAGTTTACTTGTAAATAAACGTTTAAAATTCAATAATTTATTACCAAGAATTGATTTAGAGTATAATTTCTTGACACCAAAAGTTAATGAACTTGTTAATTTTGACACTAATAATTATAAAGGCGGATTAAATGTTTACATTCCTTTATTTTTGAGAAAAGAACGAGCTGAATTAAAATTAGCTAAACTTAAACTTCAAGATATTGATTTCGTTATTTCTGCCAATAAAATGGACTTAAACAATAAAATGAGAAGCATTGACAATGAAATTTCATCTACTGATAAGCAAAGTAAAATACTAACTAACCTAGTTGTAGATTATCAAAAATTAGTGAAAGCCGAAGAAAGAATGTTTATTTTGGGAGAAGGTTCTCTATTTAGAATAAACTATAGAGAAGTTAAATTAATAGAAACTCGTTTAAAATTAATAGATACCATAAACAAACTTTTAAAGTCAAAGGCTTCTTTATATAAAATGATTAATAATCAAGATAATAGCAATAAAAAAATCATCCAATAGGATGATTTTTTTATTGCATATAATTTATATCAAATAAATCAGTTTTATTCGTCTAACTTATAATCTATAGGAAACGTATATTTTGTATTTACATTTTTACCATTTTTTACTGCAGGAATAAAATCAGGTAGTTTACCTACCAAACTTATCGCAGATTCTTCTAGTATTTTACCATTATTAGCACCCTTAGCAACAACATTAACTACTTCTCCCCTAGTATTAATAATAAAACTAATATTTACTCTACCTTCAATGTTTTCATTTACTGCTTTTTCAGGATACGCAAAGTTATTTTGTATGTGCTTTACTAACTCTTGAGCAAAACAATCTAAACTAGAAGCTTTACAAGTTTTAAATTTAGGTAATTGATCTACATTAGAAAATTCAAAAACTTCTGTTTTAACAATGTTTGCTCTCTCCTTTTTAGTTCTAATGTTTGTTCTCGCTACGCCTGGTATTTTAAATGTTATTGGCAAACCATATTTAACAGGGACTTTTACTCCTGAATGTTTTGCTGGAATAAACTTTGGCAACTTACTAATTATTCTTCTAGCCTCATCTCCTAACTCTTCACCTTTATACGGAGTAATAATATTCATCTTACCAACAGTTCCATCAGTATTAATGGTAAATTGTACCAATACCCTACCTTGAATTCCATCGTCAAAAGAGTTAGCTGGATACTTAAAATGCTTTTTTACATGAGAATTCATCGCTTGCTTAAAACATTTATCTTGTTTACTTAAAGCTACTCGTTCACATTTTTTGAATAAAGGTATTTCTTCAACATAATTAAAAGGAATTACCTTAATGTTTTTAGAATTTTCAACATCAATGCTATTGACAATTGCTGCTTTTTTCTTTACACTGGCTAACTTGTGCGTATAATCGTTTGTAACTACTCCAGAGACTGCATCTCTTTTTCTCACAACTCTTCTCCTTGTAGATACTTGTACTTTTACTTTTTTTGTTTTTTTATCTTTAGAATCTTGTATTGAACATTTAGTAATACTGTTTAAATCTAGGACAGGTGTATCATTAGGGGTGTCGCAAGTTTCATTAGATTGCGCAAACGTTTTAGTGAGTGTAAACAAAAAAATTAATAATATGCTTTTTTTGTACATGGTTGTATTATATTAAAAACTTACATACACAAAATACGAATTTTATTTTTTTTTAACATCTTTTTTACTAAAAAAACAAACATTAAATCGATGAATGAACGTTTTATATCGATAAGTGGCTCGCAAAAAACAAAAAAACCACCAAAAAGGTGGTTTTTTTATGACTAAAGTCCTGATGTTTAGTTTAATTTATACTCGATAGGGAAACTATATTTTGTATTTACATTTTTACCATTTTTTACGGCTGCTTTAAAACCTGGTAATTTTTGTACTAATTTTTTTGCAGAAACTTCCAATACTTTACCATTAGCAGGTCCTTTAGCTATAACATTAACAACTTCTCCTTTAGTATTAATGATAAAGCTAATATTTACTTTTCCTTGAATGTTATTATCAATTGCACTTTCAGGGTAAGCAAAGTGATCTTGGATATGTTGCACTAATCTTTTGTTGAAACAATTTAATGTAGCATCGTTACAAGATTTAAATTTAGGTAATTCTTGTACATCAGCAAATCCATATATTGCATCATTAACAACTACAGCTTTAGAAACTTTTTTAATATTTGTAGGTTTAACACCAGGTATTTTAAATGTTATTGGTAAACCATATTTAACAATTACATCTTTACCTGCGTGTTTTCCAGGTATAAATTTTGGTAATTTTTTAATGATTCTTTCTGCTTCTTTACCTAGTTCTTCTCCTTTGTACGGTGAAACGATATTCATTTTTCCTATACTACCATCTTTCTGTATTGTAAATTGTACTATTACTCTACCTTGAATACCTCTATCATAAGAATTTTCTGGATATTTAATATGTTTTTGTATGTGTTTTGATATTTTTTGTTTAAAACACTTTTCTTGTTTATATATTGGTGCACTTTCACATTCTTTGAAAAGAGGAATTTCATCTACATAATTAAAAGGAATAATTTTTAAACCTCCAGCATTATTAAAATTTATATTATCTATTATAGCTGCTTTCTTTTTAATACTTGCTAACTTGTGTGTGTAGTCATTTGTCATTACACCTGATGCTGCATCTCTTTTTCTTACAACCCTTTTCCTTGAAGTAACTTGAACAGATACTTTTTGTATAGCATTGTCTTTAGATTCTTTAATAGAACATTTAGTAATACTATTAAGATCTAGTGTAGGTTCATCATTTGGGCTATCACAAGTCTCGTTAGATTGCGAAAACGCTTGAAAATAAATAAATAGGGATACTATTAATAACTTATAATACATAATACAGGGGATTGAAAATTTACATACCTAAATATAGTGAAGTTATACTATTTTAATATTTTATAATACTATTCCTACAAGTAAACATCGATGAATAACCAAAAAGTATAGACGAGTTTAATTTACATTATTCCAAACAAAAACAATAGTAAACATATTTAAAACACAATAATTTAACAATTAAATTATTTAATTATTAATTTTTGACCTATAAAAATAACATTTGAAGAAAGATTGTTTTTGTTTTTCAATGTCAATACACTAATTTTGTAACGTTTAGATATACTGTACAGTGTTTCACCTGATGCTACTATATGAAAATTAGATGTGTTATCGTTTTTTTCTAATTCTTTGTTGAAAGTTTTTATATTATTTTTTGAAGTATTTTCTTCATAACCTATAACAATTTTGTCACCAATTTCTATAGTATCAAAATCTACCAAACTATTTAACCTGTAGAGCTGAGCTAATGGCATTTTATATTTTCTAGCTATTATACTCAATGTTTCTCCTTTTTTAACTGTATGTGTTATCGTAGGGTCGTATTCTTTTACTTTTTTAGGCTTGACTGCTTTTTCTTTAGGAAACTCTGTAGAAACATCTCCTGTGATTAAATTCATGTATGCTATTTCACCTTCTAATAATATTTTATCCCAACCTTCTGGTAACTTTTTTTCTTGAGAAAAAGATAGTATCAATAAAAAAAACGAAATTAAAAAGGTTATTTTTTTCATACGAAACTCGATTTTAAAGCAATTTAAAAACTATTCTTTAATTTTAGGTAATTCTAACTTATATATTACAGAAAGTGTTCTTATTAAAATGATTATAGCTGCTGAAAATATAAAATTAAAATTTTCATCAACATCTAAATTTTTCAACAATAAATACACTAAGCCTCCTGCTAAACAAGCAGAGGCATAAATTTCTTTCTTAAAAATTAAAGGTACTTCCCTAGTTAGTACATCACGTATTACGCCACCAAAGACAGCTGAAACCATTCCCATAATTATCGCAACAACTGAAGGCAAATCATAACTCAATCCTTTTTGTAAACCTAATAAAGTAAAAATACTTATTCCAATAGTATCGAATAGAAAGAATGTTTTTCTTAGTGGTTCTATGCTACGTTTAAAAAGAAAAGTAAAAACAACTGCTACTGCAATTGTTTTTATATAATTTAAATCTCCAATCCAATTTATAGGATGCGCATTTATTAATACATCTCTTAACATTCCACCACCAACAGCAGTTACAAAAGCTAAAATGATAACACCAAATAAATCAAAATCTTTCTTTGATGCTACCAAAGCTCCACTAATAGCAAATGCAAAGGTTCCTAGAATATCTATGATGTAAATGACATCCATAATTTAAAACAGAGACTTACTTTTTAATAAATTGAATATTTAGTTTCTTTTGAATTTGATGAATATGTTCTATTTCATTTGCTGCTATAAAAGCTTGTGAAATTCCTCTATTTCCACCTCTTGCAGTTCTACCACTTCTGTGTGTATAATATTCTAACTTTTCTGGCAGTTTATGATGAATTACAAAATTTAAGTTCTGTACATCTATTCCTCTAGCAGCAACATCAGTAGCAATTAAGTATTGTAATGACTGGTTTTTGAATGCACGCATTACTTTATCTCTCTCTATTTGCTTCATATCACCTTCTAAAACATCTACAGTAAAACCTTCTTCAGATAATTCAGTGGTTAGTTTTCTAGCTCCTGCTTTTGTTCTTGCGAAGATAATTCCGCGTTCATCTTGTCTCCCTTCTAAAAAAGATACAATTGCCTCAGTTTTATTAGCTGAAGTAACTACAGAATAATAATGTGTGATATTCTCATTAACTATAGAAGCTGGATTAATTTCTACACGTTTTGCATTTATATTCATGTAGTTTTTTACAATCCTTTTAATTTCATCAGGCATTGTGGCAGAAAACAACCAAGTATTTCTTTCTCCAGAAGTATATTTTAAAATTCTATTGATTTCTAACTTGAATCCCATACTTAACATTTCATCAGCTTCATCTAAAACTAAAGTCTTTATATTTTTTAGGTCGATTTCTCCTCTTTCTATTAAATCGATAAGTCTACCCGGAGTTGCCACAACAATATGTGTAGTTCGTTGTAGGTTTTTAATTTGCCTATCAATTTTTTCTCCTCCATAAACAGCTTCAACAAAAATTTTATGATCTACATACTTTGTAAACTTAAAAAGTTGCTTTTTTATTTGTTGGACCAATTCTCTTGTTGGTGATAAAATCAACGCTTGAATGGTATCTGAATTTGGCTTTATTTGATGTAAAATTGGTAATCCGAAGGCTGCTGTTTTTCCTGTTCCTGTTTGCGCTAATCCAATAAAATCGGTATTTGCTTGTAACAAAAAAGGAATTGTTTTTTCTTGGACTTCAGTTGGAGTTTTAATACCCAACTCTTTTAATCCTTTGATAAAATCTTTTCGGACTCCTAAATCTGAGAATGTAGACATATAATTCTTTTAAAGTGCAAAGATAGTCTTATTAAGACGGAGATAGTAAATTAAAAATATCTTCTGTAATTCTAGTCGGACGTAAGGTTTTGCTGTTTAACAAACACCAAGTCGTTTGAGATTTTGCCAATAATTTGTCTTCTTTAAGGATCTCTACATGGCGAACAGATTTTACGCCTTTAGTTTCTCCAACCCAAGTTTTTAATGTGATTTCATCATTTAAAACTGCCTGTCCTATATAATCAATTTCATGTTTAACAAGTACCCAGATTACATCTGCTGCATTGATATCTTTAACCAGATATTCCCAATGTAATGTTGCAATATCTTGTACCCATTGCACATAAACCACATTATTTACGTGATTTAAGTTATCTATTTCTTCTGAAACTACGACTCTAGTTGTTGTAAAAACTTTATCTAAATTCATGAGTACAAACTTACGTAAGAAAGCTTATTATTTCGTTAATTTGTAGCCTAATTTCTACTATTATGAATCAAGTTGCCAGTGAACTTTCTACAGAAAAAGTAAGCAAGTTATTATTAAAACAATCTGTACCTGCTGCAATTGGTATTTTGGTGATGTCTATTAACATGATTGTAGATACCATCTTTGTTGGACAATGGATTGGCGTTTTAGCCATCGCTGCTATTACCGTTGTGTTACCAATCGGATTTTTAATTTCTTCTATTGGAATGGCTATTGGTATTGGTGGTAGTTCAGTTATTTCGTTGGCTTTAGGAGCCGATAATATTGAAAAAGCTAAAAAAGTATTTGGAAATCAAATAAGTTTAACAACAATAACATCAGTAGTTTTAGTTGCTTTATGTTTAATTTTTGAAGAAGCTGTTTTAAAATTATTTGGTGCAAATGGTAATATTTTAGAACCTGCAATTCCTTATTTCAGAATTATTATAATTGGTGTACCGTTTTTAGCTTATGCTATGATGGGAAACCCAATTATTAGAGCTTTGGGAAAACCAACATATGCTATGATTGCTCTTATTTTACCTGCTATTGCAAATATTATTTTAGATATACTATTTATAAAAGTATTTGGCTGGGGAATGTTTGGTGCTGGATTAGCAACTTCTATTGCTTATGCTGTCTGTGGGTTATTTATTCTTGGATTTTTACTATCTAAAAAAAGTAGTTTACAAATACGTTTAAATCATTTAAAGTTTGATAAAGCAATTATATCTGAAGTTAGTTCTCTAGGAAGTATTACACTAGTTAGACAAGGAACTATTAGTGTTTTAACAATTATATTGAATTACTCTTTATACAAGTATGGAAATGAATCTTCGTTAGCCGTTTTTGGGATTATCAACCGTTTAATGATGTTTATCTTTTTCCCTGTATTTGGAATAGTACAAGGATTTTTACCAATTGCTGGATATAATTACGGAGCCAATTTGTACGACCGTGTAAAAGAGGTTTTAAACACAGCTAATAAATATGGAACAATTCTGTGTATTTTTATTTTTGGTGCAGTATATTTCTTTAATTATGAAATGACGACTGTATTCACAAACGATCAACAATTATTAGAACAAACTCCAAATGCGATTTTAACAACTTTATTAGCCACACCTTTTATTGCATTTCAATTAGTTGGAGCCTCATATTTTCAAGCTGTAGGAAAAGCAAAACCTGCTTTGATATTAACTCTATTACGTCAATCTATCTTTTTAATTCCTTTTGTTTTAATTCTTCCAATTTTTTATGGATTAGATGGAATATGGTTCTCCTTCCCTATTTCTGACTTGTTGGCTACCATTGTTACCTACTTTTTTGTACGTAAGGAAATCGCTTTATTAAAAAATTAACATTTAATTTATTCTTAGTTTCTAAAAAACTATTAATTTTGAAACGATCATTTCAAATACATGCCAAAGACAGAAACATTTGATAAAAAACAAGTAATTAAACAGGTAACTGAAGTATTTCATCAAAAAAGTTACAGTTTAACTTCTATGCAAGATTTAGTGAATGCTACAGGATTAAACAGATCTAGCATTTATAATACTTTTGGTAGTAAGTTAGACTTGTATATGTTATGTTTGAAAAGTTACCAATGTGAATCTCAAGAAAAGATTCACAATATTCTTTGTTCAAATGATTGTTACGTCAAAACTTTAGAGCGAATATTTTATGCTAACATTAATAATAAAAACGGATGTTTACTAAACAACTGTGTCACTGAAATGGCCAATCAAGAAGATACAGTTCATACGTTTCTAAAGCAGAATAATGATGGCATGATTACATTGTTTAAAGACATTATAGAAAAAGGTCAAGAAAGAGGTTCTATAAATAAAAATAAAACAGCTTATGAATATGCTATTTATTTGTTGACAGCCTTTCAAGGATTCAATCTTTCTAATGTTTTAATAGATGATCAAAAAGATTTAAAAAGTATTGTAAAAACAATACTTTCTGTCTTGGAATAAATTTTTTTTTTAATCTTATTTGAAACGATTGTTTCAAATAAAAATCTAACTATTAAAATGAGCAAATTACAAGGAAAAGTAGCAGTTATAACAGGTGCAAACAGTGGTATCGGATTAGCTACAGCAAAGTTATTTTTAGAAGAAGGTGCTAAAGTTGTATTATCTGGTCGTAGAGAAACTGCTTTACAAGAAGCTACAGAAAATTTAACTGGTGAATTTATTACTGTTGTTGCCGATGTTGCAAAACAAGAAGACAATAAAAGATTAATACAAGAAACTGTAGATAAGTTTGGTAAAATCGATGTCTTATTTTTAAATGCTGGTGTAGCTCCTGTAGCTGCAGCTAATGAAATTACAGAAGAGCACTTTAATGAGGTATTTAATATTAATGTAAAGGGTCCTATTTTAGCTGCAAAAGAAGCAATTCCACATATTAATGATGGTGGTTCTATTTTATTTACAAACTCAATTGTACACCAAAAAGGATTTGATGGATTCGGAGTATATTCTGCTAGTAAAGGAGCTTTAAGAGCATACTCTCGTGTATTAACTTCTGAAGTTAAAGATCGAGGAATTCGTGTAAATTCTATTGCACCAGGACCAATTGAAACTCCTATTTATGGTAAAATGAATTTACCAGGAGAAGTAGTTGAAGAAATGGGTAAAAGCTTTGCTCAAACTGTTCCATTAGGTAGATTTGGTAAATCTGAAGAAATTGCTAGTACAGCATTATTCTTAGCTTCTGATGATGCTTCTTTTATTAATGGAGTTGAATTAGAAGTTGATGGTGGTTTAAGCCAAATTTAACTAAATATTTTTATCAATACTTTAAGTGTTTACTACATTTAAAGTATTGATTATTTTTAAATAAACTACCCCGATGCAAGCATACGAGATATCTAATTGAAAATTTTATAATTTTCGATACAAGTATCTGGTAATTAAATTTTTGGTTATCTCCCCTACGATTAAAGATAATTCTGTAATATCGATTTTAATTCTTTAAAGTCTATTTTATCTTTTTTATCTAACACATGATATTTATCGGGAAATTCTTTGTTTGATTTTTCTATTTCAACATAATAATGACCTTTTTCTCTTTGGAAAGTCGATACATAAATCAATATTTCTTCATTTAAATCTGAAAACCCAATAGCACATAAATCTCCATCCCAAAAATCTTTCAAAAGATATTTGTTTTCACTAATTTCTTTATTTATTTCAGCTATTAATTCAATGATACTTTCATCCTTTTCCATACTTCTATTTTAAGTTGTTATTTTTCAATTAATTTTTTCACTAATTCTCCTGCCTCGTTAAATTCAAAAACTAATACATCAATTGTTTCATGTAAATAACTTCTTGCTTCCCGTAACGCAGAATATTTTATGAATACTAACTCTGTATAGTTTTAAGTTCATCAATATTTTTCTCAAGCTTTTTTAATAAACTTTTTTCTGTGCCGAGTAAATCTGAAGTCATTAATTTAATGGTTGCAAAAAAATCCATGAGTTTCATTGAAGAATTTATAGAAATTGCTTTATCTAGTATAGAGGAACCAAACTCAACATAAGTTTCCTGAAAATTATACGTATCCGTTAATTTTTGAATTAATTCGATATCAAATTCTTTAATAACTCCACTTGTTTTGGTGCTTTCATATGCTGTTTTTTGTAATCTCCCATAAAGAAAACCTTTCCAACCTTTAATTTTAAGATCTTTCAATGCATAAGGAGTAAATTCTAAATTCATTTCCTTTGGAGTTAAACTTGGAATTATACTATCTATTTCTGTTTTAATGATTGTATGATAGTCTATCTGTTCTTTCAGTAATTCTTTATTAACTTCTAGCTCACTAATAATTAAACTAATTGATTTTTCTTTATCTCTTAGAACTTTATGATCTGTATTAATATTTCCGTAATACACACCTAAAAAAACCCCAAATGCTACAATAATTAGCTCTGAAAAATACCTTAAAATCGTTTTAAAAGTTTTACTACTTCTAATTTTTTTAAACTTCAATACAATTATTTTAAATTAAATATCATTTACAAAGAACACTATTTTATAGTATAGATTCCCCATTTAAATTCGTAGTTAATACAGAACTCATTAAATCGAAAAATGGACGTAACGCTTGATAAGATTTGTCAATTTCTTGTATAAAGTTTTTAGACAACACTTCTTTATCTGTAAAATTTCGAACAGCGATATATCCTTTTTTTCGGATTAAATCAATATCTGGATGTGTTTTGTCAAAACCTTTAGGCGCAGTTTTTAATTCGTCTCCTTCAAATTTATCGCCAAAGTATTTTTGAAATTCTGGATCTGCTAAAATTTCTCTAAATTCGGCAGCATCAATTTCTATTTCCTTTCGAATTCTGAATAAATCATCTTTATTCGGTTCCCAAAAGCCGCCTGCCAAAAAGCTATCTCCAGGTTTTAATCGTAGATAATATCCACCTCTTAAATGTTTTCCATTTCTAGAAAAAGAACCAGCAAAGTGCGTTTTATATGGTGTTTTATCTTTTGAAAAACGAACATCTCTATAAATTCTAAAAAACTTGTGCTTTTCAATTTCATCGTGAGCTTCTAATTTTTCTTGAACGGCTTTATAAAATTGTTTTACATCTTTCTGTACAGTATCAAACTCCGATTTGTTCTCTGCAAACCAATCTCTGTTGTTATTTTCTGCAAGTTTATTTAAAAATGAAAAAGTATCTTTAGTTAAGTTCATTACGATTTAATTTACAATAAAGATACTATATTTTACAAAGCTACTTATCGCTTATGCTTAGAAATTAATAGTACCCCAACAATTACAATCAATGTTCCCAATAGTTGAAAAAACGATAAATATTCATCTAAAAAAATCACTGCTAAAACTATAGTAGATACTGGCCCTAACGACGCTAAAATTGCAAAGTTTGAAGAAGATATCAATTTAATAGACCAAGAAACTAAAAACGAAGGAATTACTGTTGCTAGTATAGCAATTAAGAATCCTAAAATGTATACTTCTGATGAATATTCCAAAATAGAAGTTTCAGAAGTAATTGCATAATGAATAAACACACAAATACAAGACACTAACATTACTATAGAGGTAAAACGAACTACTCCTATTTTTGGTAGTAACCAACCACTTCCTACTAAATACGAAGCATAAGTTATAGCAGATAACAACACAAAAAAGCCTCCTAAAAGAACGTTAGCTCCTGATATGGATAATTCTGCTCCGAAAGTAATAGCAATACCTAAATAAGTTACCATAGTAGCGATAAGCTGCTGTTTACTTATTTTTTCTTTTAAAAAGAGATAATTAAACAGTAATACTATAGTTGGATACACAAATAAAATAACACGTTCTAAACTAGCTTTAATATATGTTAACCCTATAAAATCGAAAAGACTAGCTAAATAATATCCTGTAAATCCAAAAAATACAATCCAGAGGTATTCTTTAGTAGAAACTCTTGTGTTTGTATTCTTTTTTGAAGTAGAAATTAAAATAAAAACATAAAACGGAAAAGAAAATACCATTCGTAAAAACAAAGCTGTGATCATTGGCACATCACGCTGATATAGCAATTTTACCATTACTGCTTTGGAAGAGAATAATACAATTCCTAAAATTCCTACCAAAAAACCTAACCATTGTCTATTTGCAATTTTCATAGAGCTAATTTAATATCCATATATAACTTCATTTTGGTATTACTCTGAATTTCTTAATACTAAAAAACAATAGTTTTGAGATGAAAAGCAAAATTACGTTGATGTTTATTATTTTAATACTGACAATCTTTAAAAGTAAGTCTCAAAATATCAAAACTTTTTTGTCTACAGAAAAAATTACAATTCCACACCAATAATAAAAACAATTAAAAAACTGACAACTAATTGTTTGAAAAACAAAAACTCCTCATGTTCAAAAAAATATTTTTTACTTATTTAGTAGTTCTGTATAGTTTCGGTCTACTGTACAATGAAATTAATTTAGATTTGTTTATAAAATAATCTTATGAATTTTGTTTTTTTAGATCTTCTATTATTTGTAGGTGTCAGTCAAGGATTCTTTCTTGGAATTACGATTCTTTTAGTTAGGGATAAAAATAAATCTGCCAATACATTACTAGCTTTTTTACTTTTTTCTGCCACAATCATGTTAAGTGGAAGAATATTTTTATTTAAATACTTTTCTCCTACATTACACAAGATAGCTTTAGTTGCAGAAACTATTATTTTCATATTTGGTCCCTTATTATACTTATATACTGTTAATTTACTTACTAAAACCAAAAAAAAACTCTCTTATTATCATTTTATACCTGCTGTTTTACACTTTATATATGCGCTTATTGTGGTTTCTATAGAGTATAATGAACTTATAAATATGATTAAAAACGGAAAGTTTAATCTTATTTATCTCTTTACAGAATTAACTGCTATTATCTCTAATATTACATATGTTATTTTTGCTTTTTACATTGTGAAAAAGTATCGAAAAGCAGAAAAGAAAGAACTTTCTTACACACAAAATATACATCGTTACTTATATTTTTTACTATTAGGAATAAGTACTTTTATGATTGCATGGTTAATCAGTTTTAGCAATTACTTTATTCCTTTTAAGCTTAGTCCTTATATCAACTATAATATGGTTTGGGTATGTATTCCTATTTTCATTTACATCGTTGGTTTTTATAGTTTAAAACAACCAGAAATTTTTAGAATACCCCCAAAAAACAAGAAGAAAATCTATAAAAAAGAACGATTGACTCCAACTGAATCCGAAAGAATTACCGAAGCACTCAAAAACGCAATGGTTCATGAAAAAGTATACTTAAATCATAAACTTACTCTGGCTGATTTAGCTAAACAATTAAATACATCAACAAACAATTTGTCTTGGTTATTAAATGACATTCATAATTCCAATTTTTATGACTATGTAAATAGATTTAGAGTACAGAGTTTCATAGAAAAAATTCAGCATGGTGAACATGAACATCATACCATATTAGCTTTATCACTCGATTCAGGGTTTAATTCTAAATCAACTTTTAATAAAGTATTCAAAGAAATTATGAAGCAAACACCTTCCAATTTTATAAAAGAATTAAGTACATCTGTATAATAACGGTCACATACTTCATATATTTAGATGTATTACTGTATAGTTTAGGTCGATTCATATCTGTCTTACAAATAGTTTTGAAGAGAACTTAAACTTTTACAAGATGAAAAATATAAAACGACAAAAACACTCACTTTACTTTTACCTTTTATTTCCCATACTACTACTCTTCTTAGTATCGTCTTATTCATGTAAAGATGATATTATTGAAATAAGAGATCCTTTTGTTGAAACCATTATTTCAGATTTTACAGGTAACGATGGTGTATCAATAGATAAAAAAGGAAATGTATATGTCTCTGAATTTGGTAGTTTTGTTAATACCGGTGGAACTGGAACTAAGATTTTTAAAATTACTCCTGAAGGACAAATTAACGAAGCCGTTACAGGTTTAATGGGACCATTAGGAAATGCTATTGATTCTAAAGGAAATATTTATGTTAATGATGCAAATAATACTGTAAACGGTAAAGTTATTAGAATAAATAAAAATGGAAAAAAGACTGTTTTAGCTACAATAGATGGATTCCCTTCTGGGTTAACTTTAGATAAAAGTAATAATATATATGTATCTAACTTTTCTAATCCAACAATTCATAAAATTTCTCAAAATGGTACTATTAAATTATATGCTTCGGATCCTCGACTAGCAGGAGGTGTAGGCATTGATTTTGATAGTTCTGGCAATTTAATTGTTGGAAACTTTAGTACTGCAGATATTCTATCTATACAACCTAATGGAGAAGTGAAATTAATAGCTAATATTCCAAATATCGTAAGTCAAGGGTTTGGTATTGGATACATTACTGTAATTGATGATATTGTTTATGCTACTGGTATTGTAGTAAACAAAATCTTTACAGTTTCATTAAAAACGGGTGAAATAACAGAATTAGTTGGTACAGGTGAAAGTAAAACTGTAGATGGTGATTTTACTGAAGCTTCCTTTAGGGGTCCAAATGGAATTGCCTCTGATAAGAAAAATAAAATACTTTATGTATCTGAATTTGGCAATTCGGGTAGCGGTGCTTTAAGGAAAATATATTTACCAAATTAATATATAAATAAACTTCTCTCTTAAAAATCTTAAAATAATTAAGAAATAAATTATCTAAATCAATTAAAAATGAAAAAAACAATCTTAAACCTAGGAAAAACTTTAAACAAAAAAGAGCAATTGAATATTAATGGCGGGATGATTACTACATGTAATAGTGATATTGATTGCATACTATCAGGAGCTGAAGAAAATTGTATATCCGCATGTATTACCAACCTAATTAATGGATCAAAAGTATGTGTTTATGATGTCAGGACTTGTTTAGGTGGTATTGGCTAAATCTTTGTAGAAATATACCACAAAAAACCCACTCAAAGATTGAGTGGGAAAATTGCTATGAAAAAGAATCTTCAAACGTCTTTGAAGATATTGTAATACATTTTAATTTAGAACTTCAACATTTACTGCATTCATTCCTTTTTTTCCTCGTTCAGTTTCAAATTGTACTTTATCACCTTCTCTAATATCATCAATTAATCCAGAATTGTGAACAAAAATATCTTGTCCTGATTCTGATGTGATAAATCCAAATCCTTTTGTGGTGTTAAAAAACTTTACTGTACCTTCTTGCATTTTACTTAATTTAATTTTAATATTATTTTACAACAAAATAGAGTCCAAATGTTAACTACAAATACTGTATAGTATATATCATTTTTGTTTTAAAAAACACTTAAAAAATAAAAGTAATTGGAATAAAGAAGGAAAGAGAAAAAACTCAAAAAAACTTATTAAATACTACCTTAATTTGAAAAGGCGCTCTATTTTGAACGCTGCAAATATAGTCTTTTATTTTTAAAGGAAACTAATTTATTTTAATTATCTTTTAATAAAACTTGTTGTTTATACTCTGCTTTTTTCACTTCTTCTCTTCTTCGAACAGATTCTTTTACATATTCTCTTCTTCCTCTTAGTTCACGTAAAAGCTTTGTATCCTTAAATTTTTTTCTGTAACGCTTTAAGGCTCTATCAATATTCTCTCCGTCCTTCACTTTTATTATTAACATATTTGTTATTTATTAATTATTATTTTTATCCTAAATAAGCTATTAAAGACTTAGACTTAGATACATGTCTTAGTCGTCTTAACGCTTTTTCTTTAATTTGTCGAACTCTTTCTCTAGTTAGATCAAAAATTTCACCAATTTCTTCTAGAGTCATTGAATTCTCTTCACCTAAGCCATAGAAAAATTTGATAATATCAGATTCTCTTGGAGACAAGGTATTCAATACCCTTTCTATTTCTATTCTTAAAGATTGAGTATTCAATTCTTTTTCTGCATTAGATAATTCCCCTGAATTATAAACATCATATAAATTAGAACTTTCTCCATCAATTAATGGGGCATCCATTGACAAATGTCTACTAGAATTCTTCATCGATTCTTTAACATTGCTAACAGACATATCTAAAAACTTCGCTATTTCATTAACCGAAGGAATTCTTTCGTTATCCTGCTCTAAACGAACAATAGCCTTGTTGATTTTATTAATATCTCCTATTTTGTTCAATGGTAATCTAACAATACGAGATTGCTCTGCTAAAGCTTGTAATATAGACTGTCGAATCCACCATACTGCATAAGAAATAAACTTAAAGCCTCTAGTTTCATCAAAACGTTGGGCTGCTTTTACTAATCCTATATTTCCTTCATTTATTAAATCTGTCAACTTTAGTCCATGGTTTTGATATTGTTTTGCCACGGAAACAACAAAACGCAAATTTGCACCTACTAAAGTTTCTAATGCTTTTTGGTCTCCCTCACGTATTCTTTTCGTTAACTCTACTTCCTCATCAGCGGTTATCAAACCTATTTTTCCTATATCTTGTAAATATTTATCTAAAGACTTTGACTCTCTATTGGTTACTTGCTTAATGATTTTAAGTTGTCTCATGCTTTTTTGATAAATAATTATTTACAACTACTGATAAAACTCATTGAGTTTGAATTATCACAATAAAAGTTCTAGATATATACCAGTCTTTTATATTCAACTATCAGTTCACCTAATTTTAGGTATAAGTAGTCGATTTTCATATAATTAGAAAAAAATTAAAGCGCAAGAAGGATAAGTTGTCTGATTGTCTTAAAGGTAAGAAAGTTAAACTCAATAACCCGTTTGTAATTTAATCTACAATTTAAATATATGCACCAAAGGTAGGTTTTTGTTATAGATAAACAAAGGATTATTTCATTTTTAAAGTCTTATAAAGATTAATTTCTCCTAGTTTTGGTTGCGGTCTTTGTTTTTATTCGAACAAATATTAATTGGTGTTTATTTTTCTGATTTTCTCTCCGCTCAATATCAAATTTACCTATAGATTTAATTAAAGGAGTTAACTTTTCAAACCCATAATTTCTAGAATCAAAATTAGGTCTCTTTTTCTGAATTAAGCTACCCACATCACCTAAAAATGCCCAACCATCATCATCTGACAAATCATTGATCGTTGAGGAAATCAAATTAATCTCTTTTTTAGTGATTTTATCAACCGTGGTTTCCTTTGATTCTACCTTTTCTTCAGTGCGTTGTTTCAGTATTTCAATATAAATAAATCGATCACAAGCAACAATAAAAGGATTTGGAGTTTTCTTTTCTCCTATACCAATAACTGTCATACCTGCTTCTCTCAATCTAGTAGCCAATCTTGTAAAATCACTATCACTAGAAACCAAACAAAAGCCATCTACTTTATTGCTATATAAAATATCCATAGCGTCAATAATCATTGCAGAATCTGTAGCATTTTTGCCTCTAGTATAGCCATATTGCTGAATTGGTATTATAGCATTTTCTAACAGTAAGTTTTTCCATTTTGTTAATCCTGGTTTTGTCCAATCTCCATAAATTCTTTTGATTGTTGGATTACCATATTTAGCTATTTCTTCCATCATTTCTGCTACATAGCTTGAAGATATATTATCGCCATCTATAAGTACTGCTAGATTATTATTCATTGTTTTTTTTTCTAATGTATGAATATTTATTTTCTTTTTTAAAAAACAAAAAACCATATCTAAACGATATGGCTTTTAAAATATTTTCAATCACAGGGTGATAGCCAAGGATTTAATTCCTCGATACTTGTAACGAAAGTTATAAAATTTTCAATTAGATACCTCGTATGCTTGCATCGATGTAGTTCATTTGTATTGTACTACACATTAAATCTAAAGTGCATCACATCACCGTCGGCAACAACATATTCCTTCCCCTCTACTCTAACTTTACCAGCTTCTTTAACTTTAGCTTCACTTCCATATGTTTCATAATCGTTGTAGCTAATTGTTTCTGCACGGATAAACCCTTTTTCAAAATCGGTATGAATAACTCCAGCTGCTTGTGGTGCTGTTGCTCCTACTGGAATTGTCCAAGCTCTTACCTCTTTCTCACCTGCTGTAAAATATGTTTGTAAGTCTAATAATTTGTATGCAGAACGAATTAAACGAGATACGCCTGGTTCTTCTAAACCTATATCTGTTAAAAACATTTGACGCTCTTCATAATCTTCTAATTCAGCAATATCAGCTTCAGTTGCTACTGCCAAAACAATAATTTCTGCTTCTTCATCTTTCACTTCCTCTCTAACCTTATCTACATAAGCATTTCCGTCTTTAGCTGAAGACTCATCTACATTACATACATACAAAACTGGTTTTGCTGTAATAAACTGCATAGTTTTTACAAGCTCTTCTTCTTTCTCAGTAAATTCAATTGTTCTAACAGACTTTCCTGCCAATAAAACTTCTTGAATCTTTTCTAACAAGGCTAACTCAGCTTGTGCTTCCTTATTACCAGTCTTTGCAGCTCTTTTAACTTTCTCTAGTCTCTTCTCAACTGCTTCTAAATCTTTTAATTGTAATTCAATATCGATAGTTTCTTTATCTCTAATTGGATCTACTGAACCATCTACATGTATAATATTATCATTATCAAAACATCGTAACACATGTAAAATGGCATCCGTTTCTCTAATATTTGCTAAAAATTGATTTCCTAATCCTTCTCCTTTACTCGCTCCTCTAACTAAACCAGCAATATCAACAATTTCAACTGTAGCAGGAATTACTTTTTCTGGATTTACTAATTCCTCTAATTTTTCTAATCTATGATCAGGTACATTTACCACCCCTAAATTAGGTTCTATAGTACAAAATGGAAAGTTTGCACTCTGTGCTTTAGCATTTGATAAACAGTTAAATAAAGTTGATTTACCAACATTAGGTAATCCTACAATTCCAGCTTTCATTTGATTAAAAATTGATATTTTTTGCGTTTGCAAATATAGTACAATACTTTACTTTTTAAGGGCTTTATCATTAAAAAGCGAAGATGAATATTTTTTTAATTGAAGCATTTTTTTAATTTAGGGGCTTAACCTGTTATTTAATGCATGAATTATCAGATGAAATATTGTGGAAATCATTAAAAGAAGGAAATCTTAAATCATTTTCTATACTTTTTAAAAAATTTTACCCTTCATTACATAGTTATGGACTAAAAATATCGAAAGATGAAATTTTAACTGAAGATGCTTTACAGGATTTTTTTATTTATATATATGAGCATAAAGAGAATCTCAGTAATTTAGAATCTATTGCTCCTTACTTATTTGCTTCCTTCAGAAGATTTATTGTAAAAAAAATAAGCAAAACTAAAAAGTATACTATACTAAGATCTATTGATACGAACATTGTTGATATAAACTTTACTCCTGAAGAATTTATTACCCAGCAAGAATCGTTAACATTCCGTAATAAAAACCTAGCAAAACTTATTAATCAACTACCAAAAAGACAAAGAGAAGTTATATACCTAAAATTCAATTGTAACTTTAAGCCTGCTGAAATTGCAGAAACTATGGATATTAATTATCAGAGTGTAATTAACACATTACATAAGGCTATAAAAAATCTTAGAGCTGAAGATAGTATAGTTAAATTATTAAATTCATAAATTTGCATACTTAAAAGAGTATATTTCATAATTTTTATACTTTATATAGTAAAATACGTAGTGTTAAGCATACATTAACTTTAATGAAAAATAAAACATACCATACAATTCAAGATTTATTAGAAGATCAATCTTTTAATAAATGGGTATTAGATAACACATCTGATAGCGATTTTTGGGATGTATGGATAAAAGAAAACACTGTGAACAAAAATTTAGCTGAAGAAGCTAAAGACATTATTGTTGGAATAAATTTTAAAAAAGAAACAGTTTCTAAAGAGAAGGTTGACTTAGAATGGGAAAAATTAGCTTCAAAACTTAATCATACAACGACAAAAAAAGTAAAACAGAGACAATTTAAAATAAATTATTTTTCTGCTGCAGCATCAATTGCTTTATTAATTTCACTAGCAGTATTTCTGTATACAAATTATGCTACGGTTACTCACAGAACAGCTTACGGAGAAATGACCGATGTAACTTTGAAAGATGGTTCGTTGGTAACATTAAATTCAAATTCTTCTATTAGCTATAGTAATAACGATCCTAGAACTATTAACTTATCAGGTGAAGCCTATTTTAAAGTAAAGAAAGATATCTCCAAAAAAGCTAAGTTTAAGGTGAATACAAAAGATTTAACTGTTGAAGTATATGGTACTCAATTTAATGTAAAAACCTTAAACGATAAAACGCATGTCTTTTTAGAAGAAGGAAGTATTTTACTAAACTTAAATAATGGGAAGGCTAGAAAAATGATTCCTGGAAATTATATTGAATATTCATCAACTGAAAAAAAAATTATTTCTGAAAACACGAAATCTGTTAAAGATCATATCGCTTGGAAAAGTGGTGTTTTAACTTTTGAAAATACAACTTTAGAAGAAGCGCTAACTAAAGTATCTGATGCTTATGGAATTCAATTTAAATTTCTTAAATCAGAAACAAAAGATGTATTAATTACAGGTAAAGTACCAACAACCGATTTAAAAATTTGTTTGAATGCAATAAAAAAGTCTACAAACATTAAAATTAAAAAAGAAAATAGTATACTAGTGGTTTATTAGAAATAATTAACCAAACTTATCTTAATGTTATTTAGAAACGCTTTTTATCGTATTTCTCTCGTATTGGTGTTTCTTATCATTAAAAATTTTAATGGTTTCGCTCAAAAAAAACAATACATTCCTTTATCGGATGCTCTAGAAAATATTAGTGATAAACATCGTGTATATTTTACTTATAACCCTTTAGTCATAAAGACGGATACAATAGATATCACTCCTTTCAACAAGCTTTCATTACAACAATCAATCTCTTTACTAAAAAAATTAACTTCTTATAAAATTGAATCCTTAGGGAACAGCTATTATGTGATCTTTAAAGCTAGACAATCATATACAAACAATCAAGACCCTAAAAATAATATAACAAGTAAGGTAAACAGTATTAAAAATGGCACCTCTATAGAAAAAAATTACATTAAGGGAGTGGTGTTAAATGAATATTATGAACCGATTCAAAAGGCAAATGTAATAGAAGATAACACCAATAATGGCACTATAACTAGAAGAGATGGAAGTTTTGAATTACTACTTTTAAATAATAACCCCTTAACCATTTCTCATATTGGTTTTTCTAATGAAACTTTAATTCCAAATCAGAAATACAATACCATAATCTTAAAATCTGGTGTTCAATTAGACGAAGTACTTATTGTAGGTTCTAGAAATGCTAAACGAAAAACAATAGATTCACCTGTTGCTACAGAAGTAATTGATATTAAAAAATCGGCTAAAAAAAGTGAACTTTTAGAGGTGAATCAATTAATTCAAACTGAAATTCCTTCTTTCAATGCAACCAAACAATCAGGATCAGATGGTGCAGATCATATTATTCCTGCTACATATAGAGGTTTAGGGCCCGACCAAACCTTAGTTTTAATTAATGGAAAAAGAAGACATCAAACCTCTTTAATAAATTTATACGGAACAAGAGGAAGAGGTAATTCTGGAACCGATTTAAATACAATACCTACTTCTGCAATAAAACGAATTGAAGTATTAAAAGATGGAGCATCTGCTCAGTATGGATCTGATGCCATTGCAGGCGTTATTAATATTGTGCTAAACGACACACCTAACGAAACCAATATTAATTCTACTTTTGGTTTTTACAATGCTAACAACAACAGAGATCCGAATAGAAAAGGTATAGATGGCTCAACATTTAAGACAGAGGTAAATTATGGAGCTCCGATTAAAAAGAAAGGTTTTATAAATCTATCTGCTGAATTCTTAACGAAAGGACATACGTTTAGACAAGGCACTAATGTCAGACAAAATTACGGTGATGCTGCTGTAACAAGTAGCAGTCTTTTTTTTAATGCTGAAATACCTGTTTCAAGTTCAATTAAAGCCTATACAAATGGAGGGTATAATTTCAAAAACACAAATGCCTATGCATTCACAAGGCCTTTTGATAGTGAACGAAATGTACAAGCTATTTATCCTAATGGATTTAACCCTTTAATCACTACAAATATTTCTGATAAATCGTTTACCTTAGGTTTTAAGGGCAAAATTAATGGATGGAATGTAGACTTCAGTAATAGTTATGGAAATAATTATTTTCATTACTTTATTAAAGAAACACTGAATGCTACATTATTAGAAAACTCTCCTAGTGAATTTGATGCTGGTGGCCATAGTTTAAATCAGAATACTACTAATATCGATTTAACTAAACAATTTAAAGGTGTATTAAAAGGGCTCAATCTTGCATTAGGGCTAGAGAATAAAATTGAAAATTATAAAATTTTTGCTGGAGAACCATTTTCTTATGAATCTTATGATCTTAATGGGAATAGTATTAATAATAACACCCCACTTGCTTTAATACCAACATTTAATGGCATTATTAGACCTGGTGGTTCTCAGGGATTCCCAGGATATGCCCCTAGTAATGAAGTAGACCGTACCCGAACAAGCTTTAGCTTCTATGTAGATGGAGAAATAGACATTACCAAAAAACTTATTTTAGCAACAGCCATACGTTATGAAAATTACAGTGATTTTGGAAACTCTATCAATGCTAAAATTGCGACAAACTTTAAAGTCACCCCTAAATCTAATTTTCGTTTCTCTTTTAGTACAGGATTTAGAGCCCCTTCATTAGCTCAAATTTATTATAATTTAAAGTTCACTAATTACATAGATAATGTTCCTACAGAATCGTTTTTAATAGCAAATAACAATCCTATTACTAGACAGTTTGGTATAGAGAAACTGAAAGAAGAAAAAGCAGAGAATTATAGTTTTGGTTATCAATACAGAATTTCAAAAAACATAAACTTAGCTATGGATGCATATCATGTTTTTATTAATGATCGTATTATTTTAAGTGGAAATTTTGATGCAGCATCATTAAATACTGATGCAGAAAATGTTCAATTCTTTGCCAATGGAGTTAACACCAGTACTTTTGGTATTGATTTTAAATTCCACTGGTTAAAAAAATGGAATACTTCAAAAATAAACCTAAACCTTACAGGTAATATCAATAACATGAAAATTACCAAAATCAATAATGACGGTTTAGACACAGAAACATTTTTTGGTACCAGAGAACAATATTTTTTAAGAGCATCTGCTCCAGAATATAAAATTATTTTAAACTCAATTTTTTCGACAGGAAGAATATCTATAAGTAATACCTTAACTCAGTATAGTAGTTTAGAGCTTATTGATTGGCAAATTCAAAATCCAATAAGTGAATTTAACAACTCTTCGGAAGAAAGATTGAATGCTGCTATAGATAAATACAACCCTAAACTTACACTTGATACACATATTTCTTATCAATTCAATAAAAATTTTTCTTTTCAATTTGGCGCTAATAATTTATTCAACGCCTACCCTACTGAACAAGGCGAAAACACTGACAGTGGTGGTTTATGGGACGCCGTACAAATGGGAAGTAACGGAGCCTTTTATTACAGTAAAATTTTAGCAAAATTTTAATTTCCTAAAAAATAAAGAGTATAAAAAAATACATAATTACTTAAATATAGTGTAACAGAATAGTTAAATAACCAAATAACTAACAAGTTAAAACTTAAAATAAACTAATTCATTTAATTATGTTAAAAACAAAATTATGTGTATTACTCACGTTAATTTGTGGTGTAATTTATGCACAAAAAAAGGTTTCAGGTAAAGTTGTTGACTCCAATAACGAACCTTTACCTGGCGCTAGTGTCGTAGAAAAAGGCACATCTAATGGAACATCTAGTAACTTCGATGGGCTATTTGAACTTACTGTTTCTGATGACGCCATCCTTGTAGTAAGCTCAATAGGTTTTGAAACTAAAGAAATTTCAGTTGCAGGAAAGACAAACTTTACTATCGTTTTAAATGATGGATTACAACTAGATGAAGTTGTAATAACAGGATCTAGAACACCAGCACGAAGCCTTACTACAAGTCCATTACCTATAGATGTAGTGGGAGTCAAAGAACTTCAATCTACAGGACAAACTACGTTTGATAAGGCTTTACAATATAAAATACCGTCATTTAATACTGTAAATACACCTGTTAATGATGCTACTTCGTTATTAGACCCTTATGAAATTAGAAATATGGGACCGAGTAGAACATTAATACTTATTAATGGAAAACGTAAGAATTTAAGTGCGTTATTATATACACAAACTTCTCCTGGACGTGGTGAAACTGGTGCAGATATATCTGGTATTCCTACTGATGCAATTAAAAATATTCAAATTTTAAGAGATGGAGCTTCTGCTCAATATGGTTCTGATGCTATTGCTGGTGTAATGAATATTATCTTAAAAGATGATTATAAAAATGGTTCAGCTACGTTTAGATCAGGTATTACTGGTGAAGGTGACGGAGAAATGTTAGGAGTAAGTGTAAATAATGGAAGTAAAATAGGAGAAAAAGGTTTTATTAATTATACTGTAGATTTTTCTAAAACTGCTCTAGCCAACAGACCTGGAACAGTTGATGCAGATGGAGAATTTGGTGATTTTGTAGCTGTAAATCCAAATAGTTTTGGTAGCTATGTAAACGATGATGGTACTTTAGGAGGATTGCCGCTATCTAGTTTTGCTAATGAAGCAGCTATTGAGAATTATTTTACCAATACTTACATTGGAACAGCTGATTATAATGCTAAATTTAATGCTATCAATCAGGGAAACGCTTTTGGAAGACAAGTTGTTGATGAATTTTTATCTAGAAGACCAGATGCAGGTAACATTAATGGTGCCCCAGAAACTACAGCTGCTAAATTCTTAATTAATGGTGCTATAGATTTAAAAAACGATAGTGAATTATACTTTAATGCTGCATACGTTTATAAAAAAGTAAATAGTTTCGCAAACTACAGAACTCCATATTGGAGACAACAAAACGATTTTATCAATCCGGCTGATGCTAACGGAAATAGAGCTATTTCTGGTTGGAGACAAACTGGAGACATGGGATATTTAGCTAATTTTTTTCCTGGAGCTAATCCAAATACCATAAATGGATACGATGGTTATGTTCCTACTTTTGAAGGGAATTTAAATGACTTCAATGCAACATTAGGTTTCAAATCTGTTATTAATGACTGGAATGTAGATGCTAGTGCTACTTTTGGTGGTAACATCCAAACATATAATGTAAATAATTCTCATAATAGAAATAGAGTATACACTACAAGTTTTGATGATGCTAATGGTAATGGAGTTGCTGATCCTGGAGAAGTATTTACTCCAATCTCTTTATACAGAGAAAATAGTCCTATTAGTTTCGACCCAGGAGGAACAGCATTCAACCATGTAGTTGGTAACATTGATATCTCTAAAATACTTTCAGATCAAGTATCTGTAGCTGTTGGGGCTGAGTTTAGAACTGAAAATTTTGAAGTAATTGAAGGTGGATTGGCTTCTTACGATGGTGGAGGTGCCGACTCTTTTGCTGGTAATTTACCAGAAAACTCAGGAAACTTTAACCGTTACAATTTAGGTGGTTATGCTAGTTTAGATTGGGATATAAATGAAGATTTTTTAATAAATGGTACTGTAAGGGCTGAAAACTTCTCTGATTTTGGAAGTACTTTTGTATGGAAAGCTAGTTCTAGATACAAATTCGCTGAAGATAAATACACTGTAAGAGCATCTATTTCAACTGGATTTAGAGCACCAACATTACATCAAATTTACACACAAAAAGCACAATATAGCTTTGTTCCTGGTCAAGGAATACAAGTTGGTGGTTTAGTTAATAATATTTCTCCTCAAGCTCGTTTATTGGGTATTCCTAAGTTAAAAGCTGAAGAATCAACAAACTTCACTGTTGGTATTGGAGGTAAACCGTTTAAAAATTTCTCTTTTACAATTGATTATTATAATATTGCTGTTGACGATAGAATTGTATTAAGTACCGAAATTGGTAGAACTACCGCTGGTAACACTGCTTTAGATCAGGTACTAAACTCAAACAATTTGAGTGATTTGAGTTTCTTTGTAAACGCTATAGATACTAAAACTTCTGGTTTAGATGTTGTATTAAGCTACAACAGAATTGAATTGGGTTCTGGTAAATTAGGGTTTAATTTATCTGGAAATTATACCATAGAAAATGAAAGAGATGGTGCTGTAAAGAATCCTTCTATTGTAGCTAATGCAGGACAATCTGTTGTAAATGCTACACAAGAAGCATTATTCTTTACTTCAAGACCACGAACAAAATGGATTTTAGGAACTACTTATGATATTGGTAAATTCGGATTCTCATTAAATAACACTTTCTTTGGAAAAACAACATTTAAACAACAAGGTTTAGATAGTAATTTACGAACTGAATTTATTCCTAAAATAGTAACTGATTTAGGAATTAATTATAACGTAGATGACCATTGGACTATTGGTTTTAATGCTAATAATTTATTGAATGTACTACCTGAATGGGAATTTGTTGCTGAAAATGCTGCAGGTCAAGCAATTTTAAATGATCCTGCTCAAGTTAAAGCCAATTCTAACCTAATTACGTTTAACCAACGTTATTCACAAATGACTTATGATGGTTATCATTTTAGCCAATTAGGATCTTTATTTAACTTATCCGTTAACTATAAGTTCTAAAAAACAATAAAGTTTTATGTTTGAAAAGGTCTGAAAAGCTTACCAATGGTATTCTTATTTCAGACCTTTTACTATAATCTAAATAAAACCTACAACATCAGCTAATGTTGAAGTTTTTTTATTACTAATAAGAATATTAGTTTAACGTTAACACAAAAGACGCACCAGGTTTAAAATCAAAACCTTCACCTACTTCTACAACTAATATGTTATCAGAATCTATTCTAAGGTTTATTGCTGGATCACTACTAGTGAATGAAGTTACGCCATGAGGCTTTTCAAATGTAAAATAATACCTATCCTTTACACCTGCTTCTAAAACTCTGTAGTTAGCAGACCAAAAAGGATCTCCTTCAACTGGTAAAAGTGTGTATTCAATAGTATTCTCAGTAATATCAATTGAATAAAGTCCATTAATTAATAATGCTCCATTGGCAGTTAAATCTTTTTTTAATGTTTCAGGGAATTCTACTGAATTGTAACTAACATTCGACGTTAAATTTAACCCATCCTCACCTAAAGCTACAGGTGATACTTTTACAGTATTCATTACATCTAGACCATCAATTCCTAAAGAAGATCCAAAAACATTATCAAGGAATAATGCAAACGAAACTTCAGGATTAGTTGCATTTTCAAATGTATTTCTAACTGTAATTTCATCATTTTGAGCAATTGCAGGTTTTGATGTATCGTTAGCATCTAGTGTAATTGTAAAAGATGCTCCAGGTTTAAAATCAAACCCTTCTCCAACTTCTACAACAAATACATTATTAGCATCTATTCTTAAATTAATAGCTGGATCACTCGCCGTAAATGAAGCTACATTATGAGTACCAGTAAATGTAAAATAGTATCTATCTTTTACACCTGCTTCAAGTTCTCTATAATTACTCGACCAAAAAGGGTCTCCTTCAACTGGTAAAAGCGTATATTCAATTGAATTTTCTGTTAAATTAATAGCATATAAAGGATTAACTAATATTCCTCCATTTGCAGTAAAATCTGCTTTTAACATTTCTGGAAATTCTACATCTGACCCCGTAAAAGCGAAATCTAGAAATGAAGCAAAAGAGACTTCTGGATTAGCTGCATTTTCGAATGTATTCTTTACTGTAACAGTATTGTCTTTTGGTATAGAAATACTTGTATCGTCATCACTACAAGACCAAGTAATAGCTAGTATTAGTAATGCAGCAAAATAACTTAATTTTAATTTTCTCATTTTTTAATATTTGATTTATATAACACATCAAAACTAAAGATTGAGGTATTTGAAAAAGTTATCAAACTGAATCAAAAAACAGTAAAAGTGTAATTTCAATATTTAATATTAAGACCAAAAAAAAACATCTTACACATTTTTAATGTAAGATGTTTTACCAATTATTTTTTACTAAATTGTTATTAGTCGTTATGCATAAATCGCTGCTTAGCCAACAATTCTTCTTCAGTTTCAACATTATCTTCATCAGGCACACAACAGTCAACCGGACAAACAGCTGCACATTGAGGTTCTTCATGAAAACCTTTACATTCCGTACATTTATCAACTACTATATAATAAATTTCGTCTGAAACTGGTTCTTGATCCTCGTCTGCGTTTGCACTATTTCCGTTAGGTAAAACTATATTACCTTCTAAATCTGTACCATCAGCATATTTCCACTCCTCTGCCCCTTCATATATCGCTGTGTTTGGGCACTCAGGTTCACAAGCACCACAATTTATACATTCATCTGTTATAATAATCGCCATAGCTAATCTATTTCAGTTTTGTAACTTTGCAATCGCAAAAATAAAGCCAATTTAATTTAGAAACAATTTAAATGGATAAAATTAGAAAACGTATTGATGCGTTTGTAAAATTAGGTAACTTTTTAAGTCAGTTTTCTCGAGAAGGGATTCAAAAAAATGATACTGTCGAGTTTAATGATATTTTCTTTGATGGATTTAAACATCAATTAAAATTAGCCGAAGAAAATAACAGCTGGTTTACAAAAGAAAATTTACTGTTTGCTTGTGAGAGCTGGACTAAAGCTTTAACACTGTCTAATATTGAAAAATGGACAAAAGATGAATCCTTAATTACAGATTCTAATAAGGTTGTAGCTGTTGTTATGGCTGGTAACATTCCATTAGTAGGTTTTCATGATTTTCTTTCTGTTCTGATTTCTGGCCATGCTGTACTTGCTAAATTATCAACTAACGACAAGCATTTACTTCCATTTATAGCTAAATATCTTGAGTTTTGTAATGATGAATTCAAAGGGAAAATTACATTCACTAGTGAGAAACTAGAAAATTTTGATGCTGTAATTGCTACAGGTAGTAACAATACTGCTCGTTACTTTGAATTCTATTTTAAAGATAAACCTAATATTATTCGTAAAAACAGAAATTCTGTTGCTATTATTACTGGTAATGAAAATGAAGAAGATTATGAGAAACTTAGTGAAGATGTTTTTCGTTATTTCGGATTAGGTTGTCGTTCTGTTTCTAAAATTTTTATCCCTAAAGATTATGATTTCGATCAATTCTTTAAAGGAATGTACAACAAGCAAAATATCATCAATAATGCAAAGTATGCGAATAATTACGATTATAACAAAGCTGTATACTTAATGAGTGAATTTGATATTTTAGAAAACGGATTTTTAATGATTAAGGAAGATGAAAGTTATGCTTCTCCTATCGCTTCTATTTTCTATGAATATTATGATAATTCAGATGATTTAAAGATTAAATTACACGAAGATCGAGATAAAATACAATGTGTAGTTGCTAAAGATTTTCTAGAACAAGAAATTGCTTTCGGACAAACACAACACCCTAATTTATGGGACTATGCCGATGGTGTAAACACGCTAAATTTTCTATCTAACCTCTAAACCTTTTTAAATGAAAAAGCATAATTTCAGTGCCGGACCTTGTATTCTACCAGAAGAAGTATTGCAAAAAGCTTCTGAAGCTGTTCTTAATTTTAATAATGATGATTTATCGTTAATAGAAATTTCCCATAGAAGTAAACCTTTTGTTGAAATCATAGAAAAAGGAAGAACTTTAGCTTTAGAACATTTAAATTTATTAGATAAAGGTTACAAAGCATTATTCTTACAAGGTGGTGCTAGTACTCAGTTTTTAATGATTGCTTATAACTTTCTTAATACGAAAGCTGCATATTTAAATTCTGGAACTTGGAGTACTAAAGCGATTAAAGAGGCTAAACTTTTTGGAAATTTAGTTGAAGTTGCTTCTTCTGAAGACAAAAATTTCACATACATACCGAAAGGTTATACCGTTCCTAACGATGTAGATTACTTTCATTGTACAAGTAATAATACCATTTATGGAACTCAAATGAATGAATTTCCTGAAACTAATGTTCCGTTAATTTGTGATATGAGTTCTGATATTTTTTCTCGTCAGTTAGATTTTACAAAATTTGATTTAATATATGCAGGTGCGCAAAAAAACATGGGACCAGCAGGTACCACTTTAGTGGTTATTAAAGAGGAATTATTAGATCGTATTAGCAGAGAAGTTCCATCGATGTTGAATTATAAAATACATGTAGAAAAAGAAAGTATGTTTCATACACCTTCTGTTTTTGCAGTGTATGTATCTACCTTAACCTTAGACTGGTTAAAAAACATAGGTGGTATACCTTTTATTGAAGACGTAAATAAAAAGAAAGCTCAATTACTGTACAGTGAAATCGATAGAAACGCTCTTTTTGAAGGTGTTGTCGCTAAAGAAGATCGTAGTATCATGAACGCAACATTTACAATATCAAACGAGGATTTAAAAACTCGTTTTGATTCAATGTGGACCGAAGCTCGTATTAATGGAATCAACGGGCATCGTTCAGTTGGTGGTTACAGGGCTAGTATGTACAATGCTTTACCATTATATAGCGTACAAGCTTTAGTAGATGTTATGAAAGAATTAGAGAGAACAGCATAAAAATATGTCATTCTGAACTTGTTTTGAAATCTTATCAATAAGAAAAACTGAAACAAACTCAGATTAATGTACAAACGATTTAAATTATAAAATGAAAATATTAGTAAACGAAGGAATTACTCAAGGTGGAGTTGATATTTTAGAAAGCAAAGGATTTGAAGTAATCATTACTAAAGTAGCGCAAGAGCAACTTGAAAACTATATTAACGACAATAGTATTGATGCTATTTTAGTGAAAAATAATACTCAAATTCAACAAGAGTTAATTGATGACTGCCCAACTTTAAAATTAATAGCTTCTGCAGGAACTATGGATAATATTGATGTGCAATATGCAATCGATCAAGGTTTACATATTGTGCATAGTAAAGAAGGAGGTGCAAATGCTATTGCCGAATTAATTTTTGCTCACCTAACTGGTTTAGCAAGAAGTTTACACCAAGCGAATCGAGAAATGCCTTTAGAAGGTGATATGAATTTTAAAGGATTACAAAAATTATATCACGGTATAGAATTAAGAGGTAAAACGTTAGGGTTAATCGGAATTAATAATTCAAGTTTAGCAACTGCTAAAATTGCTTTAGGTTACGGAATGAAAGTTGTTTTTTCTGATCCTGAAGTTATTGAAACTTCTGTAGAATTAGAGTTTTTTGATGGACAGACCTTACATTTTGACTTCAATAGCATTCCTTTTGATGAATTATTAGAGGAATCTGATTGTATTACAGTGCATTTAAATTCTGATAATTTTAGATTGGGTGAAGCTGAATTTAAAAAAGTAAAAGAAGGTGTTATTATTCTAAACTGTGTAAAAGGTGGATTGGTAGACGAAATTGCTTTGATTGAAGCCATTGATAAAGGCCCAATTCGTTATGCTGCCTTAGATGCATTTGAGAATCAACCAAATCCAGAGATTCAATTATTAATGAATCCGAATTTATCGTTATCGCCAAACATCGCAGAAGCAACAAACGAAGCACAACAAAAAATTAGTATCGAATTAGCAAATCAAATCGCTAATTTACTAGCATAAATTATGGCTAAAATAAAACCATTTAAAGCAGTAAGACCAACCAGAGACAAAGTTGCTCTGGTATCTTCTAAATCTTATGAAACTTATCCAGAAACAGAATTAGATGCTAAACTAGCATTTAATCCTTTTACATTTTTACATGTAGTAAATCCTGGATATAAGTATCATTCGCAGGATGTTACTGGTGAAAAGCGTTTTAAATTAGTTCATAATCGTTATTTAGAATTTAAAGAAGATCACATTTTTACTCAAGATAAAGAAGCTTCTTTGTATGTTTATCAAAAGATATCTTCTGGACAATCTTTTTCAGGAATTATAGCGGCAACTTCTACGGAAGATTATCATAATAACGTAATCAAGATCCATGAACGTACGCTAAGAAAAAGAGAATTATTATTTGAGAATTATCTAAAAAATACTGGTTTTAATGCTGAACCTGTACTACTTACCTACCCTGATAATGATAAAGTAGAAGAGATTATTCAGAAATATCAAAAAGAAAGAGCAGAATATGAATTTACTACTTCTGATAAAGATTTGCATTTTTTATGGATAGTTAACGATACTTCAGATCTGCAATACTTAGTTGATGCCTTCAAAGATATTAAAACCTTATATATTGCTGATGGTCATCATCGTACAACATCTTCTTGTATTTTAGCTGAGAATCTAGCCAATGAAAACCCAAATCATACTGGTGACGAAGATTACAACTTCTTTATGAGTTATTTATTACCAGAAAGTCAGCTTAGTATTTACGAATTCAATAGATTGATCAAAGATTTAAATGGATTAACTCCTGATGAGTTTTTAATTGAACTAGATACCTATTTCAGAATTGAAAAAAGAGGTCAAGAATTATATAAACCTAAGGAGAAACATCACTTTAGTATGTATCTCAAAGGTGAATTTTACGCATTATACTTACGTAAATCTGCTTACGAATTTACTGATGAATTAAGCAAATTAGATGCTGAAATTTTATATCGAACAGTTTTAAAACCAATTTTAGGTATAGAAGACATTCGAGACGATTCAAAAATTATTTACTCACAAGACAAATCCGATAGTTTAGAATTAAAAACAAAAGTAGATAGCGGAGATTTTAAAGTCTCTTTTGGTATGATGCCAACTACAATTGAAGAAATAAAAACTATAGTAGATAAAGGATTGGTAATGCCTCCTAAAACTACTTATATAGAACCTAAACTACGAAGTGCTTTAACGATTTATGAAATCTTATGATTAAAGAAAATTTAATTCAAATAAAAAACACACTTCCAAAAGAAGTTACATTAGTCGCCGTTTCTAAAACAAAACCAGTTGCTGATTTAAAAGAAGCTTATGAAGCTGGTCAACGCATTTTTGGTGAAAATAAAATACAAGAAATGGTTGCGAAATATGATGAATTGCCAAAAGACATTCTATGGCATATGATTGGTCATTTACAGCGTAACAAAGTAAAATACATGGCTCATTTTGTAGATTTGATTCATGGAGTTGATAGCTTTAAAACATTAGTTGAAATTAACAAACAAGCGGTAAAACACGATAGAACTATTAACTGTTTACTACAAGCTCGTATTGCAAAAGAAGAAACAAAGTTCGGTTTACCATTTGAAGAAATTAAAACCATATTGAATTCAAAAGAATCAAATAATTTAAATAATGTAAAAGTAGTTGGACTCATGGGAATGGCTACATTTACTGATAATATAGAACAATTGACTCAAGAGTTTACGTCATTACGTAATTTATTTGACGAACTTAAGAATACAAACTCAGATTTTTCAATACTATCAATGGGAATGAGTGGTGATTATAAGTTAGCCATAGCCAATGGAAGCACAATGGTACGCATTGGAAGTTCAATTTTTGGAAGCAGAAATTATACCGTTTAACGATTGCTTTAAAATACTAAACTGGTTTTCTTATATTTGCTGTTAATAATTCCTTAATATTACTTTAATTTTTAATGGAAGAGGCATTTGCATGTATGTTATTTTAGATATTGAAACCACAGGAGGAAAATTTAACGAGGAAGGAATTACTGAGATTGCCGCATATAAATTTGATGGGCATTCAGTTGTTGATCAATTTATAACCTTAGTTAATCCAGAAAGAGAAATACAAGAATTTGTTGTTAGTTTGACAGGAATTAACAACAAAATGCTACGTAATGCTCCAAAATTTCATGAAATTGCCAAACGTATTATAGAAATTACTGAAAATTGTATCATAGTTGCGCATAATGCTGCTTTTGATTATAGAATGCTTAAAACTGAATTTAATCGTTTAGGTTATGACTATTGTAGAAATACGCTATGTACAGTTTCTTTAAGTAAAAAATTAATTCCTGAACAACCATCCTATAGTTTAGGTAAACTATGTAGAAATTTAGGGATTCCTGTTACCGATAGGCATAGGGCTAATGGTGACGCTTTAGCTACGGTTAAATTATTTCAATTACTCTTAGAAAAGGACAAACAAAAAGATATAATTAAACATACGATAAAGTATGTTGATAATAGAAATCATAAACTGAAAATTAAAAGTATACTTGATGATTTACCTGAAGAAGAAGGTGTTTATTACGTTCATAATGAAGAAGGAAGTATAATTTTTATTGGTAGAGGTAAAAATATCAGATTTGAAGCTAATAAACTATTCTTAAAACAATCTAAAAGAGCTTTAAAAATAAAAGAAAAAGTAGATTCTATAACTTATGAAAACACAGGTAACGAACTATTTACAAGATTAAAATATTATTTACAATTAGATACATTAAAACCTAAATACAACATTATTCGCAAGAGAAAAATGACAGAAAAAAACTTTGGTCACGATCATTTTATTATTGTTTCTAAAGGTCGTATTCCAGAAGAAAATGCTGTTATACTTATTGAAAAAAATGAGGTGATTGGTTATGCTTACACAAATTTATCGTATCAAACCAATAAAATTGACATACTGAAAAACGTGCTCACTCCTGTTAAAAATAAGATCTTAGCAAAAACAATTGTAAAAAACTATTTAGCAACTAATAATCCTAATAAAATAGTACGGTACGAACTAGAAAATAATTTGTAATATTGTTCAAATATTTACTGCTTTGAGTACCCAAAAAACTAAGAAAAATTGGAGACAAAAACTTCATGAAGTAATTTATGAAGCAGATACACCAGAAGGAAAACTTTTTGATGTTGTTCTCCTAATTGCTATTTTACTAAGTATAACCATTGTTATGCTAGAGAGTGTAAATAGCATTCGTTTACAGTATAGCTTTGAATTAAATATTGCTGAATGGATAATAACTATTTTATTTAGTATTGAATATATATTGAGGATAATTTCTATTAAAAAACCTTCAAAATACATTTTCAGTTTTTATGGTATTATAGATTTTCTATCTACTATTCCAAAATATCTTTCCGTAATTTTTATTGGTACTAATACTTTAGTTGCTTTAAGAGCTTTACGCTTACTTCGTGTATTTCGAATTTTAAAATTAGCTAGATTTATAGGAGAATCTCAGCATTTAGTTAAAGCTCTAAAAGCCAGCAGAGCAAGAATATCAGTATTTCTGTTCTTCGTTTTAATATTGTGTATTATTCTCGGGTCGGTAATGTACCTTGTGGAAGGTTCTGAAAATGGTTTTACTAGTATACCTAGAAGTGTATACTGGGCAATTGTTACTTTAACTACCGTTGGTTATGGAGATATTGCACCTCATACTCCTTTTGGACAGTTTATTGCGAGTGTAATAATGATTTTAGGTTACGCTATAATAGCAATTCCGACTGGAATCGTTTCTTCTGAAATAGCCAAACAAAATGATATTGATTTAAATACACAATCTTGCCCTCACTGTGCAACAGAAGGGCATGATGATGATGCTATATACTGTTACCATTGTGGACATAAACTTAACGAATAATGAATACACTAATCACAATAGTAGGACCTACAGCAATTGGTAAGACAGCTTTGAGTATACAACTTGCTAAACATTTTAATTGTGATATTCTTTCATGTGATTCTAGACAGTTTTATAAAGAAATGACTATAGGTACTGCGGTTCCTGAACACCATGAGCTGGAGGCTGCACAACATCATTTTATTCAAAATAGGAGTATTTTTGATGATTACAATGTGGGTAGCTTTGAAAAAGATGCCTTATCGAAATTAAATAATTTGTTTCAGAAAAACAGCACACAAATTATGGTTGGAGGAAGTGGTTTGTATGTAGATGCAGTTTTGAAAGGTTTAGATTATTTCCCTGATGTTGATTCAAAAATTAGAAAAGAATTAACTTTAAAATTTGAAAACCAAGGCATCGAATCTCTTCAGCAAGAATTGAAAAAACTAGATATCGAATCTTACCAAAGGATAGCTATTGACAATCCTCATCGTTTAATTCGTGCACTAGAAATCTGTATAGGCACTAATACTCCATATTCTTATTTCATCAATAAAGAAAAAGAACCTAGAAATTTTAAGTCTATTAAGATTGGATTAACTGCAGATAGAGAAATCATTTATGATCGAATAAACCAAAGAGTTGATATCATGATGGCTAATGGTTTATTAGAGGAAGCTAAATCACTTTATAGTCATAAACATTTAAACGCTTTACAAACTGTAGGATATCGTGAACTTTTTGAATACTTTGATGAAAATTGGGACTTAGATTTTGCTGTTTCTGAAATAAAAAAGAACACTAGAAGGTTTGCTAAAAGACAATTAACTTGGTTTAGAAGAGATTCTGAAACTATCTGGTTTGATTTTAAGGAAGACATACAACAGATTATTAAACAAATTACAACTGCAATAAACACTTAAAAATAGCGTTGTTATTGCTCATAATCCTCTAACTTTTTCGTAATATCTGTAGTAAGCTAATCAACATTAAAAAAACTGTAATGAAAAATACGTTTATATTTTTTTTAGTACTATTCGTTTTTGGCTGTAAAAACCAAGAACATAATACTCCTGTAAAAAAGAACCCTAAAGAATCAATTGAAATAGAAAAGCAAGCAAAAGAAATCAAATATGTTACTGCTAAATCAGGTTTAGTTTATCGAGATAAACCAAAAGGTAAAAAACTTGGCAAGTTTGAGTTTAACGAAAAAGTTGATATTCATGAATATACTAGTATTTTTCAAGAAATAAAAGATGGTAAAACTGTTATTAAGGGGGAATGGGTTGGAATTACATTAGGAAACAAAAATGTTTATGTTTTTGATGGTTTTCTTTCCAAAACAAAAACACCTATTACTTTAGCTGATGTGAAGTTATTTATGGGAGATGTAATTTGGATTTCAGAAGAATTTAAAACTATTTTAAAGGAAACAAAAATATTTTCTAAAGCTTACAATTGTGAATTTTACTCAGATATTGCCTATTATGATGAAGGTACAGCACCACAAATAATTGGTGATAGAAACTTCATGGAACCCTATCGGTCTAAAATAGATCATAATTTATCTGGAAAAGATTTCTATGATGGGAAAACATTAAAAATTACACATATTAATAACAAGGTGTTAATCATTGAAAAAGACAGTAAAAAATATCATTTTACGAAGAGCTCCATTAAAAAACATCCGTCATATATCGTTGGTGGTGTAGATACAGCTTCTTTTCATTTTTTTATAAATTGGTTTGACAACAGTAGTTTTGTTTTTAATAGTTCAAATGGCACAAAAAATTACACTGCACAAGATGTAAAATATTGGTTAGACGGTGATATTATTGAAATACGTAAAAAAACGTATAGTATTGATAACGTAGAAAAAGACACTTATTTTTTATCTGAAGTAAAAGTTGTTTGGGAAGATGAAATAGACTTTTCAACTTCTAAAACAGGCAATAAGGCTACTTTAAAAAAAATAGAAAAACCTACAAAGTAATAATTGAACTCGTTTTAAAAGACTTTTGATACGATTTACATCTTTATACTCAATATCTCACTACTTTCACTCAATAAAAAATCACATTCACTCAATACATATTGTACCAACTCTGTAAAGGTTATACATTTGAATTGAAAGAGAAAAACAATTATATGTTTTTGACAAAGTAAAAGTTTTTTAAAATTAAAGTGAATAGAAAAATAAAAAATTGCTAGAAAAGGAAGAAGTTTTATTGCTAAAAAGAAAAAGTAATTAAAAACAAAAAGTCTAGAAAAAGGGATTGTAAGTTTAAGTTTGTTTTAGAGATTGTACAAAACTCACCAAAATGCTATGATTTTGGTGAGTTTTGTTGTATATTATTTTTAGCTGTAACCTTTCAAAATATACTAGGCATCCAAACTTTTGAATAGTTTTCATAATTACCTGTATGAATTGGAATTAATTCCTGTGCAATCCAATAATGATACTGATCTTTAGTAGCTGAATAAAAGAAATCTTTGATGTTTTCAGTTTTTTGCGCTGTGTAAATTACCATTATTTTTTTTGTGTTGAATGGATTCACCCATGATGTTATTAATTGCAAATTATTGCCTCGTATAACCTTATTAGTTAGTATATAATTACTTTTGATAGTAATAGGAATTTTATGAATGTACTTTCGTAAAAAAGAATTCCCTTCTTGGGTACCAAAAACAACAATATCATTATCGGATAAATTCATTTCAAGAGCTTTATCATCAGTAATTATTTTTATTTCAGAAGAAAACATATTACGATAAGTGGCTACAAAATCTCTCATTTGCTGTTCATGTATTTTATTTTTTTCATGAGTACTTACAATAAAATATGTAGTGCTATCCTTTGCAAATTCATAAGGTTTAGGGACCTTAAGTATTTCGGTATTTCTTACATGATCAACTTTTTGTTGCTTTTCTATAACATATTCTTTTGATATGCTATCGAAAACTTTTATTAATTCTGAACCAAAAACTGTAAAGTTTTTGTAAAAATGACGATTTTCTTCATAAACTTTAAGCTTTGCTATAATTGCATCTGCATAAATAAATCGTCTCGCTATCATAAGTTTATAAAAGCTGCTTTTATTAAATGCTTCACCATAAATTTGTGCTGTAATTCTTGTAACTATAGCCCTTACAACATGTTCTATTACTGTTACATTCCAATCTCTATATGCTTGAAACTGCATAGATTTTGCTATTGGTTTATACAAGTTTTTACTTTTGTGTAATTCATTCTTGAACTGATCTAAAACTGGATTAACAAAACCATGACTAAATTCATGAAGAATTAAATCTACAGTAGATATCGTTGGGAAATATGTAGGTAAATTACCAAAACTTGTATTAGTTTCTACAATAGCATACAAATCTACACCTGTAGTTGTAGGTACTTGCTTACCAAAATTACCATAACCACTGTTGATGTTTAAAATAACAGTATAAGAATTACATTTTTGACCATAGTAATCCTCTAAATATTTGACTCCATGAAAATCTTTAAAATTATATTTTGTATTTGATAATGTTTGCTGATAAAAATCCTTTTGAATAGTATTAAAAAAGCTTTGAAAGTTTGATGCTTCAGCAAATTCTTTAAACGAATTTGCAAGTTTCTTAATTTGTGCTATTCCTCCTCCTCTTTTAACAATCCCTTCATCTAAGCCTTTCTTAAGGTTAAAATCATGATCTAAATAAAGTAAAAAAAACATAGGATCATCAACACCCCAACCCTTTCGCCAAGTTTCAAAAAGTAATTTGGGAGCCTCTAATTTTTTATAAGGAGTAAAGTAATCTAAACATTCTTTTTTATAGCTTATGTTTGATAACGTCATACCATGATGACCTGCTTGCATGGCAATAATATTAAATAATTCTATTCTTGGATCTATAGAAAATGTCATACCGTTTACTACTGTTTCATACGATTGTATTTCAGCAAATATTGGCACTATTGAATAGCTATAAATTAAAAAAAGTACTATTTTCTTAGAAAAATTTTTCATCGTTTAATTTTGTTGATTGGTAAGTTGATATATTTTATTGTAAATCATTAATAACATAGGACTAGTACAGAGTATTGAACCTACTAACATAGTTGTTTTACTTAATTTAGAGGAAATACCTAAGTTTGCTCCTAAAACAAATAAGAATACTAAAGCAAAAACTGCTATCACTTCATTTTCTTTAAATAGTGTACTATTTTTTTGATATTTTTTGATATTTAATTTCCTTATTATATTGGCATTAAAATCAGCTACATCAACATCTTTTACATTTTCTGATAAAATTTCTTTAATTAATGCTTCTTTCATTTTTGTGTATATTTTTTTGATAATTTTCTTTCATCTTTTTTCTTGCCCTGTGTAAAATGGTCTTAATATTTGCATTGCTTAATGAAGTAATTTTCATAATTTCTTTGATACTTTTTTCTTTTAAATAAAAAAGAGAAATCACTAAATATTCATTTGAATTTAAAACACTTATTATGTTATTAAACTCAAAAGAATTATCCTCTTCTTCCTGTTCTTGTATAGTGTAGAATTGTGGAACATATGCTGATCTATTATTCTTATTTTTTAGTTCTTTTAAACATTCGTGATAGACTATTCGATACAACCATGTTGAAAATTTTGCCTCATTTCTAAACTTTCCAATATGCTTTAATACGATGATGAAAGAATTTTGAACTATATCTTCAGCGTCTTCTCTATTTTTCAAATATTTAAATGCAATTGTAAAGGCTAATTGTCTATGACGATTAATTAATTCATTAAGTGCTACTTTATTTCCTTTCTGGGCTTTCTTAACTAACTCTTTCGACATAGAAAAAGTTATTTATTCTTTATAATTTTATAAAAGATTAAAGCTCCAAAACCAAAAAACAATAGTATCATACAGACATAGGAAACAAGAGGTTCTAATACAGTGAATTTTTCAAGTAAATGCCCTGTAAAAATCCCCAGAGACAGCATTATTGCTATAATTCCTCTTGCTAAATTGGTTAATTTAATTTGTTCTAAAGAATCAAACTGAACTAGGCTTTCTCCTTTTTTGATCAACTCCATTTTTTGTTTGTATTGTGACCATAAATAGAAAGTGATAACTATAGATGTTAGTAAAAAAATAACCCCATAAGGGAAATCAAAAGGTAAAAGTGATAAAAACGTAATCATACTGTAAATTTTTAAAGTTTTTATTAAGAGAGTAAAACTTTAAAAAGGTTACAGTTTATTTATTATTCACTAAGATTTTAAGAAAAAACTATTTAAAAAACACTACAAATTAGAAACTTAATTATAAATCAACCCCAATTATTTGTAAAGCTTTCATAGTTATCTGCTTTCTTATTTCTGGAAATAAACTCATATCAAATTCTGGTAAAGGCTCAATATTAGTAGCAAAATAAATCACATTATCATATTGTTCCACATAACCTACAAACCAACCATTACTCTTATTATTTACAATAGACCAGCCTGTTTTTCCGCTTAACTTTACTCCTTCTTTATCCTTCATTACAATCATATTTTTCATAATACTATCTGTTCGTTTAGATATAGGTAATTGTTTTTTATAAAACCGTTGCAGAAAATCAATTTGCTGAAATTGAGTAATTTTTGAATTTCCTTGAAGCCAGAATAAATCAATATTTGTACTATCAACTTTTATGTCACCATAATTGAGTTTTTCAAGATATTTCTTCATTCGCTCTACTCCTATTTTCCTAGCTATTTCTTGATAACAAGGAACACAGGAATAATGAAATGCTTGTTTAAAATATAAATCTTGTTCCCAGATTTTTAATCGTCTATCTTCTCCATTCCATTTAAAAATAGTACTGTCATTTTCTACAATACTTGTTTCTAAAGCTATTATTGAATTTGGGATTTTGTATGTTGATGCTGGTAATTTCCCTGTTCTTGCCCAATTAAAATCATTAGATAAAAATTGTTTTTTATTAGAATTATAAATTAAGATAGCTCCTTTTAATTTAGCTGCATCAATTATTTTTTGAAATTTTTCTGAAACAATTTCTGTATTTGCAATACCTTCTTTTTTACTAGAAATTTCTTTAGATCGCTTTTCAGTTTTACAAGCGAACATTAATAAAAAAACGAAAAGTATTCTTAATATTTTCATAGTTGAATTTTAAAAAAATAGCCCAGAAAGATTCTGAGCTATTAAAATATAATTTATTGAAATTAAATTCCTCTTATGTAATTTGCTAAAGGATCATTGAATTGAAAACCAGTGGTAAACCTTTCTTTATTTAATACTTTATATTCAGATAAAGCCCAAAGAATAAACTCTTTTAAGAAATATACATCTTCTTTAGGAAATTCAGGTTGATATTTACGAATTAAAGCATTTAACGGTGTTATTGTATCTAATTGTTCTTTAAAATAAGTATCATCCATATCATCTAATAACTCAACAGCATCTTTTGAATAAAACCATTGAGAGATTCCATCATAAGGTGTCTCTTCATCTTCTCGCTTTAACTTTTTAATCTCTGGGAACAATTCAACAAAAATTGTTTTTACAGCATTACTAATTAGCGATTGCGCTACAACATTAGCTCCTTCTTGTTCACCTTCATACACCAATTCAACTTTTCCTGTAATTGCTGGAATTGTACCAAAGAAATCTAACAGCCTTACTGTTGTTTTTTCATCTTCAGTTAATAAACTTCTACGTTCAGCTGTACTTAATAAATTCTCAAAAATAGAAATACTCATACGAGCACTTACTCCACTTTTAGCATCTACATATTCACTATCACGAGCTTCAAAACTGATTTGTTCCACTAATCGCTTTGCTAATTGCGGGACATAAACTGTATCTTTTTGTCCTTGTAAAATTTTAGCTTCTTGCTCTGTAATCTTTTCTGCGATTTCTACAGACTTCGGATAATGTGTTAAAATTTGAGATCCAATTCTATCTTTTAATGGCGTAACAATACTTCCTCTATTTGTATAATCCTCAGGATTGGCCGTAAATACAAACTGAATATCTAACGGTAAACGCAATTTAAAGCCTCGTATTTGAATATCTCCTTCTTGTAATATATTGAATAAAGATACTTGAATTCTTGCTTGTAAATCAGGAATTTCATTAATTACAAAAATACAACGGTTAGCTCTTGGAATCATTCCAAAGTGAATAACACGATCATCTGCATAATTCAATTTTAAATTCATCGCTTTAATCGGATCAATATCACCTATTAAATCCGCAACAGTTACATCTGGTGTTGCTAACTTCTCAAAGAAACGTTCATCTCTATGTAACCAAGTAATTGGTGTTTCATCTCCACGGTCAGCTATTAACTCTTTTGCGAAACGAGATAAAGGTTGAAAAGGATCATCATTAATTTCAGAACCTTCTACTACAGGAATATACTCATCTAAAAGTGTAACCATTAAACGAGCTAATCTTGTTTTGGCTTGTCCTCTTAACCCTAATAGATTAATATTATGTTTTGATAAAATTGCAGTTTCTAACTCAGGAATCACTGAATTTTCATAACCCCATACTCCTTCAAAAACAGTTTCTTGATCTTTTAATTTTTTAATTAAGTTATTTCTTAATTCATCTTTTATTGAAATAGATTGATATCCACTTTTCTTTAACTCACCAAGAGTTTTTATATTTTTTATGTCCATACGTTATTATGCTTTTAAGCTTTTGTGTATTTGATTGGTTTATTTTTCTATTTTGATTGAAGGTTGAAAAGTTGAAAAGTTGGAAAGTTGAAAAGTTGAAAAGTTGGAAACTAATAAACTTTATATAAAAACTTCACAATTTTTCCATAGTATCTCCTTAACTCCTTAACTACTATACTCCTTAAACTTCTTAACTCCTTTAACTACTATACTCCTTAACTCCTCTACACCCCTCTAATTCTTTTTTTTCTGTTTGATTCATAATCTTCAAAAATCATTTCCCCTAAACCTTTCAATCCGGTGTAAAATGCTTTTCCTTGATTCGCTTGTGTAAAATGACGGATAAATTGCATTAGATACGGATCTTGTGCAATCATAAACGTTGTGATAGGAATGTGTAATTTTCTAGCCTGCGAAGCCATATTGTAACACTTTTCTACAATGTATTTATCTAATCCGTTACTATTTTTATAATACGTTCCATCTGGTAAACGTAAGCAACTTGGTTTACCATCGGTTATCATAAATATTTGCTTGTTGGTATTTCGTTTCCTGCGTAAAATATCCATCGCTAATTGTAATCCCGCTACAGTATTGGTATGATATGGGCCAACTTTTAAATACGGAAGTTCTTTTACAGAAATCGGCCAAGCATCGTTCCCAAAAACTATAATATCTATGGTATCTTTTGGATAGCGCGTCTTAATTAACTCTACTAAAGCCATAGCTACCTTTTTTGCAGGTGTTATTCTATCTTCACCATATAAGATCATACTATGACTAATATCAATCATTAAAACCGTACTCATTTGAGCTTTAAAATTAGTTTCTTCTACAACCAAATCTTGTTCAGTTAATGAAAAATTACCAATTCCGTTATTAATTTGAGCATTCTTAATACTCTCCGTCATAGAAATACGATCTAAAGCATCACCAAAGTGAAAGTTCCTAAATTCACCCGTATGCTCGTCGCCCTGACCAATGCTTTTTGTTTTGTGATTTCCTAATCGACTTTTCTTTAGTTTTCCGAAAATTTGATTTAATGCATTCTGTCGAATAGCTTGCTCCGTTTTAGAAGTAATTTTAAGCTTACCATCGCCTTTTCCGTCTCCATCTTTTGGATCATCAAACTCTTCTCGTATGTAACCTTTCTTTTTAAGGTCTTCCAAAAAATCATCTAAAGTATATTCCGGAGTTGTTAATTTGTATTCTTTATCTAATTGTTCTAACCATTCAAACGCTTCATCAAAATCGCCAGAAGTGTATGTGATTAATTCTTTGAAAATATCAAAAAGTTTGTCGAATGGTGGGATTTGCTTTTCTTCAAATTTCTCGAAACGCAATCCTTTTTTAAACTGATTAATCATACTATAAAAATACGCTATTTGTATTTTTACAACAATATTGCATCAATAATATAGCACTATTTAGAATTATTTTAACACTAATGCATTTTAAAAATAAAGAAATACAACTACAATATCAAGGTTTTTTGAAGACTAAATCACTATGGATAAACACTTTATATGAAACAATACAATTAAATGATTTACAGAGTAATTATGATAAGTCATTTAAAGTAAATATTCATGGTAATCCTAGGCTTGGTAAATTGGTCGAACAATTTGTTTTCAATCAATTTAATACTATTGAAACAATTACTCTTATTGCTGAAAATTTACAAATACAAGATGATAAAATAACTATTGGAGAAATCGACTGTATACTTTTACAAAATGAAAAACCTATACATTTAGAAATTATATACAAGTTTTACCTCTACGATAATTCAGTAGGTAATTCTGAAATTGAACATTGGATTGGCCCAAATCGAAATGATAGTTTTCATCAGAAATTTGAAAAATTAAATCAAAAGCAATTACCATTACTCTATCATAAAAAAACTATAGAAGTATTAGAAAGCTATAACTTAAATGTTAACGATATAAGTCAGAAAGTTTATTTTAAGGCACAACTATTTCCGCATTTACATGCAATGAAAAATGAATTCCCTGTAATTAATAATGAATGCATTGAAGGATTTTATATTTACGAAGAAGAATTAAATTTATTTAATGATTGTAAGTTCTTTATTCCAACAAAGCATAATTGGTTGGTACAGCCACACTATCATGTGAATTGGTTAAATTTTGATACATTCAAAGAGAGGTTAACCTTATTCCTACAAAAAAAGAGTTCCCCATTGTGTTGGTTGAAAAAAAACAATGGAGAACTCTTTAAAATTTTCATAGTTTGGTGGTCATGACCACCTTTAGCAATTAGATATATCTATATAATTGGTAAATTTTTAAAATGTTTAATCATTAAAAAAGATAAAAAACATAATACAGTAACAGTTATAACTGTGTATACTAAATAGTTTAATGCTTTCTTAGAATTCATATCAATGTATTATTTTATTGGATTATATTAGTAATACATTTGTCTTATCAAAAACCCTACCCTTTTTACACTTTTTAACACTTTTTTTAGCAGTACATCTGTACGACATTTATAATTGATTGGCTATATGTTTATTATTGCTGGCTATACCAATACGTATAGTATTCCTTTGACAGTGTCAATAAAATTTAAGTTTTCTGAGAAGGTCTAACCTTTTGTTTGGTAATTCTTTTTCTTGAAGTAATAAAATAAACCCCTGTTAACAGTACACATGAAGCTATAATTGATTGATTAGTTAACTGTTCGTCTAAAAAATACCAACCTAAAAACAATGCTACAACCGGATTTACATATGCTGAAGTTGATACTTTTTCTGGTGATACAACTTTTAATAAATAATTAAAAGCAGTAAATGCTATAATACTTCCAAAAATGATCAGAAAAACTATAGCCATTTGAACTTTATAGCTTATGGTTTGCACTGTAGTAACATCCTCATTAAAAATAAAACTACAGAAGAGCAATAACACACTAGATATAAACATTTGATATCCAGTACTTACTAAAAAGTTCTTAGGTAAATCAGCTTTTGATACAAACACGCTGCCATAACTCCAACTTAAGACACAAGAAAGCATCATAAAAATACCTAAAACCATTCCTTCGGATGTTGCTATTGTTTTTTGACTTACCAACAGATACATTCCTAAAACACCTAACCCTACTCCGACAATCGATTTTCGTTGCATTTTTTGTCCATCTATCAAGCGTAATAAAAACAAGACAAATAAAGGTTGTGTAGACGCTAAAAGCGCCGCAAAACCAGTATCTACGTATTTTAAAGCCCAAACAAAAACACCATTACCATATACTAAAAACAAAAAACCTGCTATTGTAGAGTTTAAAAACTGTTGTTTTGTTATTTTAATCGACTTCTTAAGTAGTTTGGCTATACCAAGAATTAAAATACCTGCCACACTGAAACGTATCGCTGCTAGAAGTAATGGAGGCAATTCTGCTACCGCTATTTTATTAAAAAGATAAGTTGACCCCCAAACAAAATATATTGAAAAAAAGGCTAGTATTATAAGTAGTTTTTGTTTGTTCATTGGTCTAAGGTAATGCTTATTCTAATATCAAAATGCATAAATTAATCTAAAAATTGATAATACCCACATTTTAAATAGGCACCTTCTGGAAAACCTATGGGATGATCTATATCGTGATATGTTTTAGAGATAGTTTTAAACCTCCTTTTGGAAGTATTTAAAATCTCTTCGTTACTATTAAAAAATACCTCAGCAACTACTCTAGACGAACAAGAAGCCAATACTAACAGTCCGTTTTTAGCTGTAAGTTGTACTCCTAATTTCGCTAATTGTTTATATTTCTTTATTGCCAAATCGATTTCTGAGGCTTGTTTCGCAAAACTTGGTGGATCAATAACGACAACATCAAACTTTACATTCTGTTGAATTAACTTACGTAATTCTTCAAAAGCATCACCAGCTATAGTTTTATGAACTCCAGAGTAATCATTTTGTTTTCCATTTTCAACAGCAATTTGTAAAGCTTGTTTACTAATATCCAAACTGGTTACTTCTTTTGCTTGATTGTATAACGCATGAACTGAAAATCCGCCGGCATACGAAAACACATCTAACACTGTTTTCCCTTTACTCAACTCTCCTACTCGTTTTCTATTTGCTCTATGATCTAAAAAATATCCTGTTTTATGTCCTTTTATCACATTTGCAGAAAAATTCACATTGTGCTCTACAAATTGTACTACCTCATCTTCTAAAACTCCGTAAACTACTTCTCCGTCTTTCAAATTATGATTTGTAGATTTCTCTACATTTCTACTTAAACGAATTACTACAGTTTTCGCTTTAGAAACTTGCTGTAAACTTTGTAATATATCTTGTAAAAAAGGTAACCAAATTTCAGAATACAATTTCACTACCAAAACATTGGCATATACATCGGCAATTAAAGATGGAAATCCATCATTCTCACCAAAAATAAGTCGATAACTATTAGTATTCGTTTCTAATAATTTTTGGCGCTTGTTATAAGCTTTTTGGATTTTAGTCTGAAAAAACGCAACATTTATCGTAGCTTTTTCATTTTCATTGTGAATTACTTTTATTCGAATTGGTGAATCTGCATCATACAAACCAATGCCAACAACCTTATTTCTTTTCTTACTAAAAATAATAGCTAAATCACCAGTTTTAGGTTCATTACTAATCTTTTCAATACTATTTGAAAATACCCAAGGATGTTTTTTAATTACATGTTGTTCTCCTTTACTAGAAAGTTTTACAGCAAGGTTTTTAGGTGTATAATTAGATACAATATGTTCGCTAAACTTCATAAATCATTCACTAAAAAATGAACCACAAAAATAGGTATTCATGAAAACTATTCTCAAAACTTTTTCATTTTATATCTGAGTAATTTAGATGTATTAAGTATTTTTAAGAACTCAGTAAATTACATACTATTTTAATCGACCTAATGACTACACTACAAGATCAACTTACGCTTCCTAACGGAACTGTATTAGCTAATAGAATTGCTAAATCTGCAATGAGTGAAAACTTATCTAATAAAACTCACGAACCAACACTAGTTTTAATAAATGCTTATAAAAAATGGGCAAAAAGTGGTTCTGGATTATTAATTACGGGTAATGTTATCATTGATAGTAAAGCTCTTGGTGAACCTATGAATGTAGTTGTAGAAGACAAACGTCATTTCGAAAAATTACAAGAATGGGCAAATGCTGTACAAGGAACAAACACACAACTTTGGGCGCAAATTAATCATCCTGGGCGACAAGCGATGGATCAAATTAATAGTGTTTTAAAAGCTCCGTCTGCAATTCCTTTAAAATCTAAAGGAAGAAAAAAAGCGACAACTAAGATTCCTGAAGCTTTAACACATGAAGAAATTGAAGATATTATTAAACGTTTCGGAACAACAGCAGCTATTTTAAAAGAAGCTGGTTTTGGAGGAGTTCAAATTCATGGAGCTCATGGATATTTAGTAAGTCAGTTTTTATCGCCTTACGCTAATGTCCGTGAAGATGATTGGGGAGGAAGTTTAGAAAAAAGAGCACGATTTGTACTGGAAGTTTATAAAGAAATTAGAAAACAAGTAGGTACAGATTTTCCTATTGGAATTAAATTAAACTCTGCTGATTTTCAAAAAGGCGGATTTAGTGAGGAAGATTCCATGAAAGTAATTGAACTACTTTCTGAAGCAGGAATTGATTTAATTGAAATTTCTGGCGGAACTTATGAAGCTCCTGCAATGATGATGGGAAATCGTAAGCAAAGCACTAAAGAAAGAGAAGCTTATTTTATTGATTATATCGAAAAAGCAAGAGCTATAACTAAAACTCCTTTAATGTTAACTGGAGGATTTAGAACCGTTTCTGTAATGCAAGAAGCTATAGCATCTGAAGAATTAGACATAGTTGGATTAGCGCGTCCTTTTACTTTGTTTCCTAATATTGGAAATGAGATTTTAGAAGAAAGCAGAGCAAATTTTGGAGTAAACATCAATAAAACTGGAGTGAAAGGTATTGATGGAATGATGAATATTATTTGGTACGAAGCTCAAATAAAACGTTTAGGTCTAGGTAAAAAACCGAATTTAAAACTAAGTGCTTGGTTTGTATTCTTTAATTACCTGTTCTTAATTTTTAAGTTTAAACTGACTAGGAAATAATATTTAAAGATGTTATTAAGGTTAGGTATCTATCTAGCTGTAAATTTATCTACTTTAATAACATCTTCAATTTTTAAATCCCAGAAAGTTACTTGGATTTTTTTTTCTGCAAAGGGTAAGATATAATATTCTACATCAAAATTCATATCGAAAATTTTCTCCCAACTTTTCTTTATTTCATCTTCCGAGTAAACTATTTCTTCTTTATCAACTTTAATTGCTTCTTCTTCTGAATTCCCTATATAATCTTTATAGCATAAAGGCCAATGCCACAACACAAAATCTGATAATAAAATTTCACTTTCTTCTTTTTCTATTTCTATACGATATCCTATTTCTCCTGAAGGTAAATGTCCTGATTTTCGTAAATCTGGCTTTCTTTTGTTTTTATCCTCATATTGGAACCAAGCCCAAATTGGAAATTGATGTTTATGTTTAGGTGGACCAATTCTTTGAATCATTTGAGATTTTAACCAAAAATAACCTTCTTTCCATTCTGGGAAATCAATATGTTTTCCCTCTGGAATTAAAACCCCTTTCGTTTGAAGTTCATTCCAACCTTTTTCATTTTGAATCGTCCAAAGTTTTACTTTCATACACATCTTTTATTTAAGAATATTTGTGTACAAAAGTATTATTCTACTATTCCTTCTTTTTTTAATTTTCCATTTGTATCAAACTCCCTATACTTTCCTATTTGTATCCCCCCTATATCATAAAATTTTATCGATTTTAAATTCCCATTATCATAAAACTCTTTTCGCATTGTTATATACAATGGTGATATATATTCTATTACAGTTATTTTTCCCTCTTTAGAAAAGTACTCCCATCTTTCTATAGGACGAAGGTTTATAGCCTCTGCTTTACCTGTTGCTAACAACTCACCTGTTGGATAATATTTTTCACACTCATAATCCCCTTCTTGATTGACTTTAGTTCTTAAATTTATGTAAACTTTATTTCCTTCTTTTACATAATATTCCTCACTTATGATTTTATTATTTCTATATATAGATGATTTAAAAATAGTACCATCGTTATAATACATTTTCCATTCACCCTCTTTTTTCCCATTACTCATTTGTCCTTCTTCATCTATAGCTCCATTGCTATGAAAAAAAGTCCATTTCCCTTCTTCTTTACTATCTTTAAAACCTCCTTTAGCTTTAATGTATCTATCATCTCTATAATCATACTCTATGTGTTTCCCGTTAGGATAATTACTAATAGCTTGTATATCTCCATCTACAAAGTATTTCTTCCACTTTCCATAAGATTTATAATTTTTCATTTTTCCTTCAATCATTAATACACCATTTTCATTATAAACCTTATGCTTCCCATTAGGAAATTCAGTAACTACTTTTAACTGTCCGTTAGAAAAATATTCTTTCCATTCCCCTTTTGCTTTATTATTCGAATCGTATTGTTTACGACTCTCCATTTTACCATTTTCAAAATAAGATTCCCAAATTCCTACAGCATTTCCTTTTTTATCATATTCTCTTTGAAATTTAAGATTTCCGTTTTCATAATACTCTATATAATTACCTGTAAACGTACTATCCGTTAAATGTGTGAATTTTTTATATATTTTTTTCTCTTCATTTTGAAAAAAATAATCTCCCTTTAACTGTCCTTCTACATAATTGATTTCACCTCTTATTGTACCATCTTTATGATAATACAACCATTTCCCATGAGGTTCACTGTTTTTAAAAGTACCTTGGACTGCTTTTGTTTTTTTATCATCATAAAATACTTCATAAATCTGTTTGTTAAAGTCTGCTTTTGAATACAGACTTCCATCATTTCTATATTCTACCCAGATACCTGTAGGTTTATTATTCTCGGTATAAAATTTTTGTTCCTCTAGTTTTCCGTTTTCAAAGTACCACTCCCATTTACCAACACGTTCATTTTCCTTATTGTAAGTACCTATTATTTCTATTTTACCATTTTCATAAAACCATTTCCATTCTCCAACTTTTTCTCCTTTTTCATCATAATTTCCATAAGACTGCTGTTTTCCATTAGTATAGAACTCTTTAAACTCGCCTACTTTAATAGTATCGTTTTTATAATTTGTAATTTTAGCTACACTACCATCTTCATAAAAATACTTAGCTTTACCTTCTTTTTTATCAGCTTTATAGGTAATAATGGCATAATTATGCTGCTTTTCATCATAATAGTTCCATTCTCCTTCTTTTTTTCCATTTAAGATTACTCCTTCTGATTTAAGCGAAAAGTCTTCAAAAAAAATTTGTTCTTTATTTGTATTCTGAGAACATGAAACATTGGTTATTAAAACAAAATATATAACTATTCTTTTTAGCATTACTTGTACATGTTTTAGTTGTAAAAATTCAATCCTTTTTCTTCAATTTTAATAGCACTAGCAATTAAAGGGGCAGGAAAACCTTCATTTTTTCTTCTTTGATAATCTTTATTTCTGAATTTATCAAATGCTTCATCATAAGGTAAGGGTCTGTTTTTATCCATATACCATAAAATAAAGCTCCATAATCCATTAAATGATGAAGAAATAATGGTGTTAAATTCTGTCACCTTTTTATATTTATATTTAAAATCGTCGTACTTGTCTTTTAAATAGAAAGTAGTAGTTGAATTTTCGTCATTGTCTTCTATACCATTCGAATATCTATGCGTATATCCTCCTTCGAGTGTTCTTAGTTTTAAAATTTTATTTTTTTTAGAAAATTTTCTAGGTAAACTAATTATACCATTAAGACGATCGAATATGATTTCCTTTTTTGGAGGGAAAAACACTAAGATTAGTAGTATTACATTAACAATCACGTACAGTACTAAAGGATACCATAATAAAGAGGTAAATTCATCAATAATTTCTTTGTTATTATCCTCAAACAAACTCAACAACATAAAAACTATGACCAATCCAATAAGTACTTTATAATTAAAATTTAACCAAATTTTTAAGTACCACCTTTCTCGTTTAATAATAATTTTTTCATCTGAAAACTCAATAACACTATCTTTTGAAGTTGGTTTTATATCCTCAATAAAATTTTTACCTGTGTAACTAATCTCTTTTTTGTAAGAATAATAATGATGCATTAATTGAGTTGTTTTTATAGAGTTTTGGACATTTTAATAGTAAAAGTAATCATCATCCATAAAAAAAATACCACGAAAGTATTTTCGTAGTATTTTAATTTATTTTTGTTTTTTTATCTACTTAATGCCTGCTTTTTAAAACAGCTTCAATGTCTTTCAACGTAAATCCTTTTGCTTTTAATAAAATAATATAGTGGTACATTAAATCTGCAGCTTCATTTGTAAATAACTCGTCGTTATCGTCTTTAGCTTCAATAACTAATTCAACTGCTTCTTCACCTACTTTTTGTGCCACTTTATTAATTCCTCTTTTATATAACTTGTTTGTATAAGAAGATTCAACGTTGTTATCAATTCTATCGTGAATGATTTGCTCTAACTCATATAAGAAACCTTTAGGAGTTTCTTCAGCAAAACAAGAGGTATCGCCTTTATGACAAGTTGGGCCTTTAGGATCTGCTTTGATTAATACTGTATCATTATCACAATCGATTTGAATATCTTTTACGTGTAAAAAATTCCCACTCGATTCACCTTTGGTCCATAATCTGTTTTTACTTCGACTAAAAAAGGTAACTACTTGTTCTTTTTCAGTTTTTTCAAATGCTTCTTGGTTCATGTAACCTAACATTAAAACTTGTAAAGTATTATTGTTTTGAACCACAACAGGTACTAACCCATCACTGCTTTTCGTAAAATCTATTTTCATTTTTATGTTTTTGTTGTTTTTGGAATAATTTTCTTTTGATTTCGATAAACTCAATCACCGAAAATTTTAACCAACTAACATTTATTTTTTATTTAAAAACTCGATATAATTATTTAATAATCCTCTTATTTGTTCTGCTGCTACTGGATTTGCAGAATGTACTTTATATTTTAATTCTGATAAGTCTAATCCAGATTCGTACACTAACCACTTTGCAGCAGCATATCCATCTAGAGCAACTTCACCATTTTTATCTAATCCAAGATCATTATCAAAACTGATAAAATCAGGCAATCCATTTTCTTTTATGTAAGCAACAAACGCTTCGTAAGTTCTTACAATATCATAGTCTTTTTCTTCTGATGCATCGTAAACCATGTCTATGGTTCTAATATCATCTAGAAATAATTTTTTCTTTTTCATTTTTCTATTTTAACTGTCACTTCGAGTGAAATTATTTGTAATGGAATGAAAAATAATTTAATATCGAGAAGTAATTCAAGATTGTTCTCGATACGATTTTTGATGATTTCGACAGAACGAAATAATCAAAAATCACTCGAACTGACAAAGTACTATCTTTATTACATTACACTCATTCATAACCGAACAGGTATATTTTTATCTCTTAATTCTTGTTTTAACTCAGGAATTGGTATTTCTCCGAAGTGAAAAACACTAGCTGCTAATGCCGCATCTGATTTTCCTTCTATAAAGGTATCTACGAAATGTTGTACAGAACCTGCACCTCCAGAAGCTATAATTGGAATATTTAGTTCTTCTGATAACCTTGCTAAAGCTTTATTAGCAAAACCTGCTTTAGTTCCGTCGTTATCCATAGAAGTGAATAAGATTTCTCCAGCACCTCTTTTTGCTACTTCCTTTGCCCAATCGAAAAGATTTAATGCTGTAGGAATCGTTCCTCCTGCTAAATGTACTTTCCATTCTCCATCAATTTGTTTTGCATCTATGGCTACAACTACACATTGACTTCCGAACTTTTGAGATAGTTCATTTACCAGTTCTGGTCTTTTTACTGCTGATGAATTAATAGAAACTTTATCTGCTCCGCATTTTAATAATGCATCTACATGTTCTACAGAAGAAATTCCTCCACCAACTGTGAATGGAATATTTACTTGTGCGGCAACTTTTTCTACCATATCTAAAGTAGTTCCTCTGTTTTCTAGCGTAGCTGCAATATCTAAAAACACCAATTCGTCTGCTCCTATTTCTGCATATTGTTTAGCTAATACAACTGGATCACCAGCATCTATTAGATTAACGAAATTTACACCTTTTACAGTTCTTCCGTTTTTTATATCTAAGCAAGGAATAATTCTTTTTGTTAACATGTTACTGTTTATTTTTTACTGTTAAATCCAAACCATCGTAAAATCCAAGATCTTTATTTTTTAATTGCTTAATCCAAAATGCAATTTGACCAGTGTGATAAGAATAATGTTCTGTAACATGTATAGCTATTCCTATTCCTGAAAAATTAAAACCTTGTACTTCTCTTTTTCTTAAATATTCCTCTGGAGAAGCTTCTAAAATGGTACGTTTTGCTTCTTGTACTGTTGCTGAAAGTTTACTTAATAATGCTGCTTTTGTATATCCTTCTTCTGTTGAAAACTCTAAATTTCTATTTCTTTGATCTTCTTTATTCCCTAGAGAAGCAATGGCATACTGAGTTATATTTCCGCAAAGATGTAAAATCAAATTACCAATACTATTTGATGATTGATTAAAACGTTTCCACACATCTTCTTCTGAAATTAAAGCCAAAGATTTCATGTTCATTCTTGAACTTTCGTCCAGTCTAAAAATGATTTGCTCTTTGAATTCATTAAGTAATTCTTCATTCATAACATTAATTATTTGAAACTATAAATTTTTCTAGTGCTGCTAAACTAATTCTGTTCTCGTAAATGGCTTTACCAATAATAACACCTTCACAACCTAACTCAGCTAATTTTGGTAATTCATCGAAATTAGAAATTCCTCCAGAAGCGATAAGGTTTAGTTTAGCTATCGACTCCGCTCGATCTGACAAAATCTCTTCGTACGTTCCGAAACTTGGACCTTGTAACATTCCATCTTTAGAAATATCTGTACAAATCACATAACTGATTCCTTTTTCTTGATATCCTTGAATGAAAGGTAGTAAAGCTAAATTACTTTCTTCTTGCCAACCACTTATTGCTATTTTCCCACCTGTATCGTCTGGATAAAAATCGGCTCCTAAAATGATTTTATCTGATCCGTATTTTTGAATCCAGCTTTCAAATACTTCTGGTTTCTTTACGGCAATACTTCCTCCTGTAATTTGATTTGCTCCTGATTCGAAAGCGATATTTAAATCCTCATCAGATTTTAATCCGCCTCCAAAATCAATTTTTAAGGAAGTTTTAGTCGCAATCTGTTCTAAAACTTTGTAGTTGATTATCCTACTGGCTTTAGCGCCATCTAAATCTACTACGTGTAAATATTCGATTCCTGCATCTTGAAATTCCTTAGCAACTTCAACAGGACTTTCATTATATATTTTTTTTGTATCGTAATCGCCTTTTGTTAAACGGACACATTTTCCGTCTATAATATCTATGGCTGGTATTATTCTCATTTTTTTGTTTTTTATTAGTAATTAGTACAAAGTATTAAGTACTTAGCATTTAGTTTAAGGCTTTTTGTAAAGCAAAATTCATCTTTCTTACTTCATTACATAAATTTAAAATATCTCCTGCTTGTCTTTCAAGTATGAATTTTAATCTAATTGTTAATAATATTTGAGTTTCTAGTTCACATGTTGATCCGTTAGCTATAGCTAAAAAATGTTTAAACTCTTTTTTTGAATTTCTTCCAGCTCCTTCTGATATATTTGATGGAATAGAAATACTACATCTTCTAATTTGTGAAATCAATCCAAATTTTTCTTCTTCTGGTAACGATTTAACTAAAAAATATACTTTCTCCACTAAATCCATTGACTTCTTCCAAATTTTCAAGTCTTGATAACTATGCATAGCTCTTTATTTTTTTATAATATTAATCCATTCTTAATACTTTGTTCTTAATACTTAATACTGTTAACCTATATATTCAAAAAATTTCTCAATATTTTTTCTCCTTCTACTCCACTTTTCTCTGGATGAAATTGAGTTCCATAGAAATTATCTTTATGCAAAGCTGTTGCATACTTTATGCCGTATTCTGTAGAAGCAATAGCGTATTCACAATCTTCAGCGTAGAAACTATGTACCAAGTACATATATTCATCTTCTTTTATGCCTTTGAATAATTCAGATTTTAAATCTGTTACCGTATTCCATCCCATTTGTGGAACTTTAACTTCGTTAGAAAAACGTTTAATATCTACATCGAAAATACCTAGACCTTTTGTATTTCCTTCTTCTGAAGAATTACACATTAACTGCATTCCTAAACAAATTCCTAAAACAGGTTGTTTTAAAGTTGGAATCACCTTATCTAATCCGCTTTCTCTTAGTTTTTGCATTGCAGAACTTGCTTCTCCCACACCTGGGAAAATCACCTTGTCGGCATTCTGAATTTCTGCTACGTTATTAGTTAACACAGCATCGACTCCCAAACGCTTAAAAGCAAATTGAATACTTTTTATATTTCCTGCTCCGTAATCTATGATTACTAGTTTCATGTTTATTAATTTTCTGTTATTACTGAAGATTTCTTTCTTTTTCCCTTCGACTGAGCTCAGGGAACATTCAGAATAACGTTAACTTATATATTTATAACATTCCTTTTGTAGAAGGTAAAAACATTTTATTTGCATCGCGCTTAACGGCCATTTTCATTGCCTTAGCAAAAGCTTTAAAAATCCCTTCTATTTTGTGATGTTCGTTTACACCTTCTGCTTTAATATTTAAATTACACTTCGCTCCGTCTGTAAATGATTTAAACAAGTGGAAGAACATTTCTGTTGGCATATCACCTATTTTCTCGCGTTTAAACTCAGCATCCCATTCTAACCAGTTTCTCCCACCAAAATCAACAGCAACTTGCGCCAAACAATCATCCATTGGTAAACAGAAACCGTAACGCTCTATCCCTAATTTATTTCCTAAAGCTTTATTGAATAATTCTCCGAAAGCAATCATCGTATCTTCAATAGTGTGATGTTCATCTACTTCTAAATCTCCATCTACTTTGATTGTTAAATCCATTGCTCCATGACGACCGATTTGATCTAACATATGATCGAAAAACTTTAATCCTGTATCAATATCATTTTTACCAGAACCATCTAAATTCAGTTTGATATAAATTTTAGTTTCGTTCGTGTTTCTTGTAATCTCTGCAACACGATCTTCTAGCTTTAAAAATTCGTAAATCTCTTTCCAATCTGTACTTGTTAAAGCGATACTATTGAAAATTTCTTGTTTAGAAGCTTCGATTTCTTCTACTCCTAATTCTGGATTCTCAGATAAGTAAATTCCCTTTGCTCCTAAGTTTTTTGCTAATTCCATATCTGTAATACGATCTCCTAGCACGAAAGAGTTTTCTAAATCATACTCTTCAGAAAAATATTGTGTTAATAATCCGGTTCTTGGCTTTCGAGTCGGTGCATTTTCATGAGCAAAAGTTTTGTCAATTACTACTTCAGAAAATACAACTCCTTCTCTTTCAAAAGCTGTAATCACTTTATTTTGTGCAGGCCAAAATGTATCTTCAGGAAAAGAATCTGTTCCTAATCCATCTTGATTAGTTACCATTACCAATTCGTAATCTAACTCTTCCGCTATTTTAGCCATGTAACGAAATACTTTCGGATAAAACTCTAACTTTTCTAAACTATCTAATTGATAATCGATTGGTGGTTCTATTACTAAAGTTCCGTCTCTATCTATAAATAATACTTTTTTCATGATTAACTTGTTAATCAATCCTGAACTTGATTCAGGATCTTATGATGCTATTTCTAATGTTAAATGTTTGGGATTTGTTTTTTCTATTAATTCCCATTTCCATTCTTTTCTCCAATTCTTTAATTGCTTTTCTCTTTTTTTAGCCTTACTTTTCTCTTCATATTCTTCGAAAAAAACCAAATCGACAGCATTGTATTTTTTTGTAAATAATGCTCCTTTTCCACTTTTATGCTGATTTAGTCTTCTTTTTAAATTATCTGTATAACCTATATACAAAACAGTTCTATTTTTATTACTTAATATATAGCAGTAATACTTCTTCTTCTCATTCATTATTTCATTTTTTTCAATATAAAGCTCCTGAATCAAGTTCAGGATTTCGAAATTAATTGAAGGCTTTCAATTAATTTCTCATTCTCCTCTGGTGTTCCTACCGTGATTCTAATACAGTTATTAACTATTTTATTACGATTTCTAATGATTACCTTCTCTTGTATTAAATAATCATAAGTTTTATCTGCATTATCTACATTCACTAATAAAAAGTTAGCATCTGTAGGATAAATTTTATTTACAATCTTTAATGCCGCTAATTTCTCTCTTAAGTTTTCTCGTTCTTCTAAGATTATTTTAATGTTAGCTTGAACTAATTCATAGGCATTTAACGATTCTAAAACAGCTTCTTGATTTAAAACACTTACATTATATGGCGGTTTAACACGTTTGTATAAATCTATTAGTTTTTCATTCATGTAGGCAGCTCCAACACGAACTCCTGCTAATCCCCAAGCTTTACTGAATGTCTGACTAACAATTAAGTTTTCGTAATCGTTAATTTTACTAACAAATGATGCTTGTTCGCTAAAATCGATATACGCTTCATCTATAATAACAATACCATCAAAATTATCTAGAATGTATTCTACATCTCCTATATTGAAAGAATTTCCTGTAGGATTGTTCGGTGAACACACAAAAATGATTTTCACTTTCGGATCATCTAAATACGGTTGTAATTGATTTAAATTGATCTGATAATCATTAATTAAGGGTTGCTTTATTAATTCAACATTATTGATTCCTGCTGAAACATCGTACATTCCGTAAGTTGGTGAGAATGTTAATGCTTTATCAACTCCAGGTGTACAAAAAATCCTATACGCTAAATCGATAATTTCATCACTCCCATTTCCTATGAAAACTTGACTCGGTTCAACGTTTTTGATTTTCGCTAACTTTTGCTTGATTTCTCTTTGGTGTGGATCTGGATAACGATTTAATGTTCCGTAAGGATTTTCATTCGCATCTAAAAATACATCTGCAGTTCCTTTAAATTCGTCTCTTGCTGATGAATACGGTGTTAATTCCCATATATTTTTACGTACTATACTTTTTAAACTAAACATTTTCTTATAAACAGTTTTAGTTATTAATTTTTACTATTTATCTTTTTCTAAAATCCCTCCTATAAAACGACTATAATCATCTTTCATAGGCAACTCATAATCATATTTTAATCTTCTCCTATATGTAATTACTTTTTCTTTTGTTTTTTGATTTACTCCCTCTTTTTCATAAGATTCCCAGTATAAACCAACTCCTCTTTTTTGCCAATTAGGTAATTCATTGAAATTAATATCGTTTTGATACAATAATTCATTTTTATACGCTACTGATTTACCTTCAATACTTTTTGTAGCTTTTTTTGCAGTTTCTCCTTTTTTTCTCAACATCCAGTAGCAATGTGCATTTAATGCATTTCTAAAAGAGTCTTCATTACGCCATCTAAAATAATCAATCACTAACTTTTGAGTTGGTAATTGTGAAATTCTTGAATCAAATACACCAATATCCTTTAACAATAGAGAAAATTTTGCGCTTGCTTCTCCTGCTAATATTGAGTTGTATTTTCTAGTTTTTCTACTAAATAAGTTTTCTTTTATTGAAAATAACAACGAAATTTCATCACTCTCTGTATAACCATAAATTATATTAAAACCACAACTCATTAAATGCTCTGTAGTAGCTACCATTAAATCTCTAAACTTAATATCAAAAGGAGCTTCAAATTGGTGAACTTCCTTTGTTAACCTTGTAAAACTTCTTCCATCAATTCTTGCAACCATATACATATTTGGTAATACACAATAATCGCTAGCGGTTTCATATACCCGCATTTGTTTGTCTAACTCATCAAACTTCATTATTCCAATCTTTTACATAAAACTCATTCTCTCTTATCTCTACGTAATACAATTTATCAAAACCTTCAGAAAGTTTGGGAAAAACTAGCCTTTTCTTTGTTGAGAAAATTCCCACATCAGGGATTCTTTCTTTTCCTTCTCTCTTACTATTTCTTTGTAATGATTCTTCTACTTTAGAACAGAAATAATACCCTATTGTTTTATACTTTCTTTCTTTAAATTTCTGAATATATTTAGCTCTTTCTTCAATAGTTGGGTTTGTATTATCTACTACAATTTTTTGCTGTAATTCAATACAAGTGTCTAATAATTTATCTTCCTTATTTCTGGTGTTTAGTAAATCCATACTCACTCTAAAATGTGTATTAAAAAATCGTTCTTTATAAAAAGTTGATTTTCCTGTAGCTTGAATTCCCATAAATATTATTCCTTCCATAAGTTCTCCTTGTATTCTTTTTCTACTTTAACGATGCTAATCGTAACGTTACTGCATTTTTGTGCGCTTGTAAACCTTCTGCCTCCGCCATTAATTCAATCGCATTACCAATATTATTTATTCCTTCTTTAGATAGCTTTTGAAATGTAATTTTCTTTACAAAACTATCTAACGAAACTCCACTGTAATTCTTTGCATAACCGTAGGTTGGTAACGTGTGATTTGTTCCTGAAGCATAATCTCCAGCACTTTCACAACTATAGTTCCCTAAGAAAACAGAACCAGCATTAGTTATTTTATCAATAAAATCATCTGCTTTTTCTGAAGCAATAATTAAGTGCTCTGGCGCATATTCATTACTGAACTCGATACAAGTATTCATATCAGAAAAATACAATGATCTACTATTCTCTAAAGCTTTTTGAGCAATCTCATTTCTTGGTAATGCCGCCAACTGCTTTTCTACTTCTTTGTTCACTTCTGAAATTACAGTCTCACTATCTGATAATAAAATCACTTGACTATCTACTCCGTGTTCTGCTTGCGATAGCAAATCTGCAGCTACAAAACTAGGATTACAAGTTTCATCTGCTATGACTAACACTTCACTTGGTCCGGCTGGCATATCAATAGCAACTCCAGATTGTTGCGCTAATTCTTTCGCTTTAGTAACGTATTGATTTCCTGGTCCGAAAATTTTATATACTTGTGGAATAGTTTCTGTTCCATAAGTCATTGCTCCAACTGCTTGCGCTCCTCCAACTTTAAAAATTTGAGTTACACCAACTAAATTTGCTGTGTATAAAATAGCTGGATTGACCTTTCCTTCTTTGTTTGGTGGCGTACATAATACAATCTCTTTACAACCTGCAACTTTAGCTGGAATGGCTAACATTAAAATTGTTGAGAATAACGGTGCTGTTCCTCCAGGAATGTATAAACCAACTTTTTCAATTCCTACAGATTTTCTCCAACATTCCACACCTTTCGTAGTTTCTATTTTTTGTGGAGCTTCTTTTTGAGATTCGTGAAACTTTTCAATATTGTTTTTCGCTAAAACAATTGCTTGTTTTAAAGCTGAAGATACTTCATTTGCTGCCACTTCAATTTCTTCTTGAGTTACAGTTAAAGAAGTCAGCTTCACTCCATCAAAACGTTCAGCATATTTGAATAAAGCTGCGTCTTTATTTTCTTTTACATCTTCCAGAATATTAGTAACGGCTTCATCTAATGTAGATTTATCAAACTGTGCTCTTTTACACAAGTCTAACCATTCTTTCTGATCTGGATTGTTGTATTGTTTCATGATATTACAATTTGTTAAATTATAATTATATATCTACTCTAAATGTCACTTCGAGTGAAATTATTTGTAATCAAATGGAAAATAATTTTTTATCGAGAAGTTTTCGTTAATCGAATTGTTCTCGATACATTTTTTATTACGATAACTCTTCATAAAAAACACTCGAACTGACATCTACTTTTTGTTATTACTATTATTATTGTACCATATTTTCAATCGGACAAACTAGAATTCCTTCAGCTCCTGCTTCACGTAATTCATCAATTACATCCCAGAAATCGTTTTTATTAATTACTGAGTGTACAGAACTCCATCCTTCTTGTGCTAATGGTAAAATAGTAGGACTGCGCATTCCTGGTAAAATCTTAGTAATTGTTTCTAACTTGTCGTTCGGTGCATTTAATAACACATACTTATTCGCTCTACCTTTTAAAACAGATTGTAACCTGAACTGTATTTTCTTTAAAATTGTTTCATTTTCGTCAGAAAGTTTTGGCGACTTTACTAAAACAGCTTCAGATTTTAATAAAACTTCAATCTCTTTTAAATTATTTTTGAATAACGTACTTCCACTCGATACAATATCACAAATTGCATCAGCTAAACCAATATTTGGTGCAATTTCAACAGATCCGTTAATAATGTGTAAATTAGCTGTTATCCCTTCTTTTTCAAGGAACTTTTCTACAGTTTTTGGATATGAAGTAGCAATACGTTTTCCTGCTAATTCTTTTAAACTTGAAATTTCTGACGTTTTGGGTACAGCAATAGATACTTTACATTTCGAAAAACCTAATTTTTCAACTACTTTGATACTTTCTCCTTTCTCTACGATTAAGTTCTCTCCAATAATTGCAATATCTACAACGCCATCTCTTAAATATTGTGGAATATCACCATTACGTAAAAAGAAAACCTCTAAAGGAAAATTTCTAGCTGAAGCTTTTAATTGATCTTTTCCGTTATCAATAGAAATACCAATTGCTTTTAAAAGTTTAAGGGATTCTTCGTTTAATCTACCTGATTTTTGAACTGCTAATCTTAGTTTACTCATGTTTAAGTTTGTGTTGTTGTTTGAGTAAATCTTTAGATTTTAAATAGTTTACAAAACTAAAAAATCCGCTTGACTTACTCAAACGGATTTTAAATTTTATGATTGTGAATTACAGACATATCATTATCAATTCGCTTGAGTGCAAATATGATGGTGATGATGATGTAATTGAATAAATGTCATTGTTATTATTTTACGAACGCAAATTTAAAGGATATTTATTTTAATACACAACTATTTTTTTAAAATGTTTTGTATTAAACAATTTACATTGAAATGTTTGATTTTACAACCTAAGAATTAATCAAAAAGTAAACAGTATGATTTTTAATCACTATTTATATTGGGTTCGACATGATTAAAACGATGTCACTTCGAGTGAAATTATTAGTAATGGAATGAAGAATAATTTTTTATCGAGAAGTAGTCGGATTGTTCTCGATAGCTCTGTTGAACTTGATTCAGTACGATTTTCTATCGAAAATCACTCGAACCGAACTAACAATTTTGACACTCTAAATTCTTATACAGAACTCACCTTATTTATAGAAAGAATTAGTCATATTTTTCTAAAAAAAATTAAAGGATAAAGACTTACAAAATTACTATTTTCGCGACAGTATAAAATAACACTATGATATCAGTAGATCAATTAACGGTTGAGTTTAATGGAAGCGCTTTATTTAGCGATGTTTCTTTTGTGATTAATGAAAATGATAAAATCGCTTTAATGGGCAAAAATGGAGCAGGAAAATCTACCATGATGAAGATCATTGCAGGATTAACTTCTCCTACAAAAGGTGGGGTTCGTTGTGCTAAAGATACCGTAATCGCTTACCTTCCTCAGCATTTATTGATTGAAGATAACTGTACGGTTAAAGAAGAAGCTTCAAAAGCATTTAAATCAGTTTTTGATATGAAAGCTGAAATGGATGAGTTAAACAAGCAATTAGAAACCCGTACCGATTACGAATCTGAAGCGTATATGAAAATCATAGAACGTGTTTCTGACTTAGGTGAGAAATACTATGCTTTAGAAGAGATTAATTATGAAGCTGAAGTTGAAAAAGCTTTAAAAGGTTTAGGTTTTAAACCTGAAGATTTCGATAGAGCAACTTCTGAATTTAGTGGTGGTTGGCGTATGCGTATTGAATTGGCTAAAATCTTATTACAAAAACCTGATTTAATTTTGTTAGATGAGCCTACAAACCACGTTGATATTGAGTCTGTAATTTGGCTAGAAAACTTCTTATTAAACAAAGCAAAAGCTGTTGTTGTTATTTCTCACGACAAAGCGTTTATTGATACTATTACCAATCGTACGATAGAAGTTACGATGGGAACAATTCACGATTATAAAGCGAACTATTCACATTATTTAGAATTACGTAAAGAGCGTAGAGCTCATCAATTAAAAGCTTACGAAGAACAGCAAAAGTTTATCGCAGAAACTAAAGCGTTTATCGAGCGATTTAAAGGAACCTATTCTAAAACCAATCAAGTGGCTTCTCGTGAGCGAATGTTAGAAAAATTGGTTCCTGTAGAAATTGATGAAGTAGATACTTCTGCTTTAAAATTACGCTTTCCTCCTTCTCCAAGATCTGGTGATTATCCGGTTAAAGTTAGTGAGTTGACAAAAGCGTATGGAGATCATGTTGTTTTTAAAGAAGCTAGTTTTGCTATTGCTCGTGGTGAAAAAGTATCGTTTGTGGGGAGAAATGGTGAAGGAAAATCGACCATGATTAAAGCGATTATGGGCGAAATTGATTTTGAAGGTGAAGGTGGATTAGGTCATAATGCTAAAGTTGGATATTTCGCTCAAAATCAAGCTTCGTTGTTAGATCCTGAATTGACGATTTTCCAAACGGTTGATGAAGTTGCTGAAGGTGATATTCGTACACAGATTAAAAATATTTTAGGTCGTTTTATGTTTAGTGGAGATGATTTAGAAAAGAAAGTAAAAGTATTGTCTGGTGGTGAAAGAACGCGTTTGGCGATGGTAAAATTATTACTAGAACCTGTGAACTTATTGATTTTAGATGAGCCTACAAATCATTTAGATTTAAAGTCGAAAGATGTGATTAAAGAAGCGTTGTTAAATTACGATGGGACTTTAATTTTGGTTTCTCATGATCGTGATTTCTTACAAGGGTTATCTCAAAAAGTTTTTGAATTTAAAGAGCAACGTGTCATTGAGCATTTTGAAACTATTGATGCTTTCTTAGAGCGCAATAATATTAAGGCGTTAAAAGAGATTGATTTGTAAAAGTTGATTTTTCTTTCCTGTGATTTCGACAGGCTCAACCACCACATTTAAAACTAATTTAAGTTTTCTTTGAGTAAAAGCGAAGGGAAAATGGTCTATTGTAATAAAAATCAATAGGAATTTTCATAAAAGTTTTATGAAAAGAGTTTAGTCTTACAATGTAATATATCGTTAAAATTATATATTTGGGGTAACACTAAAAAAATTGTCATGCCATTTTTAAAGTCTTCCATACTTTATGCAATCAGTTCTGTCTTTATTGTAATGATTTTTATTTCTTGTGGAAATTCAAATGAAAAAAATGATCTAATTAACTTAAAATATAAAGTAGATAAATTAGAATCTAAAATTAAAGCTAAAGATGAAAAAATATCTAGTATTCGTTATTCTTTAAATAAACTTCAAAGTGCATATATTGATACTATTAAATTTTATGAAGAAGCTCCAGAAAGAAGGAAAGATAGTATTCAAAAAAATGAATACATCAAAAAAACTGAAGTCGAACCGCTTCTTAATGATAAATTCTTTTTTTTAATTGATAGAGAAAAACTAATTACTCATGTCTACAATAGCGTACTAAAACCTGAAGATATTGAAGAAGATTATGATGATGAGGATGACACTGAAGAGAGTTACGATTATGAAGGTTATAGACATCGTTTATGGTATTCTGGTATTTTAGATAAAGAACGTGGTTGGAACGACATTGAAGATCCTACCCTTGATGATTATGCTCGATTTGTGATATCAAAAATTAACAGAAAGGCTATAAATCTGTCTACTATTTTTCAAAAAAACAAAAGTTTTATATTCAATCTTTTAAATCAAGGAAATTACTATAAAGAAAGTGGTTTTAAATTATTTATAAAGGGATTAATAATAGGGTATGAAAATTCCGATAAAAGTAATCTTAAGAAAATTTACAGTCTTTCTCCATCTACTGATGATCACTATGGTTATTTTTATGATGAACAAGAAAACTACAAGTTCGCCAATAAAATAGCTTCACAAGAACTTAAAGATCTTTTTAAAACAAGTCCTCACAATAAAAGAACTAATGGTGATCTTATATATGATAATTTTGGAACCTATGCTTCTTGTGTTTACACGTTTTGGGGAAGAAGATACCATGAAAATAATGCAGAAATGGTGTACACCATTTTAAAAGAGATTGATGAAAATGTGAATTGAGGAAAATTATAATAAATCATAATCAAATGAAAGAAAACATAGCAATCATCTTCTTTTTGTTAAGCTTTGTAAATGGTTATACACAGTCTTGTGATAGTTTGTTACAAACAAATGTTGATTCTTCAGCAGCAGTATTCGTAGCAAAACTCAAAAGCAATATTAAATGCGGAACCTTAGATAAATTTGATATCGAATATTGCTCTCCATATTGGGGACAATTTTATGCTGGTAGTAAAACTATTTATACTTATGGAGATTTTTATAAGGACTATGAAAATTTCAAAAAAACAATAGCATATATAAATTATAGAAAAGAAATGTACCCTCAGTTCGAATTTCAGCAACTTAAAATGACAAGTGAGAACTGGCAGAAAGCTAAGGAATTCTTAATGTTAAACGGAATTGAGAAAGAAATTCTAAAAGAGTACCAAAATTTCATCAAACACTATTCAGAAAGTGATACTCATGGTACTGCTTGGAAAAATTTTAAGAAAAAAATACTAACAAAAACTAAAAGTAGGGATTAAAAAATTTGAGTCAAAAAAATGAACTACCTTAATGCAAGTATACGAGTTATCTAATTGAAAATTTCACAACTTTAGATACAAGTATTAGGGAATTAAACCCTTGGCTATCGACCTGCGATTAAACTAGTGTTAAATATAATTGAGAATACTAAAAATGCAGATACTTAATAAAGAGGTACATATCAACACTGATTATTTGAATCTTTCTTTTTTTGGAGAGATAAATACTAGTGAACTTAAGAAGTTAACAGTATTAAAAAAATTAAAGCATTTAAATCTATCTAATTCAGATGTAATTGATGAACATCTTGAGTGTATTAGCCAAATAAAAACGTTAGAATTACTTGATTTAGATGTAACGGAAATAACCGATAATGGGCTACGACATTTAAAAACTCTAAAGCAATTAAGAGAACTAAGACTAAAAGATAATCCGCAATTGACAAATAATTGTATTGAGTTTTTATCTGATATTAAAAAACTGCGATGTATCCATATAGAAAACACTTCTATAACAATTGATGGATTGATAACATTACTTCATATAACAGAAATTGAAGATATCATTCTTGGTATGGAGTTCGAAAATAAAATTGAAGAACTCAAACAAATCACTAAAAAACAACCTAAACTAAAAATAACATTAAAAGGAACTGGTGTTTTATCAAAAGGAAAGTTGTACAAATAAAAAATTGTTGTCTAACAATTTTTTTAAATTTCGAAACTCTAAAACAAACAACTTATCTACGATTTGCTATAAATTAATTTAGGGTGTTTTTCCCCTTTCTCATTTCTTTACGGATATCCTTTTGTTTTTGTTCTAGACTTTCTTTTTATTTGGCAACTAGAAAATGAAAAAGCAATAGACAAACCCTCCTATTCCTTTATTTTTCTGAATTAATATTTTTAAGTAAAAGTTAATATATACGGCTTTAATGGTTGTGTATACTGAATGTAAGTGAATATATGAAACAGTTAGGTTTAATTTTGAGTTAAACCTTGAAATCAATTTAAATTAGAACCAATTACTAAAAAATACTGAATGAATAGTAACAAATGTCAAATATTGATTTTAGGAAATAATTCAGTTGGAAAAACAACCCTCGCATATATACTTGGAGGAAGTAATCAATTACCAAACTTTGAAACCCAATATGAAGTCCATACTGATTGGATTATTAAAAAAGAAAATTACAAAGTTTTTGTTGAAATAAAAGAAAGGGTAATCTTCGATGAGAATAGATCTAAAAGTGAAATTTCGAAGATTAAAGAAAATATTATCTATATAATTGTAATAAAGTCCATTTATAAAAATGAAAAACAAAACATAAAGTCTCAAATTGAAAATCATATTAATTATATCCCAAAAAATTCTATTATTATTTTGCTTTTTAATAATGACAGATTTCAATATACATCAGAAATAAACGAAGCAATAAGAAGAGATTATTCAGATAAAGTTAGAGAAGTTATTTGGTGTAATTTTAAAAATGAGAAAATTTATGAATTCAAATATTTACTAGAAGATATTATAATAAATTATTCAACGGATAGGCTTCATGATATAAAACAAAAAATAAGAAAAAACTTTGAAACAAAGGAAATAAAACTTGATTTAGGTAATAGCTATTTAACTAACCTTCTTGAGGTAAAGGAAATTTTTAATAATACTCATCTTGAAGAACTCATTTTAAGTAATGAATGGGCTCAATATAGAGATGGGAAGTGGCACAAAATCACAAGCGAAAATGAGAAAGGAAAAAATACTTTAGGAAACTTTCCTGCTGGAATCAATGAACTCAAAAATCTGAAAATTCTTAATGCTGGTGGTGATTGGAATAACAGAAAGCAAAGATGGAATCGATGGAATATTAATAGTTTAAAACCTTTAGTAAGATTGAATCAACTGGAATACTTAAATTTAAGTAATAATTCTATCGAAGTAATTCCATCACTTAGTAGACTACAAAAACTAAAAACACTACATTTAAATAACAATTATATATTTAAAATAAATAATCGTAAAAATTTAGTTTCACTAAAGGAACTTTACTTAAGTAATAATAATATAAAAACAACTTCATTTTTAAATAATTTTCCTTCTTTAAAAACAATTGATTTACACGGAAATGAAATTAAAAGTTTATTACCCATTAGAGACAAAATAGAACTTTTAAATATATCCAACACTAAATGGGAACAAAACACTATCAATATCGCCAAAAACCCATTAGAACAACCACCTATGGAAATGATAAATATTGGTAAAGGAGGTGTAATAAATTATTTCGATGATATTGCAGGAGGCCAGGGGTATATAAATAAAGATATTAAACTTATTCTTATAGGTAATAGTGAAGTAGGTAAAACAACCTTAGCAAAATATTTAAATAATGAGATAGATCTTGACAAACCACATCCACCAACTCACTGGATGCAAGAAAGACGCTTAAAGAGCAAACATATTATTCCAAAAATAAAAGAAAAATGTAATCTAAATTTATTTGATTTTGGAGGACATGATTATTTTCACGACACTCATCATCTATTCTTTGGTTACAATACCATGTATTTATTAATATGGGATACTGAAACAAACAAGTTAAATTCTAGAAGTGTTAAACAAACTATCAAAGAAGATAATAGTGAAAAAGTTTTAACACAGGATTACCCATTAAAATATTGGTTGGATTCAATTGAATACTATACGAAAGAAAAAGAAACAGAAAATTTCGAATTTGAAATTGATATCGATGCAGAATACTCTAGTCAAGTAATAATAATTCAAAATAAAGTAGATAAATTAAATAAAACCACTCACTTAAACAACGAAGGTTTATCTTCAAAATACTCATTTATCAGTGAATTTGTAAACATTTCTTTGTTACCAAAACGCAACTTAAAACATTTAGATTCAGTTATAACCGAGTCCTTAAATGAAACTGAAATATTAGGAGTCAAATTAGCCAAATATTATGGAATTATAAAAAAAAATATATCAAACTACAAAGGTGATCCAATCCTTTCAATGTCCGAATTTATGAATTATTGTTCTTCTCTTACAAAGAATTCAATATCAAAAGAACGTGCGACTTATCTCGCAAATTATCTTAATCAAATTGGTACAATATTATATAATCCTAACTCAAACAGTACATCTAAAGTTTATATTAACAAAAGGTGGGTTATAGAAAAAATACATACAATACTTAAAGGTTTAAATAAGTTGAATGGGGAATTTGATGAGGAGTACCTTAAATCTATTTGGAAAAATAAAGTTGACAAAAGAGAAAGTTCAGCTATTATTAACTTAATGATAGAATTTAAAATAATCTTTACAAATCCAAACTCAAAAAAATATATTGCCCCTTTATATCTTCCTTCTAAACCAATAGAATCAGTAAATCTTTTTATAGACTCTACTAAAATTCCATATAGAAAAATTAGATATACAGGTTTTATTCATAAAAATGTAATTCTTAATTTCTTTCAGGAATATGGGAAACTAGCAATAAAAGAAAATTCTAATGTAAATAATGAAAGATTTTATTATTGGAAAAATGGATTAATAATAAAAGACTCAAACTCAATAGAAATTGTAATGATTCAGTTTAACTTAGGTGATAATGATGGTAATGCATCAATAGATATCATTAAATTAAATATCGAATCTCAAACAGTATTTGTTGATAAAATAATAGAATATATTCATGAGATTAACAAAGGGTATAATACAGAAGAAATGATATCCAATGATGGAACAGAATTTATCCCTATATCTGTAATTCATGAGAATGAACAAAATCAAAATTGGACATTTAAATACAATAGTAATTATTTTAAACTTAAGGATTTCAAAAAGCATTTAAAAAACACTAATACAATGAAGAAAATTTTCATATCCTACTCAAAACAAGACCTAAAATTAGTTAATAAATTTATAGATCACTTATCTGCATTAAAGCAAGATGGAAAAGTTGCTAGTTGGTATTGTAGTGAGCTAATCGCAGGAACTGACTGGGATTCCGAAATTAGTAGACATTTTGAAAATTCAGATATAATATGCTTTATGGTTAGTCCCAATTTTATGAGAACTCAATATATACATGAATATGAAATAGCCAAAGCATTCGAACGAAAAGCTAAAGATCCTAAATTTATTATCGTACCAATAATCTTGGACTTTTGCAGATGGTCTACAGAAAAAAATAATTTAAGTAAATATACTGCTTTACCATACACAACAAAACCAATTGTAGACTTTGATAACCAAAATAAAGCGTGGTATATAGTAGAAGAATGCTTGAGACTTATAATCAGTGAAAATGTTAATGTCAATGGAGAAGAGCTTTATGAACACAAACGATTACCTCAAGATGTTTTGAAAATATATGAGGGAATAATTTCAGGAAAAGAAGATAAAAAATAATCGTTTAAAAACTAAACCTAACAATAACTATAAATAACTGCTTGTTATCGCCTACTTCTGGAAATTCTTACGGATTTTCAGTTTAATTTATTTTTATGAATTCACTATTAAAAATAGATAAATAAATGAGTATTTTTTTAACAGGAAAAGAAAGCTATGGAAAAACCAGTAATGAACAATCCTATTTTAAAATAATAATTGTATGAACAAAACTTCTATTAAATCTGAAGTTTCAGATCATATTTTAGCCACTGTATGCCCTAAGCGTCCTAATCATATCTTCTAAAACAAATAAATATTTAGCCCTAGACATATACACGTCAATAAATGAATTGTTTTTAGTTTGTATTCGAACTGTTCCTATTAAAAAAGTAAGTTCAAACTTATTTTTTAATTTATGAAATAAAGATTTTTGTCTAAGTTCTAGAGCATTTTCATGAGGTAGATATTTACATTCTTCTAGATCTTTAGCTTCTATTTTTGTTACTACAGATTTTTTAATGTGATATAAAGCTCGGATAGTGATTAGAATTTGTTCAGAATTCTTAAGTTTTAGTAATGCAATAGGTACGTCATCTTCATTAATTTGAATCTGAAGATTTGTCCGTTTAAAATCAACTTCATTAAAAAAGATCAACTTACGACTATTTCTATAGTCTTTTAATCTTCTGAAAAAACGTTTGGATAACTGCTCTTTTGTTAAAGTTTTCTTTTTCATAAATCTGTAAAATAATACGATATCGATGTACACATATGTCAGTTCGAGTGTTTTTTATGGAGTACAAACGTAGTAAAAAATATATCGAGAACAATTTGTGTAACTAAAACTCATCAATAGTTCTGCAGATCAATAGTCATGTCACAAAATTATTCTTTATTATACTATTAATAATTTCATCACCATTGACATGTTTATTATTTCGTCATTACGATGAAGCGATAGCGAAAGAAGTAATCTATTTATCGAATATCAGATCACTTCATTCCGTTGCACTACATTCATGATGACGTTTTTTAAAAATAATGTCATCATATCTGCTTGAAATTCCTTTTCCCAGGACTCGATTTGACAATAGACTATAAATAACCTACTACAACAACGTTTCTAAATAATGATGATCGATATGATACAGCTCTTTTAAACTTTCTATCTTTTTATCAATACTTTCTATGTCTTTCTTTTTACTAGACTTACTACCGATCAACATTACATTTTTGTGCGTATGTTCACTGCTAATAAATTCAAAAACTTTAGTATTATAGTTGAACTTTTCTAGAATTAACGCTCGAATGGTATCGGTAATCATTTCGAATTGACGCTCTTTAAAGATTCCGTATTTTAATAACGGACTCTCTTGCTCCTTGCCTTTTACTTGTTGTCTCACTTGTTTATGGCAACATGGTGCACAAATAATTAATTCGGATTTTGCTAGTAAACCTTTATAAATAGCATCGTCAGTAGCAGTATCACAAGCATGTAAGGCAATTAAAATATCAATTTTATCGTTGTCGTATTCTTGTATACGCTGTGCAATAAAATTTAATTGCGTAAAACCACTTTTTTCAGCAATATCGTTGCAATACTCTACCAGATTTTCTCTTAACTCTATTCCTGTAATCGATACATTATAACCTTTTAGATTGACTAAATAATCGTATAAAGCAAAGGTTAAATAGCCTTTACCAGATCCCATATCTACAATCTGTAATTGCGTATTCATATCTAAAGAAGTTAGTAAACTTTCGATAATCTCCAGATATTTATTGATCTGGCGATATTTATCCGCCATTTTAGGAATCACTTTATGACTTTTATCTGTGATACCTAAAAATTGTAAATAACTACTCGAAAGATTTATTCTTTTTTCTTTTGGTTTATCGTGAATTTCTGGAAGTTTATTTTTAAAACTTGGTGCAGTAGTTCTGTAACTTACCTTTTTCTTCTTAGAAATCATAACTAACAAGTCCGATTCCAAAGTAAATAAAGTAGCCGCTCTAAATTTTTCTAACAACAATGTTTCTAACTCCTCGCAAGCTTCATCTACACTATAATTTTTTGTTTGATCGTTCGTGTTATATCGATAGGTAAACTGTAATTGTTTTTGATTTTTGATATTTACTAATCGTACATAAACATTAGGCAAATTAAAGCTTTTACTTATAGGTTTGCTCAATGTTAACTTCACAAAATTATCGTTTGAAATTGCTTCTTTTAAAGCCTGAAAAAGTTGTCCGAATTCATTCATCTAACAAAGGTATAAAATAAACCACTATAGACTGAAAGTACCATAGTTTTTGTTACTATTGAACGTCATTTTCTTACTATCAATTTTTACGTTTAGCTTTTATTACGGCTAAAAGTAATCTTTAACTATCATTTTTGTCTTTAATTCTGTAAAGTTTATCTTTTCAACTGTTTTTAGACCAAAAATGAAGGCTGCTCAAAAGAGCAGCCTTACTATTAACAAGTGTAAATATATATCAGGTTAAGGTAGTAATACCTTATTAACCCCATGAATAACTCCGTTAGTACCTTGTACATCATTGGTTGCTGCTCCAACAAGGATATCAACGGTTTGCATACTAGATGTTTTAATTTGTGCTCCAGAAGTTAAATCGATAGTGATTGTACCTCCAAGCGTTGTTACATCTCCATTAGTTAATTGATCTGCCTGAACATTAGCACCATTCACAACATGGTATTTAAGTACAGCATCTAAAGTAGCGATAGGAATATCTGCTAAACTATTCCAACTCATATTTGAATCTAATAAAGCTTGAAAAGCATCATTAGTAGGTGCAAAAATGGTAAATGGTCCATCTGCAGACAATACATCAACAAAGTTTGTTGTATGTCTCATATCTGTTAATGCAGCAACTAACGATGTAAATCCGGCGTTATTTAGTGCTAATGTTACAACGTTTGGTGGTAACATTACTTTATCGATTACATGTACAACACCATTAGTAGCTGAAATATCGATTAACCCTTCTACTGGTTTAGCATCTCCGTTAAATTCGATTTCTCCTGTAACCTCTACTTGTAAAGAAAGTGGTTCGTCATTTGGTCCTTTAGCTAAAGTATTTACATAAGTATCAGATAAATCACCTGATTCAACTTTACCACTAATCACATGAAACAATAATACATTAGTTAACACATCTACTGGAATATCATCTAATGAATTCCAACTCATATTAGAATCTAATAATGTTTGAAAAGCAGCATTTGTAGGAGCAAAAACCGTAAAAGGTCCATCTGCTTGTAATGCAGCAACTAAATTTGTTTTTTGTAATGCAGCAACTAGTGTGCTTAAATCTGGAGTAGAAACTCCTAAATCTACTATATCTTGTATTTTACCTGGTAAAAACACCTCTTTTACTGTGTGAATTACACCATTTGTAGCTTGAATGTTAACTACATCTGCTGATACTGATTGCCCAGCACCTGTTGAAAATTTTATTCCTGAAGATAAATCTACACTTACTGTTCCTCCACTCAAAGTCGATAAATTTTGTCCATCAGATAAGCTTTCTGCTAATGCCTTACCTTGAACAACATGGTATTGTAACACACCTGTTAACACATCTACTGGAATATCATCTAATGAACTCCATTCAGCTTTAGAATCTAATAACGCTTGAAAAGCATCATTTGTAGGTGCAAAAACTGTAAAAGGCCCATCAGCTTGCAATGCAGAAACTAAATTTGCTTTTTGAAGTGCTTGTACTAAGATTGACAAGTTACTATTAGCTGTAGCTAATTCTACAATACTATTCTGAGGAGTTGTTACTGGCGTGTCGTCATCATCATCACAAGAGATAAATAAACCAAAGCTTACGAACAGTAAAAACACTGTTGTCTTTTTAATTATTGATAACATTTTAGTTTGTTTTTAGAGTTAATTAAATTGTTTAAGTATTATTAAATTTACATAAACAAAAAATTTTTTGGCCAAAAAAAATCACTGATGTAAATTAAGCGATACCCAAATATAACTATTTTGTTTAACTTTTATTGTATTATGATTAACAAAAAATATAAAAACATAAAAAAACACCTTTAAAAAGGTGTTTTTAACAAAATATTAATAGTATGAATTATCTGAAATTTATCTTTCTAATTCTTAAACTTTCAGGAGTAACCTCTAAATACTCATCATCTTTAATGTATTCCATGCACTCTTCTAAAGACATATCTATTTTTGGAACAATTTTAACACCATCATCAGATCCAGAAGCTCTTACATTGGTTAACTTCTTTCCTTTAATTAGGTTTACAGCTAAATCGTCTTGCTTTGCATTTTCTCCTACAACTTGTCCTTTATATATTTCTTGGTTAGGATCTATGAAGAACTTTCCTCTATCTTGTAATCTATCTATCGCATAAGCAGTAGCTTTTCCACTTTCAGAAGAAACAATAGCTCCATTAACTAAATCAGAGAATACTCCTTTGTAAGCATCATAACCTCTTAAACGGTGGTTAATAATTGCTTCACCTTGAGTTGCTGTCAATAATTTATTACGTAAACCTATTAACCCTCTAGAAGGAATATCAAACTCTAAGTGCTGTAAATCTCCTTTAGGCTCCATTACTAATAAATCACCTTTACGCATAGTTACTAAATTAATAGCTTTACTCGCTAACTCTTCTGGCACATCAATTACTAATGTTTCATAAGGTTCACATTTAACACCATCAACCTCTTTTAAAATTACTTGTGGACGACCAACTTGTAATTCATATCCTTCTCTACGCATTGTTTCAATTAAAACTGATAAGTGAAGAATACCACGACCAAATACATTAAACTTATCTTCTGTATCTGTATCTTCTATACGTAATGCTAGGTTTTTCTCAGTTTCTTTATATAAACGATCACGTAAGTGACGCGATGTAACATATTTACCTTCTTTTCCGTAGAAAGGAGAGTTATTAATGGTAAATAACATACTCATGGTAGGCTTATCTACTTCAATACGTTCTAAAGCTTCTGGATTTTCTAAATCTGCAATAGTATCTCCAATTTCAAAATCATCAATTCCAGTTACAGCACAAATATCTCCACTACGAACTTTATCTGTCTCAGCTTTACCCATTCCTTCGAAAACATGTAATTCCTTGATACGAACTTTTTTCGTAGTTCCATCAGCTTTACATAACATGTAGTCTTTGTTCTTTTCTAAATCTCCTCTATATACTCTACCGATAGCGATTCTTCCTTTAAATGAAGAATAATCTAGCGAAGTAATTTGCATTTGAGGTGTTCCTTCTCTATAAGGTGCTTCAGGTATCGTTTCTAAAACAGCATCTAATAAAGGAATAATATTATCGGTTTCCTGCTGCCAATCAGTACTCATCCATCCATTTTTAGCAGAACCATAAATTGTAGTAAAATCTAACTGTTCTTCAGTAGCTTCAAGCGCAAACATTAAGTCAAAAACTTTTTCATGTACTAAATCTGGTGTACAGTTTTCTTTATCAACCTTGTTTACAACTACTATAGGTGTTAACCCTAGTTCTAATGCTTTTCCTAATACGAAACGAGTTTGAGGCATTGGTCCTTCAAAAGCATCTACTAATAGTAGCACACCATCTGCCATTTTTAATACACGTTCTACTTCTCCACCGAAATCGGCGTGACCAGGAGTATCAATAACATTAATTTTAACTCCTTTATAGTTTACAGAAACATTTTTAGATAAAATTGTAATTCCGCGTTCTCTTTCTAAATCATTATTATCTAATAATAAGTCTGTACGCTCTTTACGTTCATCTAATATTTTAGCTTGATCTATGATTTTATCTACTAGCGTAGTTTTACCATGATCTACGTGTGCTATGATTGCTATATTTCTTATGGATTGCATAATACTACATTAATTTGCCGCAAAAGTAGTATTTCACATTGAATTGCGCTAATAATGAAGAACATATTTATTTTCAACTTTTTTTTAATAAAAAAATCTTCTTTTTTTAGCTTTTAAAGTTTGTTGTGAATTGAAAAAATATGTAGGTTTGATAAAACAATTAACAAAAAAACAAAATGGAAATAACAGCCAATAACCCCAAAAGAAAATCATGGTTGAAAGTTGAAGAAAATTCAGATTTTCCTATTCAAAATATACCTTTCGGAGTTTTTTTAACTCGAGATGATATCATCACTATTGGAACTAGAATTGGTGATTTTGCTATTGATTTAGGTGCATTACATCAATTAGGGTATTTTGAAGGAATTCCATTAACTGATGATATATTTTTACAAGATACACTAAATGACTTTATCGCTGATGGTAGGAAAACTTGGCGATTAGTTAGAAATAGAATTGCTGATATCTTTGATGTTAAGAATGGTAAGCTTAGAGATAATGCAGATCATAAAGACAAAGTTATTTTTAGAATGGACGAAATTGAAATGCTTTTACCTGTGCAAGTTGGTGATTATACTGACTTTTACGCAAGTAAAGAGCATGCAACCAATGTAGGAAGCTTATTTAGAGATCCTAAAAATGCTTTATTACCAAACTGGTTGCATATTCCTATTGGTTATCATGGAAGAAGTTCTTCTATTATTCCTTCAGGCACTCCTATTCGTAGACCAATTGGTCAATCTAGACCTACTGAAGAAGGTGGAGCACCAGGTTTTGGGCCTTCAAAATTATTAGATTTTGAATTAGAGATGGCGTTTATTACAACGGTATCAAATGATTTAGGTGATCGCATTGCCGTAGAAGAGGCTGAAGATTATATTTTTGGTTTAGTTTTATTTAATGATTGGTCTGCAAGAGATATTCAAGCATGGGAATACCAACCGCTTGGACCTTTCTTAGGTAAAAACTTTGCTTCTACAATTTCTCCTTGGATTGTTACTTTAGATGCTTTAGAACCTTTTAGAGTAAATAACCCAAAACAAGAACCACAACCATTACCTTATTTACAGCACGAAGGTAAACACAGTTTTGATATTAACTTACAGATGGCAATTCAGCCAGAAAATGAGAAAGAAACTGTAGTTTGTAATTCTAACTTTAAGTACATGTATTGGACAATGGCGCAACAGTTGGCACATCATACGGTAAATGGATGTCCTGTTGAAGCTGGTGATATGATGGGAAGTGGAACTATTTCAGGACCTACAGAAGATAGTTTTGGTTCGATGCTAGAATTAACATGGAGAGGACAAAATCCTATCAAAATGAATGATGGTAGTGAGCGAAAATTTATTAACGATCATGATACTGTTATCATGAGAGGTTATTCTCAAAACAATGAGGTAAGAATCGGATTTGGAGAATGTACTGGAAAAGTTTTACCTGCAAAACCATTCAAAAAGTAGCGTATACAACATATTACTATAAGCAAAAAACCATTTCTGAATTAGAAATGGTTTTTTATTTGCTATATTTTTTTATTCTTCTGGTGGTGGATGACCAAAGATATCTTCATAAACTTCATCAAAGTTTGCTCTGATATGCGAATGTAACTTCTTTCTATAATCGTCTTGAAGCCAATCAATGAAATTGTGTGTCGATTTACAAATACATTTTGAATATCTATGTATTCTATCATCAATATCACCTCCCAATTTTTTAGCTAAAATTAATGCATCAAATACATCTTCACTATTTTCTACACACATACGCGTATGGTGTATTATAGATTTTTCGAGAACTTTTTTAGAACTTTGGCCAGACTGTATTGTGTCTATGTATACTTTTTTCACATCAAAATACAAGTCCTCTTCTTTTGTTTTTGCAAACTCTTTCTTTACATCTTCAGGTAACTCATATCTAAAAGTACTTTCAATATCTTCATCAGTCAATAAGTTATCCAAGTAGAAATTTGGAGCCCTAAACATTTTCTCCCAATCAAGATCTGCTCCCCAAGGTCCGAATCTATGGAAATTATTTCCTAGATCAATTACATTAAAGTGAGACTTCCCTGGAATAATACGAGAACCACGACCAATCATCTGATAATATAATGTTAATGATTTTGTCGCTCTGTTTAATATGATTGATTGTACAGAAGGTTCATCGAAACCTGTAGTTAAGATACTTACCGAAGTTATGATTGCATTAGGCGTTTGATTAAACCATTTTAAAATGGCATCTCTCTCCTTCTTTGTGTTTGTATTATCTAAATGCGCAATAGGATAACCAGCTCTTTTAAAAGTATCGTATACATACAATGAGGTATTAATACCGTTATTAAAGATTAATGTTTTTGTTCCTTTTGCTCTCTCTTCATATGCTTGCAACAATTTAGAAAGCATGTTAGAATTGGTATATAAATCTTCTGATGACTTTACTGTATAATCACCATTAGCACCAACTTCAAGAGAGGTTAAACCTACATTATAAGAATACACACTTGCTTTGGCAAGATATTCATTCTCTATCAGTGCAGCTATACTTTCTCCTACAATCAAATGATCGTAGTTGTCTTTCATTGGCATTTTAATATTTGAACTCAAAGGAGTTGCTGTAACACCTAAAATGAAAGATTTATTAAAGAATTTAAATAATTTAGTGAATGAATTGTAGTGTGCTTCATCAATAATTACCAATCCAACATCTGAAATATCTAAAATATCATCGTTTAAACGATTATTCAGTGTTTCAACCATCGCCACAAAACAATCAAATTCTGCCTGATCGTCTAATTCTGCTTTACTATCGATAATTTTATTCTCTACACCAAATTCTCCAAGCATTCTTGCAGTTTGCTTGCATAACTCTATTCGGTGCGTCATTATTAAAACTTTCTTTTTGTAATGCTTTAAATATTGACGCGTTATTTCCGAAAAAATAACCGTTTTTCCTCCTCCTGTTGGTAATTGATATAATAAATGATAATTCTCAGGGGCATTTTCAAAACTTTTGAAAATTTTGAATAATGCTTCTTTCTGATAATTGTATAAGCTCTTTCCGACTTTATTTTTTGACTCTGTAGCGCTCAAAAGGTTAACTTTTTTGAAAGCTCAAAAATACAACCTATTTATAAAACCTACGTATTATTTTATGATTTTTTCTAAATCAATCTGAGTAATATCATAATGTGATGCATGTAAAACAGCTTCTCCTTTATTAATTAAAAGGAACTGAGGTGATTGATGTAAAACTTGATATTCATACCCAACTTCGTTAGAAACGTCTCTGTAGTTTAATAAATCTATATAAAAGATATCAATCTTCTCATTTAATGCTTTTGGAAATGATTGGTCAAAGTTTTTAATCACTGTTTTACTAATAGCACAACGCGTAGAGTGCTTAAAAATCCCTACTGGTTTAGTATGTGATCTTTTAGTGACTTGCTTAATTTGATCTACTGTTTTTAGTGGAATCCAATTAATATTATTTTCTTTTACTTCTTTATTTTGATCAGATGATTTTTTAAAAATATTTCCAAAAACGCCCATTATTCCTTAATTATAAAAATTATTTTCTTGTGTAGTCTCGAATTACTTCAATTACTTACAAAGTTACTTTTTAATAATTGTATAGGAAACATCTTTTTGTTTAGATTTTAAAAAATAAATTCCTTGTGGTAATTCTTCAATAGGAATTTCATTTGAAGTAGACGTTACTAAAACCGTTTTTAGCTTTCTACCTTTTATATCAAAAAGACTGAAGTTGATATCTTCTCGTAATCCTTCTATTTTTATAATATCATTAGACGGATTAGGATATACTTTCACTGTTAAAGTATCGATATCATTTACAGATAAAACTCCAGCAGTTACGCTTAACCAATCTATGTTAAACAAAAAACTACTTCCGCCTACAAAAGTCGCTGTTAATGTTTGTATACCTTCTTCTAGTTTTACAGTTGAAGAGACTTCTTTCCAAACTTTCCATCCACCGGTATTTGTAATTGTTGTGGTTACAGATTCTGATACCGCATTATCTGAAGTCAACTGAACTTCTCCTCCACTACTCCCACTGGCAATATTATATGTTACGGTGTACATTCCTGTTTGAGGAACATTTATTTTATATGTAGAAAAATCATTGTTTTCAATAAAACCTAAATTTGTAACTCCACTCGTATTTGTTTCTACACGCACTCCTTGTTTACTATTGTATTCTTCTGCTTCTATTTTTACACCTACTTGATGTAAAATATCACATCTATTATTTTTATCATTATCACAATTATCTGAGTTATCAGCAACATAACCATTAGGTTTGCTACAAGCTTCTATTTCGGTATCTGGGTCTCCTAAACCATCATTATCAGCATCTTTATACCAAACAACTGGCGTACAAGCACAAGACTCTCCTGGTAAATTATAACATGAACCATTTGCGCCTTCAGATAATTTCCAATCCGGACCAGGAATCCAATTGTCTCCTAACTCATACGCTCCAACATCAGGAGAAGCCCCTTCAAAACCTTCTGTATATCCTGTAATTTCTCTACCGAAATCTATTGCAGCTGAACCTGCTTTTAATTTAAAATCGTTATTCTCATGATCTACAAAAGAAGTTTTATTTACTAAGTTATTCTGTTTATCAGACTGTGGCTCCCATGTTCCTTCTGTTTCCTGATTTCCTCCTTGGTCTGTTGCATTTCGATCAGTAATGTTATTCCAAACCTTAACATTCGTAAACATGGTTCCCTCCTTATGCCAAGCTCCCATGGTACCGCCTTTTGCTTTTACCAAAGTATTATTGAAAATATCAATATCTTTTCCATCCCAATTAATCTGAATGTTTGTCCACTCTACATTCCAAACAACATTTCTATAGATTCTTACATTCTCTGCATCGTTATCTAAATAAATACCTGCTGCTTTTTTCAATTTCCCTCTACTTTCAGCGTCATGAAACCAGTTATGGTGAATATCTAGATTTAAACCTTTATTAATCGTATACAGTAACGCACAATCATCTGCTATTAAATTACTTTGCGATATATCATTCCAAGCTACTTCAGAATTCTTATTAACGATTTGAATAGCATCTCTTCCTCCTCTTGAAATATTATTATTTAAAATTTTAGTATCAACTCCTCCTCTAGCCATTATTGGAGCATCATAAGAACCTAAAAAGTCAAAATCGTGCACATAATTGTTTCTTATTATTGAAGCCGTACCTGAGTCCCAAATACCTGTAGCATCTCCAAAACCAATTTCTGAATGTTCTATAATTGTATTGCTAGAACCGTTTTTTATGTCAACAGCATTAATTCCTGAATTAAAATTAGGATTAATTCCCCTTGTCATACTTCCATATAAAACTGTAACTCTATTTAGCTTGTTACCAGTTCCTTTTATCAACACATTACCTCCGAATAATGCTAAATTTTCAATATGAATATGACTAAGACCTTGTAAATCTGCAGTTACTTCTCTTCTTGACATTTGTACTGCTCCATCATTTGGCTTAATTCCACCAGGTAATTGTACAAAAAGTGTATTTGTAGTAGCATCAAAATACCATTCGTTTTGATAATCTAAAGCTTCTTATACCTTCTAAAAAATAATCTCCTAAATCTCCTGGAGGATGTGCTCCAACGATCCAATTTTGATTTTTAATTGCATCAAAGTTTACACGACCAGAAGACTGACTTTTAATCCAAGCTCTCCAAGTTGTCCAACCAGATCCTGGGCGATCACCGTAAAACATAATAGAACCTCCATTTGCCCAATTCCAATTTGGAATTTCAGTATCAGTTAAAAACGCATTTACAGAAACTTCATCTTGACTTCCCCCATCATTACGTAAAGAATTTAATGTAAAACGATCTCCATCCGTATTATTTGGCCATCTTGCTAAATCTAAAACTGTAGTTCCGTTCATTACAAAATTACGCTGACCTAAATCCCAGTTCACAGAAGTTTTCCATCGCCCATCACCATCAGTAGTCCAATTACTTAACGATTGCATTGCAGAAATCACCACATTTTCTCCAGGATAAGATGTAAAAACTATTGGATTTCCTGCTTCACCTGATCTTGATGGTTTTATGGTTTCTTCATATTTTCCTTCACGAATCAACACAACATTTCCTGGTCTTGCGACTTCACAAGCCTTCGCTATTGTTAAAAAAGGATCGTTTTCACCTCCAGAATTTGCATCATTTCCATTTTTGGCAACATAAATATTTTGTGCATACGTTGTGCTTATGGTAAAGATTATAAGGAGTTTAGTTAAAGATTTCATTTGGTTGTTAGGGATTTATGATTTGTTATATCGTTTAAAAACAACTCAATAACGACAAGATTACAGGATTATTATCAATAAAAGGTCAAATTGACATATTTTATCTAATGGAATGTATTTTGACTATTACTGAATGAAATAAAAAAGTTGAGAAAATGAATTTTAATAACTATACAATAAAATCTCAAGAGACGGTTCAACTTGCACAACAAATTACGCAAGAGTACAGTCATAATCAAATCGAAAACGAACACTTTTTCAAGGCTTTATTACAAGTAGATGAAAATGTACTTCCTTTTATACTAAAGAAATTAAATGTGAATATTGATTTAATTTCAAGCATCTTAGATCAACAATTACAAAGTTTTTCAAAGGTAAATGGTGCAGATATTTTGTTATCTAGAGAAGCAACAAAAACCTTAAATGAAGCTAGTATTATAGCTAAAAAAATGAACGACGAGTATGTTTCTGTTGAGCATTTAATTTTAGCTATTTTCAATTCTAAAAGTCAAATTGCACAACTTTTAAAAGATCAAGGTATACACCAAAAAAGCTTACAAGCTGCGATAGAAGAACTACGTAAAGGAAATCGTGTTACTTCACAAAGTGCAGAAGAATCGTACAATTCTTTAAATAAATATGCTAAAAACTTAAACCAATTAGCGCAGGACGGAAAGTTAGATCCTGTTATTGGAAGAGATGAAGAAATTAGACGATTGCTTCAAATCTTATCGCGTAGAACTAAAAACAATCCAATTCTTGTTGGAGAGCCTGGAACAGGTAAAACAGCTATAGCTGAAGGATTAGCACACCGTATTATTAAAGGAGATATTCCTGAAAACTTAAAAGATAAGCAGATTTATTCTTTAGACATGGGAGCTTTAATTGCTGGTGCAAAGTTTAAAGGGGAATTTGAAGAGCGTTTAAAAGCGGTTGTAAAAGAAGTAACTTCTTCTGAAGGAGACATCGTATTATTTATTGATGAAATTCACACTTTAGTTGGTGCTGGTGGCGGACAAGGTGCAATGGATGCTGCTAATATTTTAAAACCTGCATTGGCTCGTGGGGAACTTCGTGCTATTGGAGCAACAACTTTAGATGAATATCAAAAGTATTTTGAACAAGACAAAGCGTTAGAACGTCGTTTTCAAAAGGTATTAGTAGATGAACCTGATACTGAAAGTGCAATTTCTATCCTGAGAGGAATTAAAGAAAAGTATGAAACGCATCATAAAGTTCGTATTAAAGATGAAGCTATTATTGGTGCCGTAGAATTATCGCAACGTTATATTACGAGTCGATTTTTACCAGATAAAGCAATTGATTTAATGGATGAAGCTGCAGCTAAACTCCGTATGGAAATTAATTCTAAACCTGAAGAATTAGATGTTTTAGATCGACGAATTATGCAATTAGAAATTGAAATTGAAGCAATAAAACGTGAAAATGATGAATTAAAATTAAAATCTTTACATGTAGAATTAGGGAATTTAAAAGACGAAAGAAACGATATTAATGCCAAATGGCAATCTGAAAAAAGTACTGTAGATGCAATTCAAACTTTAAAAACTGATATCGAGAACTACAAGTTAGAAGCAGAAAAAGCTGAACGAAATGGTGATTATGGTAAAGTTGCAGAACTTCGATATGGTAAAATTAAAGAAGCCCAAGAAGAATTAGAACGTCAACAAGAGGTTTTAATTCAAGAAAGCGATAACGCTTTAATTAAAGAGGAAGTTACTTACGATGATATTGCAGAAGTTGTTGCAAAATGGACTGGTATTCCTGTGACTAAAATGTTACAATCTGAGCGTGAAAAACTATTACGCTTAGAAGAAGAATTACATAAACGTGTAGTGGGACAAGAAGAAGCTATTGAAGCAGTTTCTGATGCAGTTAGGAGATCTAGAGCCGGACTTCAAAATCCGAATAAACCCATTGGTTCTTTCCTTTTCTTAGGAACAACCGGTGTTGGTAAAACAGAATTAGCTAAAGCTTTAGCTTCGTATTTATTTGATGATGAAAATGCGATGACCAGAATTGATATGAGTGAATATCAAGAGCGCCATGCAGTTAGTAGATTAGTTGGCGCGCCTCCTGGATATGTTGGTTATGATGAAGGTGGACAATTAACTGAAGCTGTAAGGCGTAAACCGTATTCGGTAATTTTATTAGATGAGATTGAAAAAGCGCATCCAGATACATTTAATATACTTTTACAGGTTTTAGATGAAGGAAGGTTAACAGACAATAAAGGTCGTTTAGCTGACTTTAAAAACGCGATAATTATTATGACTTCGAACATGGGAAGTCATATTATTCAAGAGAAATATAATACTATGAATGGCGCTGTAGAAGCTTCAATGGAATTGGCTAAAGATGAAGTATTAGGTCTTTTAAAACAAAGTGTTCGACCTGAATTCTTAAATCGTATCGATGATATTATCATGTTTACTCCTTTAACTAAGGAAAACATTAGATCTATTGTAGAATTACAATTGAATCATGTTAAGAAAACCGTTGCGGCACAAAATATTACTTTGGATGCAACTGAGCAAGCAATTCATTATTTAGCGGAAAAAGGGTTTCAACCTGAATTCGGTGCTAGACCAGTAAAACGTGTGATTCAAAAGCAAGTACTCAACTTACTGTCTAAAGAAATTTTAGCAGGAAAAATATCTAGTGATAGTTTGATTCTTTTAGATGAATTTGATGACAACTTAGTATTTAGGAATCCAATACAGGATGAAGAAGAGTAGAAATTTATACTATTTAATTTTTGTTGCGGAAAAGTTCTATTGGAGCTTTCCGCAACAAATCATAAAAGCTTAAAAAGGTAAAACTTTATTTTATCTTTATTTCCTTAACTAAAGAAGAAATAGGTATTGCATAAACACTTCCTTTATTAAGTAAAAAAATCACATCTTTCGTTTTTCCAATTAACTTTCCTGATTTCAATTCATTATCTGCAAGTTTTATTGAAATATTTTTTTGATTACCTATCTTATTTTTTGTGTATCTACCATAATAATCTGCTGAAAGATATAGATACACAAAAGAACTTATTGTAAAAAGTATAACTCTATAGATTTTAAACCAAGACTTTTTATCGCGCCCAAAGTTCGCTTTAGAGTAAGATTTTGGCCATTTTCTCTTCCAAACATTATCTAATTGAAAAAATATAACAACAAATAAAATTGATACCGTTGCAAATAAAAGTATATAAAAATCAGAAAAAGGAGCTATTAAAAAATCAAATACATCTGAATAATCAAAAATATTTATGTCAAATTCAGAATACTTTTGATAATTAAAAAGCATACCTATTCCTATAGCTAAAATATAAGATGCTGTTATAACAGTTTGTATTTCTTTGATAATTAACTCATATGTATCTTTTATAAATCCTTCTTCCATATCTATTTTTTTATCAATTAATAAAATTAATCTTGAGTATAGTAGTTAAAATCTTTTAAAATAGTATCTATAAAATTAACATCTGTTAATTCTTTAGGTTTTTTAATTGTAGTAACTTCTTCAATTTTTGTTCGCAATTTAATCAAGGTATTGTAATCTTTATTTCTTTTAGCCTTTACAAAAGTATCTTTTATAATTCGAACATCGTTATCTGATAACTTAATTACATTAGAAAATTGAGGTTTATAATCTTCTTTGATTTCTTCTAAAATAGTTCTTGAAAAATTTGCTTTATCTTTTAACGACACAACTACTGTATTTGCAGCAAAATCACCAATTCTCTGGTTATTTTTAGTCAGAATAATCATAAAGAAACCTAGCATTTTACCAATAAGAAATATAAGATAAAGAATCATATAAAGATTACTTTCGTTCATCGTATTGTATAACAATATGAACACTAGGATAAAAAAATTAAAATCTACCATACGCATAAACCATCGTATCGTATAATCAAGAAAAGAAGGTTTAAAACCTTCAAAATTAATCACCTTAATATTCACAACCTTCTTTCCTAATGTTTGTCCGTTCATTAATACTTCAGAATATAAGGTATAAAAAGTAATCGGTAGTAAAAACAGTATTTCAACTGCTGCTTTAGACCAATTATCTCGCTCTATGTTTCTAATTATAGAATCAATATCTACAATTCTAGTTAAAAGATATATATATGCTATTTTTATGATATTATCGATTACAAATGCTAATAAACGTTGACCGACATTTGCCATTTCAAAATTTATTTTAACATTTTGTGTCGTATTTATTTGTAGTGTTTTCATACAATTTTTACATTTGTCTTTATGAGAGAGATAGCTTTCATAAAGCAAAATAAAGAAAAATGGCTTGAATTTGAAGAAGTAATTTCAAATAAAATTGAAAAGACTCCTGACGAAATAGCGCAATTGCATATACAAATTATGAATGATTTGTCGTATGCACAATCCTTTTATCCTAAAAGTAATGTAGTTCCATATTTAAACAAATTAGCGAAAAGTAGCTACAGTAAAATATATCACACGAAAAAACAAACTAAGAATACTTTTGTTTCTTTTTTCATTGAAACAGTTCCTCTCTTAGTATATAAGAACAGGAAATACATGTATATTTCGTTTGCTGTTTTTTTTATTTTCTTTTTTATAGGATTGCTGTCTACTTTTAATGATGAAAACTTCGCACGTCAAATTTTAAGTAATAATTATGTAGATCAAACATTAGAGAATATTAAAAACGGTGATGCGCTAGGTGTATATAAAAAAGGAAGTACTTGGGGTAGTTTTATTGGAATTTTCAACAACAACCTTCGAGTAGGTTTAAATATGTTTCTCTCTGGATTGTTTATAGGCATAGGTACGGGTTATTATATTATGGTTAATGGTATTATGGTAGCAGTATTCCAAGCTTTCTTTTATCAACATAATTCTTTATTAGATAGTTTAAAAGGTATTTGGATCCATGGAACTTATGAAATCTTCGGAATGATCATAGAAGCTGGTTGTGGATATATTATTGGAGCAAGTATTTTATTTCCTGGAGCATTAAAACGTTTTGAGTCTTTTAAAAAAGGATTACGTGAAGCTTTTTTCATCTTTTTAAGTACTATTCCTTTTACTTTTATTGCCGCATTTTTAGAAGGTTATGTAACCCGATTATACAATCAAGTCCCTGCTTTTGTTTGTGTATTTATCATTTTATTTTGTTTGGTAACGATATCATATTATTATCTCATTTTTCCTTTTAGAGTAGCTAAAAAACACCATTTAATATGAGTAAAAAGTTACTATTTTATTTCTTAATCTTATTTTTTGCAGTGCTACAATTGCAAGCTCAAGAAGAAACAATAGCTGATGATGTTACTGAATTACCTTCTGATGAAATTATAAAGCAACGTGATTTTAATGATAATTTATCAGAAAAATACAAGGGTAATGAATTCGTCTACACAGAAAATAAAGAGAAAAAACGAAAAAAAGACAATAAAAAAGATATTTCAAAACGAAAATCAAAACCACCTTCAAAGCAGTTAACTAATTTCATTACTTCTGTATCTCAAGCATTTCCATACATACTGGTTTTAGTTATTATTTTAATCATTGTTAAAGCTGTTATGGGAGAAGATTTATCTTGGTTATTTAAATCTTCTAAAAATAAAAAAATAGACCGCGTTACCATACTTTCTAATGAAGAGGAATCTTACTTGAAAAATGAAAACTATGATAAACTCATTGCCTTAGCTAAAGAAAAAGGGGATTACAGAACGGCTACACGTTATTACTATTTACTCCTTTTAAAACGAATGGCTAAAAAAGGATTGATAACTTTTGATAAAGACAAAACGAATACAGAATATATTTTTGACTTACAACAAAAAGAGTTACGTAAACCGTTTTCTTACTTACTGTATATTTACGATTATGTTTGGTATGGAGAATTTGTTTTAGATCAAGGTAACTTTAGTGTCATAGAAAACAATTATGAATCTTTTTTAAAAAAATTGTGATGATGCGACGAAAAAGTTTTTACATAATTGGATTAGTTATACTGATTTTATCAAGTTGTACTGGTAATAAAAGAACTAACTGGTGGGAGAACTATCAAGAACGATCTAAAGATCCTTTTGGTACTTATATTTTTGCAAATGAGTTACAAAACTTATTTAAATACAATGAATTTACTGTATTAGAGGTAAGTGCTTATGATTATTTTATTGCTAATGCAGTTACTATTGAAAATGAAGCAAATTATGTTTGTGTTAAAAACTATGCCTACCAATTAGATGAATTAACAACAAAAAAAATATTAGATTTTGTTGCTGTTGGAAATGACATGTTTTTATCGTTACGCTATTTCAATAGTTCGCTTACAGAAGCTTTAGATTTCGAGGTAAAGGATTTAGATGAAGAGAAGTATAGTATTAAAGAACTAAAAAAGTTAAATGATACATTGTATTTAAATAATGATGTATTTGAAAAAAAAGAATTTTACTATGATCGAAATATTAGACGAAGTTATTTTCAATCGATTGACACTAACAAAACAACGATATTAGGAACTCAAAAAATAGATTCTTTAGGACAAAAAGCTAATTTTATTAAAATAAAGCATGGTAAAGGCAATGTTTTCTTACATACACAACCTATAGCTTTTACCAATTATTATTTATTAAAAGAAAATGTTGCTTATGTTGAAAATATCTTTTCATATTTACCTGATAGATCTATACTATTAGACACACAAACCAAACAAAGTAGATACAAAAATAACCCAAGAGATCGTAGAAAATCTGCTTTACAATTTTTTTATTCTCGCCCAACATTAAAATGGGCTTTATATGTAGCATTTTTCGCGTTACTTTTATTTTTATTTCTAAATGCTCGAAGAAAACAACGTGCTATTCCTGAACTAAAACCGTTAAAAAACTCTACGCAAGATTTTACACATACCATCGCTAATTTATACTTAAAGGAAGAAAATCATAAAAATTTAGTCACTAAAAAAATCATTTATTTCTTAGAAAAAGTAAGAACTAAATACCATTTAGATACACAAAACCTTAATAGCGCTTTTATTACAAAATTAGCTGCAAAATCTGGAAATACAGAACACACTACAAGATACCTAATTAATACCATCACAACGATTAATAAAAGATCTGAATGTTCTCAAGATGAATTAATTCGTTTGAATGCAATGATTGAGAACTTTTTTAAACATGAATAATATGGAAGAAACTAATAATACTACAGACGACGGTTTAGCATTTGAAAATAGAATTGATCTTTCTGAATTACAAGAAAGTGTATATAAAATTAAAAATCAGTTACATAAAGTAATTGTTGGTCAAAAAAACATGATCGACCTTTTGATTGTTGCTATTTTTTCTGACGGACATGCTTTAATTGAGGGTGTACCAGGAGTTGCGAAAACAATTACAACAAAATTGTTATCTCGTGCTATGGATATTGATTTTAGTAGAATACAATTTACACCAGATTTAATGCCTTCGGATATTTTAGGTACTTCCATTTTTAATGTGAAAACGTCTGAATTTGAGTTTAAAAAAGGACCAGTTTTTTCGAATATGGTTTTAATTGATGAAATCAATAGAGCTCCAGCTAAAACACAAGCTGCTTTGTTTGAGGTTATGGAAGAAAAACAAATTACAATGGATGGAACTCGATACCCAATGAATGCTCCGTTTATTGTATTAGCAACTCAGAATCCTATAGAACAAGAAGGTACATACAGATTACCTGAAGCTCAGTTAGATCGTTTTTTATTTAAAATTAATGTCGATTATCCTTCTGCTGAAGAGGAATTAGAAATTGTTTCTAGAGAGCAAGCCTTATTGAAAAATAAAAAATTAGATCAGGTTGAAAAAGTTATTACCGGAGAAGAGATATTAAAGTTTAGAGACCTTATCACCCAAATTAAAATAGAAAAGAATTTATTACAATACATTGCTAACATTGTAGTTAACACAAGATCTAATTCATTTTTATTTTTAGGTGCTTCTCCAAGAGCAACGATAGCTATTTTAAAAGCTTCTAAGACTTTTGCTGCTATAGCTGGTAGAGATTTTGTTACTCCAGAAGACATTAAAAAAGCAACTATTCCTGTACTTGAGCATAGGGTAATTGTAACTCCTGAACGTGAAATGGAAGGAGTAACAAGCAAGCAAATTATCGAACAAATTATTGAAGCTGTAGAAATTCCAAGGTAAAAGATACATGAAAAAGTTTTTTAATTCTTTATTTTTAAACAATCGCTTTTTTTATGTGCTTGGAATTGTAGTTGCTTTATTTATAATAGGGTTCTTTATTCCTATATTTTTCTCTATTGCTAAGATAATTTTATTTAGCGTATGTAGTATTACAATTATTGATATGCTATTTCTTTTCTCTAGAAAAAATGCAATCACAGGCGAACGTTTTTTACCAGAAAAACTATCAAATGGCGATGATAATGTTATAAATATTACAATTAAAAATCAGTATTCAATACGAGTAAATGCTATTATTTTAGAAGAATTACCATACCAACTCCAATTACGTTATTTTAAAATTACTGAAAACTTTAAAAAACAGGAAGAAAGAGCACTAAAATATACCGTGAGACCTACTTTAAGAGGTGATTATGATTTTGGAAATATGAATGTCTATGTGTCTACTCCTCTTCAATTTGCAACTAGAAAATATATTTTAGGAAAACCTAAGGTTATTAAATGTTATCCTTCTTTTTTAAAACTAAATGATTTTTCGATTAAAGCTATTTCAAACGATATTTCATCACATGGAAATAAAAAAATTAGAAGGATAGGAAACTCTATGGAGTTTGAGCAAATTAAGGAATATGTTACTGGAGATGATATCCGAACATTAAATTGGAAAGCTACTGCAAAAAGAAGTCAATTAATGGTCAATCAATATGTAGAGGAGAAATCTCAACCTGTATATGCTATTATCGATACTGGTAGGCCTATGCAAATGCATTTTGATAACCTTACCTTACTTGATTACTCCATCAATGCAACCTTAGCAGTTAGTAATGCCATATTAAAAAAGCATGATAAAGCTGGAATGTTTTCTTTTTCTCAAAAAATTGAAAATATCATAGTAGCTGAACAGCGTAATTCACAAATGAATTTAATTTCAGAGTCTTTATATAACATTAAAACAAACTTTTTAGAGTCTGATTACAGTTTATTATACGCAACTATAAAAAGAAAAATAACGAGTAGAAGCTTACTAATACTTTATACCAATTTTGAAACCTTAGATGCTTTAAAAAGACAATTACCTTACCTAAGAGCTATTGCTAAAAGTCATCTTTTATTAGTAGTTTTCTTTCAAAATACTGAATTAAACAAAATTATTGATGAAAAATCAAATAAAGTAAGCGATATTTACGACAAAATTATAGCTGAAAAATTTATGTATGAAAAGAAACAAATTGCAAATGAACTAAAAAAATATGGAATTCAATCTGTATTAACCAAACCTAAAGAACTTACTGGAAATACCATTAATAAGTATATAGAATTAAAATTAAGAGGACTATTTTAATCCTCTATATCAATTAAATATTAATATTAACTATCATTTTAAATCAACAACTATGAGTAATTTAAAACTTAAACTAACAAAAATTGATCCTGTAAAATATGCATTAATAACAGGTATTACATTAGCTGTCATCGTCTTCGTTATGATGTTATTTTTTACTATAATTTTAGGTGGATTATTAGGAGGATTAGCAGGTGGTGCATTTGGAGGTCCTTTTTCTGCTATGATGGGTGGAAGTGGTATCTTAGGATTGATTATTGCTCCAATTCTTTATTTCATTTTTGGTTTTATTTTCGGTTTTATCGGTACAGTAATTCTTAACTTTATTCTTAAGAAAACAGACGGATTAATTATCGATTTCGAAAAAATTGGAGAAACACAAGATATTACAATGATCGGAAAAGAATAATTGTAAAACTTTTCAAAAACTTAACTTTACTTAAGTTTTCAAAAATCGCCTAAATATTTTTAGGCGATTTTTGTATATATAATGTAATATTTTTTTGTTTCTTCGTACTTATACCAAATACTTTTTATGAAATCTTACATTATATTACTTTTAGGTATCATTTTTCTTTCTTGTACTTCTGAAACTAAAATTACTACATTAAAAAAAGGAACATATAGGGCTACATTACAAATTCAAGATCATGAAGAAATTCCTTTTATTTTTAATGTCGTTTCAAAAAACGAATTACATGTATTTAATGCTGAAGAAGTTATAAAAGTTCATGAGATTTCTTACAAAAATGATTCTGTAAAAATACAGATGCCTTTTTTTGAAGGTTATATTACTGCTAAAATTGATAATCAACAACTTTTAGGCACATTTGTAAAACCTAGTTTACAACGTATCGTTCCATTTAAGGCTACATTAGAAACTGAACGATTTAAGCAAAAAGAAGACAGTCAAGTAAACATAACTGGTAATTGGGAAACCATATTTAGCCCAAATGTTGAAAAAGACAGTTATATTGCCAAAGGTATTTTTAATCAAAAAGGTAATAAAGTTACTGGAACTTTTAGAACTACAACAGGTGATTATCGTTTTCTAGAAGGTATTATTAATGGTAATGAATTGCAACTCTCTACTTTTGATGGTGCTCATGCTTTTCTGTTCAAAGCTCAAGTAACTGATGCTACGATGAATGGTTATTTTTATTCTGGAAATCATTGGAAAGAACCTTTTACAGCAAAAAGAAATGATAACTATGAATTACCTGACGCAACATCATTAACATATTTAAAAAAGGGGTACGATACATTTGAATTTTCTTTTCCTGATAAAAACGACACTCTTATTTCTCTTAAAAATGAACGTTTTAAAAATAAGGTTACTGTTATACAAATTATGGGTTCTTGGTGTCCTAATTGTTTAGATGAAAGTAAATTTTATGCTGAATACTATAACAAAAATAAATCGAAAGGTATTGAATTTGTAGCTTTAGCATTTGAGGTAGCTAAAACAAAAAAGGATGCTTTTGAATTATTAAACCGTTTACAAGAGCAAATAGGTATCTCCTACCCTATTTTACTAGCTCAATATGGTTCGTCAGATAAAATTTCAGCTCAAGAAAAATTACCTATGCTTAATCATGTATTATCATATCCGACTACAATTATTATTGATAAAAAAGGAAAAGTTAGAAAAATACATACTGGTTTTAATGGCCCCGCAACAGGGAAATTATATACTGATTTTACTACAGAATTTGATAGTTTTTTGAATGATCTTCTAAGTGAATAAGCAACTACTAATTTATATACAATAATAAACCTTTAGTAATATAAACTTGTAATTTATGAACCTATCCTAGAATTTTTAGAATATCATCATACGTTATTCTATAGCGGTAACTTTGATTTAAAAAAAGCATAATTATTACCAAAATCTTCGTTTTTTACTAAAATTCACCTTTTTATTACCAAAAGATGGACAGTAATACCTTGTAATTTTACACTGTAAACAGAAAATGGTTGCTAATCTTATTATTTTGAAATAGCTACCTTGAATAAAAAATAAAAAAATGACAAATAATAATGCACTTATACAAGCTCGTAATCTTACGTTACCATCACGTGAATCTATGTTACAGCGTGAAGCATCTGTCACTAGTTTTTGGAATAATAACAAAAAACTACTTGAAGATGCATGGGGTGTTTGGGAAACTGAAAATAAAGATAGCTTATTAATTCCAGATGACTCATTACTTGATCCTCAATTGCGGAAAGCTATTCATGAGGCTTGGGAAAACCCAGAAAAAGAAAGTAATGTTTCAGATTTATGGGAAGAAATCATACCTGGTGTATATACTACACAATTTTTTGATCTTGAACGATTAGCCGAATTTCGTGAGTATTTAGAAGCGGCAGTAAATTCACAAATACCAGCAAGACCACCGTACGGTATACAACTAAATCGCTATGGTATTATGTTAGATCCTCGTTCGGAGGGACATCTTGCTGCTCCTAATTTTCAAACTTTTTATAAAGATATTATGAATCGTTATATGCGTCCTGTTGCTCGTTTATTACTTGGCACATATGGATACGATTCTCAAACATTTGGATTTTCTATTCAGTATAATCCTGATAAAGATAGAGATTTACGACCTCATACAGATGCTTCTGCTGCTACATTAAACATTAATATTAATTTACCTGATGAGAAATTTTCAGGATCACAAGTAGATTTTTATGATTCAGAAACAGGAAAAACTGTACAAACTATTTTTGAGCCAGGTAAAGCAATAATCCATCGTGGAAATGTACCTCATGCTACTCATCCAATTACCGAAGGACAACGTAGTAACTTGGTTGTGTGGTTATATGGAGAGCGTATGCAAATTCCAAGAGGTAATTCAAATAGTTATAGTCAATTTAATAATGATACTCCTTCTGTTGATCCTAATGTAAACATTACTGCACGTGAACGTTGGAGTATTCCTAATGAGCCAAAAGACACTTTTGCGCCATTTTAAAAACTAGCAACATATTATTAAACAACTATTTTTCTATTCGTAAGAACTCGTTTTCAGTGCTTAACATGTAATTTATTGATAAGCTACTGAAAACGAGTTTATATAATATAAAGTATCAGTAATAGCTTTTCCGAAAATAAATTATAATGAAGAAAAGATGCAATAGTCTTTATTATTCTTCTACATAAACATAAGACTAACAATAGTGTTCATTTACCAAATATTAATCCGTAATCTATATCATATTAATTTTTTAAATTTGGAAATATGTAAATTATAAGAACGATAATTTCATTTTTTTCTGAAAATTTAAAACTAATATCCCTAATAGTAAATCGATTAAAAATAATGAAACACCTATTTCTATTACTTTTATGTATTTCTACATCTTGTACTCTTCAACAAAAAAAACAAGCTAAAGAAGTTAAAAAAAATGCAACTACTACACTTAACAACGATATTTGTTGGTCTGGTACTTTAAATGCTAAAATTCCTGTTTTTTTACATTATCAGGTTTTAGATAGCGTAGTTATTGGAGAACTCACCTATTTAAATACAAAAGCCAAAAAGCCAATACCAGTTGTAGGAACCCTAAAAAATGGAAATTATCGAATCTTAGAATTTGCTAAAGACGGTAATATTACTGGAATACTGACTGGAACGCAAAACACAGACACCAATTTTAGCGGATACTGGTTCTCTCCAAAAACCAGAAAAAATTTAAGCTTAAACTTAACCAAATCAGACTCCATTATTCCTTCAAAGAGCAATACAACAGTACTTAAAAATATTTATGGAAATTATCGATATCAGTACAGTGAATCTGGTTATCAAGGAGAATTTAGCATCTCAAAAGTAGATCATAAAAACTCAGCTTTTAGTATATTTTCTGTTACGAACGCACCGGCAAGAAATATGGCTGATGTTGGTATAGATACCATTTCGTTGCATACTACTGAATTTCTATACACAATTCCTGATACGGATGATTGTGAATTTAAAGTTCGTTTTTTTAAAGACTTCCTTCAGATCAATTATACCAAAGGGTTTTGCGATGGAACTTTTGGGCATAATGCAACTATAGAGGGTATTTATTATAAAGTAAAACATTAGAAAATTATTTAATTTTAAACCAATTAAATAACTATAAGTTGCTTATGAACCAAGAAGAAAAAAAATTTAGAAAACCTACAAGATTAGAACAGAAGGTTATTGATAAAACAGTTAGATCTTATAAAAATGGTCAAAAATTACTTTTATTATTATTAGGAATTATGCTAATCACTATATCATATCTAGTTATTTATCCTATACTTTATGGTGAGTTTTCGTTTTTACATTTTCTATTATTTTTATTATGGATGACGGTCTTTATGATGGTATTGTCTTGTTGGCAAAGTATTAAAAGTATGGGAGTAGCAAAGTCGTGTTTAGTGTTTAAAGAAACTAATGAATGGTATCTTGTACCTCCAACTACTGCCAAAGGTACAGCAAAAATTATGGTTGACGACAAGCGTTTTTTCTTTCCTTTTAATCGTTTTTACAAAGATCCTACCACTCAAAAAGAGCAGATTACTTTTGAGTACGTAAAAGTATTTGAATTTCCTCCTTTAACTATGGGACAATATATGTTTCTTTCTATTAATGAAAGATTTATCACTAAAAAAGATGTTAAATGATATGAGTACCATACAACTAAAAATCTTCAATCCTATATTTGCCTTATGAATAAACTACTCTTATTTTTTTGTTTCAGTTATTTTAGTGTTTTTGCTAATGATGGTGCTTATTATGCTTCTGGAAACCAGTTAATTCCTATTTCCGAAAATGATATCTCAATAACAAAAGAAATTTTAACGATCAAAAGAAAAAAGGTTAACGGTATTGAATATGTATATGTTACTGTAAATTATACATTTTATAATCCTAGTTCCGAAAAAAAGGTACTGGTAGGCTTCGAAGCTCCTTCTCCTTCTGGTGATGTTGATGGTTTTCCTAAAAATGGTGCGCATCCTTATATGTCAAACTTTAACGTTATTATGAATGGTGAGATGCTAAAGTTTAAAACTGCAATGGTAAATAGTGACAACTATTATATCGCCAATAAAATTGATGCAAAAACCAAAGAGGAAGTCATTGGTGATGACTTTAATTCAAATGAACCCGACTTTTATTATGTCTATCATTTTAATGCAAAGTTTACCCCTGGAGTTAATACCATAAAGCATACGTACAGATTTCAAATGTCTGGTTCAATTTCAGATGATTATAGCTTTGATTATATTTTAACTGCTGCTAATCGCTGGGCGAACAAACAAATTGATGATTTTACATTGGATATTGATATGGGTAAAAATGAAGGTTTTAGTATTAGAAATAACTTTTTTAATAATGCTAATGAATGGATTCTTGAAAATGGAAGAATGGTCGCTGAAAAGAACCAAACGAAATTTATCACATACAATGGAAAAATTAGCTTCAAAAAACAAAACTTTCACCCTAAAGGAGAGTTGTATTTGAAATCGATTGATGGACCAATGAAGAATAATTTTACCTCTTTTGATAGTAGCTATCATAATTTACCCAACTCAATACTAAAAAATACTTGCACACATTCTGTTAATGAAAACTCTTTTAAAATTTTACGAAACTTACCATTTGCTATTAGAGGCTATGTATTTAAAACTAAAATAATTCAAAAGTATTACCTATCACGAAGCTGGTACAAACCCAATCCGAGTTATAATCCAAATTTAGATAAGTTAACTCAGACTGAAAGAAAATGGCTTACTATTGTGAGGTCCAATGAATGGGATAAACAATAATTTATAAACGATTATTGGTTAAGTATAGGCAATTATTGTTTCATTCTATAATAGTTGCCATGATAGTACTTTCTTTATCATCAATACAGAATACCAAAAAGTATGAAAAACATCTTAATAACATGTGTTATTTGCATCTTTTCCTTGGGATGTAAAACTGAGAAAAAAAGTAAGCAACAGTCTGACTTTTTTAAAATAGATGTCATACATACTACACTAAAAGATGAGCAATTACAGGGGAAAACAGCTGAAGAACTTCGAATTTTAAGAAACGAAATATTTGCAAGAAAAGGATATGTTTTTAAAGACACTGCATTACAGAATTTCTTCCTAAAAAAAGAATGGTATAGCCCTAAACCAACTACAAATATTATGCTTAGTGCTATTGAAAAAACGAATATTCAAATCATAAAACAAGCCGAGGCCAAGTTTGAAGTCTATAAAACACCTACAGGGTATACTAATTTGGATCAAATTTCTAAAGATTTTGATGGTGATACTATTGATGACAGTATCATATTAACTGAAAGCAAAACTAATAATGAAAAAGTCTTATTCACTTATCTCAGCAAGAGTAAAAAACAACATAAAGTAATTTTAGATACTAGTAATGAATATAAAATTCACCCTAAACCACTATCATTAAAAAAAAATAAGATAACATTCAGCTTTTTTTATCCAGGTACAGCTGCATTTTATAGAGAATTTAGTATAAAATTTAATCCAAACATCAAAGATTTTCAATTGTGTACTTATGCTTCATCTCATAGAATTATGTATGGACATATCGGTAAAGAATATAATATGATAACAGGTGATTATGCTATTATAAAAAATGCTTCAACTATAGATAAACCTGAACATTTTACAGAGACAATACACAAAGGAAAACAGGAAACAAAAATTATAACCCTTGATAGTATTAACGAAAGTTTATACGAATATTTTGATAGTATTGGCAATGCTTATGAAGAAAACTCAGCCATTGATGAATATGGAGATGATATCACAGATTGTAGAAAAGAAATTATAAGAAAACTTAAATTAGAGTTTACCTATGGTGCATTAAATTATCTTGGTGAATTTAAAATTTTTGAAAAAGAGTTAAAAGATTTTGTGAAAGGAATAAGCTTGAAAAGTTTACCTAGTACTGGAGGACTAAAGCATACTAAATCTTACGTATTACATCGAGATTGGAATTTAAAATATATAAAAGAAGATGAATGTAAAGATGAACTATTTTTCATCTATAATGCAAATGGTCATGATTTTATACTTCAGATTAATAATTGTGCTTTGGTAAAAGAAGAAGGTAAAGTAATTCATACCTCTGAACAATCTATAATATTTGAATTTAACATAGGAAAAAATTGTTCTTTTACATTTAACAAAATTACTGGTGCTGGATAAGGCAATATAATTACGTTAACAAATTTTATAGCTACACGCTTTAAATTGATAAACTTTTAAAAAATGCAAAAAATAATCATTTATTTAGTTTCCGTTTTTGTTTTCTTTTCGTGTAAACAACAAGAAAAAAACAATAATAGTACAACTGAAATTGTAGCAAAGAAAAAAGATGAAAAGCCTCTTGATGAATCAATAACAATACAACCTGAAAAGCAATCATTACAACAGCAATGTCTACCTTTAAAATTCCGTGTATTTTTAGATGATCCTGATACCACTGGTATTACCAACATTAGAAAGCAACCTAAAGGAAAAATTATTGCCACTCTTGATGGAAAGAAGTCAGATTATATTATCTGGGTAACTAAGGCTGAAAAAGGTTGGTTTAAAATTGAAAATCCTATTGAAGGAACAGAAGAAAATATTACACTTCCTAATAATGAAGGTTGGATTCATGGTTCTGTAATTGCTGTAGATACTAGAAACTATGGTCAACAGCATTTAAAATTACTAGATAGGCCAGAAAATGGAAAAGTTGTTACTATCATCAAAAAGGAAGTGAAATTAAAACCAATAGATATGTGTAATGATTGGATTAAAGTAAAATATAACGGCTTTATTGGCTGGATAGAACGTGAATGGTTGTGTGGAAATCCGTATACCAATTGTTCTTAAAATTACTAAACATGAAAAATATAAATTTATGTATTCTGTTGTTAATTGGTTTAATAGCATATACACAGGAAGATTGTGAACTAACAATTCAAGATTATAAGAAAATACCTCAACCTACTGCTAAAGATTTTGAAGGAGAATATCAGTTTGGAGAAAGTGAAGCGGAATGGGATTTATGCGTACTCTATAACCATAACAAATTATATGCACGTTTAGGAACATATGATTTTTCTAAGCCAGAACTCACATACATTATAAAAAGAATAGAACCTTATTTAGATAATGGTATTTTAAAATTTAAAGATTATCATGCTACGTATAGTATTTATCATTCTAAATATGATAATGAAAAAACAATAATAGAAGATAACGGAACAGATAATATTTGCTGGAGTGGCAGTGGTGAAAGAACTTTTAAACGACCGAAAGGACAATATCCTGAAACTAGCTTTGTAAAATTAACTCTTGAAGAGTTACAATCTTACTCAAAACAAGAGCTTAAAATTATGAGAAATGAAATTTTTGCAAGACGTGGACATATTTTTATTAGAGGTGGTGCAATGGAATCTTATTTCTCTAAACAAAATTGGTACTTCAAAAAGCATAAAATTGGTGAAGATGATTTAAGTGACATAGAGAAGCACAACATAAAAACCATCCTTCTTTTAGAAAAATATTAGAAATATTCGTACACGATTTGCGATTAAAAATGAATATTCAAATTATTAAATTTATAAAAGTATCATTTTATTCAATTCCCTCCACTTTGTTAATCGGAATAGGTAAATCTACTCCCTCTTCAATAAAACGTTTATGAACAGCTTCTTTTAAGGCACATTTTCCTTTAAATTCTTGAAATGGTTCATTCATCCAAACATAAGCTCGCATATGAATAAAAGATTCATGAATATCGATAACACGTACATCGATACTATCACTAGATTCAGTTTCCATAACCATCGGTAATTTTACAGCTTCTTCCTGAATAATTTTACGTGCTAAATCTATATTTGCTCTTAATCCGATTTTAAAATTATTAAAACTAAGCACATGAGAATCTTGAATCGTATGATTTAAGACAGAATCGGTACTAATTACAGAATTTGGAATGATTAAACGTTTATTTTCAAAGTTATTAATCACGGTATGTCGTAATGTAATATCCTCTACAATACCAACTCTTGCGTCATCAAGCTTAATATAATCACCAACTCGAAATGGTTTAAAAATTACAATAAAAGCACCAGCAATTAAATTCGATAAAGCCGCTTGTGCAGCGAAACCGATAATTGCTGCAATGATACCAGCACCAGAGAAAATTATTGTTGCTTTGCTACGTAAAGTAGGTATAGTCATCACAATAAAAATCAAGGCAAATATTCCTACAAAAAATTTAACTGAATTCCGTAAAAATTGGATACTAGTTCTACCAAATCGTTCTGATTTTTTGGACTTAATAACGACCAAAATGATTTGTCTAATCAACCTAGAAATTACCCAAGCAACGATAAACACTACTAGAATATATAGTAGTATACCTAATGAAGTATTTAAATCAAAATATGGTATGATTTTATCCAACTGTACTTTTTTTTTCTAATACGTTCATTCTTAAATATAAATACAATGGAAATGTAAAAGCCACAGCAATAATAAAAGTTAGCGGAATTAAAACCCACCAATATTTAATTTTAAGTTTTATTGCATCTGGTATATAAAAAGCGAAAAAAGCTAAAACAACTACTAATAAATCTGCACTTAGTGACTTACCTGCAAAATTGACTTTCGCATCTGCAAAAAAGTTTAAAAATGATGGATCAGTTGCTGTTTGAAAATATTGGATATTGTAATACCATGTATAACACATACCCAATATTGCCAAGAATAAGTACAAATACTTTAGTTTCATTTAAAATAATGCTGTTTGACTTTCATCATCGCCTTCTTTCTTCTTTTTAATGGCTGCTTCTAATGCTTTACGTGCCTTCTCTTTTTTATCTAAAGATTCATCTGTATCAGCAGTAGTATCGTTATCTTGTACTAACTCTTCCTCATTTACTTCTATGTTTTCTACCTTTTCTTCCTCAGGTTCTTCATAGGGTAATGATTCTAGACTTTTAACCGTTCTAATTTTAGCCGCTGTTAACTGATTACCAATAGCTTTTATACCTTTTACTGAAATAAATTCTTCGAAATTTACTTTCATACTAGGTAAAGCTCTTTTAGAAAAAATCACTTCTACTATTGGTCTATAATCAGTTACTACTATCTGTAATTGTGACTTATCATGATCTGTAATAAATGTTTCTTCTTTATCAGTACTTTCTAATAAGAAACGTTTTACATAATAACGCTCTTTATGTCCGTCGTAATAAATAGCAGAAATAGGTTTATTAGGTTTCCATTTTTCTAAAACAACCATATCATTATCAAAATGCATTGCTAAATCTGGTGTTACAGCTTTAGCTTTTCCTGATTGTTTTACGATTAGAATTTTATCTTCAGCTTTAAACTCTCCTAATAATTCTCCTCTTTCATCAACATTTAAACGTTTTACAGTATCATCGAACCATATTTTACGTGGTTTTAATGTTGATACACCAGCTTCTTTAAATTCTACTTTTTTAACACTGTGTTTCGTTACTAAATTACCTCGCACACTCCTACCCTTAATGGCTAGATCTGCAAAATCTAAATCCCATTTTAGTTTTTTAACACTACCGACGGCACGTAATAAAATAGTAACAACTTCTGCTTCTCCATTTGGATTTGCAGAGAAATACAAGACTTTAGAACCTTTATTTCCATTCGTTAAATCGTACTCACGATCTCTGGTTATAGAAGTCACGTTAAAACGCTTCATATAACTTGGCCCTCTTGTACCATCTTTATAAATAAGATTATATACCGTACGCTTATCTTTCTTCTTGAATACTGCAACGTGAATAATTCCTTTACCAACGAAAGTTTTAGAACCTACTTTGGTAACTTGCATTACTCCATCATCACGGAAAACAATAATATCATCGATATCGGCACAATCAGCAACAAATTCGTCCTTTTTTAATGATGTTCCGATGAAGCCTTCTTCTCTATTTACATAAAGTTTAGCATTACGCATTACTACTTTTGTGGCAACGATATCATCGAAAATTCTGATCTCTGTTTTACGTTCTTTACCTTTTCCGTATTTATCTTTTAGTTCTTTGAAGTAATCAATAGCAAATTCAATTAGATTATCTAAATACTCTTTTACTTCTGCTATTTTTTCTTCTAAACTTTCAATAAATTGTTTCGCTTTATCAATATCGAACTTAGAAATTTTCTTAATTCGAATTTCAGTAAGCCTTACAATATCATCTACAGTAACTTCACGCTTTAAGTGTTTGGTATGAGGTTTTAAACCTTTATCTATCGCCTCAATTACACCTTCCCAAGTTTCTTGTTCCTCAATATCACGATAAATTCTATTTTCAATAAAAATTCGTTCTAATGAAGAAAAATGCCATTGCTCTTCTAATTCATTGAGTTGAATCTCTAACTCTAACTTTAACAAATCGACTGTGAAGTCTGTAGAACGTTTTAACACATCAGAAACTCCAATAAAAATTGGTTTGTTATCTTCAATAATACAACACAAAGGAGAAATTGAATTTTCACAATTTGTAAAAGCATACAATGCATCTATAGTTTTATCTGGAGATACATTTGGTGGTAAATGCACCAATATTTCTACATTAGCAGCTGTATTATCTTCAATCTTCTTTATTTTTATTTTACCCTTATCGTTTGCTTTTAAAATACTATCAATAAGCGAAGAAGTTGTTGTTCCGAAAGGAACTTCTGTAATTACTAATGTTTTTTTATCTAATTGAGATATTTTTGCTCTTACACGAACTTTTCCACCACGTTTACCATCACTATAATTAGATACATCAGCTATACCTCCTGTTAAAAAATCTGGAACTATAGTGAAGTTTCTTCCTCTAAGATATTTAATCGAAGCATCGATTAACTCATTAAAATTATGCGGTAAAATTTTTGTAGATAAACCTACTGCAATACCTTCAGCTCCTTGTGCTAACAAAAGCGGGAACTTTACAGGTAAATTTATAGGCTCTTTTTTACGACCATCGTAAGATTGTTGCCATTCTGTAGTTTTTGCGTTGAAAACAACATCTAGCGCAAATTTAGACAAACGTGCTTCGATATAACGTGACGCTGCAGCTCTATCTCCTGTTAAGATATTACCCCAGTTTCCCTGCATATCAATAAGTAACTCTTTCTGCCCCATTTGTACCATAGCATCTGCAATAGAAGCATCTCCATGTGGGTGATATTGCATGGTATGACCAACAATATTTGCTACTTTGTTATAACGTCCATCATCTAAATCTTTCATAGAATGCATTATACGACGTTGTACAGGTTTAAATCCGTCTTCTATAGACGGTACAGCACGTTCTAAGATTACATACGAAGCATAATCTAAAAACCAATCTTTATACATTCCCGTAACCTTAGTTATAGTCTCTGTATTTTCTGCTTGATTTTCGTTTGTTAATTCTTCGTCGTGTTCGTAATTATTGTTTTCTTCGCTCATTTATTTATAAACGTTTGTACGTTTAGAGTGTTATTTTTTTATAAACTTATTAGTTTCTTTTTTATCTTTTGATTTTATCTCTAAAAGATACATTCCAAAAGATAAATCTGAAAGATCTATTCGATAATTTAATGTAGGCTTTAATATTTTATTTTTTTTCAATTCCCTTCCTTTTAGATCATAAATAGTAATAGAGTTTATCAATATTTCGCTTTCAATATTAATAAATTGATTTGATGGATTAGGATATATAGCAAAAGAATCTGCAGGGTATTTTTCTATACTTAATGTGTTAATTTTTAAATTTTCTGAATATACTATTCTATCTTTTCTTACATTAAAAGTTAAAACATCAATATCTCCATCTTTATCTATATCAGAGGCTGATAATAATGTTTCATAACCTTTTGCAGATTTATCACTTATTTCTTTTGGAACATTTTTAAACACTCCTGTACCATCGATATTTTCAAACCAAACAACCCTTGAATATAGAAGACCGAGAGTAATAACATCTAAATCTCCATCTAAATCTACATCTTCAAGCATCGCTGAAGTTCTATAACCGCGATTATAAATTATATTTCCATTATTGAATTTCCCTTTGTTATCTATGTTTTCAAACCATGATAAATAGGTATCTCCGTCCATAGAGACCAAAATATCTAAATCTCCATCATTATCTATATCACCTATATCCAAAAACGGGTTTCCACTACTTGAGTACTCTATAACTTGTTCTTCTTTAAAATTATTTCCTATACCATCTAAATTTCTGTACCAGGAAAGATTAGGCCCATCACCTCTAGATTTTACTAGTATATCATCATTATTATCATTATCAAAATCTGCAACATAAATACTAGTTATACCTCTAATTTCTGTAGAAATAATTTCTTGTTGTCTAAAACTCCCTAAACCATCAATATTTTCAAATAAAACAATTTTACCATCATTTGATCCAGAAAGTATATCTAAATCTCCATCTTTATCTATATCTGACGCGTTTACCATATAAGGCCTCTTTAAATTAGTTGTTAGTATGACTTCATTTTCAAAAGAACCATCTCCGTTATTTCTATACCAAACAATTTTATTTTCTAATTGAGATGATACAAAAATATCATCATCATCATCATCATCTATATCTACAGCTATAACGTGAGCTGGATCATATAAAGTATTCGATATTGTATGTTGAGAACTAAAGTTCTGTGTTCCATCAATGTCTTCAAACCATGAAACTTTATTATCTCCATTAGAAATTACTATAATATCTGAATCACCATCATTATCTATATCAGTAATAACACTTGCTTTTGGGTTATTAAAATTTTCAGACAAAAGAGATTCTTTTTTAAATCCATTTATATTTTTATCAAATTCAATGTAAGCTAAACCTTCTTTAAAATCACTAAAAGGAGTACCGCCTTCTTCAAAAAGATGACAAGCAGAAAGAATATCTTTATATCCATCATTATTTATATCCGCAGATATTATTCTGCTACAATTTGATGAACTTTCACTATCAACGCCTCTAGTAACAAAATTTTCATTGCCATCATTTTCATAGTAATGAAAACCTTTTGAATCAAATAAAATATCTACGTCTCCATCATTATCTATATCATTCGCATAAATTTCTCCAATGCCATTAATTACTATAGGCTCAATAACCTTTTTATTACCAACACTTCCTAAACCATTAGTATTCTCATACCACACAAGCTTATCGTAACGTGAGCTTTCATCATTAACTATCATATCAAGATCTCCATCACTATCTAAATCTACAGGAAAACCTTCTTCTATATTGGAAAAAATTTTTTGTGGATTAGAAAATGTCCCTTTACCATCGACATTCTCTATCCATAGGTTTTTAAATAGCACAATATCTCCATCTCCATCTTGGTCTACATCTTTAGCCATAGCTTCAATATAATAAGAAAAAACATGAATAATTTTCTCTTGCGCAAAACTTCCTAAACCATCAGTATTTTCAAACCAAACTATTTTGTATTCATAATTCGAAGAAGTAGTGGAAGATAAAATATCTAAATCTCCATCATTATCAAAATCATAAAAATCTAGCGATGAACACGAAACTTCATCCTCCTCTTCCTTTAATTTATCTCTATATTCAAAATTTCCTAAACCATCAATATTTTCAAACCAAAATATTTCAAAATCTGAAGAAGCGAAAATGTCTTTATCTCCGTCATTATCAATATCTATAGCTAGTACATTAGAATTAGAACCATTGGTACTTTTGTGTATAATCTTAGGCTTTACTAAACCTCCTTTACTTGGTATGTTTTCATACCAAACTAAATTTCCTTCGTAATAATATGTAACAACATCTAAATCTCCATCATTATCTAAATCTGAAGCATAAGATCCTGAAACTGAAGAACCATAATTGTTATTATTAGCTATTTCATGATCTAAAAAATCAACTTGAGCTTTCATTATTAAACAATTAATGAAAATAAATAATATTATAAGTTTGTGAATGTTTTTTTTCATAACATAGTTTTTATTCAAAATAATTATTTTGAAAAGTTATAATTAGAAAGATATTATTCTTTCATTGTAATAATATCTTGTTCTACTTTTAGATTTTCGATAATAAACTTTTGACGATCTGGAGTGTTTTTTCCCATGTAGAATTGTAACATCTGATCGATAGACATTTCTTTATCTAACATGACAGGATCTAAACGTATATCGTCTCCAATAAAGTGTACAAATTCATTAGGTGAAATCTCCCCTAACCCTTTAAATCGAGTAATTTCAGGTTTACCTCTAAGTTTATTAATTGCTGCTTGTTTTTCTGCTTCAGAATAACAATAATGTGTTTCTTTTTTATTTCGAACTCTAAAAAGTGGCGTTTCTAAAATATATAAATGTCCTTCTTTTATTACCTCTGGAAAGAATTGTAAAAAGAAGGTAATCAATAACAATCGAATGTGCATTCCATCTACATCGGCATCGGTAGCGATTACAATATTATTGTAACGTAAACCTTCTAAACCGTCTTCTATGTTTAATGCAGCTTGAAGTAAGTTAAATTCCTCGTTTTCATATACGATTTTCTTTGTTAATCCATATGAATTTAAAGGCTTTCCTTTTAAACTGAAAACCGCTTGCGTATTTACATTTCTGGATTTTGTGATAGATCCCGATGCTGAATCTCCCTCCGTAATAAATAAGGTTGTATTTAAATAATCTTCTTTTTTTGTGTCTCCGAAATGGATTCTACAATCTCGCAATTTTTTATTGTGAAGATTTGCTTTTTTTGCTCGATCTCTCGCTAATTTTCGTATTCCAGATAATTCTTTACGTTCTTTTTCTGCTTGTAAAATCTTCTTTTGAAGTGTTTCCGCAATAACGGTATTCTTGTGTAGGAAATTATCTAGTTTTGTTTTAACAAAATCGTTGATATAAGTTCTTACTGTTGGTAATCCACCTCCCATTTCAGTAGAACCTAATTTTGTTTTTGTTTGACTTTCAAAAACAGGTTCCATTACTTTTATAGATATTGCTCCAATGATCGATTTTCTAACATCTGAAGCATCAAAGTTTTTTCCGTAGAATTCTCGAATCGTTTTTACAACAGCTTCTCTAAATGCAGCTTGGTGTGTACCACCTTGTGTTGTATTCTGACCGTTTACAAACGAATGGTATTCTTCTGAATATTGAGTTTTACTATGTGTCATAGCAACTTCAATATCATCTCCTTTCAAATGAATGATCGGATATAACATATCCTCAACATTGTTGTTATCTTCTAAGAGGTCTTTTAATCCATTTTCAGAATAATATTTTTCTCCATTAAAAACTATCGTTAATCCAGGATTCAGATATACATAATTTTTCAATAAACGAATTACATATTCTGGACGATATTTATAGTTTTTAAAGATAGCCTCATCTGCAATAAAAGTAACCTTTGTTCCTCTTCTTCTCGTTGTTTCTTCTAAAAGATCTTGATTGGTAAGATTTCCTTTTTCAAACTCAGCAGAAGCAGATTTTCCATCACGTGTACTTTCAACTCGGAAAAAAGTAGATAAAGCGTTTACAGCTTTGGTACCAACTCCATTTAATCCTACAGATTTTTTAAAAGCTCTACTGTCATATTTTCCTCCAGTATTCATCTTAGAAACTACATCGACAACTTTTCCTAACGGAATACCACGACCGTAGTCGCGAACAATAACTTTATTCCCTTGGATGGATACTTCAATTGTTTTTCCTGTACCCATTACAAACTCATCAATAGAGTTATCGAGTACCTCTTTTACTAAAATGTATATTCCATCATCAGGAGAAGAACCATCTCCTAATTTACCAATATACATTCCTGGACGCATACGAATATGCTCTTTCCAATCGAGTGATCGTATATTGTCTTCGGTATATTTAGTTTCTTGCGCCATAAAATCTGAGAAAAATGAAGTGTATGCTAAAATAAGGTTTACTTAGAAAAAACAAAAAACTCTGTCAACATAGTTATTAACAGAGTTTTTAAAGGTTTGATTTAAAATATTTTATTTTTTAATGAACTTGTTTTTATATTCTCCTAAAGAGTTCTTTATTGAATAAATATAGGTTCCTTGAGCATAACTCGATACATTTAATGCTAATTTTTCAAATTGACTATCCATCTTTTTAGTTGCTATCAATTTTCCATTAATCGAGTAAATTTTTATTTCAACGATTTCATTATTTAAAGCTGTATAGGGGATATTTACAATTTCTGAACTAGGGTTTGGATAAGCAGATCGTTCTTCTGTAACTGATACTTTATTTGTAGATAATGTTCCATTTCCACCCAGACTGTATATTCTAGATTGAACAGCGTTTGAATTCAAATCACGCCTGCCTAAAATTAACTTTACTCCTTCTGAAGTTTGATAAAGAAAAGTATCTTCATGGATTCTACTATCTATTGCAGTTTCTTGTACACTCCATTCATCTAACCTAAATAATTCTTCTAGATCTTCATTGATAATATAAAAGCTTTGTGGCGTATTAATTGAACCATCGGGATTAGTAACTGAGAATCGCTGAATCATGAACTCTAGTTTATCATCGTTATTTACTATGTGTTGAGAAATATCTCTTACATTATCTGCATTCCCTATATCTATAGTTTTATATAATGAATTGTCTAAATTATAAATTTTAATAATAGTATTCTGAGGAGTACTTGAATTATAATCATCCTCTTCATCAATAACTATAATTTTTTCTCCTGCATTTGGGAATTTCATTATAGTAACATCATCATTGTACTCTGCATCTAAAGTAACTTGAGAAAAAGCAATGTTCATTGTTAAAAAAGTTGAGAGTAATAAGGTAATTTTCTTCATATTTTTTGATTTAAGATTAATTTTTTTAACTCTAAATAGCTATGTAGAAATTATAATATAACTTGAAACTTTCAATTCAAGTTGGAAGCAAATTATAGATAGTCATATAGCAATTTTATGAGTACTAATTTTGATTACAATAATACCACTATTTTTATTTTTAATGCTTAGTTTAAGTGATGAAATTTGTGTTTTTATATCACAAGATTTTATCTATAATACTTCGTAAAACAGTATTTTTAAAATCATAGAAGTGTTTCAATAAAAATCACTTCAGTATTACTTATTATTCAACTTAGTTGAATGTTTTATAATGGAATAACTACTAATTTTTTATTTACAAATTTCTAAAAGAAAAACTCTATTAACGGACTTGTTAATAGAGTTTTGCATAATTAGTTTAAGTGCCTTAGATCTAATTTTTATAAAAAAATATTTAAGTATCAAAAAACTCACTACTAACTATAAAAAAAGTCGTTTAAAGATTAGACTTTAAACGACTTATAAGATATTATGATTCTTAAAATTATCTTCTACTATAATTCGGAGCTTCTTTAGTAATTGTTACATCATGTGGATGACTTTCATTAATACCACTTGACGTAATTCTTACAAACTTTCCATTTTCTTTTAATGTTTCAATATCCTTGGCTCCACAATATCCCATACCTGCACGTAAACCTCCTACAAATTGGTGAATACTTTCATAAAGCTCACCTTTGTAAGGTACTCTACCAACAATTCCTTCTGGAACTAATTTTTTAATATCGTCTTCTACATCTTGGAAATAACGATCTTTAGAACCTTTTTTCATCGCTTCTACAGATCCCATTCCCCTATATGTTTTGAACTTTCTTCCGTCGTAAATAATAGTCTCTCCTGGGCTTTCTTTTGTTCCTGCTAATAAAGAACCTAACATTACACAATCTGCTCCAGCTGCAATAGCTTTAGGAATATCTCCTGTGTAACGTATACCACCATCTGCTATAACAGGAACTCCAGTACCTTTAATTGCAGCAGCCACCTCTATCACGGCTGAAAATTGTGGAAAACCTACACCTGCAACAACTCTAGTTGTACAAATAGATCCTGGCCCAATTCCTACTTTTACAGCATCAGCTCCAGCTTCAACTAAATATTTAGCCGCTTCTGGTGTGGCAATATTACCAACAACAACATCTAAGTTTGGAAATTTAGCTTTTACTTCTTTTAACACTGCAACTACTCCTCTGGTATGCCCATGAGCTGTATCAATAATTACAGCGTCTACTCCAGCATTTACTAAAGCTTCTGCTCGCTCAACTGCATCTCCAGTAACTCCTAAGGCTGCAGCAACTCGTAATCTTCCTAAACTATCTTTATTAGCTATCGGTTTTTGAGTTGTTTTTGTTATATCTCTAAATGTTATTAAACCTACTAAGATATCATCATCAGTAACAACTGGTAATTTTTCGATTTTATTCTCTTGTAGTATGATCTCAGCTTCTTGTAATGAAGTTCCTTCAGCAACAGTAATTAAATTTTCAGAAGTCATTACCTCTGTTATAGCTCTTTCATTATCTTTTTCGAAACGTAAATCTCTATTAGTAACAATTCCTATTAACTTCTTTGCATCATCAACTACTGGGATACCTCCAATTTTATGCTCTCGCATAGCTTGTTTAGCATCACTTACTATAGCATCTAATGGTAACGTAATAGGATCGATAATCATTCCGCTTTCAGCTCTCTTTACTTTTCTAACTTCTTGAGCTTGTTGCGCAATAGTCATATTTTTGTGTAATACTCCTATCCCCCCTTCTCTAGCCATAGCGATAGCCATAGCACTTTCGGTTACTGTATCCATAGCAGCTGAAACCACAGGTACATTTATCGTAATATTTTTAGTAAATTTTGTTTGAATGTTTACTTCTCTAGGAAGTACTTCTGAATAGGCTGGAACTAATAAAACATCATCATATGTTAAACCTTCGCCTACGAATTTATTTTGGTGAGCATTCATGTTGCAATCAATAATTATCTTGTCAATTAATTGCATGCAAATATACTAATTTTATTATAACTTCTGCTTTACCTTAACGTTAATACTTCAATTTCTGTTTCAAAATTAATTACACAACGTTTATTCTCAATATTCATACACTTAGGGTATAAATTATATACGTGGCCTTTTTAAGCGATAACTTTACTCTTGTAAAACAACTGGATATTCATATTCAGTATTTGAAACTAATAAATTAACCCAAAAACTAAAAAATTAATATGGCTACTTTAAAAGAACCAAAAACATTATTAGATAACGCTTATTTATCAAAAGGAACAATTGGAAATGTAGGAATGCCAGGTGCTCCTGTGGCTTATTTCTCTTTAGTAGTATCACCAGAACAAGGAACAGTTTCTGGAATTGTAGAAATTTTACAAGCTATAGACAGACCTAATATTAAAGTTAATGTTGCTGGTAAATTAAGACATACTGGTTATGGAGATATTACTCAGATTATAACTATTCAAGGTGAATATGTGGTATCTATGCCACCTCCTGCGATTGGTAGTTATTTAGAAAAGTTTGAAGCTTATTTAGATGTTGATAATTCATGGAATGGAACAGGTGGTTTCTCTTTTGGTTTCCAGAAGATAAATGATGTTCCTGTGAAATCATCAAATTTATAAAAATTATAATTTAGGGGATTATAACTTTTAAGGTAATACTCGGAAATTAAAAAATCCTTGTATTACCTTATTATTATTGTTTTTAACTGTTGTCTATTAGTGTTTTTCAGCTAAAGGTAGTTTGTGTAGACTACTAAAATCTTAATTCTTATAATTTGAAGTGCAACAATCTTTTATCTTCAAGTATACAAACAACTTATTATCTAAAAATTGTATTATCTCTTATAAATGCGTTTTTATAGCGCTCACTGAATGGAATCTTTTCTAAATTGTTCAGGATTATTAAATTATCTTCTAAGTAAATTTCTTTTATGCTTTTTACATTTACCAGATAATTTCGATGTACTTGCCTAAAATTATCATTGTTCAACATTTCTTTTAGCTTCACTAAAGATAATTTTATTAAATATTTTCCTTCACTACACTGTAGGTTACAATATTTCTCTTTTACATCAATAAAATTTATAGAATCTACATCTACTTTTACGACGCTTCTTTTATGTTTTATAAATAGAAATTTCGGACTTAACACTCCGTTATCATCTCCAAAACTAATACTGTTGTTTTGCTGATAACATGATTCTATCGCAAGTTCTAAAGAATATAATAATTCTAGTTTATTGTAAGGTTTTAATAAGTATACCAGTGGATTCGTCAATTTAGCTTCATCGAAAACAGCTCTACTTTGCATACTTGTTAAAAATAAAAAAGGCACATCTATTCCTTGTTTATTTAAACGTTGAGCAAATTCAATTCCTTCAGGCTTTCCATCAATCATGATATCTAAAATAATAACATCAAAGAAGCGATTTTTAATTTCACGTTCTGCTTCTGCTATATTTCTAACTCTAGTAATGTTATACTCATGTTGATTCAAAAAATCGATTAATTCTTCTGCTTCTTTATCTAAATCTTCTAATAGTAATAATCGAAGGTTTTTCATGTAGTAGTTTTGGTTTAATTATAGTAAAGTTAAGCATAATGTTAGAAAGTACAAGTTTTAATTGGCACTTGACTCTTGACTCTTGACTCTTGGCTCTTGACTCTTGACTCTTGGCTCTTGGCTCTTGGCTCTTGGCTCTTGGCTCTTGGCTCTTGGCTCTTGGCTCTTGGCTCTTGGCTCTTGGCTAATTTGTTTTATACAATCTATATCACAAATAAAAATCTATGATTTTATCAACTCCAACCAATAATTGTTTATTGATAATTGATCACAGATCATTGACTACTGGTAATTGAATGGTAACTTTGGTTCCTTGTCCTACTTCACTATCAAAAGATAAAATTCCGTTGTTCTTTTTTATTAAAGTCTGACATAAAATAAGTCCTAATCCTACGCCTTCGGAACGATCTATTTTATCAATACTCACACCTTTTAAAGCGTTGATTTTATCTAATCGGTCAGCTGGAATTCCAATCCCTGTATCTTGAATAGCTATATATCCATAATTTTCATTATCTACACCCATTTCCACTGAAATTTTACCTTGACCATTCATGTACTTTACCGCATTATCTAACAAGTTTCGTAATACGATTTTAATAGATTCTCTATCGGCTTTTACTATTGAGTTCTGAATATAGTTTGTAGAAATTTCTATCGCATTCGCTTCAATAAGATGTTCGTAATCGTATAAAACATGCTCGACAATAGGTTTTAGCGGATATTCTTTTTGCGCAAACACCATTTGATTACTTTGCTCTAAAGACCAATGCAACACATTATTTAATAAATGACTGGTACTTTCTGTAACTGTGATGGCTGTGTTATTTGCTTCTTCGATTCCTTCTAAATTGTTATCAGCAATGTGTTTTTTGAGTTGTTCATGCTGATATTTAATTGTATTCATTGGAGAACGTAAATCGTGAGACACAACAGAAAATAAATAGTTTTTTGTTTTATTGGCAATCGTTAACTCCTCTTTTTGTTGTGTTATTAAGCTATTTTGCTTTTTTAATTTAGAATAGAAAAAACCTAATCCTCCGAGAAATAACAATAAACCAGAAGCGCCTAGAATAAGCCCACGTTGTACTGCTTCTTTTTGCTTTATTTCACTTTCTTGTATTGCGATCTCTTTGTCTTTTTGAGCTACCGTTAGTTTTTTATCTCTATCTGCTAGCTCAATAATACGATCACGATTCCAAAGAGAATCTTTCCACTTCATAGCTTCAATAAAATAGTCTACACTCTTGTCGAAACGTTTCCTATCTTTTTCTACATATCCCATATTTTCAGAAGTAAATCGTTTTGATTCTATATCTGAATAGTTTTTTGCTAAATCATAAGCTTCTTGAAATAATGGAATAGCTTTATCATCTAAATATTGATTATAATATACATTAGCCAAATCCATTTTAGACCTAACTAAAGCAAGTGTATCATTTTTACTTAGTAGAGACAATTCTTTATCGAAATATTTCTCTGCTTTTTCATATTTTTTTGTATGGATATAGCATAGTCCTAGGTTATGATAAATATCTTTTTGAGTTTTAACTCCATCTAAATTTATATTATCATCTTCAAATTTTTTAAAAAAATAAATAGCGCTATCATATTTTTTCAAACTCAAATAACAAACACCTAATTGTTTGTTTTTAAGCGACATAAAACTTGACGTCTCAGAAATGGAGTATAAGCTTTGTTTTGCTTTTTTGTATAGACCTTTTTGTATAGCACTACTTGCTTGTAGATAATATAATATATCTAGTCTTTTTTTTATGTTATTTTTAACTAATAAAGCTTTAGAACTATAAATATAACAAGAATCGTCTTTCTTTTGTTTATAGTAATCTAAAGCTTTACAAAACGATATATCATTTATTGAATCACAAAGCAAATCACCTTCCTTAAAAAGATGATCTAAACTAAATTTCAAATCTTGTGAAAAAATATTTGATATAAAGAGTAATGAAATAATAATTATTATTCTCATTAAAATAGATTACCTAGGTTTTGCTGGCATAGTCAAAGTCCCTCTATCTGTTCTTGGATCATCATCTTGATTCCTAACTAAAATGCCATCTACAGGAACTGTACCTTCTAATAATTGATAGTTAAACTGTATGTAATACAAATCATAAAAACTAGCTTTATCTTCACAGTTATACTCTATTCGGAAATCTCTACACTTTAATTGTTCTGTAACTCCACTTTTATTGACGTATTCTACTTCTATTACTCCGTAATAATTCAAATAGATTTTGTTCCTTTCTAATAGTATTCCAGAAGTGTTATCAGGAGTACTTAAATCATTATCTGGTATATATGCCAAGATAGTTACCATATACGGTGTAGCTGTTGAATTTTCAACATCAGAAATATTTACCAATGGTCCTTCTGGTATTCTACCTTGAGGTATTTTTGTTTCTAGTTTTTTATAATCTAATAAGGTCAGGCTAATTCTATTTTCCTTTTTTATTGGTAATTGAGGTTGTGCTTTAGCTTGTGGTTCTGCTACTGAATTTCCCATTTATTTACTGTAGTTTAGGTTAGACGAACTAAATCTACAATAAAATTTTAAAGAAAAAGCAAATTTTTAAACATTCTAATTCAAATAAAATAACAATATAACACAACCTAAAGATTTACAATAATTTATTTGCGTGTGTTTTTTATCATTTACAATTAAAAAATAGTTTTTGAGAAATAGAAGTTTGACAATTGAAATTAGAGAAAATATAATGAGATGCTGAACTGAATTCAGCATGACGTTAAAATTTATAATTCTATTTTTTATGAATAAAAATTCTGTAAATGGAAATTTTATCTTTAGTTCATCATTGCGAAAAAGTAGAACGGATGAAGCAATCTTTACCTTAAAAACGAGATTCCCATCTTATTTTCAACAGATTATACGATTTTCGGAATATAGTTTCGTATAAATGTTTCTGTCACTTCGAGTGAAATTATTAGTAATGGAATGAAGAATAATTTTTTATCGAGAAGTAGTCGGATTGTTCTCGATACATTTTTTATTACGTTGACACTTCAAAAAAATACTCGAACTTACATATGCGAAAAAACTAACGTTAAGTTTTATAATACTTCTGTGTAAATATAGGATTACTTAAAAATAGCACCTTACTTGTTGAAACGAAAAATTATGATGTGGATGCAGAACTGAATTCAGCATGACGAGAAATCTCACGAAACTTTATCATACTTGCTATTCCAGATGTACTTATTAAAATTTTTCCCAAGGGAAATCCCCCATAATAAACTTAAACCTACAGCTCCTTTGAAATAAAATAAAAACAAAACTATAAAATAGCTAATCGAAGAATGCTCTCTAAAGAAAAAAGTATGTGTAGCTAAGGAAAAAATAAAACACAAAGCTAGTAAGGTAAATATAAAATTATCTAGATCTTTTACAAACCAAAATTTTAGTTTACGAAGTGGATGTATATCGTTCCCCCATTTATGAATTAAATAATAATACCCATTACCCATAGGTGCAAAAAGCAAAGGATCGTCTGCTTTTTTTAATCGAAATAAAACAGATGGTGCTACGATTTTAAAACCTTCTAAATGGGTATCATGTATTCGTTCTAATTCATGTATTTTAGTAATGGTTTCTTCTGGATAATCACCTTTAAAAAAACTAGTATCTAAAAAACGTAATCTATAATCTATGCAAAGTTTCTGAATCTGATCAATGTGAAAAATAGCGTTACGATTTACTAAATCTATATGAAATTGGTTTGTGTTTTCAGCGACATTTTCTTGTTTTAATTTTGCTTTAGTTACGGTTCTAGCTTCTTCTAAATTTAAAAAAATGTCTTGTAACCAAATATCAATATCAGAACTTTTAAGTTGTTTGTTTCTGAGGGTAAGTAATTTCTCTTGTAAATTGATAGGTTGTAACATGATAACGCTCTATTTACCATAAAAATACGACAAAAAAACCAGTATGTAATTATACTGGTTTTTTCGGTTTTATTTTGAATAGTTCTAAATAGAGATTTAGAACTTAAACTGTAATGTTGTATACCAATTTCTTGGCGCCGAAGGAATAATCCCTGGTCCAGGATAACCTGTTGCTCTTCTTGTAAAATATACCTCATTCAATACATTATTCACCCCAACTTCTAGCCTAAAAAACTTGTAACTGTAAGAAGCGGAAAGATCTAAAATTCCGTAAGCAGGAATTGGTCCACGAACTGCATTAGAAACATCTGGAGTAGCTGAGTTATTTGCGTCATTAAATTGTTCAGAAACATATGAATACTGAATACTTGTAGTCAGATCTTTATATCCAAATTTCAATCCCGTTTTTAAGTTGACATCAGGTACAAATTCAACTTTATTTCCTTTGATATTATTTTCTCTCGAATCGGTATATTCAGACGTAATAAAGGAAGTATTTACAAATGTATTTAAACTATAATCATTCGTTAAACCAAATACTTTTTTAAGATTTACATCTAATAAAGACTCTACACCTATAATTCTAGCTTCACCTACGTTTGTTCGTAACTGCCCTACTGTATTTAACGGCGGAATTGTCGTTGTAAAATCTCCTATTCTGTTGTTATAAAATAGAGCAAAACCACTTAGATCATAAGAAATAAAACTATTCATAGTACCACGAACACCAAAATCGATAGTAAAACCTGTTTCATCTTCTAAATTGGGATCAACAGCATTAGAAGGATTAACAATATTTACATCTGAAAAAGTAATAGAACGATAATTTTGAGATATATTTCCGTATACTTCTACAGCGGTATTAGGTTTATAGCTTAGTCCTAAACCTAATAACACAAAAGAACGTTCTTTGGTTAAATTATCTGATTCTTCTATTGTGCCAATAGGATTACCAGCCGCATCTGTATTCACACGTTTTCTAATACCAGTACTACCTGTATTGATATATTCAAAACGGAATCCTGGAGTGATAGAGAATTGATCGTTTAGATAAAAAATATTTTCTCCAAAAACGGCTATATTTTCGTTAGGATTTTCAAAGTTTGATTGAAATGTGAAGTTGGGAAATTCATCTGTAGCTGCATTAAAATCTGCATCACTACTAGCTGTTCCTGGACCTTGAAAAGATGTATTCTCTGCATTGTAATATTTAGTTCCTAATAAATAGGTTGCTTTTTTCCCAAATACGGTATAACGATCTAAAAATCGAGCTTCAAAACCAAAATTATTAAAATCACTGCTCAATAGTTCTCTAGCTTGAAGGTTATCTGGTAAATCTACTCTCCTATCTCTAAATCCAACTGCTTTTCTTGAAGCATTCAGTCCGAAAAAAGAAAATGTAAGTTTTGTGTTTGCAGAAAAATTGTGATCATATTTTAAATTATACAACAACCAATCTACTGTAAACCAGTTACGTGTTCTATTACTTTGAAAAGGGTTTTCTGCAAACATACGATCTGTTAAACCTCCTGCTTGCTGAGCTAAATAGGTTAAGTACGTAACTTCTCCTTCTATTTTTGATTGATCAGAAATTTGATACCCCAAATGTGCGAAAACATTTTTAGAACTAAAGCCAGAATTCGGTCTAAATCCATCTCCTTGCTTATAGTTATAATATCCATAATAACTTAATTTATCTGAAGTACCTCCAATACTTGTAAAGTTGGTAAATAAATTAAAACTACCTAAGGTACTTCTTGAAATAATTTCAAAAGGTTTATTAGGGTTCGGTTTCTTCATTTGAAAGTTGATTAAACCACCAAATTGCGTTCCGTATTGTAACGATGCTGCTCCACGAATTACTTGTATCTCTTCTATTCCTTCTGCTGCTGGGGTATAATAACTTTCTGGATATCCTAACACATCTGCACTAATATCATATCCATTTTGTCGTGTATTAAAGTTTGATGTTCTGTTGGGATCTAACCCTCTTCCTCCTACATTTAGCTGTAAACCTGCATCATCATTTTCAAAAATATTAAGTCCAGCCACCTGATTATACAATTGTCTTGCGTTGTTCGTTGCTAAATTTGCCGACGATTCCGTTACTAAAACAACCTCTGTTTTTTTTCCTGCATAAATTGCAGTTCCTACAACATCTTTTAATCGTTTTAACTCAAATGCTTTTCGCTTTTTAGCCTTAATTTCAACTTCAGATAATTCTTCGGAAAAAGACGTTAATACAATTGTATAATTTTCATTCGCTACTAGTGTTTTTTCTAAAAGTTCATATTCATCTAAATAAAAAATAACTTGGAGTTGCTTTTTATTTGATGAAAACTCAAATCCTCCTTTAGTATTTGTTACTGCAACTACAGCTCCAGAACTATCTAAAACCTGCACTTTTTGTAATACTTTTTTATCTTCATTAACTATTGTTCCACTGTAACGCTGTTGCCCAAATGCGTATACTGAAACAAAAAATACAATAATAAAACTGCTACAATCCTTTAATTTTAATCTCATTTGTAAAAGGTAAAATCCAATATTTATGTTTGAAACTATTTTTTTCTTTATATAAATCAACTTTTGCATCAATAAAACGTTCGCTTGAACGCCCGTTTAACGCTACATAGGAATCTGCATATACTTCAACATTCTTGTGCCCTTGCTGAGTAAATTGATCTCCTAAAAAGTGTGCATATTCTAAAATAAAATCAGGTTGAAAACTCATTTGCTTTTCCTGAAAAGAGGTTAAAAAATCGGTATTATCCACATAAAAAAACTGTTTTGTTTTACCATCAACAATTTTGAAAGTAGTATACCCTGCTTTTTCCATTAACATCACTCGCCAAGAAAAACGATAGCCTTGTTCTGTCCAAAATAATTCTCCTGGGTATAATACATATCGCCAAGGAAATAAAAGCTGTATGATTAAAAATAGACTTACAATTTTAAAGACTATTTTCTTTTTAAATTCATATACTGGTAATGCTGTTATTTTGTATGTACTAAAGTTTAATTTTTCTTTTAAGAAAGTGATTATCTTTTCGTGAAATGTCTCATCAAAGAAAATTAATGTTACCACAATCATGATATAAGGGAACATTCCTATAGGAAATAAAATTCGTGTAAAGACATGAAAAACGACAACTAAAAGGAAGCCTACACGTCTTGTTTTTTTAAACAATAATAAGAAAGGAATACAAAGATCGTAAATTGCCCCGCTCCAACTCATCGCGTAATGAAACCATTCTTGTTGCATTAGATTCTGACCAATTAATGGCAAATCATATTTAGAGGGTAACCATATTTTTAAAGGCTGTGCCCTAAATAACCAATCTGAATTCAATTTCGCCAAACCTGCATAAAAATAAACGATTCCTAAGAGTAACTTAATGCTGTCTATCGTCCATTTAGGAATTGTCTTATATTCTTTTTTCCTTCTGTAAGTATCTATAGAAAAAGTAGCGTTTGCGGGTAAAAAAATAAGTAAGAAGCTTAAAATACTTACGAAATAATAATGATTTAAATACGTAGTTTTATCCATCAATTCTATATAGGTAAAACTTAAAAAAAAGGTGATAATCGCTAATCTATACTTATAACCAACTGCTACTAATAACGCTGAAATTCCACAAACAATGAATACTATATAGGTATAAGTTCCGAAGGGTTTTACCCAACTAAAACCATAAAAAGAAAAGAAAAATTTAGGTTGAATATACAATTTATCAATCCAACCATGATACCAAAATCTAATAATACTAATACACATCAACACCCCAAAAAACAGGCGAAAAGTCGCCAATGGCGCTGAACTAATCCTTTTTGATATGTAATTGTTAAACATCAATATTTTATACACAAAAAACTGCCTGATACACAGACAGCTTTTTATATTTCTTTACATGTTATTTTACTAATCTCCGTCAGCATCAACAAAATCTACACTTACATTAAATGCTTGTAACATATCAACTTTTATAAGCACTACAGCTTTTTGTAACTCATCGTATGCCTTTAACATCTCAGTGTTATTAGAACTTACTTGATCAAAAAAATTATCGTCTAATGTTTCAATCTGTGTTTTTGCTAAGTTGAATTGATTTTGAATATTCGTAGCCAAAGCAGCTTTATCTAAACTTTCTAAATATGTTTTAAAACTTTCTCCAGTAGTTGTACCGTTGAATGCTTTTCCTGTAAAGAAATTTTGAACAGCTAATAATCCTTCTAAAACGAATTCTTTAGAATCCTCTTTCTTATAAAAGCCTTCTACTTTTTCTGGTAATGGTGTATTTGAAAACACACCAGCAGGAATACCTATTTTATTTGCTCTTAATCTTTTTTCATAATAAAAGATAAAGTCGTTTACTAATTTGTTTAAAGCACTTGTAGCTGTGTTTGATGTACTAGCTACAAATTCGTCTCTATAACTACTTTCCCAATCTTGAATGATTTCAAAGATTGTATCTGTCATTAATTTAGTAATATCTGTAAGATACTTCTTGTAGCCATCAGCATTAGAATCAGTTGTAAATTTAGCAACTACTGCATTCTCATCTGCACCTAAACCAAAAATTAAATAATCAATTGCAGGAAACCCTTGTGCATCGTGATTATTTGGACTATTAAAATCATATGTACCGCTTGTAACATTGCTTTCTACATCAGCAACAGTAACAGGGAAAATATTGAAATGATTTACAAATTGTAATTCTTCAGCCTTACCAATATCGAACATAGAAACTTGTTGCCATGCTTTATATGAACGATAAAAATACGTTTTTACTTGTCCTAGTGATAACGTGTTAGGGTTCTGTGTAAAACCTCTAGCATTTCCATCTAATAAGACTAACTCATCATGTAAATTTTTAAATGCTGGAATAATAATGTTATCTACTACATTTCTAAGTAATGTTCCTCTATCAAAATTATCATTATTATTTCCTGTATCTGGACCTTGCGAATCATCAGAACACGCTATAATTAATATAAATGAAATGAATATTATTGAATACTTTCTTAACATGTGATTTTTATTTCTATTTATTCTAAATAAAACTTCCGCAAAGATAAAAAGTAGCTATGAAACTAGCTACTTTTTATAAATTTATTTTTATTTAGAATAATTTTAATTAACTACCTGCTTCTTCAACTTTGAAGTCAAATTTAGCAGCAATATCTTCTGATATTTCATCTAAAGTAACTGTAGTTACATCCCAAAACCCATTTCCTTCTAATAACTTATCCGTGAATTCAGTAATTTCTACTGCTGTAAAAAATGGAGTATTTGTAGCTGTATCACGAGTAAAACGTAATGATTCTATAAAACCATAACCTTCAGATAAATCGTGGAAAGCTGAAGCTTTATCTGTTGCTAAAGAAGCTTTAGCTTGTTGTAAATAATATACTGCTCTAATAGCTATTACTTTAGAAATTTCATCTCTAATAATTTTAGCTTGTGCATCTCTTTCAGTATAATTTTTTACAACTATAGCCTGTCTTCCTTTTTTAAATGCATCATAAATTTTTTGAGCTATACCAGCAAAATCTGTATCATTCTCAACTCTAGATACATATTTACTTAAAAAACTATCTGCATTATATTGTGGATTTTCAGCATCATCTGTACCATATAAATATCCGAAAGCTTCATCCCACTTATGTTCCATAGTGGTGTAATTTTTATCTGTAGCTAAAATTTGATTATCATTATCTGCAACATTTGTACCTTCATCTAATACATTAATTCCTAAATAATTATTAAGCATTTGATCTGTCATCAAAGCTCCTATTAATGTCTTATTAATTGCTTGATTTAATTCTAAACCTTTTCCGTTCACTAAACGATTAGATCCTCCACCTGCTTCTTGAATTCTACCAGCTACTCCTGCAGAAGCATTTACATTCCAATTAGGAAAAACCTCATCAACCTGTGCCTTTATCCATCCATCAAATTTTTCTTTAATAGCTGTACCTTCTACAACATTAGTAAAAAAGTAATCTCTAGATGCTGCCGTTTTACTTCTAATACTTTTATCTGAAGTATTTAAATCTGCTTCTGAAAAGTCATTAGCTCCTTCTACATGAGCAAACATTCCTTGCAACTGCTCTTCTGTTGTTGTTGGAATTGTTGTAGCTTCTGGATCGTTTTTTAATGCTGAAATTAACTCTTCAGCCATCTTTATTCTTGTCGTTTGTCCTGAGTAACTTACAGAAGTATTTCCCTCTCTTTCAAATGCATATGTAGCTGGAGTTGTTACCTCTGGATTTGGATCTACTGGGATGTTATTTTCATCATCTGAACATGAAATAAACAATAAACCTGAAATTGCTAAAGCAGATAAAAAAACTTTCTTCATTTTATTAAGACTTATTTTAAATAATTTGACGCAAATATACTATACGTTTCTATCTAAACAAACTTTATTTAGATTTATTTAAAATAAATTATTTGGTCTTCAAAAATTTAATAACTGCTTTTCTTACATCAGAAGCTATTGCTGTCGAAGTTGGTTCGTAAATATGTAGTACTTGTTCATTAGATTTCTTCAAAAAAGGAATATCAAAACCTTTTAATAAATAGTCTGAAGTAGCAATGGTATACGCCTTATTAAGATCTATAGGCTTATTTTTTACTAACCACACTCCTTCTCCATTTCTTTTTACATTATAACGTTGGAGATATGCTCCTGTTCCTGCAGCATTTTCTCCATAATCAAGAACTTTTTTTAATAACGTTCCTTTCAATTTTACTTTAAAAACGGGGCCTCCGTAAGGTAGAGTTCTGAAAATATCTACTGCATTAATGGCACCTGTAAGGGTATCATCTAAACGTATTGAACCTCCATTTACAAATGCACAGTCTATGTGTTCATTACCGTAAGCAACACTCATTGATTCGGCAATAATTTTCCCCATATTGGTTTGAACAGACCTGATAGGTGTATCTCTTGCTTCTAAAGGTTCTGTAGCTGTGTATATAATTTCATCAGGATTATCTACAATATCTTTAATTTTGACCTTTAAAATATCCTGCCATTTATTTACTACAGCATTCACTTTTTCGTCAACTGGAAATGTATCATCAATTACTTTTAGTTCTGATTTGAAGTTCAATTGCCTAGTCTTCGGATTAAACTCTAATCGATGTATATATACTGTTTTAGCATTAGCATCTGCTTTTGCGATGTAAGTATCACCTTCTTTTACGTACATGTTATTATGCTCGTGCCCTCCCATTATCAAAGGAATATTTGGTAATAGTTCAGCTATTTTTTTATCCTCTTCAATAGTAACATGAGTTAATCCTAAGACAACATCTACTTTACTTTGTAATTCATGATAAGTACGTTCTGCTTCTACATAAATATCTGAGTATGATACATAGCTTTTAGGATTAGAAGGAATACATACACTTATAAATCCTATTTTTACGGATTTACCGTCTATTGTATATTCTTGAATATAGGTTTCGTTAACCGCTTCTTTTTTACCTTCTATGACTTTATGGAAAAAGTGATTTCTTCCTTTTTCTTTATGAAATACATTGGCACTAATCCACTCAAAATGACTTTCATTTAATCTATTTTGTAAATCATTATAACTCAAATCGAATTCATGATTTCCAAATGCAACTAAATCAAAATTCATTGCATTCATGACTTCCACCATTTGTCTACCTCTTACTCTTTCACCATTAACTTTCATAGTTCCTAAAAGTGAAGGATTCAAAAAGTCTCCAGCTAAAACAAGCATGGTATTCTTATTTTCTTGCTTTAAATGGTTATACAGAGCTGCAACTCTGGCCATTCCTCCGTACTTATTTCCTTGAATAGGTGCAATCTCATATACATCATTTAATTGTAGTATTGTGAAATAAACTGCATCTTGTTGCTTAGGAAATTTAAATTTATCTGAGGATAGTAGTGGGTTTATTGAAGATTTACATGAGCTTAATACTAAAGCTAGTATTACTATACACTTCAAAAAATAGCATTTAGTTTTCAAAACAATTTATAATCTTTACTAAAAGGATTATTGAAATTTTTTAATATTTTTTCGTATAACTTTTCTGTAATATACCAATTCTTCAAATTGATAGAAAAAGTTAATTTTTAATTCTGATATGGTTTCAGGATTCTCTATTTTATTTCCTAGTACAAAGGCAGTCCAGCTTTCAGCAATATCTTCTTCTGGGCTTTCTGCTGCATAATCTGTTATAAAATCATTATAATTCTCTTGGTATAAACCATATAATTTTTCTAAACAACTTTTTTGTTCCGTAAAACAATAGTTTTTTTGTATGAAGTCCCATTCTCTCAATAAGGATCCATTCCAAAACTCATTCACAAATTTATTCAAATAACTCTTTTTATTTGCTATACCTTCAATAGTAACGTAAGGTTCATTGGGTTCTTGCTCTGACTTTTTGCCTGGGCGTATTTGTGTATGATTTAATGTGATTAAATGACCAAATTCATGAACTAAAGTATAAATAGACTGATTTATCCTTGTTTTGTCGTCCATGTCTGTAAAGTTAACATCAATAGGATCGATAACTAATTGCCAATCTGTGTTTCTATCATTCAAAGAACCTAATGCTCCAGTTTTTTCATCTTCACCATCAGTCATTAATACAAGTCTTTTGATATATTTTTGAGTAACTCTCTTTGGAAAAATATTATAGAAAACCATCCAATTATATCTGGCAATACTTGTTTCGTCGTCGTCGTTTTCAATAAATATCCCATTTCTGATTTCCCAAGAGCCTAAAGTTTCTCCCTCGCTATTAGGAGGATCACTATAAGGTATAAAAAAACCAATCAAAAATGTTATTAAAAAACTAAATTTCATTTATTTTAATAAATATGATTAAAAACGTCTAAAACTTTATTGTATGAGCTTTCAAAGCTCATCGGTTTAATATTGGTTTCTATTCTATTGGTAGTGAAATAAGAAAGCATTTTTTCTGTGGGCATGTTACCTGTTAAATCATCTTTAGCCATCGGGCAACCTCCATAACCTTTTATTGCACCATCGAACCTTCTACACCCTGCTTTGTAAGCGCTATCTATCTTTTCGAACCAAGTTGTTGGTGTGGTATGTAAATGAGCTCCAAATTCAACATTCGTATAACTTGGGGTTAGATTTGAAAAAAGATAGTCAATAACATTTGGGGTTGAACTACCAATCGTGTCAGACAAAGATACAATTTTAACTCCCATATTTGCAAGTTTTTCTGTCCAATTTGCAACAATCTCAACATTCCATGGATCACCATAAGGATTACCAAAGCCCATAGATAGGTATGCTACTACTTTTTTATTATTTTTTTGAGCTATATTCAAAATATCTTTTAAAACATCTACAGATTCAGCTATAGTTTTATGTGTGTTTCTCATTTGAAAATTTTCTGAAATAGAAAACGGATATCCTAAATAATCAATTTCTTCAAACACACAAGCATCATTGGCTCCTCTAACATTGGCAACTATGGCAAGTAATTTACTCTTTGTTACTGATAAATCTAACATTTTTAACACCGCTGCCGTATCTCTCATTTGCGGTATGGCTTTGGGCGAAACAAAACTTCCAAAATCAATTGTATCAAATCCTACCTTCAATAATGAATTGATGTATTTTGCTTTTACTTCTGTTGGAATAAAGTGACTTTTTATCCCTTGCATGGCATCTCTAGGACACTCTATGATTTTTACTTCTTCAACCATTATGCCAAATATAAATATATTTTGATATAAATTATTTAATAAACCATACTAAATAGCTTCAGAAAATATTAAATATTTAATTTTAGAAAAAAAACAAAAAAGTGTAACAACTAAAATTCTGGTTAGTCTTTAGAGTATAAATTAGAAATTGAAAACACCAAACTTACATATCAACCAACTAATTAAACGCTGTAAAAAAAATGATACTGCTGCGCAAATGGAAATTTACAAGCTGTATTACAAAGCAATGTATAATACTGCTTTAAGAATACTAAAAGATGAATTTGAAGCAGAAGATTTAATGCAAGAAGCTTTTTTAACAGCATTTACAAAGCTAAATAGCTTTAAAGGCGAAGTAACATTTGGTGCTTGGTTAAAAAGAATTGTTATTAATAAGAGTTTAACACAACTCAAAAAGAATAATAGGTACAATGAAGTAAAACTTGAAGTTATTCCAAATGAAAATGATGATAATGATGATAATGATGAACTTGATAATAATAATTTAAGTGTAAAACATATTTTAAATGCAATTCAAAAATTAAAAGATAACTATAGAATAGTACTTACATTACATTTAATTGAAGGCTACGATAATGAAGAAATTATGCAGATTTTAAATTATAGTAATGAAAATGTTAGAACTACTATTTCTAGAGCAAAAAAGAAATTAAAAGAAATCTTAAATAAAGATAGTAATCGAATTAATGTAGTATGAAAGATAAATTTGAAGATTTTTTTCTTGAAAATGATTTTGATATAAACGAACCGCACAATGGTCATGAAGATCGTTTTTTAAGAAAATTAAATAGACAGCAAAAGACAAAAAGACGAGTTTCTTGGTCTTGGATGAGTATAGCAGCATCTGTACTTTTAATGGTAAGCTTTTTCTTAGGAAAAAATTATAGTACGGAAAACTCTTATCATTCTAATTTTCCTGAAATGGCAGAAACTGAAGCTTTCTTTGCCAATACAATAACCCAAGAACTAAAAGAAATTGAAAAATTTAGAACTATTGAAACTGAATCTGTTATTGAAGACGCTCTAGATCAAATAGAAGAATTGGAAGAACAATTTAAAACCTTTAGAAATGAGCTTAGAGTAGTTGGAAATGAAAAACAGATTATAAAAGGTATGATTAACAATTACCAACAACGTTTACAAATTTTAGAACACCTATTATTTCAATTAGAATACATAAAAAACCCTAACAATCAAAACATAGAAAACGATGAAGAGTTTATATAAAAAATTTTTAGTCATTCTTTTTATAGCCCCAGTACTTGTATTGGCTAATACAATAAAAAAACACGAAAAAACTAAAACAATACGTAAACAGTTTACTGTTGAGGAAGATGCTACTTTATATATCAAAAATAAATATGGCAATGTAAATATTACAACTTGGGATAAAAACAGTGTTGAAATAACCGTAAAAATTACTGTAAAGGGTAATGATCTTGATCGAGTTGAAGATAAATTAGAAGCTATTCGTATAAATTTTGAAGCCAATAAAGATTTAGTTGAAGCAAGAACAATTATAGAAAAAACAAGTTCTGGTTGGAGTTTTTGGGGAAAAAGCAACGCTATTAACTATAAAATAAATTATTATGTGAAAATGCCAGTAACTAATAATGCTGATTTACATAACAAGTATGGTAATATAGAACTGGATGTAATTAAAGGAAAAACTAATATTGATTGTGATTATGGTTCTATACAGGTTGAAAAACTTTTAAATACCACTAACTCAATAAACATAGATTACTGTGGTAACTCGAATATTCAATATATGAAATCTGGTAGTTTAAATGCAGATTATTCTAAAATTACAATTGGTGAAACTGAAAAAATCAAAGTAAACGCAGATTATACTGGTGTTAAAATTGGTCGTGCAGATGACATCGTTTTTAATTGTGACTATGGAAGTATTACTATTGATGATGCTAAATATATTGATGGGAATTCTGACTATGCAGGTATGAGAATTGGAACTCTTCGAAAAAAATTGAATATCAATACTGATTATGGAGGATTAAAGGTGAAGAATTTAATGAATGGATTCGAAAGTTTTTCTGTAAATGGAAGTTATGCTGGTATTAAAATAGGTACTTCGAGCAATAATAATTTTGAATTTGTTATGAATTTAAGTTACTCTGGCTTCAAATATCCCAAAGAGTATGTAGAAACTTATAAAGCTGTCCGAAAAACATCTAAAAAATATTATGAAGGTAAATTTGGAAAAGAAACTTCAAACTCAAAAATTAATATTAAATCGGATTATGGAGGCGTATCAATCAAAATAAATGATTAACTATCATCATTTTTTTAATAACATCGATTTTAAAATTAAATATCTTCCTACATAGTACATAAAATGATATATAACAATATAATATGTTTGTTCATTAATGTATTTGGAAATAGTTGTGATAACATCAGCTACAGGAAAGATTATGACACCCAAAAAAAAGTATAATGCTTTCCTATTATTTTTATTAAGCAAGTATAAATATGCAAATAAAATTAATGTAATCGATATAACTCCCATTATAAAAACAAGTAACTGAACTTCAGCAACATGTTCATATAATATTAAATATATCATCGCAAAAATAAACATAAAAGGTATAGCATACAGCAAAAGAGTTCGTATAGGATATTTTAAAATTAAAGGTGAAATAATTACGATGTACAAAAATCGATTTAAAATCAACAAAAAAAAGGCTAAATAAAAAAAGTGTTTCTCAAAAACAAAAAAAGAATCGGAAGCAATAGAAAATAATAAAATGGTGACATACCAATAGTTAACCTTAGGAGTAGACTCTAAATATAAAAACGACAAAGACAATAAAGCTATTAGCTTTACTGCAAACTCAAAATTTAAATCTTTTAGTGTTACTGCGTATAAAACCAAAAGAGAAGAAATTATGTATAATATGGTGAAAAATGTAACATTTCTCGTATTAATATGTCTTTTTTTCAATTGCAAGTATTAATGTTTAAAAATATAAAAAAAATGAAAAAACTACTATTAAGCTTATTTATTTTAAGCAGCACAGCTCAACTTTTTTCTCAAAGTTGGTGGAATTCAAAGAAAATTAGAGGTAACGGAAAAACAATTACTACTGAAAGATCTGTAGGTGAATTTGATGAAATTAGCGTTGGAGGCTCTTTTGATGTTGTATTAATTGAAGGAAAAGAAGGAAAAGTAACTATCGAAGGAGAAGAAAATATAATTCCTTATATCATTACTGAAGTAAAAGGTGATAAATTAAAGATTAAAGTTAAAGATAACACTAATGTTAGATTTAATAGAAAGCTTACTGTAACAGTACCTTTTAGAGATATCAACAGTATCGCTTTAGGTGGATCTGGAAATGTTTACTCAGAGAAAACAGTTAGTGGAGACAATGTCAGTATTTCTATTGGCGGATCTGGTAACATTAAAACGAAAGTTAAAGCAAACTCATTAAAAACATCTATTGGAGGTTCAGGAAATATTAGAATATCTGGAACTACAGAAAACATGAAATGCTCTATTGCTGGTTCAGGAAACATAAAAGCTTATGAATTAACTACTAAAAAATTAAAAGTTAACGTTGCAGGCTCGGGTGACATTGAAGTATCTGTTAAAGAAAAAATTAAAGCTAATGTTGTCGGTTCTGGAAGTGTATATTATAAAGGCGATCCTAAATATATTGATACCAATTCTGTAGGATCTGGGGATATTATTAAAAGAGGCTAATTTTAAATAGCTAACATTTAAACTATCTAATAATAGTTCTAAAAGTTAAGTTAATTCTAGGACGATGAATTTTCTTAGTGGGTGGAAGACGATGCAACCAATTTGTTTGGGTTTCGTCTTTCATCACTAATAACGAACCATGTTGAAGTACTTTAGAAACTACTTCCTTGGTTTGTTTATGTTTAAATGAGAATTTACGTTCTGCTCCAAAAGTAATTGATGCAATAGCTCCATTCTTTTTTAAATCTTTTTCTCCATCGGAATGCCAAGCCATTCCTTCTGAACCATTATGGTATAAATTTAATAAACAAGAGTTAAATATTTCTTTAGTTTTCTTTTCTATCGCATTCTTAATATTAAGTAATTCCGAAGTAAATGGTAAAGCTACTTTAGTGATATTAGAATAGGAATATTTAAATTGTTGTTCTCCAAACCAAGCTACTTTTCTTTTGGTAGTAATTAATTTTCCAAAAATTATGGCTTGATCTTCTTTCCATGGAATCTCATTTAGTAAATACTCGTAGTACACATCTGATTGTCTTTTTGTGAACGCGTGACCATAATACAACACTGTTCCATCTTTTGGAAGTAAATTAACTAACTCTTCATGTTGATTAAATAAATCCATTATTAATTTCGGTATTTGTGTATTTGTATTAAGTTATACATCACTTATTAGTTACTTAATCAACCGTGTTAATGCTTCTTTTATTATTGCGATATTCTTTTGCTCGTTAGGTTGATTAGCACCTTGCTGTGTTTTTATCATATTACGCATCAAATCAATACCTACATTTTTAAATCCATATTGCTCGTACTGTGTTCCTTTTACTACAATATCATTTACCAAGTTTTTTATAGCTTCAGCATCATTACTTTTTATAATTTTATCGTAGGCTTTAGTATATAATTTTTTCACTTCTTTTTCTTGACTCAAAAACATTCCCGTAATTACATTACCCGCTATAAAAGTTAATTCTGATTCATCATTTTCTTCTAGATAAATTCGAGTAAGTGGTGTAGCAATTACTTTTTTAACACCTTTAGGAAGCTCCTTAGATTTTGTATATGCCAATTTTTTATCGATATAATACAAAGCTACTAAAGCCTTTCCTACTACAGTATATGACGGACTTTTAAGCGCTTTATCAAAAATAGGTTGTAGTTCGGGTTCCGTAAGTTTCCCTAAAGTTTCAATAGCAGCAGCTTGAACCAAGGTTTTAGGATCATTAGACGCTAATTGTTTTATTTTTTCTATAACTTTTCTTTTACTATTCTTATTAATTAAATTAATATTCTCTAAAGCTAATTTTCTTAATTTATGAAAAGGACTATTTAATGTTTTTGCTATAGCATTAAAAGCTTTATTATCTGTATGCTGAAATTTAGCTACTTCTAACAATGCTTCTCTTTTGTGGCCATAGTTTTTAGCATTATTTAATTGATAAATAAAATCACTTAGCACTTTATTTTCAACGATATCACACAACAATACACCATCTGCGTTAACTTGAATTAATTTTGGACTTGTAGTAAATGGCAACGTGAATGAACTTTCTTTTCCTTTTACAAAAACAGTATGTCTTTCTACTTTATTTTTTTCAAAAATATCAATAGCTAAAGGAAATTGAAATTCTTGATCTTGAATTTGAAAAACATTAACTGTTACCGTTTTTCTCAAATTATTATAATCGTACGATATCTCAATTTCTGGATGTCCCTTTCCAAAAAACCACTGATTAAAAAACCAATTTAAGTCTTTTCCAGTTACAGCTTCTAAAGCAAGTCGTAATTGATGAGCTTCAGCAGTACCATATTCATTTTTTGTTAAATAGGTATGTAAACCTTCAAAAAAAGCTTTGTCTCCCAAATAGGTTCTCAACATATGTAAAATCGCACCTCCTTTACTGTAACTGACAGCATCAAACATATCCTCTTTATCATCATAATAAAAGCGCACTAAATGTTTATCTGGATTATCACCTGATTTATACGCTCTAATTTCTTCAAATAAATGTGCATCTGCTTCATCTTTTCCATATTTATGTTCTAACCATAAATACTCACTGTAGTTCGCAAAACTTTCATTAACCGTTAAATTACTCCAACTTTCCGTAGTTACTAAATTTCCAAACCAATGATGAAAAGCCTCATGAGCAATTGTCGTTTCTAATACATTTTGATCTATTAATTGTCCAGGAGTTTGATACGCTTGTTCTCCATGAATAACTGCTGTTGTATTTTCCATTGCTCCACTTACATAATCTCTTCCAACTATTTGTGCATATTTATTCCAAGGGTACTCTACCCCCGTTATTTTAGAGAAAAATGCTAACATTTCTGGAGTATTTCCAAAAATATCTTTTGCATAAGGTGCAAACTCTTTTTCAACATAATAATCTACAGGAATATTTTTATACGAATCTTTTATAATTTCATATTCTCCAATTCCCATGAAAAATAAATACGGCGCATGTTTTTGTGTAAAGTTCCAATAATCTGTTCTTGTTCCGTTATTATTATTGGTTTGATTTTCTAGCTTCCCATTAGATAATGTTGTAAATTTTTGAGGAACTGTAATATAAATTTCTTGTGATGTTTTTTGATTTGGAGCGTCTATCGTAGGAAACCAACAACTACTAGCTTCTGTTTCACCTTGAGTCCAAATTTGAGTAGGTTTACTTTTGTCTTTTCCTGTTGGGTTAATAAAATACAGTCCTTTAGCGGATGTTATAGCTTTACTCCCTTTTTGTTTTACTCTCTCAGGCTGGGCTGTGTATTTAATATATACAGTGAATTTTTCATCTCTACTATATGTTTTTGGTAAATCGATTTCAAGATTAAATCCATCATACTTATGATTCAATGCATTCCCATTCATAGCAACATTATGAATAAGCATTGCTTTAGCATCTAACACAAGTTTTTTTGATTCATAAAAATGTGGTTTAGCTGTTATCCAAGCTTCACCATTCATCGTTTTTTTATTAAAATTAAAATCAACTTTTAATTTAGTATGTTCTAAATTAAAAACCTTATCTCTTTCACCTCTGTATTCAGATAAACTTTGTGATAACACTTGATTGATAAAAAACACACTACATAGTAGTATCCTAAAAAAATTCCTCATAAACATTAATCCATTTAGTGTGAGTTTGATTTTGTGAATTTTCACAGCGTTCATTTTCAAAAATAGTACTAGCTATTACATTTACAATGATTAAAAAAGCATTTTATTTCAGTATTCACAGTAGTAAAATTGATAAAAACTTCAGGGTAAACTAGTATCAAACCAACATTATGTGATCAAAAGTAAGAATTAAATGTTGTATCGTTGTTAAGGGCTAGTTAAAAAGAAAACCACAACTTTTATTAAAAAGCTGTGGTTTTCTTTACTAATTAACAATTCTATTGAAAATAAAGTTTATTGATACTAACAAAGATAAACTAGACTAAGGATTGCCTCTAAACCTAAAAGGATAGTCAATTAAAAACACCTTGTAACCTTACCTTTAACTTTATTTATTCTATAGGATCCGCTCTTAATTTTTCTCTTTGGAATTCTCCTCCAAAAATATCTTTTATTATCTCCAATTCTTTACCTTCTCCATTCTTTTTTAGGTTTTGAATCATCTGCATAATCTTTACAGGGTTCATTTCATCACCTAGAACTCTTGCAACTCCAAATCCAAATTCCTTAGCATACACAACAGCAACAAATTCATCTATTTTTTCTGGATTCCCTGAATAATAAATTGTTGCTTTTCCTCTTTTGTCATTTACTCTAAATAAAGATTTATATTCAGAATCTTTTAATATTCCTTTTATCTTTTTTGTTTCTGTATTAAACTCCTCTTCGGTAGCTTTATTCATTGGTAAAAAAGCTAAATTTAATTTTTCTATAGTTTGGAAAGTATTTTGATCTTCTTCAGTAGTATTTTCTAAAAAAGAACCAAGCATACTTGTTGAAAAATCTAATCGCATAAAATTTGAATCTTCCTGCGTATCTATCAAGTAACTCTGTAAACTTTCTTTTCTTTTACATGAAGTTATAATAAACAGTATAGATAAAACTGGGAATATTAATATTTTTTTCATAGTTAACTTATATTGTGTTTGTTTTTAAAATCAAATTTTGTCATTCTGAACTTATTCTAGCGTTAAGAAACTAACTACAATCTTAACTTTCTAAAATAAATTCAAAATGACATAAATTATTCTAGGAAATCTCCTATTTAATTATAAATCTCTGAATTATTTTTCAGCTTTTTTTTGATAATCGTTAGCTATTTTAGATAATTCATTCATGTTAATTTCTCCTATTAAAGAAATGATTGTTGAAGATGGTAAGTTTTCTTTACCTTCTTTTATTCTTTCATTTTTATTTAAATCTTTAACATACATTAATACCTCACTAACGATATCTTTGTTTTTAGTAGATTTTATGTAAATCTTAACTCGCGATCCCTTGTCTTTAATTCTCATTAATTGAGTTAAACTAGATTTTTTTATCGCTTTATTTACCATTGTTTCCATATCGGCAGCTATACTTGCATTTTCAGTGGAAAATACTTTTAATTCTTGTAATCCTTTAGCTGTATTGAAAATTTGCATATCTTCTGATTGAGCATCTGGAAATTTACGTAATAAATCAAACAAATCTTTAGTTACTACTACAACAGAAACGTCTTCTAAATCTTCCAATTTATCAAATAATGATGTTTGGCTATATCCTAAATTAGATATAAGGGCGAATACTAATAATATAATTAATTTTTTCATGGTGTTTACTTTTTTTAAACTTGGTTTTACTTGTTTACTTTTCAAATTAATAATTTACCTTTTTTATTGCTGTTTTTACAGATTTATCGTAAGTGTCTAACTTTGCTACTGCATCTGTTCCTTTTTTATAATTACTAGAAACAGTATACAATACATCGTTACCTTTATTTAAATTATAAGACACCATTTTTAACGCCTTTTTTACTTCTGCTATTTGCATTTCGGTTTTGCGTTTTTTATTAATGTCATATCCCATATATACACTTACTAACAAAGCGAATGATGCTGCTACTGATAACCATTTAAAGTTCTTACGTTTTTGCCTCTCAGGTGTTAACTTAATGGGTTTGGTATAAGTTTCACTTTGATTTTGTTTAAAATATCCAAATAACATACCATATTCTTCAAGATGATCAGGTATTTCTTTTGTCGAAGTAAAATAACTTCTCAAAATAGCTTCTTCTTGAAGCGTAGTTTCTGCATTTAGATATTTTTCTAATAACTTTTCTATGTTAGCTAACTCCATAGTTATGTTTTTTAATTAATGCTTCTCTTATTGTTTTACGCGCTCTTGATAATGCTACCCTTACTGCAGTTGGTTTCATATGAACCATTTCGCAAATTTCATCAAAATCATATTGTTCAATATCTCGTAATTGAATAATAATCTTTTGTTGTTCAGGTAAATTCTCAATAAGCTTATGTACTTGGTTTACACTGTCCTTGTATTCTATTTTCTTATCTAACGTTGTATCTTTTTCTTTATAATTACTATGTACTAAGGTTAAATTACTTGCTTGTTTAGATTTTAAACGATCAAAACAATAATTCTTAGTCATGGTCATGGCAAATGCTTCAACATTTCTATAATCTGTTAGTTTTTCTTTATTCTTCCATAATTTAAAATAAAGTTCTTGCGTTGCGTCTTCAGCTTCTTCTGTTGATACAAGTAAACGTTTGGCTAAACGAAAAACTTTATCCTTAAATGGTAATACAACTTTTAAAAAGTCTGACTGTTTCATTGTTTGGTTACGCTAATTTTAATAAGTTGTAAATTATTCGTAATTTTTACGACGTATTTAACAACTTTACACATCTACGACGATTCATTTTTTTTTTTGTTACAAAAAAAGTTAAAATTAATACTATCTTTTAATTAAATTGCGTTAGTATGTAAGTATTAAAACCATCACAATGAAGAAATTTTTTAAATTAAAAACCTTATGCTTTCTAGTTATTGCAGTTACAATAGGGTGTAGTAAATCTGAAGATATCCCTCAAAACATAGAAATAAATGATTTTGTTTGGGGTGGTATGAACGCTTTTTATAAATGGCAAGGAGAAGTACCTGATTTAGCTGACAATAAATTTTCTACCCGTGAACAATTAAATAATTTTCTAACAGGATTCGATACTCCAGATCAATTATTTAATAGTTTATTATATAGACGTGGTGATGTAGATCGTTTTTCTTGGATTGTTGATGATTATGTCGCTTTAGAAAACTCTTTTCAAGGTATTCGATTAACTAGTGGAATGAAATTAGTAGGTGCTCAATATAATGATGGTTCTGGAAACGTTTTTGTAGTTGTTAGAGATGTAGTTGCAGGATCTGATGCTGATAATAAAGGAATTACTAGAGGAATGATTATAAGTGAGGTTAATGGAACACAATTAACATCTGCTAATGTAAATACTTTATTTGCTCCAGATTCTTATATAATATCTTTAGCTAACTTTAATGGAGGGAATCCTGTTGCTAATGGAAATACAATAAACATTGTAAAAGGACAAATACAAGAAAATGCCGTTAAAATCGCTAAGGTAATTACTCAAGGCACACATAAAATAGGGTATTTAATGTATAATCAATTTTCTACTTCTTCAGATGGTGATTTAAATAATGCTTTTGCTTTGTTCAGAAATGAAGGGATTACAGATTTAATTGTTGATTTAAGGTATAATGGTGGTGGTTCTGTTCGTTCAGCTACATATTTAGCAAGTATGATTAGTGGGCAACCTACTACAAATCTATTTTCTCAACAAATATGGAATGACAAAGTAATGAATGCTACATCTAATGGAGATATTTTCTTAAATAACTTTAGAGATCGTATTACAAATACAGATGGTAATGGACAGGTAGTTTTAGACGAACCGATTAATACAGTTAATTTATCGTCTGTATACTGTATTGTAACTAATAGTTCTGCCTCTGCTTCTGAATTGGTTATTAATGGATTATTACCTTACATGGATGTAAATTTAGTGGGAACAAAAACAGTAGGTAAACAAGTAGGATCAATTACTTTGTATGATTCTGATGACTATAGTAGAACTGGTCCTAATTTTAATAATAATCATACTTGGGCTATGCAACCTATTGTACTTGAAATACAAAATAGTAATGGTCAAAACGAACCTAATGGTTACATTCCAGAGGTTATTATCGAAGAAGATTTATCTAATTTAGGAGTTCTTGGTGATCCTACTGAGCCTTTATTAGCGAGAACCATTCAATATGTTACAACTGGAGCTAGAGGTCTACCTGTATTAAATCGTTCTACACAAAAACCAATTTGGAATTCTGATATTAACAATTTAGATTATAATAATATGTATGTTGATTTTAAATAATTAACTGTAAGAAAACGTATTTAAACAAAAAGATCCTTAGTTTTTTAAAACTAAGGATCTTTTTTATTTATTATTCTTCTTTTATTAACTCGTTATGTATTTGGAGTAAAATTCTGTCAATTCGAGTGATTTTTTGGAATAAAATGAAAAAAATCGTATCGAGAATAATGATTTTGACCTAGAAATAGTTCTCGATACACTTTTTCGTTCCTCAAAAGTACTCGAACTGACATTATAAAAGGATTTCAGTTTCTAAATGCACAATCAGTTTTCATTATTCTTTAAAAGCTTATATATGTCTTGTGCTTTTAAATTAATTAGCTACATCACTAGTGAATTTAATTCTCATCAAACGTAATTCATCATCATCATAATCTCCATCAAATTCATCTAAAGCTTCTTGAATCTTATCTGTTTCTGCCTCCATAAAGTATTCATGAATTTCTTCCTGTTGATCTTCATCTAACAAGTCTTCGATAGCATAATCAATATTCAATTTAGTTCCAGAAAATACAATAGCCTCCATTTCTTTAATAAGCTCATTCATTTCTAGTCCTTTAGATTTTGCGATATCGTCTAAAGGCAGTTTACGATCTGTATTTTGAATAATATACAATTTCAAGCCAGAATTTACACCAGTACTCTTAACTACTAAGTCATCTGGTCTTGTAATATCATTATCAGCAACATACTGTTCTATTAATTTGATAAATTCTTTACCATATTTTCTTGCTTTCCCCTCACCTACGCCATGTACTTTAGAAAGTTCATCTAAGTTGATAGGATATTTTAATGCCATATCATTTAATGACGGATCTTGAAAAACAGCAAATGGTGGCACGCCTAATTTTTTTCCTACTTTTTTTCTTAGATCTTTAAGCATTGCGATAAGCTTATCGTCTAAGCCTACAGCACTAGATTTAGCATTGGTAATTATAGATCCATCATCCACATTAGTATACACATGATCTTCAGTCATCATAAAAGACGAAGGATTTTCTAAATACGCTTTTCCTGATGCTGTTAATTTAACAACTCCGTATTGCTCTATTTCCTTTTTAATAAGATCAGCAACCAACATTTGGCGTATCAAAGCCATCCAATAGTTACTATTTTTCTCTTTTCCAATTCCAAAAAATGTCTGCTCAGTTGTTTTATGAGATTTTAATAAGGCATTTTCTTTTCCTGTAATTGTATTTACAACTTCTTTAGCCTTATACATTGCATTCGTATTTCTCACTACTTCTAATACTGTAACAACTTGCTCTTTAGCTTCGTGCTTTTTCTTTGGATTCCGCATGTTGTCATCCATATCTGCACCTTCTCCATTAATCTCGTCAAACTCTTCTCCAAAATAATGTAATAAATATTTACGCCTATTCATAGAAGTTTCAGCATAACCAACAACTTCTTGTAGTAAAGCATGACCTACCTCCTGCTCTGCAACAGGTTTATTTGCCATAAATTTTTCTAACTTCTCTATATCCTTATATGAGTAGAAAGTCAAACAATGACCTTCTCCACCATCTCTACCAGCTCTACCAGTTTCTTGATAATAACTTTCTAAACTTTTAGGAATATCATGGTGAATTACAAAACGCACATCTGGTTTATCTATTCCCATACCAAAAGCAATTGTGGCTACAACAACATCACAATCTTCCATCAAAAACATGTCTTGATGTTTTGCTCTTGTCTTTGCGTCAAAACCCGCATGATACGGTAGGGCGTTAATACCGTTTACTTGTAAAACTTGAGAAATTTCTTCTACTTTTTTTCTACTTAAACAGTATACAATACCTGACTCTCCTTCTCTTTGTTTTACAAAACGGATAATATCTTTCTCTATGTCTTTAGTCTTAGGACGAACTTCATAAAACAAGTTCGCTCTATTAAACGATGCTTTAAAAATATTAGCATCTGTCATCCCTAAAGTTTTCAAAATGTCTTCCTGTACCTTTTCTGTAGCTGTTGCAGTAAGTCCAATTACAGGTACATTATCTATTTGCTTAATAATAGCTCTAAGATTTCTGTATTCAGGTCTAAAATCATGTCCCCATTCAGAAATACAATGCGCTTCATCTATAGCTACAAAAGATATTTTTTGAGATTTTAAAAATTCGACATATTCTTCTTTTATTAAAGATTCAGGAGCAACATATAATAATTTGGTTACACCCTCTGCAATGTCTTTCTTTACTTGATTGACCTCAGATTTGTTTAATGAAGAGTTCAAAACATGTGCAATACCATGAGTTTCAGAAATCCCCCGTATTGCGTCTACTTGATTCTTCATTAAGGCAATTAATGGTGAAACCACAATTGCAGTACCTTCTTTCATTAAGGCTGGTAATTGATAACAAAGTGATTTTCCTCCACCCGTTGGCATAATCACAAACGTATTTTGGTCGCTTAGTATACTCTTTACCACATCTTCTTGAAGTCCTTTGAATTGATTAAACCCAAAAAACTTTTTTAAAGCATCGTATAAATTCATTTTCATATTGTTCCCTAGAAGCCAAAATTAAACATTCAAACTAATACACAAAAATAATTACTTAAACTTCTTAAAAAGTTTCTTTAAAAAGGAAAGTTTTTCTAGCTAAAATATTCCTATTTTTACGCTTTATTTAAACCTGTATTATTTGAAAAATACTGACTTAATACTAGCTAAAGCGAAAGAAACTATTGAACTTCAAAGTAATAGTATAGCTAATTTAACTAATTTTTTGGACAATTCATTTGCTGATGCCGTTAACTTCATATTAAATTCGACGGGACGTGTAATTATTACGGGGATTGGTAAAAGTGCTAATATTGCTACAAAAATTGTGGCTACTCTTAATTCTACTGGCACTCCTGCTGTTTTTATGCATGCTGCAGACGCTATTCATGGAGATTTAGGAAATATACAAAATGACGATGTTGTAATTTGTATTTCTAAAAGTGGAAATACTCCTGAGATAAAGGTTTTAGTTCCTCTAATAAGGAATTCTGAGAATAAAATTATTGCAATTACTGGAAATCCAGATTCTTTTTTAGGTAAAAATGCAGATTATGTGTTGAATTCTTATGTTGAAAGAGAAGCTGATCCTAATAATTTAGCTCCAACAAATAGTACAACAGCTCAACTTGTTTTAGGAGATGCTTTAGCTGTTTGTTTACTAGATTTACGTGGTTTCAGTAATACCGATTTTGCTAAATATCATCCAGGAGGTGCATTAGGTAAACGTTTGTATTTAAGAGTTTCAGACTTAATTAACAATAATGAATCCCCTAAAGTTACACCTGTAGATAAAGTTAGCAAAGTTATTGTTGAAATCTCTGAAAAAAGGTTGGGTGTTACTGCTGTAGTGAATAGTGAAAATAAAATTGAAGGAATTATTACTGATGGCGATATCAGGAGAATGTTAAATAAAACAACTAAAATTGATAGTTTAACAGCAACAGATATTATGAGTAAGCACCCCAAAACTATTCATATTGAAGCTATGGCTATTGACGCATTAGATACATTAGAAACTAATAATATTACGCAAATATTAGTCCATGACGATGCTCATAATTATGTTGGTGTTGTTCATTTACATGATATTTTAAAAGAAGGGATATTTTAAAATGGCACAAGAGAAAGAAATGTCTTTTTTAGATCATCTTGAAGAATTAAGATGGCATATTATACGAAGTATTATAGCTATATTTTCTGTAGCCATAACATGTTTTGTCTTTATTAAAGTAATTTTTGAAGAATTTTTACTTGCACATCTTAAACCAGATTTTGTTACCTATCGTTTTTTTTGTGAAGTATTTTCTTTTATTGGAATAGATAGTAGCTTTTGTAATATTGAGTTTGCTAAGGAATTACAGGTTTTAAATCCTACAGAAGAATTAATGACTGCTATATGGGCTTCTTTAATTTTAGGGGTAATTGTAGCATTTCCTTATGTGCTATGGGAAGTATGGCGATTTATCGCTCCGGGATTATTGGAAAATGAAAGAAAACGTTCTAAAGGATTTATCTTTTCTGCTTCCTCTCTATTCTTTTCTGGAGTCTTATTTAGTTATTATGTGATATTACCTATGTCTGTTTATTTCTTTTACAACTTCTCTATCGGTGATGCTATTGTAAAGAACTTTAAATTAGGCGCATATATTAGCTTAATTACAAATACACTTATAGGAGTTGCCATATTTTTTGAACTTCCTATCATCATCTATTTTCTTTCAAAAATAGGTTTAGTTACACCTCAATTTTTAAGAAAATATAGAAAACATGCATTGGTAGTTGTCTTAGTTTTATCTGCAATTATTACCCCTCCGGATGTAGCTAGTCAGATCATCGTAGCAGTACCTATAATGTTTTTATATCAAGTCGGAATTTACATTTCTAAATACGTAATAAAAAAACAACAAAAAAATGTCGAAAAAAGTCCAAGAGTTCAATGAGTATCGCTCAAAAATGAACGAAAAGATATTATCAAGTGATAACAAAGTAATCAAAAGAATTTTTAATTTAGACACAAATGCTTATGCTGAAGGGCATTTATCTGTTAAAACAAAAGAGTTATTAGGTTTGGTAGCTTCTGCTGTTTTACGCTGTGATGATTGTATAGCGTATCACTTAGAGACAGCATATAAAAATGGAGTTACTAAAGAAGAAATGATGGAAACAATGTCTATAGCTACCTTGGTAGGTGGAACTATTGTTATCCCTCATTTAAGAAGAGCGGTTGAGTTTTGGGATGCTCTTGAAGAAGCTTAATATTTAAAACATAGTACTACTACTATAACTATATTCTAAATACTTACTTAAAATTTTATATTAAATTTAAGCATTTATGAAATCTAAAGATGATAAATTCGTCGTTAATAATTCATAATTTGCAATTCACAGTATGATACTAAGAGCAGATAACATACAAAAAATCTACGGTAGTCGTAAGGTTGTTAAAGGTATTTCTTTACAAGTAAAACAGGGAGAAATAATCGGTTTATTGGGACCAAATGGTGCAGGAAAGACAACTTCTTTTTATATGATTGTAGGTATGATTAAGCCCAATGCTGGCAATATATACCTTGATAATGAAAGAATTACTGAAGACGCAATGTATAAACGTGCTCAAAAAGGAATAGGATATTTAGCACAAGAAGCTTCAGTTTTTAGAAAACTATCGGTAGAGGATAATATTTTATCTGTTTTAGAATTTACAGATCGTACTAAAGAAGAACGCAAACAAAGATTAGAAGAATTAATCGATGAATTCAGTTTGGGGCATGTGCGCAAAAATAGAGGCGATTTATTATCTGGTGGAGAAAGAAGACGTACAGAAATAGCACGTTGTTTAGCTTCAGATCCTAAATTTATTTTATTAGACGAGCCTTTTGCTGGTGTTGATCCAATTGCTGTAGAGGATATTCAAGGAATTGTTGCGAAACTAAAAAATAAAAATATTGGTATTCTTATTACCGATCATGATGTACAAGCTACATTAGCAATTACAGACCGTTCGTATTTAATGTATCAAGGTGGTATTTTAAAAGAAGGAATTCCTGAAGAATTAGCTGCAGATGAAATGGTAAGAAAAGTATATTTAGGTAAGGATTTTGAGCTTAAAAAGAAAAAATTCTAGATGCTTCGTGTAAAACCGTATTATTATTTTATTTTTTTAGGGATCATATCTTTACTAATTTCTATGTCCTTTAGTGGTTATTTTAATTCCAATAAACATGAAGTTATTCATGAATTATCTTTGGACATAAATATTCATGATACGTATTATGTTATTTATTATCATCATTTCTTTTTCTTATTTTTTTTACTATTTATCTTCAATTTTTTAATTTATAAACTCATCGATTTTTTCAAAGGAAAGTTATTTAAAGAGCTATTATTCTTAAAAGTAGTAGCTAGTGCATTTTTACTAATAACAATTTCTTACATTTTATATAAAGATTATAACTATTCCCCTACTCAAGAAGAGTTTTGGAATACTACTGTGGACTACAGTGGTTTTTTAGTGGTAACATTGTTCTTATTTCTCTTTCTTTTAAGTGTAGTTCCTTTAGTTAGTATTTTAACTTCGATAAGTTACAAGTTAAAATCAACTACCTATCGTTAGTTCTCGATGCTTTAACCCCCACTCTACCATACTATCTAAAACCTTGGTTATTGTCTTTCCAGATTCTGTTAGTTCATACTCTATTAAAACTGGACGAGAATCATGTACAATTCGTAATACAATACCATTCATCTCTAAGTCTTTTAATTCTTTTGATAACATTCTTGGTGTAATAGTAGTAAGATCATCCTGAATGGCTTTAAAACGTTTTTTTTCATACAATAAAGACGCTATAATAGGTAGTTTCCATTTTCCACTTAACACATTTAATGTATCATTAACAGCTAAAACATAGCTGATTTTACACTTTTTTATTTTGGGGAATGTTCTTAATACTTCCATAAATTACAAGATTAGTATACTTTAGTATAGTGATATTTTATAACAAGTTACTATATTTTATATAGCAAAAATACTAAATTTATATCATAATAAAATAACAGCAAACAAAATGAAAAAATTAGTTATAGTAACCCACCCTAATATTGAAAATTCGGTAGTTAATAAAAAATGGATCAATGAACTAAAGAAAGATAATGAGACATATACAATTCATGAAATCTATAAAGCATATCCTTCATTAAATTTCGATGTAGCAAAAGAACAAGCACTAATCGAAAATTACGATGAAGTTATTTTTCAATTCCCATTACATTGGTTTAGTACACCTTATGCTTTAAAAAAATACATAGATGATGTTTTTACTTATGGTTGGTCTTTCGGTGAAGGTGGTGATAAAATTAAAGGTAAAAAAATAGGGTTAGCAGTTTCTACTGGTGGAGCTGAAGAAAATTATAAAGCTCCTAATGGAATTCCTTTAGAAGAACTTTTAAATGATGTTATCCTTACTTTTAGATTTTGTGGCGCAGAGTTTACGAACTTACATAGATTATATGGCGCAATGTTTAATCCTGAAGCAACTGTTTTAGAAGAAAACACAAAAGCATATTTAGCAGCTTTTTAAAATAAAAGGTCTAAAAAGTTGAGTTGATTAAATTGCAACTTTTTAGACCTTTTATAGTTAAAAACTAATTTACTGTTTTAAAAACTCTTGTAATGATCTTACATCTATCCATCCCTTTTCTCCATTCAGTTTTTCGTAAGGCATAAAATTATTATGTACTTTACCTAGTGTTCGATATTTCAATTCGGGAATAGTACTAGTTTTGTCTAAAATGCCATAAGAATTATCCTTTTCAACAATAATTAAAGGTTCGTTTAACTTTATACTATCATACACTACTGGCAGTATTTCTTTTGCTGAAGTATTTCCGTATAAAGGTGCATTGAAAGCTATAGCTTCTGGAGGTTCATGTTCTCCCCCATCCCCATCTTCATCAACGTTTTTTTTAGATTTACTTTTCTTTTTTTCATAGGCAACATTATTATAATTATAAGTGTACAATCCAAACTTTTTATTTTTTGATACAACAAGTACATTAGTTTGGTTTATATAGCCGTCGTCTAAAAACAAATTATTATTACTGCCATAATGATCTTCTTTTCTTCTATTTAAAAAAGTAACTTTGAAAGAAGTATCTAGATTTTTTAAACTCAAAATTATTGTATATTTTAATGTTCCTGAAACTGTAGATTCCACAATAGCATTCAAAGGTTTTTTAGCTTTAGTTTTAATTATCTTAAACTTTTTGGAATGAAATTCTTCATCAAAACCACATTCTAAAAAGTTTTTTATGTCATTTCTTTGAGCTTCTTTCCCTAAAGGATCAACATAAAATACTTTTTTATCAGTAAGTATTTGAAGATTCCCTCTATCATAATATACTTGTCTACTATTTTCGATAGGTAATTTATGGAGTAATGTGTTATATATGTCTATTTGATTTTTGTTATCACCAATAATAAATTCGTTATACATTTGTATAGTATCATAAGGCTTTTTAACTACTATTTCGTTATAAATATTGGCTATGAATTGCTTGTTATCCTTTTTTAGAATCTTATAAAACTTTTGAGTTGCATTAGCCATTAAAAACTTTAAGTTTGCATCATTCAGACTTTCATAAGATTTCATTGTTGGTTTATTTTTGTTCCAATCTTTAAAAGTGGTATAAAACGTATTATCCTTCATAGGAATAATGGCATGTTCAATGCTACCATTTACACTAAAAATTAATATAGGTTTTGTCTTATTTATTAGAAATATTTGAATAGCATATAGTTTTGATTTATATATGTACCACTTGCTAATATTATCATTCTTTGGTATGTATAAAGCACGAAAATCTCTCATTTCATTTGTTCCAAACACTCGATCTACTTCAGTAAAAACCTGATTATTAAGTTGTTTAAAACTTATCTTATGCGCAGTACTGTCTTTCCTATTTACTACTGTAAAATAGGTGCTACTCCACTCATACTTTTTTAATAAACCTAATAATTCTGAGACTGATTGCTCTTTAATATCCTTAACTGGTATACTTTCACAATTTTTATCGTAAACTCTCTTACGATCATAAAGATTGTAAGTATGAAACCCCTTTGATAAAAAGAGTTTTCTTTCTTCTTTTTTTTGTCTGGAAGGTACAATCCTATAATTGAGTAATTGATATTGATTTGAAGCTATTTTTTTAAAAAAATCTAGTTTACCATAATCGTATACATTTAAAACATCTATATCATTTATTTTAATAATTTGACTTGATTGACTTGTGTGGGGAACACGATCTATTCCAACAACAAAACCATTCGTCGTTATTGGGCGGTAGTCAATTCCATTCGTTAAATTTTCTCCTGAAAAATCATTTTTATTGTAAGCTTTAATTAGCCTTCCACTTTGCGCATAAGTTTTTTGATTAATTATTTCATATCTTTTTTTGAAAACTGATACTTGGGCAAGTTTTCCAGTTTTCATATGATAAACAGCTTTTACTGGTTTAAATACTTCTTTTGCATTTCTGTTGAAAGAGATTTGTTTATTTTTATTAGTAGCATAATACTTGCTAACAAATTTGCTTATAGTATCATTCATATAGTTACCACTACTATAAGTTTCTGATCCTATTTTATCCCCAAGGTCATTATATAAATCTATTTTTCCATCCTTTACATCTTTTTGATAGGCATTAGTTTTCCAAACCGTACCATTATTATGATAATAGGTTAATGGTTTATTTGTAGTATTAATGTATGGAGTAAATGACGAATCATATCCGTCTTTGGTATATATATACAAATCACCTGCAAATAAATTATTATTATGAGTATACACATAGCCTTGCATTTGTAGCTTGCCATTTTTATAATAATCTCGAATTAAAGAAAGACTATCTACAACTTTTAAAGGAAGAGGTCTAAAATACTGGTGATTTTCTTTTGTGGTCTTTTTCCATTTCGCATCAAAATATAGCGTGTCTTTGGCCTGAGAAAAACTCGTATAGCTTAATGCCAACAATAGGAATAATATTAACGTTTTAATTTTCATATTTTTAAGTAAGGTTCCTACTCTAAATTAATGAGGAACAAAATTTAATCTTCATTTTAACCTTATTCCTCAGGAAACTCCACAAGAGTATTAACATCAATCCAACCCTTTTCTCCATTCTGTTTTTGATAAGGCATAAAATTATTTATTACTTTACCTAGTGTTCGATATTTCAATGTTGGAATAGTACCAGGTTTACTTAAAATGCCATAAGAATTATCTTTTTCTACAATAATTAAAGGATCTTTTAACTTTATGCTATCATACACCACTGGTAGTATTTCTTTTGCTGAAGTGTTTCCATATTCAGGCGCACTAGGAGCTATGATTTCTGGAAGTTCATTTTCAATTCCATCTTCATCAACAATTTTTTTTGGTTTACTTTTCTTTCTTTTATATTTCACATTTTTATGATTATAGGTATACAATCCAAACTTTTTATTTTTTGATGCAATAAGTGCATTAGTTCGATTTACATACCCTTCTATAAACATACTATTACCGTCATATCCATCTTCTTTTGTATTATTCAGAAATTTTAAATCATAGGAAGCATCTAAATTATCCAGTGTCAAAATTTCTTCATAATGATGTCTTCTTCCCATTCCTCCATAGCTAATTTTTATCTTATTTTTAGACGATTTAGCATCGGTTTTCATAATCGTAAAATCCGTAGCACTTACGGTTCCACAAAAAGAATACGAAATTGATTTTGGCTCTGTTACATTTCCTAAAACATCAATATAAAAAACTTCGTTATTCGCCAACACTTGTAAATTTCCTATATCATGATATACTTGTCTTATATTTTTCATAGGTAGTTTTTTTAATTGTAAATTATAAATATCAGTTTCTGCTGCATTTCTACCTAAAATGTACTGATGAACAAATTGTATACTATCATAACCTTTTTCTATTATTTTTTCATTGAAGATGTTTGCTATAAATTGCTTTTTTTCTTCATTTTTTATATTGTAAAATTCTTGTACATTATTCCTTATTATAAGTTGTTCTAGCATAGAATTACTAAAATTTTCATAGACCATAGGAGTTATTTCTTGATCATTTCTATCTTCAAAGTTGATAATAAACTTATTATTTTTAGTAGGAATAATATAATAGTCAATATTTCCTCTCTCTGTTAACACTAAAATAGGTTTTGTACCATTCAATAAAAAAACGCGAATGGTAAAAAACTCTTGATTTCGTATACGCCATTTTTTTATATCCTCATTTTTATCAGTAATAAAAGAACCCAGTCCACCACTTCTATTGATATCAAAAACTTCATGTGTGTAAGAGAAAATAGTAGGATTAAAATATTTAAAACGTACTCTGTGTGAAATACTGTCTTTACCATATCTTTTTTTAAGTGTAAAATTAGTTCCCCAAGCTATATTTTGTAATGATTTAAATAAGTCTACAACTGATTGCTCTTTTATATCTGCTACAGGAACAATAGCATCATCTTCATGAAAAATATTATCATAAGAATATGTTCTAGTACTATAACCATAGGTTTTAAATGCTGTAAATAGTTTACTATTCACCTCTCTATATAAAACACTATAATTAAGGTGTTTATATTTATTTTTAGTAACTTTTTTGTAAAAATCTATATCTCCATAACTACCTTTTATTAGATTTACATCATTAATTTCAACAACTTGTTTTTTAAAACCTTTTTCCGAAGTACTGTCTATAGTAACTACTAAACCATTATTTGTTCTCTCTTCGTAAGAATTTCCATTGACTAAATCATCTCCATAAAAATCTTCTTTTTTATAATGTTTAAGTAAATCGCCATTTACACCATATATTTTACGATTCACAATATTATCGTGTTTATCATATAGTGTTATTGTAGCAGGTTTTCCGGTTTTCATCCAATACAGCACTTCAAGTTCCTTAAAAACTCGTTTTGTGTTTTTATTAAATGCTAATTTTTTATTTCCATTTGTCGAATAATATATTTTAGAAAAACCACCAATCGTGTCATTTAACTTTAGTCCATCATTATAATACTCTTCACTAATTACTACACCAAAATTATTATGCAGTTTTATCTTTCCATGCTTAATATTGTTTTTGTAGGTATTCGTTTTCCAAGTGGTACCATTATTATGATAATAAGTGAGTGGTTGGTTAGTTGTATTTATATATTGTGAATATGAGGCATCAAACCCATCTTTGGTATACCAATAAATGTCACCAACATATTTTTTCTGATTATCTGTATATACATAGCCTTGCATTTGTAGCTTGCCATTTTTATAATAATCTCGAATTAAAGAAAGACTATCTACAACTTTTAAAGGAAGAGGTCTAAAATACTGGTGATTTTCTTTTGTGGTCTTTTTCCATTTCGCATCAAAATATAAAGTATCCTTTGTTTGCGAAAAACCAATATAAATGGATATTGTAAACAAGAATAATAGTAGCGCTTCTCTTTTCATTTTTAATAATTTTTAAATTCGAATAAGTCGATCTAATTTCTATTTTTTTTCTCAATTTCAAGTAATAATGTATTCATATCTTGAAGTTGACATTCAAAAGTTGAAATCACTTTTTTCTGAAGTTTTTTGTAGCCTTTTTCATTATCGTTTTGCTCATAATACACCAACGTTTCTCCTGTCAACCTTCCTTTTATAATTCCTAAATGTGTAAACTTTGAATCTGGTGAAATTTCTAATCTAGATTGCTTAAATGGTAAAACTATATTCTGAATAAACTCTTCGTTTGGATTGAATTTATGCATTTTAATACCATCAGTACGATAGTGTAATTTCGATTCATAACTCTGATCCGAAATATTTATCTCGATAACATTGGCAATACCAGACATGAATCCGACAGAATTTACAATTTCTAATTTCCCATCCATCAAATGACATTCACATATTCCTAAAAGACTATTATTATGTGGACTTTCTGTTCCTTTTAAACTATTTTGCAATTCTAAAATAGAAACTTTCAGTGACGATCTCTTTCTAATTTGATTCATTTTTTTTGATCCAAACTTCTTTTCTAATAAGGAATCTACAGGCAATAAAGCATCTGAAAACTGGAATTTAGCTTTCTGATTTTGAGCAATTAAACGAATTGATAAGAGAAATAAAATAAGGATTTGAAATCGTTTCATGGTACTAGCTCTTTTTTTTGAATCTACTTTTTCTAATATTCATATAATCAATTATTCTCGAACCAGATTTCATATTAATAATCCATTTTCCATATTTACTCAATTCAATTTTGATTTTATCCCTCTTTGATATTCTATAATATGAATCACGAGTAACATCTATACTCCTAAAATAAGGATTATCCTTAAACTGTATGCTTGGCGCACTATTTGTCCCTTCTAAAGATGAATAGCCTTCAAAAGTTTCATCAACAATAAGTGTTATGATGATTTTCTTCTTTTCTTCAAAATCTTGATGAATAGTATCGAAAAACAATAGCTTCGTGAGCCTGTACAGACGAGATAAAAACATTAAGAAAACTGGTAAATTGAAAATTAGTTTATAAATAGATTTCCCATAATTCTTCATGTTAAAAAAAATAAATGCAACTGCAAAAACAATAGCCCAAAAAACCGTACTACTAATCTCTTTACCATAAGCTTTAGAAATTTTTTCAATTTCTTTAGCAGTCATATCTGCTTCATAAACTTTCATCGTGTTCAAACTAAAAAATCTAGTTTAAAACTACTTAGAAAGCATTCATAAAACTATTACAATTCTATATATGCAAACCATTAATGTATATTCGTTAATCGTAAAACTTATTTATTTGTAGCTTTTAAATTATTAAAAACCGATAATAAAATATACAGTATAATAACTACAGGAATTGCTAGAAACTTCAATACAATTAGTAATACTACTGATAGAAAAAGAAAAATATATTTCAGTACATTATCTTTAAAAGCATATGATTTAAACTTCAAAGAAAATAAAGGTAATTCTGAAACCATTAAAAAACTAAGTATAAGAGTTACAGCAATTAAAAAATACTGGTTATGAATAATATCTAAAATAAATTTAGATTCTGTATACCCTGCTATCATTGGTAACGATACTACAAATAAGTTCATTGCAGGAGTAGGCAAACCAATAAAGCTATCAGATTGTCTTGTATCAATATTAAATTTTGCGAGCCTGTACCCAGCAAAAAGAGTTAGTAGTAATCCTAGTAATTCAATAGAAAGAAAATCTTCCATTCCTAAACCTATATCTAATGCCGAATCCCATGAAGAAAAGCCAAACTCTCTATAATATGTACTGTGCACCATAAATTGCATCATTACAATACCAGGTACTACTCCGCTAGTTACCAAATCTGCTAAACTATCTAATTGTTTACCTAACTCACCTTGGACTTGTAACAATCTAGCCAAAAAACCGTCTAAGAAATCAAGAACAATACCAATACCTACAAAAATTGCTGTAGCATAAAAATGCCCTCTAACTGCTAGTATAATAGCTATTGTACCACAAAGCAAGTTCCCAAGGGTAACAAAATTTGGAATGTATTTTTTAATATCCATATTTTTTATGATTTTTACGAAAATATGAAATTGATTGTTCTAATACTATTGAATAAAAAAATAAATTGTTGTAAAGATGCCATTACTTAAGAATCAAATCACTACAAGTTTCCCTTTTAGAAATCCTCATATAAATACTATTTATAAGTTTTTTAATACTAAGGAAAAACCAAATTATAAGAGAGTAAGAGTTGAAACTTGGGATCATGATTTTATCGATTTAGATTTTTTAACCAATAATTCGTTTTCTTTAGTAGTCTTAATTCATGGATTAGAAGGAAGTTCAACATCTAGTTATATGATTTCTACATCTAAATATTTACATAATTTAGGATACGATGTGGTATGTATCAACTTAAGAAGTTGTAGTGGAGAAGACAATAAAAGATTAGAAACTTATCATGCTGGAAAAACTGATGACATTCATTTTATTTTGAATTATTTGGAAAATAATTATGATTATCAAAACATTGTTTTAACTGGTTTTAGTTTAGGAGGAAATTTAACACTCAAATATTTAGGTGAATATGAGAATGAAATTCCATCTATAATTAAAAGTGGTATTGCAATTTCTGTACCTATTGATTTAACTACTTCTCAGGCAGAGTTGAGTAAATTAAAAAATAAACTATATATGCAGGAATTTTTAAGATCGCTTAAAGCAAAAGTTATAACGAAATCAGAAAAATTTCCTGAATATACCCCTGATAAAAAATTGATTTCTAAAGCGACTACTTTTCGTGACTTTGAAGAGATTTATACTGCACCGGTTTTTGGATTTGATAGCCCTGAAGATTATTGGGAAAAAGCGAGTAGTAAGCCTTATATTTCTAAGATAAAACACAAAGCATTATTAATAAATGCTAAGGATGATTCTTTTTTATCATGGGAATGCTACCCTTATGAATTAGCCGAAAATTCGTCTAATTTTTTCTTATTAACACCAAATTATGGTGGTCATGTAGGATTTGTTACCTCTTTTCGAGGTGAATCGTATTGGGTAGAAAAACAAATTGTTAATTTTATTCAAAATGAGTTGAATATCTATTCTTAATAAACAATAACTCTAAAAAACTACTGTTATTTACTAAGTAATTTAGATATTTGTTCTTATTAAATTCATCTTTTGAAAATAAAATTAATTTACTTTTTTTTAGTATTATCAATATGTTCTCAAGCTCAATTTAGAAACTTTTCTAATGAATTTTTGAATATTGGTGTCGACGCTGCTGCTTTAGGAATGAGTAAAGCTGTGGTAGCTACAACTAATGATGTTAATGCTGCATATTGGAATCCTGCTGGATTAGTTACTGTAGAAGATTATCAAGGTACTTTAATGCATGCTTCCTATTTTGCAGGAATCGCAACATATAATTATGCTGGTTTTGCTATGCCTATTGATAAACAAAGCGCAGTAGGTGTCTCTATCATTAGATTTGGTGTTGATGATATTTTAAATACAACTGAATTAATTGATAGTGATGGAAATATAGATTTTAATAGAGTTAGTTTATTTTCAGCTGCTGATTACGCGTTAAATATCAGTTATGGAAGAAAGTTATTATTAGATGGATTTTCTATCGGAGGAAATGCTAAAATCGTAAGAAGAATTATTGGTGATTTTGCCACTTCTTGGGGATTTGGTTTTGATTTAGGTGTTCAGTTTGAAAAAAATGGCTGGAAATTCGGTGCAATGGCTAGAGATATTACTACAACATTTAATGTTTGGGCTATTGATGAAGAGGAATTTGATAAAATTAGAAATGCTGTTCCTGGTCAAAATCAAGAATTACCTGAAACTACAGAAATCACCAAACCTAAACTTCAGGTTGGTATTGCTAAAAATTTTAAATTCGGACGTTATTTCAATTTATTAGCAGAAGTAGATCTTAATATGAGATTTGCCGAAACTAATGATATTATTTCAACTTCTTTCTTAAGTATCGATCCTGCTTTTGGTTTTCAACTAGATTATGATGAACTTGTATATCTTAGATTAGGAGCTGGAAACTTTCAAAACACAACCGAATTCAATGGTGATGAATCACTTTCTATACAGCCAAATTTCGGATTAGGGTTTAAATACAAAGGAATTAAAATTGATTATGCACTTACCAATATAGGAAGTGTTGGTAATGCTTTATTTTCAAATATTTTTTCTATCAAATTCGATTATAGTTTTTACAGATAACTTATGATTAAAAAGCTACTTTTTCTTTCTTTTCTGTGTTTTACAATTAGTAATACTGCTCAAAAAGCACAACTATCAGCATATTCAGAAATTAGTATTATTACTTCTGGTCCTGGTGAAAATTTATATGAAAAATTCGGTCATACAGCAATTCGGGTTAAAGATCCCATGTTAAATCTAGACATACTATATAATTATGGTATTTTCGATTTTGATGATCCTAATTTTTATTCAAACTTTGTAAAAGGATTTATGAAATATAAATTAGCCAGATATCCTTTTCATTTATCCTTAAAACTTGCAAATAAAGATCAACGTTGGGTTAAACAACAGGTTTTAAACTTAACTCAACAACAAAAAAATGCATACTTCAATTTCTTAGAAACTAATGTACTTCCAGAAAACGCCAGTTATTTTTACGATCCTTTTTTTGACAACTGTGCTACAAGACCGAAAGATATTCTAAAAGATGTTCTTAAGGAAAAACTCACCTTTGATACTTCTCTTTTAAATCAAGAGAGATCTTTAAGAGATTTGATGAATGAAAAAATTAATCCGAATACTTGGGGAAGTTTTGGTATTAATATTGCCTTAGGGAGTCGTTTAGATCAAATCGCTACAATTGAAGAATACATGTATCTTCCTGAGCACCTTTTTTCTATTTTTGAAAAATCTACTGTTAATAAAGAAGGGAAATCAGTAGCATTAATAAGAAACACAAAAACGGTACTAGACTTTAAAACAAAGACAGCTAAAAGCGATATCATTAGCCCTTTTTTAATTTTTTTAACTTTACTAATCATTACTATTCTTATCAGTTTAAATGATTTAAAAAAGCATAAAAGAACCAGGATTTTAGACTTTATTCTTTTCCTTACTACAGGTACTGTAGGAATACTTATTGTTTTCTTGTGGTTTTTTACAAATCACTCTACCGCACCGAATAATTTCAATTTCTTATGGGCATTTGCTCCTAACTTTTTTATTGCTTTTCTAGTACTTAAAAAGAACTTACAACCTTGGATTAAACATTATTTAATTCTTGTAGTAGCCTTTATAGGTTTGATTCCAATAGTGACTTTAATCGGATTACAAAAGTTTACGTATCCATTGTACCCGGTTTTGCTATTGCTAGCTGTTCGTTATATATTTTTGATTAAACATCAAAAAAATAAGGCTTTAGCTTAATACTAAAACCTTATATATTTAAAAAACTGAAGTTTAATGAACTGCCCCGATGCAAGCATGCGGGGTATCTAGTTAAAAAGCTTTTTATATTTCGATACAAGTATCGGGGAATTAAACCCTTGGCTATCGCTCTGCGATTAAGGAATTACTTCAAAAACCACAAATTGATTTAGTTGTTGACCAAAAGCACTAAAATTATTATCAGCTACAACTACTAGAGATAAATTTCCATTCTCTAATCTTGGTCCGAATGTTATTCCTTCGATGTTATCTACAACTTTTGCGGTATTTCCATCCGGAATACTAGATAATTGACTTCTTACTGATTCAAAATCGAATATTAATGTCTTAGTAGCCTTCGCGTAATTTGCTCCGTTTAAACTAGAAATAGTAGAAACATCTGTTGCATTTGAAGCATCAACTTTATAGATTTTCACATTATTTCCGCCATCATCTGCTCCAGTAGTAAAAGATCTTTCTAAAGCTAAAAACTTATTCGTATCATACTCTAAAATCTCAACTAAACCATTTACCGTAAAATTAAAACCAGTGCCTATTACTTCTCTAGCAACCTTATCTAACTCGTAAGCAAATTGGTTTTCAAATTCACCTGTACTTTTATTAATATAAGCTACACGAACAGGCGAATCTGTATCCGTTGCAAATATCGGCTCTACTCCATCTTCTTTTAAAGGTAATTCCATTCCAACCCAGTATCCTTTTTTATCTACACTTAAAGAAATACTTTCAAAAACACCATTATGCCTAGGACCTTCGTCAGCAGATGTTTTTACTTCAAAAATACTTGGTAAAGTAAATTCTCTTTTGAAACTTCCATCTAAAAGCGCTTCTCTAACAAACGGATTTTCTCCATTGTTTACATTTCCTTCACTTGACCAAATTATGCTATTTGTATCTGAATCAATACGTATTGCTTCAGGATCAATTGCAGATTCAAAAGATGTATTATTTGTGTCTAATAATTCTATTTCAGATGTTATATCCACTTTAGAAAACTCTGACGCAGTATATGTTAAATTAGCTTTATAAACACGGATTGGAGCATTTGGTGCATCACTAATTACATAAAATTTATTATTGGCATAATCTATACTCGATAAGCCTCCTACTACATTTCCATTAAACTCAAAACCATCTGGAATTATTTGTTCTCCGATGAATCTAAGTGAACTTATAGAAGTAGTTTCTTTTACTGTAGTATCTTCATTATCACAACTATAAAAAGAAGAAAATAAGACTACTAAACCTAAAAAAGTTTTTTTCATTGTAAATATTTTAATTTTTACTAAATGAAAAAAACTCTTTTAAATGATTGTTAGAAATAGTTTTTATTTACTTTAAACTTTAGCTAACTAAATTAAATTTAAGTAAATTTAAAAAAACTCTGTATTGCCAATTTATAACTATCTAATCCAAAACCTAAAATTACTCCTTTGGCATTTTTAGCTATAAAACTTTTATGCCTAAATTCTTCTCGAGCATGGGTATTAGAAATATGAACTTCAACTACAGGAGTTTCAATAGCTTTAACAGCATCAGCTATAGCTACGGAAGTATGTGTGTAAGCAGCAGCATTTAATACAATTCCGTCGAAATCAAAACCTACTTCGTGAAGTTTATTAATAATTTCTCCTTCAATATTAGATTGAAAATAGGTGAATGTGATATTAGGAAAATCTCCTTTTAACTTTTCAAAATAAGAGTCAAAAGAATCATTCCCATAAATTGAAGGCTCTCTTTTTCCTAAAAGATTTAAATTCGGACCGTTAATAATTATTAATTTCATCATTCAGGTTATTAATACGAATATTGATTACTTCCAAAAATATCAAAAGCAATTCCTAATCCTACATAACTATACGCTGGTTGTCTTTTTTTCACTGCTGAATAAAATAAATTCAACTTCAAATTTTCTGTAACATTATAACCAACCATCGGTTTAAAAAATAAACCTCCATTATCACCGGAAGGTGAAATACCTATGGCAAATCCAAGATCTAATCCTACGTAAAAATAGTCACTTAATGATTGAAATCTTATGGCACCACCTATAGGTAAATATACAAACGCATCTGGTTGTACACCATTTACTTCATCTGTTAAAAAGTAGAGGAAATTCAAAGAAGGTCCAAGACTAATACCATCAAAGACTTTAAATAAATAATTGGCATCAATTCCAAATGCAGCAGATGAGATTGGTTTTATATCGCCTGTTGTTATTCCTCCATTAATCCCAATATTAAATTGATTTTCTTGAGAAAAACTATTAATGGAAAGTAATACTACTAAAACAAAAAATATTTTTTTCATAAATGTCATATTTAGTGCGAATATATAATAAAAAGTTAAACTTGATTCTCTAATGGATTACCTCGATATAATAATAGAGGAATTAAAAATATTGGTAATTGCCTTAAAAATTAAAACTTATAACCTAAACCTATTTGGAAAAAATCAAGTTGTGAAGAAAAATTATTTGGAAAAAAATCAGAGTCCAACCGATTAGTCAACCCTAAAGAATACCTAGTTGTTGCAAACAAATTTTCTGTAATCTCATAACCTAAACCAATAGCAATTCCCAATCCAAACTCTTTAAGAGGTGTTCCGTCTAAAATTAAGTCTAATAATGGGCCTGCATGAATAGACCATTGGTCAGATAATTTATACTTACCAACAATCGGTATGACAATTGAATTACTAGTATTTTGTTCAACAAAAGTAGCTAAATATTGAATTTCAGTTTGAACACTAAGTTTTTCATATATTTTCATATCTATAAAAAAACCTATAAACATTCCTCCTGCTCCAGTTGAAACACTTATACCATTATTAACTATACGTTCATTTCTATTATTAAAACCTCCAATTACACCATAGTCATAATCTTGCTGTGCAAATGTTTGGAAACAACATAGAAGTAGAAAAATTATTTGTATTGTTTTTTTCATAATTTATTTTTTACAACAAAAGAGAGGGTAGAAATTAATTTCCACCCTCTCTTTTATATTATACAGTTTACTTTTCTTATAATCCGAAAACTACACCTAAAGTGATACTTGACGTTGCTGAACCCTCAGTGCTTACGCCTGAGAAGGCAGCTTGAATCATAGTGTTCTCACCTACTTTATAACCTACTAAAGGTCTGTAGTAAAAACCACCATCATTAGCATCAGGACTTATTCCAATTCCATAACCTAAATTAGCTCCCAATACAAATTTATCTGAGACACTATATCTAGCAGCTGCAGAAATTGGTAAAAAAGAAGCATCATCTATATCACGAGTTCCACCTCCGATTAAATCAAGCTCTGAACCGAAATAGTGAAAATACTCTAAAGATGGTCCTAATTGGAAATCTTCAGATAATTCAAATAAATAATTCACTTCAACTCCAACAGAAAAAGAAGTAAAATCACTTGCATCACCTACTGGTAATCCTAAATTAACTCCAGTATTAAACTGACCGTCTTGTGCGTTAGCTACAAACCCGAATGCAACTACAACTAAAACTAAAAATATTTTTTTCATAAGATGAAATCTATATAAAGTTTGTAAAGTTATCTAATTCAATTAACTTAGAATTAGAATGAGTAAACAGCTCCTAAACCTATGTTAGCAACACTTCCTCCTTCTACACTAATTCCTGAGTATGTAAGTTGTAAAGTAACTTTATCAAATACTTGGTAACCTACCATTGGTCTGTAGTAAAAACCTCCGTCATTACCAGCATCTACACCAATAGCAAAACCTAAATCAGCACCTACAGAAAATTTTTCTGAAATACTATATCTTGCAGCAGCAGCGATAGGTAAAAAAGCTACGTTAGGTACGTCTTGTGGTATAGAAATACCTAAAACATCAATACTATCACTACCTAAATACTGTTGGTAAGAAAATGAAGGTCCAACTTGGAATTTGTCAGATAATTCAAATAAATAGTTTACTTCAGCTCCGTAAGAAAAAGAGTAAGCATCTCCTGCATCTCCAATCGGTAAACCAATGTAACCACCAGCATTGAACTGTCCTTTTTGTGCTGTAGCTGTTAATCCAAAAGCAATCACAGCAATTGTTAAAAGTAATTTTTTCATAATTTTAAATTTTTAAGATATAATTATATGTTTGTCGGACAAATGTAAAATTATTTTCTCAATAAAAAAGTTTTTTTACGAAAAGTATACGTTTAGGTGGATTGGCTAAAAAACATAAATGATTATAAGATTTTTTTAAAAATTGAAAGAGGACTTTCTGATAATTCTATAGACAACTATGTTAGAGATGTTAAGAAATTACATCAGTATCTCTTGGAGTTTAAAATTGCGAAATCATCTGTCACAATTACTAAAGAAGATATTCGAAAATTTATTTATGAAATCGCAAAAATTGTAAATCCAAAGACACAAGCTAGAATTATTTCAGGACTTCGTAGTTTTTTTGATTATTTAATTTTTGAAGAATATAGAACTGATAATCCTTTGGATTTAATTGAAAGTCCAAAATTATCTCGAAAATTACCTGATGTATTATCCAATGAAGAAATCAATATACTAATCTCACATATTGATTTAAGTCATCCACAAGGAGAAAGAAATAGAGCAATTATTGAAACCATTTATGGTTGTGGACTTCGAGTTAGTGAACTTATTAATTTGCAACTTTCAGATATTTTTTCAGATGAAGGCTTTATCCGTGTTTTAGGTAAGGGAAATAAGTACCGTTTTGTACCTATTCATAAGACTACATTGAAGTATATTAATTTTTATTTACAACACACTAGAAATCATATATCACCTGTAAAAGAAAATGAAGATATAGTCTTTTTAAACCGTAGAGGAAAACGGTTAACACGACAAATGATCTTTATTATTTTAAAAGAATTAGCAATAAAATCTAATTTAAATAAACAAATAGGTCCTCATACATTACGACACTCTTTTGCTACCTATTTATTAAAAGAAGGTGTAGATTTAAGAGCTATTCAACAATTATTAGGACATGAGAGTATTACTACAACAGAAATTTATGTGCATTTAGATCGTAATTATTTGCAAGAAGTTGTGGAAAAATTTCATCCTAGAAATAGATAAAATAAAAAAAGGCAAGCTACCTACATCACACCGCTACGACCTAATACCCTTGCTGCGTTCCCGCCCTGGGGGATTCAAAGGGAGCTGGTTGTGTAGAACTTGCCGGCTGCAAATTTACAATCATTTTTTGAATCACAAACAAAAAAAAGATTATTTTTTTTGTAACATTTTTAAAACATTGAATACTAATCAAATGTTTTAAGTAATTTTACAAATTAATAACTAATCAAATCTCATTAACAATGGAAAATCAAGTAAGCCCTAAGAATATCATCTTAAATTATGGATTGTTTTTTGGTTTAGGACTAGTATTCACTAGTCTTATTATGTATGCTACTGGAAATTTACTAAATCCTTCAGCAGGAATCTTTTCTTTAATCGCTACCTCTCTAATAGTAATAGGTGTTATAATTTTAGGAATTAAGAAATACAAACAATTAAACAATACTTTTTTGACTTTTGGTCAAGCTGTTAAAATAGGTGTAGGTATTGCTGTTATTGGCGGTATTATCTCTATCATATATCAACAAGTTTTTGAAAATTTCATAGCACCTGAAATAGTGGAACAAAGACTTACTTTAATGCAAGAAGCACTTGAAAATTCAGGAATGTCTGAAGAACAAATAGAAACTCAGCTTTCTATACAACAGAAAATGTCAAATCCGTTGATAACATCTGCTATAGCTATTTTATTTTGGGCATTTATTGGTTTTGTAATTTCTGCCATTGGAGGAGCTATCATGCAAAAAAGAGAAGAAGACACTTTCTAAGCAATAATAATATTGTAACTTTACCAAACAAAACTGGTAATACTATATTTTTATGGATATATCGGTAGTTATACCGCTTTTAAACGAAGAAGAATCTTTACAAGAATTATATGATTGGATTGCAAAAGTTATGCAATCCAATCACTTTTTATATGAAGTTATCTTTATTGATGACGGAAGTACTGATACATCTTGGAAAGTAATTCAAGATTTAGTTGATAAAAATCAAGAAGTAAAAGCAATCCGTTTTCAACGTAATTATGGAAAATCGCAGGCTTTAGATGCTGGATTTGGCGAAGCTAAAGGAGAGGTTGTCATTACTATGGATGCAGATTTACAAGATAATCCAGATGAGATTCCTGAATTATATAAACTCATTATCGAAGAAGACTTTGATTTAATTTCGGGTTGGAAAAAGAAAAGATACGATAATGTGCTTACAAAAAATATTCCTTCTAAATTATACAACTGGGCTGCTCGAAAAACCTCAGGTTTACAATTAAATGATTTTAATTGTGGATTAAAAGCGTATAAAAATGAAGTCATTAAAGCTATTAAGGTCAGTGGAGAAATGCACAGGTATATTCCTATACTTGCAAAAAATGAAGGATATACAAAAATTGGGGAAAAAGTTGTAAAACATCAAGCTAGGAAATATGGTGTAACTAAGTTTGGAATAGATCGTTTTATTAACGGTCTTTTAGATTTGATTACCATTTCTTTTTTATCTAAATTTGGTAAAAGACCCATGCATTTTTTTGGATTATGGGGTACTTTGATGTTCTTATTCGGATTTATATCTGCTAGCTATATAGGTGCAATGAAATTATACCGAGTATATGCTAAAATTAAAACAATTTTGGTTACTGATAATCCATGGTTCTATATCGCCTTAACAGCTATGATTTTAGGAACATTACTATTTTTATCTGGCTTTTTAGGAGAACTAATTATTAAAAACAATCCGCTTCAGAAACATTATAAAATCAAAGAAAAAATTAATTTATAACACCTCTTTTTAATTAACTATGAACGATATTTTAAGTAAAGCTAAACTTTGGCTATCTGATACTTTCGATGAAGAAACTAGAAATGAAATTTCTGAATTAATTACTAATAATTCAGACGATTTAACTGATCGATTTTATAAAAATACAGAATTTGGTACTGGAGGAATGCGTGGTGTTATGGGAGCTGGTACAAACCGAATTAATAAATATACTTTAGGGAAAGCTACACAAGGTTTAAGTAATTATTTAAACAAAGTGTATGCTAATGAAGAAATTAAAGTAGCAATTGCCTACGATTGTAGACATAATAGTAAAAAGTTTGCCCAACTAGTTGCAAATGTACTTTCTGCAAATAATATCAAAATGTTTGTTTTTGAAGACTTACGTCCTACTCCAGAATTATCTTTCGCTGTAAATCATTTAAATTGTCATGCTGGTATTGTATTAACAGCTTCTCATAATCCTCCTGAATATAATGGTTATAAAGTGTATTGGACAGATGGCGGACAAATTGTTCCTCCACAAGATACTGAAATTATAGCTGAAGTAAATAATTTAGAATTTGAAGACATCAATTTTAATAAAAAGGATGAATTAATTTCTTTCATAGGTACTGAAGTTGATGAAGCTTTTTGGGATGCATCATTAAAGAATGGAACATTTGATATAAAAGGTAGAGAAAATTTAAAAATTGTTTTTACTTCTTTACACGGAACATCAATAAAATCGATACCAGAAGTTTTAAAGAGAGCTGGATATACTCAAGTTCATATTATTGAAGAACAAGCTGAACCTAATGGAGACTTCCCTACTGTTGAATCTCCTAATCCTGAGGAACCAGAAGCTTTAGCAATGGCTATCGATTATGCGAATAAAACAAATGCAGATATCGTAATTGGTACAGATCCTGATTGTGATCGTTTAGGAATTGCTGTTCGTGATACTGATGGTAACATGAAATTATTAAATGGTAACCAAACCATGAGTGTTATGACAGACTTTTTAATAAACCAATGGAAAGAAAAAGGGTTATTAAATGGAAAGCAATTTATTGGTTCTACCATTGTATCTACAAACTTAGTTAATGTTATTGCTGAAAGTTATGGTGTAGAAACTAAAGTTGGTTTAACAGGATTTAAATGGATTGCCAAAATGATTAAAGACCATCCTGAATTAGAAATCATTGGCGGTGGAGAAGAAAGTTTCGGGTTTATGGTTGGTGATTTTGTTAGAGACAAAGATGCTGTAACTTCTACCCTACTCGCTTGTGAAATTGCTGCTCAAGCAAAATCTGAAAATAGTTCTTTCTACAATGAATTACTGAAACTATATGTAAAACATGGTTTCTTTAAAGAAAAACTAGTATCACTAGTTAAAAAAGGAATGCAAGGAGCTGAAGAAATCAAACAAATGTTAATCGACTTACGTAATAATCCACTTGCTGAAATAGATGGTGAAAAAGTAACATTTGTAAATGATTATAAAACTTCAATCCGAAAAAATATGATCACCGGAGAAGAAACTACGATTGATATTCCGAAATCTAACGTATTAATTTACGAAACAGAAAACGGAACTAAAGTAGCTTGTAGACCTAGTGGTACAGAACCAAAAATTAAATTTTACATCGGCACGAAAGGTTCTTTAGATGCAGTTGAAAATGCTGATGTAATTGGAAAACAGTTGGATGAAAAGCTCCAACGTATTGTAAAACAGTTAGGAGTTTAATGAACTACTTTAAACGAATTTTATCTTTTGTAAAGCCTTATAAAAAGCGTTTTATATATGCCACAATATATAATGTATTGTATGCTATATTTAATATTTTAACAGTAATATCTTTTTTACCAGTACTATCAATATTGTTTAGTCCTGATAAAAAAGTAGAAAAACCAGTATACGAAGGCTTAAAAAAGAGTTTTGAGTACATAAAAAACAATTTCTATTATGAAATTGCTCAATATATAGAACGAGAAGGAACTGTTAATACACTTTTTGTAATTGCTATAGGCGTATTAATATTATTCTTTTTTAAGAATTTATTTTACTTCTTAGGCTCATATCAAATGGCATATCTATCAAATGGAACAGTTAAAGATATGCGAGATACTTTATACAAAAAGATAACATCCTTACCTATTGGGTATTTTACAGAACAAAAGAAAGGTGACCTAATGTCTAGAATGACTTCTGATATTCAAGTCGTAGAAGGTTCTTTTATTTCTTCTTTTGGCGGAATTATTAGAGAACCCCTTACTATTGTTATCATATTAATTGTTATGTTTTCGATGAGTTACAAATTAACACTATTTGTATTTATCACCTTACCTTTATCTGGTTTAATTATTTCTTGGTCAACAAAAAAACTAAAATCTAAGGCACTACAATCTCAACAAGAAAGTGGTACTTATCTTTCTTTACTAGAAGAAACAATTTCTGGTTTAAAAGTTGTTAAAGGGTTTATTGCTGAAAATCGTTTTTTAAAGAAATTTTCTAGTTCAACAAAAAGACAAGAGAAGTTAAATATCCAGGTTACACATCGTCAAAAGTTAGCTTCACCATTAAGTGAGTTTTTAGGTGTGTTAACAGTATTAGCAATTTTATTGTATGGAGGGAAAATTGTTTTAACAAACACAGAAGTTTCTCCAAATGGATTTGATTCAGAATCTTTTATCACTTACATTGTGATGTTCTACTCTATTTTACAACCTACTAAAGCCATTGCTGGTATCTTTACCAATATTCGAAAAGGTGATGCATCAGCAAAACGTTTGTATGATGTTTTAGATGAAGTTAACACAATAGTAGATGTACAAAATCCTATTAAAAAAGAATCATTTACGACTGGAATAAGTTTTAAGAATATTTCTTTTAAATATCATGATCAAGATAATTATGTTTTAAAGGATTTCAGTTTAGAAATTCCAAAAGGAAAAATGGTTGCACTGGTTGGTCAGTCTGGTAGTGGAAAGTCTACAATTGCTAATCTTTTGATGCGTTTTTACGACGTGAACAAAGGAGAAGTATTAATTGATAATGATAACATCAAAGATGTTTCTAAAGAATCGTTACGTTCTTTAATAGGAATCGTTACTCAAGACGCTTTACTATTTAATGATTCCATAGAAAGCAATTTAAAAGTCGGTAATCCGAATGCGACTAAAGAAGAAATTATTGCTGCTACAAAAGTTGCAAATGCTTTAGAATTTATTGAAAATTCTTCGAAAGGATTTGATACAAACATTGCAGATAGTGCTGGTAATTTCTCTGGTGGTCAAAAACAGCGTTTATCTATAGCTAGAGCTGTTGTTAAAAACCCACCAATTATGATTTTAGATGAAGCTACTTCTGCTTTAGATACTGAGTCTGAGAAAATAGTTCAATCTGCATTAGAAAATATGATGCAAAATAGAACTTCTGTAGTCATCGCACATAGATTATCTACAATTCAAAAAGCAGATGTAATTGTTGTAATGCGAGAAGGTAGCATCGTTGAACAAGGGAAACACGAAGAACTTTTAGCCGCTAAAGGTGAATATGCTAAACTTGTAGCATTGCAATCTTTAGACTGATGCTAAAAACTTCTTATAAATAGCTAAATATTTTTCAAGATATACATCAGAAGAAAAATGTTCGTTATAAAGAGATTCGATCTGTTCAGATTGGATCTCTTTTACTTTATGGTAGTTCGTCACCCAATTATTCACTTCAAAATCTCCCTGAACCATTTCTGGATAATGTTGTTTTACTATTTTAACAGCTTCTCCCATATCTGAACATAAGAAAGGTAATCCTTGCGCCATATATTCTACTAGAGCTAATGGATCTCCTTCAGAAGTAGAAGTTAATAAAGCCATTTCATATTGCTTAAGTTCAGTTTGTACATTATTACAACCTGTAACAAAATGGATACGATCTTTATAATTTATCTTCTCCATATGTGCTACTAGAGTTTCATAATAATCTCCTTCTCCACCTTCTAAACTCGGACAGTAAATTGTAAGATCTTTATCTAAAGCTTTAGCAATATCCATTGCAAGACTATGATTTTTAACTTTCTTCAAACTTCCTACTAAAACCAATCCTTTTGGAGTATGATTTTTATAGTTTGATTCATAGTGCAACACAAAATTATTCACTAAAAAAACACGATCTTGTTTTAGTCCAACTTTTTGAACAGCCCATTTTGTAAGTAATTCAGAACAACCGATAAAGAAGTGTGGTTTAAACACTGATTTATACCATTTCGGCACAGACTGATTTACAACAATTTTACCATAATGGTCGTGCAAAATTACAGGTCTATTTCCCCCTAAGAATAAAAATGCTTTTCGCACAAAACGATATGGACTTCTCATGTGAATATGAATAATATCGTCTTTTTTAATATGTTTTTTAAATGCTTTATATGCTTTAAACTTACCTTTATTTTTATGCAATCGAACAACCTCTACCCCATCATCAATCAAATCAAATAAAGCACCTTCATCATTTAACACAATAAGTTTTACTTCATTTCCATTTCTAAATAGTAAGTTGGTTAAGTTCACACAAACCCTTTCAGCTCCACCTAAGCCTAATTGGTCTATTACTTGTACTATTCTCATCTTAAATTTCAGTTTGTGCTGTTAATCCTATAGCTTTAGCTTTTTTTAGCATAAAATTATAAGAGGCTTCATATTCATTAGGAATTTCACCTTCTAAAATAGCTTCTTTAATCGCTTCTTTTATTTGACCTATCTCACGACAAGGCTTTAAATTAAACGTTTTCATAATTTCTTCTCCAGTAATTGGAGGTTGAAAATTACGCACACGATCGCGTTCTTCTACTTCTTTAATTTTCTGACGAACAATCTCGAAGTTTTTATGGTAACGTTTAAATTTCTTTGGATTTTTAGTTGTAATATCTGCTTCACAAAGTGTCATTAAACTATCAATATCATCACCAGCATCAAAAATTAATCGACGTACAGCAGAATCGGTAACTTCAGAAGCTAATACGATAGGTCTTGAACTTAATAAAACCATTTTTTGTACAAACTTCATTTTATTATTTAATGGCATTTTTAAACGTTTAAACAACTTATATACCATTTTAGAGCCCACAAATTCGTGTGAATGGAACGTCCATCCATTTCTTTTATCAAACTTTTTTGTTGGAGCTTTTCCTATATCATGTAATAAAGCAGCCCAACGTAACCATACATCATTTGTGTTTTCAGAAATATTATCTACAACTTCTAGAGTATGATAAAAATTATCTTTATGTGTTTGTCCTTCAACTTCCTCTACTCCTTTTAAAGCGATTAATTCAGGTAGAATTTTATTCAACAAACCTGTTTTCTCTAACAATAAAAATCCGATAGAAGGAACTGGCGAAGCCATTATTTTGTGTAATTCATCTACAATTCGTTCTCTTGTGATAATTTTTATTCTTTCAGCATTTTTCGAAATTGCATCAAGAGATTTTTTCTCAATTATAAAGTTTAATTGTGTAGCAAAACGAATTGCTCTCATCATACGTAAAGGATCATCAGAATAGGTAATATCTGGATCTAAAGGAGTTTTAATGATTTTGCGTTCTAAATCTCCAATTCCATCAAATGGATCTAATAACTTCCCAAAAGATTTTGCATTTAAACTTAAAGCCAAAGCGTTAATCGTAAAATCTCTTCGATCTTGATCGTCCTGAAGGGTACCTTCAGATACTTCCGGATTTCTACTGTCTTCTTTGTATGATTCTTTTCTTGCGCCAACAAATTCAACTTCGATATCGTTAAAACGTAGCATCGCTGTTCCATACGTTTTAAAAATCTGAACCTTTGGGGTATTGGGTAATAAACTAGCTACTTTTTTTGCCAATTCAATTCCGCTACCAACAGTAACAACATCTATATCTTTGGCATTACCACGTTTTAATATAAAATCACGAACAAAACCTCCGATTACATAACTATCTAAACCTAATTCGTCTGTAGCTTTAGTTATATATTCAAAAACTTTGTGTGTAAGGGCTTCTTTAAAAATTTGATCCTGCATAAACTTTATTCTCGTATCACTATTACTTTTTCTCCTTCAATTTTAAGTATCGTTGACGATTTTTCTGATACTTTACTTTGGTGCAAATTTACTACATAATCAACAGCATCCAAAATTGACTGTTCTATTTGCGAAAAAGATTTTGGAGTTAGATTACCACTAACATTTGCTGATGTTGATACAATAGGTTTTCCAAAATTCTCAATTAATTCAGTACAAAAATCATCTTGCGCAATTCGTATCGCTAAAGTATTGTCTTCTTTATTAATGATATTTTTAGCTATTCCCGTTGGATTTTGATAAATAATTGTTGTTGGTCTTGTCGCTTTTTTAAGTAAATTAATTGCTACTTCAGGAACAGTAACATACTTTTTAAGCATCGATAAAGAACTTACCAATACTATTAAACTTTTACTTTCTTCTCTATTTTTTATTTTATAAATTTCTTGAACAGCTTCTTCATTAGTCGCATCACATCCAATTCCCCAAACTGTATCTGTAGGATACACTATTACCTTACCATTTTGTAATTTTACTATAGTCTCGTTTATCATAGATTATACTATTACCTTAATATTCGTCTGTTCATTTATTCCTTTCGTAAACTATATCTAACTATCCAGAAGTTATAGTACATTAAAATGGCTAATTTACATTATGTTTGCCATTGTAAAACTATATTGAATGCATAAACATAAAATTAGTGCTGCTCTTATTACTTTTAATGAGGAAGAGAATATTGCTCGTACCTTAGAAAAATTAGTTTGGTGTGATGAAATTGTTGTTATTGATTCTTTTAGTTCTGATGCTACCGTAGAAATCTGTACATCTTATGGTGCAAAAGTTATTCAAAAAAAGTTTAACGGTTATGGAGAACAAAAATTATTTTTAGTTTCACAATGTTCTTTTGATTGGATTCTTTCTATTGATGCTGATGAAGTTTTAACAGATGAACTAATTCATGAAATTAAAACGGAATTTAATAAAAAAGTTATTCCATATCAGGCTTACTTTCTAAATCGAAAACATGTGTATTTAGGTAAAGTTTTTCAATATGGTTATTTAAGAAATACACCTGTTTTAAGACTTTTCAATAAAAATCACGCTACATTTTCTGATAAAAAAGTTCACGAAACTGTTCAATACAACAACAAAAAAGGGCGTTTCAAACATTTTTTCTATCATTATACTGCAAACTCTGTTGAACAAATTAATTTGAAAAAAAACAGATATGCTTCTTTAGTATCTGAAGAATATTTGAAAAAAAATAAAAAAGTAAGCTTACTATTCCTTGTTTTTAAGTATCCGTATACCTTTTTTAAGGAGTATATTATTCGAGGAAATATTTTAAATGGATACGAAGGTTATGTATGGAGTACTTATATAGCGGAATATAGTGTTTTGAAATATTTGAAATTAATTGAGCAACGAAAAAAACTAAATAAAAAGTAATTAAATTGTATTTCCTTTTTTGTGATACTACTTGTTCTAGATCATTTGAACTCGCATACACCTAACTTATTTTAGTACTTCGGAATCTCTTGGTTTTAGTAACGAGTAATTTTGTTATAAAAAATTTGAAACGAATTAAGATTGACGTTAGTTTTTACCACCAACAACTAATAACAAATAAGTGAACTACTTCGATGCAAGCATACGAACTATCTAATTGAAATTTTTTTAACTTTCGACACAAGTTACTGGTAATTAAACTCTTGACTATCGCCCTGCGGTTAAATCAATTATTTAATAGGTACTCTTCAAATTCTGTTATTCTTTCTTCCAGTTCAAATCGATTAATTACACTTTGACGTGCAGTATTCCCCATACTTTCTCGGAGCTTTTTATCTTTACTTAAAAGACTAACTTTATCTGCAAAATCTGATATTTCAGGATAATTTATCAAATATCCAGTTTTATTTTCACTTATTATTTCTGGATTACTTGACATATTATATGCTACAACTGGTTTAGATTTTATCATAGCTTCTACAATCACATAACCAAAACCTTCCCATAAAGACGTTAAAAGGAAAACATCTATACTATTCATAAACGCTTCCATATCTTTTACAAAACCGAGCATCATCACTTCGTTTTGTAACTGATACTCTTCTATCAGGCTTTTTATTTTTGGTTCATCTTCACCAACTCCTGCAATATATAAGATGAAATTCAGTTTTTTATCTTTTAATTCTTTGGCAATTTCAATTAATTTATCGTGTCCTTTTTGTGCTGTTATTCTACCTGCATTTCCTAAAATTATCTTTTCACTTTCTGATGGAATTTCATTTAATTTCCTTTCGTAGTTTAAATCATTAACATCAATTCCATGATAAATTACTTTCACTTTATCTTCATTCAAAAATGTATGCAGATTTTTTAATATGGTTTGTTTAGTTGCTTCCGAATTTGCAACAATGTGTGTCAAAATATTTGAAAATAAAAAACGATTTAATAAACTGTATTTAATTGTTGTTGCTAAACCTCTTAAATAAACTATTTTATCAACTTTTGCTATTTTAGCAGCTATCCCTGCTAGTTTTACATCTTCTGAATTTGAGAAAGCTACTGTATCAATGTTATTTTTCTTATAAAAACGAACTAATCTACTGACTTTAAAAGGGTTTAAAAACGCTCTATTTCCTCCAGTAATATGAAAAACTTCTAAACCATTAGCCATAGCTCTTTGTAGAGTTTCTCCTTTTTTGTTTCCTACAAAAAACACATTATATCCTTTCTTCTTAAATTCTAAAGCATGTTCTAAATGTAATTTAGATCCTCCTCCCCAAAATTTAACACTTATAAAAAAACATACATTTTTCATATTAAACTAATTGTTTGTAAAGATTCATTATAGCATTAGCAATTCCTTCATCATTAAATTTTTGCACAAAAGCATAGCTTTTTTCAGCTATTTGTTTTCTTCTTAATTTGTCTTGTAATAATGCATCAATTTCTATAGTTAATTGCTTTATATTGTTAGGCTCAACATAAATTGAATTTGGTCCTCCAGCTTCAGGAAAAACACCTCCTTTAGTTGTAACAACTGGTGTTTTTGAATATAAAGCTTCTATAATTGGTATTCCAAAGCCCTCAAAAATACTAGGGTAAACAAAAATTTCGGCCATTTGATATAAAATAGCCAAGTCTTTTAAAACAACACTTTCTAAAAATTTTACTTTATCTTGAAGTTGATGTGTTTCAATATATTCTTGTACTGTATCAAAATAATTTGTTTTCCTTCCTGCTACGACTAAACAAATATCTATATCTTTTATAGCTTTAACAATACTCAATAGATTTTTTCGCTCTTCTATAGTACCTACATTCAAAATAAATTGATCTGGCAAATTATATTTTTGCTTCACAGCCATTCTTTGAATTTCTGATGCTTCTTCTTTGAAGACAGCATGACATCCCTGATAAATAACCGTTATTTTAGAAGGATCTATTTTTAAAAACTTAACAATATCTCTTTTCGTTTGCTCACTTATCGCAATAATTTTATCAGCATGATTGACAGCATATTTAAATTTATTAAAATGTATTTTTCTATCAAAAAAAGAATATAGTTTAGGGTAACGAACAAAGATTAAATCATGTATCGTAACTACAGATTTTGCTCCAGTTTTTTTAAGATTTCTAGGAATCTCTCCTGAAAGTCCATGATATAACTCAATGCTGTCTTTTTCTATTTGACGAGTTACTGGTCCTTGCCTCCATATTGAAGAAAATTTTTTCCAAAACTTACTGTGAGGTAAAACTTCTGTAAACTTACTTCCATCTAACCGATCTACTTTTTTGGGTTTTGTAGTATATAAATAGTAATCCTCTTCAGGAAAATATTCATATAAAATTCGAATCAAATCTCTACTGTAGTTTCCTAAGCCTGTAGTATTATGAAATGCTCTTTTAGCATCGAACCCTATCCTCATTTACGACAGTTTTTCTAATCCGTTAACACAAATATACAGGTCTTTATCCATTTTTTCTCGTAACATATCCCAATTCATTGCTACACCTTCTTCAGAATACCCTCTTTCATGATACAAGTGATACACAATAGCTTTATTCTTCATAGATTTACTTTCTACACCAATTCGTTGTAATCTCCATTCAATATCTGAATCTTCTCCCACTGCTGCACGAATGTAATCTTCATCAAAACCATTAATTGCAATCAAATGCTTTTTTTGTATCCCCCAATTGCACCCCAACAATCCTTTCTCTTTCATTGTTAAGGTTAAACTTCTATTTTTTAAATAAATTGCTTCCTTTTTATTATCAGAATCAGATAGTAAAACAGTTACTGTACGTAAAGGTTTTATTGTTTTATTAAGGGTAATATTTTTAGTTATTTTTTCACCTAGCATTACTCTTCTACCTTTACACATAACCCCTTCTTCTATTTGACTTATATAAGCTTTTACAAAATGTTTGTGAGGAATACAATCACCGTCTATAAACACTAAATTATCCGAATTAGAAGTTTTAATCGATTTATTTAGCATTTCATTTTTTCTGAATCCGTCGTCTTTTTCTTGATTTACATGAAGAATTGAAAAATGATATTGATCGCGATTTGAATTTAAAAAATCTATGGTTTCTGGGTTATTATCATCTTCAGACACAATAGCTTCAAATTCTTTAACACTTTGATTATTCAAGGCTTCTAGTATCAATTTTAAATGACCCAAAGCTTTGTAATATGATATTATTATTGATAATTTAACCACTACGGATGTTTTTTTATTCCAAAAAATCGTTTGACTTTATATTTAATTAACTTAGGTATGTAATCCTTTCTTGCGTCACATAAATAATAAAAATAAGAATTTCCTCTTCGTAAATCCCCATTAATTATGGTTGGCTTAAAATTATTTTTCCATGCCACATAATTAAAACTTAACTGATCTCTTTTACTTTGGGTTGATACAAATCCCCACCAATCTTCCATTACTTTAATTACCTGCTCGTCATTATGTTTTCGAATTAGCACTGCAGCAAAAATTAATCCGTTATGTTCAGGATATCCTTCGTTCTTGAAAAACTCAATTTGTTTCTTCATTGCCTCAGGATTATCTTTATAAACCCCTGTTTCTTCTCCTAACTTTAAAATAGCTTTATGCTCCTCGTAAACACAATCTCTACTATCATCACATTGATTATGATCGAAAATTCCCATTTTAAAATCTTCTCCCAAACTATCAAGTAGCTCAAGAATATCTCCAATAATTAAATAATTACTATCAATATAAATACTGATATCATAATTCTGAAAATATAAATGTGGTAATAATTTTGCGTGTCTATTCCTTAGATGATTTGTTAGATTTTTATCTTTTACTTCTAAAGGCTTCCATGGTGATTGAACTTTTTTTACGTTATCTGTAAAACAAAAAAAATCAACTCCTTCTATTTTTTTTTGAGGAATAAAACCATAATCATCTCCAAAAGCTCCTGTGTATACTACTATTTTATTCATTACGTAAAGTTCTTCTAGGCAAGACTCAGGTCATTTTCCCTTTGGCTACGCCCATAAAAAAAGATCAAATATAGAATTATATTTGATCTTAAAATTATAAAAAACTAATTTAGTTATTAAACGGCTACATTATGCTCTCTCAATGCATCGTTTAACGATGTTTTTTTATTAGTACTTTCTTTACGTTTCCCTATAATTAATGCACATGGCACATTATATTCGCCCGCAGGAAACTTCTTGGTATAACTTCCTGGAATTACAACAGAACGAGCAGGAACTATTCCTTTCATTTCTACAGGTTCATCTCCAGTAACATCTATAATTTTTGTAGATGCTGTTAATACAACATTAGCTCCTAAAACTGCCTCTTTTTCTACTCGAACTCCTTCAACAACAATACTTCTAGATCCTAAGAAAGCATTATCTTCAATAATTACTGGCGCAGCTTGTAAAGGTTCTAATACACCTCCAATACCAACACCTCCAGATAAATGTACATTCTTACCTATTTGAGCACAAGAACCTACAGTTGCCCAAGTATCAACCATAGTACCTTCATCTACATAAGCACCAATATTTACATAACTTGGCATTAAAATAGTACCTGAAGAAATGTAAGCTCCATGACGAGCAACTGCATTAGGTACTACACGAATTCCTCTTGCTTTATAATTTCTTTTTAATGGAATTTTATCATGATACTCAAAAATACCCGCTTCTAAAGTTTCCATTTTCTGAATTGGAAAATACAATACTACAGCCTTCTTCACCCATTCATTTACTTGCCATCCATCAGTTGTAGGCTCTGCAACCCTAAGCTCACCTGCATCTAATAAATCAATTATCTTTCTTATTGCAGCTGTTGTTTCTTCATTTTTCAACAATTCTCGGTTATCCCATGCGTTTTCTATAATAGAACGAATTTCAGTCATCTTGGTTATATATTTTTTACAAATATAAGTTTACCCTTAAAGAATTAATAGTAAAACACATTTTTTAAACAGAAAATAATTCCTTGTTTAAAATGACTATTTTTGCTCAAAATAAAAAGTAAACTTGGCAAGAATACTAGCAATAGATTATGGACTAAAAAGAACTGGAATTGCTGTAACAGATGAGTTACAAATTATAGCTTCTGGTTTAACTACTGTAGCGACCGATACGTTAATTGATTTTTTAAAAGACTACGTTAGCGCTGAAAATGTTGAATTATTCATTATTGGAAAACCCAAACAAATGGATAATACCGATAGTGAAAGTGAGGAGTTAATTATTCCTTTTTTAGAGAAGTTACAAAAAGAAATTCCTTCAATCCCTTTACAAAGAGTAGATGAACGCTTCACTTCTAAAATGGCTTTTCAGACAATGATAGATAGTGGATTAAAAAAGAAACAACGAAGAAATAAGGCCTTAGTAGATGAAATTAGTGCTACAATTATACTACAATCTTATTTATACAATAAATAATTTTAAGTAAACAAAGCTTATTTGTACTTTTGCTTGCACTAAAAATTACCATAGTATATGATACTACCTATAGTTGCTTACGGAGACCCTGTACTTAGAAAAGTTGGGAAAGAAATAACTAAAGACTATCCTAATCTTTCTGAGCTCATTGCAAACATGAAAGAGACCATGTATAATGCATCTGGAGTAGGTTTAGCAGCTCCTCAAATTGGAAAAGATCTTCGTTTATTTGTTATTGATGCTTCTCCTTTTGCTGAAGATGACGATTTACCTGAAGATGAAAAAACAGTTCTAGAATCGTTTAATAAAGTTTTTATCAATCCTAAAATTCTTGATGAAGAAGGTGAAGAATGGGTATTTAATGAAGGGTGTTTAAGTATTCCTGATGTTCGAGAAGATGTTTGGAGAAAGCCTAATATAAAGGTTGAATATTTAGATGAAAATTTTGAAAAACATACAGAAACATATACTGGTTTAGCTGCACGAGTATTTCAACACGAATACGATCATATCGAAGGAGTTTTATTCACAGATAAACTATCTTCGTTGAAGAAAAGATTAATTAAGAAAAAATTAGAAAATATATCAAAAGGAAAAATTAATTCTGGATATAGAATGCGTTTTCCTAATTCAAAAAGATAATTTATTACATGGAATTTAGTAAAATAATAGCAGTATCAGGAAAGCCTGGTTTATATGAAATTTTGTCACAAACAAAAGCAGGAGTTATTGTAAAATCGTTAATCGATGGTAAACGAATGCCTATCACAGCGACTCATAATGTAAGTTTATTAGAAAATATTGCTATCTTCACTTATGAAGATGATATTCCGTTAGGAGAGGTCTTTAAAAACATAGCAAACAAAGAAGCTAATAAAGAAGCAATTTCTCACAAAGAAAGCGCCAATAAACTTACGGCTTACTTTGCAGAAGTATTACCTGGATACGATGAAGAACGTGTATATACTTCAAATATTAAAAAGGTAATACAATGGTATAATATTTTGGTAAAAGCTGATTTTGACTTTTCTTCTTTAAATGAAGAAAATGTTGGAACAGACGAAGAAGAATAAAAATGAATACTCGTAAACAACAACTAGATGCATTTAATCGTCTGTTAGATATAATGGATGAGCTGCGAGAAAAATGTCCTTGGGATAAAAAGCAAACTTTAGAAAGCTTACGACATTTAACTATTGAAGAAGTTTACGAACTGGGTGATGCTATCTTAGATAACAACCTAGAAGAATTAAAAAAAGAATTAGGCGATGTGCTTTTGCACATCGTTTTTTATGCTAAAATTGGAAGTGAAAAAAATGCTTTTGATATTGCAGATATTGCTAATGCAATTTCAGACAAATTAATTGATCGCCATCCACATATTTATGGTGATATTAAAGTAGAAAACGAAGAAGAAGTAAAACAAAATTGGGAAAAACTAAAACTAAAAGAAGGTAAAAACTCTGTTTTAGAAGGGGTTCCTAAAAGCTTACCTGCATTAGTAAAGGCGAACCGAATTCAGGATAAGGTTGCTGGAGTTGGATTTGATTGGGAAGAACCGCATCAAGTTTGGGAGAAAGTTCAAGAAGAACTCAATGAGTTGAATGAAGAAATCAAAATAGGAAACCAAGAAAACATTGAAAAAGAATTTGGTGATGTGCTGTTTTCTATGATTAATTATGCTCGTTTTATCAACATTAATCCTGAAAATGCTTTAGAAAAAACAAATAAAAAATTTATCCATAGATTTCAATACCTAGAAGAAAAAACTAAGGCATCTGGTAAACAACTTTCCGATATGTCATTAACCGAAATGGATGTATATTGGAATGAAGCTAAAAAGATTTTCAAATAAATAAAATTATTTAATTCGGAGGAGTATGAACGTGTTTTTTGTTGTTGGTGGTGGTAATTTAAGTGCTCAAATAGCTCAAATAGCATTATGTATTGGTCTAAAACGTGAAGGTGTTACAATTCATTTAATTGGTCGTATTAGTGAAGAAGTAGCTGAATATATTAAGAATGAAGATCAAGACATTGTTTTTTACAATATGTACCCTAAGGGAAAAATTGATGAAAACTATATTAAAAAATTTTCAGAATTAATTGTTAAGCATCATATTGAACTTGTGCATTTTGTTTGTGGAAAAACAAGTAGAACTGGTATACAAGCTTTAAAGAAATTCCCTAATATAAAAACAGTAATATATTATGGTTCTGCTAGTTTACATTGGCATGACCCGAGTGCTTACTTAACATATTTACATCCTAGAATTGACAAAATTATAGGTAATAGTAATTTTGTGTATCGCCATGTAAAAAAACAATTGTTTGGTAAACGAAAAGAAAAAGCAGTTCGTATTTTTAAAGGATATAGTACAGATTGGTTTAAAGGTACTACTCCTTTTGATTATACAACTTTAGGTATTCCTAAAAATGCTATTGTTGTTTGTTCTATTGGCAATCATAGAAAAGTAAAAGGAACAAAGTTTTTTTTACAAGCATCTAATTTTTTATCTTCTGAAAAAGAAATTCATTTTGTTTTAATTGGCGATAATACAGATGCTCCTCACCTTTCTAAGCTTAAGAAAAATAGTATCATAAAAGATCGAATTCATATTTTAGGTAGACGAGATGATGTTCCTTCACTATTATTAAGTTGTGATATATATGTTCAATCGTCTTTAAGTGAAGGATTTGGTAGAGCCATTAGTGAAGCAATGTGCCTTGAAAAACCTATTATCATGACTAATGCTGGCGGATGTACAGAGTTAATTGATGAAAACTCAGGAATTATTGTTCCATTAAAAGATTATAAGGCTATTGGAAAAGCAATTTCTGAATTAGCAAATAACGATGAAAAAAGAATTCAAATGGGTAAGAATGCTAAGCAAAGAATTCAAAATGTATACCCTATAGAGAGAACCGTTACTGAAACTTTAGCACTTTATAAAAAGCTATTAGATGCATAATATTTTAATTGTTACTGGTGGTAGTAAAGGAATTGGCAAAGCACTTATACAAAAATATCAGCAAGAAAAATACACAGTATTTTCTTTAGCTAGAACAATTATAGACATTCAAAATGTCACACAAACATCAGTAGACTTATCTAACTTTAAAGAAGCTAAAGATGCCTTTCAAATGCTTCTTGATGAAATTAAAAAATTAGAAATACTATCTGTTACTTTAGTCAACAATGCTGGTAGGCTTGGAACTATTGCTAATTTAGAAAATATCACCTCTGATGATTTACAGGAATCCATACTAATTAATACGACTATTCCTTTACTTTTTTCTGGATTGTTTATTAGAAGTCTTTCCCTTTTCAATTGTAAAAAACAAATTATTAATATTTCTTCTGGTGCTGCTAAAAAACCATACGAAGGTTGGAGTGTGTATTGTAGCTCTAAAGCTGCTTTAGATATGACTACTGCGACGATTGCTGAAGAACAAAAGAATATAGCAAATGGTGTGAAATGTTTTGGTATTCGTCCTGGTGTAGTAGATACCAATATGCAATCTCAAATTAGAACTACAGAAGCTTCTAATTTTAAAAACGTACAACGTTTTATAGATTTAAAAAATAATAACGAACTTTATTCTCCTGAGTATGTTGCTGAACGTATCTATAATTTGGATATTAGTAACAAACTTGTCAATGGAGAAACAATCGACTTAAGAGAAGTCTAAAATCAATATCATAATGGCTTTAACAGAATCTAATGAGTTTGAAATAGGGGGTTTGGCTCCTAATTTTACTTTAATAAACACTGTAAATCAAAAACTAGTAACGCTTTCAGAAAATAAAGGAGAAAAAGGTACTGCTATATTTTTCATATGCAACCATTGCCCTTTTGTAATTCATATTAATGAAGAGCTAGTTGCAATGGCTAACGAATACAACCAAAAAGGAATTTCTTTTATTGCTATTAGTAGTAATGATATTGAAAATTATCCACAAGACGGACCAGATTTAATGCGAGAAAACGCAGAAAAACTTCAATATCCCTTTCCTTATTTATATGATGAAACTCAGGAAATAGCAAAAGCTTATAATGCTGCTTGTACACCTGATTTGTATCTTTTCGATAGTGAATTAAAACTAACTTACCACGGACAACTAGACAATTCTCGTCCAGGAAACAATGTTCCTGTTACCGGTGAAGATTTTAGAAATGCTTTAAACGCTTTATTAAATAAAGCTCCAAATATTACGCCACAAAAACCTAGCATTGGTTGTAATATTAAATGGAAATAATTAAACCATAAAATGAGGCTGTCTAAAAAGATTATTTTTCGTCAAACTGAACTTGTTTCAGTTTCTCATTATAGCTGACAATCAGAAGAATGTGATTCTGAAATACTGAAACAAGTTCAGCAGATGTAAATTCAGAATGACGTTTTCAGATACTTTTTAGACAACCTCTTTTATTTTTATAATTTTTTAGCGTTTTTAACTTTCTGTTTTGTCAACGCAATATCAATCACTTCTTTCATTTCAGTTACATAATGAAATTTTAACCCTTTCAAATAACTCTGATTAATTTCATTAATATCCTTTTTATTATCAGCACAAAGAATAATCTCTTTAATATTTGCTCTTTTTGCAGCTAATATTTTCTCTTTAATTCCACCAACAGGAAGTACTTTACCTCTTAATGTAATTTCACCAGTCATTGCAATCTTGTTCTTCACTTTACGTTGCGTAAATACAGAAACTAAAGATGTTAACATTGTAATTCCTGCACTTGGCCCATCTTTTGGTGTTGCTCCTTCAGGAACATGAATATGTACATCATATGCGTTTAAAATTTCTGGTTTAATTCCAAACTCTTCAGCATTAGATTTAATATATTTCATAGCAATGGTAGAAGATTCTTTCATTACAGTACCTAAATTTCCTGTAATCGACAATCCTCCTTTTCCTTTGGATAAAATAGATTCTATAAATAAAATATCACCTCCAACGCTAGTCCATGCTAAACCAGTTACTACACCTGCAGTATCATTATTTTCATATTTATCTCTTTCTAAACGAGCTGGACCTAAAATTGTTTCTATATCTTCAGAAGTTAACGTAATATTATACTCCTCTTCCATCGCGATAGATTTTGCTGCGTAACGTACTACTTTTGCTACTTGCTTTTCTAAACCACGAACTCCAGATTCTCTTGTATACCCTTCAACAATCTTTTCTATTTGAGCTTTTCCTAATTTTAAATGATCGTTATTTAAACCGTGCTCTTTTAATTGTTTTGGCAACAAGTATTTTTTTGCGATCTCTGTTTTTTCTTCAATTGTATATCCCGTAACATTAATAATCTCCATACGGTCTCTTAATGCCCATGGAATTTGATTGATGTTATTCGCTGTAGCTATAAATAGAACTTTAGATAAATCGTATCCAACTTCTAAATAATTATCGTAAAACTCTGTATTTTGTTCTGGATCTAGTACTTCTAACATTGCTGAAGAAGGATCTCCTTGGTGACTTTGCCCTAACTTATCTATCTCATCTAAAACAAAAACTGGATTAGATGTTCCTGCTTTCTTTAAGTTTTGAATTAAACGTCCAGGCATCGCTCCGATATACGTTTTACGATGTCCTCGTATTTCAGCTTCATCTCTCAAACCTCCTAAAGACATACGAATATATTTTCTACCTAGTGCTTCGGCAACAGATTTTCCTAATGATGTTTTACCAACACCTGGAGGTCCGTACAAGCATATAATAGGAGATTTCATATCGCCTCTTAATTTTAAGACAGCCAAATGCTCTATAATACGCTCTTTAACTTTTTCAAGTCCGAAATGATCTCTATCTAAAATTTTTTGTGCTTGTTTTAAATCAAACTTATCCTCAGAATAAATTCCCCAAGGCAACTCTAATAATAATTCTAAATAATTACGTTGCACACCATACTCAGCCATTTGAGGGTTCATCCTACGCAATCTATTCAATTCTTTATCGAACGTCTCTCCTACCTCTTTAGACCATTTCTTTTTCTTGGCCTTTGCTTTCATTTCCTCTAACTCTTGATCGTGAGAAACCCCGCCTAATTCTTCTTGAATTGTCTTTAATTGTTGATGCAAGTAATATTCTCGTTGCTGTTTGTCTAAATCAGATCGAGTTTTAGATTGAATATCGTTACGTAATTGTAGTTTTTGTAATTCTTTATCTAAGTTTTTAAGCGTTAAAAGTGCTCTTTCTTTTAAATTATCCTTTTCTAAAAGAACTTGTTTTTGAGATACACTTAAATCCATATTTGATGAAATAAAATTCACCAAAAATGAATTCGATTGAATATTCTTAATCGCAAAAGAAGCTTCTGAAGGTAACATCGGATTTTCCTTAATTACTTCCAATGATAATTCTTTAATAGAATCGATAATAGCATCAAATTCTTTTTTATCATCAATTTCTCTTTCTTCAATAGCTTCAGTAACCTTAGCTCTCATATAAGGCTCCTGCTGAATCATTTCAGTAATTTCGAATCGTTTTTTTCCCTGAATAATAACAGTTGTATTTCCATCAGGCATTTTAAGTACTCTTAATATTTGAGCGACAACACCTGTATGATAAATATCATCATAACTAGGATCTTCTACTTCACTATTTCGTTGTGCAACAACACCTAACGTTTTATTTCCTTTATTAGCATCTTTTATCAATTGAATTGATTTATCTCTACCTGCTGTAATTGGAATTACAACACCTGGAAATAATACGGTGTTTCGTAGCGGTAAAATTGGCAATTCATTTGGAATTTCCTCGTTATTTATAATTTCTTCATCTTCTGGAGTTAATAAAGGAATTAACTCAGAATCTTCATTCAACATATCTTGTAAAGACAAATTGTCTAAATGTATAATTTTTGATTTACTCATAGTATAAATGTCTGTCAATGTGACATTAATTTTATTTTCTTTTTATTCCGATAATTACACACTATCTAACAAAAACCTGTATATCAAAGGAATAAAATAAAAATATTAAATATATTTACTTTAATATGTCAATAGTTATGCCATTTCAATGAAAAAAAACGTAACGAAAAAATAAAGTTGGCGTCTAAAAATCATATAATACTTCAACTATGAAAACTAAACTTATATTGTTACTATCAATAATCGTTACTATTGGTTGTACTTCTAAAAAAAATGACGATAACTTCATACAAAATGCTACAGGTAGGTATTTTTTTAATGCAGATGAAATTATAGAAGTATACTTTAAAGATAAAGAACTATTTTTAAAATGGAGAAACTCTGATTTAAAACCTTTAAAAATCAATGATAGTACATTTTATGCTAGTGAATTGAATGAAAAATTAATTTTCAATACTAATAATTCTCATATAGCATTGGCAAAAAAGAGAGAACATAAAAATGAAAAATTTATTTTTTCCAAACTTAAAAATGGTGAAAAAACACCTAGTGAATATTTAGATGAAAATAATTTTGAAAAAGCTTTAGCGGGTTATAAAACTATTCGTGAAAATGACAGTTTAAGTCGTGTTATTAAAGAACGTTCCTTAAATAAAAAAGGATATGCTTATATTAGAAGTGGAGAATTAGATAAAGCTATTACTACATTTAAAATTAACACAGAACTTTATCCGAATAGTTCTAATACTTTTGATAGTCTTGGAGATGCTTATTTGAAAAAACAAGATACACTTGAAGCAATTAATCAATACAAAAAGGCGTTACATATTAATCCTGAGAATAGAAGCGCAAAAAAAAGCTTGAAAAAAATATCTAAGAATGACAATTAGTACCTTACATGAACTAAAATATCCAATAGGATTACCTAATCTACCTAAGAAAATAACACTTATTGAAATTAACGAATGGATTAATGTGTTAGCACATTTTCCTGAACGTCTAGAAAATTTAGTAAGTAACCTTACTAACGAACAGTTAGATACTCCTTATAGAGATGGTGGTTGGACGATTAGACAAGTTGTACATCATTGTGCTGATAGTCATCATAATTCATATACTCGTTTTAAATGGACATTAACCGAAAATGCACCAACTATTAAAGCGTATTATGAAGATCGTTGGGCTGAATTAGACGATTCAAAATTCGGACCTATTGAATTTTCTCTTAACTCCTTAAAAGCATTGCATGCAAAATGGGTTTATTTTTTAAAATCACTTTCTGAAACTGATTTAGACCAATATTTTATTCACCCAGAAGGAAATGAGAAAGTTTCTTTACGAGAAAATATTGGAATTTATGCTTGGCATTGTAATCATCATTACGCACATATAGAACAGCTTTTGATTCGACGAGAATGGTTGTGATTATATGCTGTCACCATATATTTAAAAAACATAAACCACAATATTTATAAATATTGTGGTTTTTATAATTAACTATTTTTCTTACTTACTATTTTTTTGGCGCCCGAAAGTGTTCTAAATCTAATTTGAACTTTTATTAATCAAATCAGGTTCAGGTGTAAAACATATATTTTTGGCTTTATAAGTAGATATCTTCCCCTTTTTAACTATTGTTATATATACTTTAAAATCAAAAAGACTATCATCTTTTAATCCTATCAATTCGTTCAAATTATTTTTAGCTTTATGAAATAAACAAGATATTATTCTATTAGGGTAATGAAATTTCTCTAATTCAATTTTATCATAAGACGATTCATATTTAATATTTCCTTTAAATACATGAACCTTATTAGAATCATCACTAATATATGCTGAATAACTATCAGAATAATTAAGATTAAAAATTTCAATCATGTAAAAATTTTGAAGATTTTCCAATTCTACATTGGAAAAGAATTTTTTCCTTGAATTTAAAATAAACTCTCCTTCTGCTCTTAAATACCTTTCAATTTCTTCACTATTATCTCTACTAGTTTTTCTAATCATAGTTCTGAAACTATCTTCTGTATTTTTTATTAAAAATTGATGACTTTTATTTGAACAATTTGTAAAAACTAATAAAATTAATATCGATATAGCCCTCCTCATAACATTGGTTAAAAATTATATTCTCTTGTAGTAATTATATCTAATCTCAAAAAAATCTAAATAAGGTAATTTTAAACTTTTAAGGAATCAAAATAAAAATAGCTATTCCTATAAACACAACTATTTGTAGCCATTTAAGGAAAACGCCTATTTGTTCGTTTTTCTTAATGAGATCTGAAATGGATCCAGCTAAAATGGCTATTGTTGAAAAAACAACAAAAGAAACTAAAATAAAAATCCCTCCTAAAACATAAAATTGATACACCGTAGAAATAGTATCAGAAAATAAAAATTGAGGGAAAAAAGCTAAAAAGAAGATTGTTACTTTAGGATTAAGAACATTCATCCAAAATCCTGTTTTAAATAACTCTTTGGTAGATTTATGTTGAACATTATTTGTTGAAAATGCTATTTTGGCATCACTTTTAAATACTTTATAAGCCAAGTAAATTAAATATGCTGCTCCGAATAACTTTATGATAAAAAATAAATTTGGATTGGCTTTAATTACTTCTGAAACTCCAAATGCTACTAGTGTTGTATGAATAATACAACCTGTCATTAGTCCAAAAACAGTAGCTAAACCATATTTTTTTCCATTTACAATACTTTGTGTTAGCACAAAAATATTATCTGGTCCTGGTGAGATCGCCAATGCAAGTGTAGCTAAAGCAAATGAAATTAATGTTTCGATCATATATATAACTATTTGCTCACAAATATAGAGGAATCTATACTTAAGAATAGTATGATACAAAAAGCCAATTAACAGTAGTTAACAATAGTTAACTCAAATAGAAGAACTTAACAAGTATGTTTGTCTCATAATAATTTAAAAAATAGAAAATATGAAAAATTTAATCATCGTATGTAGTCTATTTGTGTGCTCTTTAGCTTTTGCAAATAATAGTATTAGACCTTCTAAAAAGGTAAAACAAGAACTAAGAACCAAAATCATAAAACTTTTAAGTTCTGATAAACCTATAGTGAATTCAGATGTAACTACAACTGTGGATTTTATGATTAACGATAAGAATGAAATTGTAATTGTAAACGTTCATTCTGATATAAAAGAAATTACTGCTTATGTAAAAAGGAAACTAAATTATAAAACAATAAATACGGCTAGCGAAAACAAAGGAAAAGTTTACCAATTGCCCATTACTTTCATTAAACAATAATTGTTAATCAAAAAAACTCATAACTGTCATTAGTTATGAGTTTTTATTTTGTGCTAAAATTGCTTTGTTTATTCTTTTTATTAATGATGGGCCTTCATAAATAAAACCTGTGTAAATCTGCACTAAATCTGCACCAGCTTCTATCTTTTCTAAAGCATCTTTTTCTGAATGAATACCTCCTACTCCAATTATAGGAAAAGCCTTGTTAGAATTGTCTGCTAAATATTGTATTACTCGAGTACTTTTATCTTTTATGGGTTGCCCGCTTAAACCTCCATTACCAATTTCTTTTAATCGTTCTTCAGAAGCTTTTAAACCAGTTCTATCCACAGAAGTATTAGACGCAATGACACCGTCAATTTTCGTAGTTGCAACAAGACCAATAATTTCAGTTAATTGAGTATCATTTAAATCTGGTGCGATCTTTAATAAAATAGGTTTTTGTTTGTCTTTTAATGCATTAATTTTTTGAACTTCAGTAATTAATTCTTCTAAATATGCTGCATCTTCAAGCTTTGCATGACTTGATACGTTAGGACAACTTACATTTAACACAAAATAATCTACATAAGGATGTAATGCTTCAAAACAAGTTATATAATCTTCTGTGTAATTTTCTGGTTTTGTTGCTGTATTCTTTCCAATATTCCCACCAATAATTACTTTTCCTTTATTTTTCTTTAATTGCTCAATAGCAGCAGACAAACCTTCATTATTAAATCCCATTCGATTAATAATTCCTTTATCGTCTTTTAAGCGGAACAATCGTTGCTTTGGGTTACCAACCTGACCTTTTGGTGTTACAGTTCCTATTTCAATAAAACCAAAACCAAAATTCGCTAGCTCATTATACAAAACTGCGTTTTTATCAAAACCAGCTGCCAATCCTACCGGATTTTTAAATGTTAATCCAAACAAGTTTCGTTCTAACTTTTTATCATTTACTTGATATAATCCTCTAAAAATTGAAGCTACAAAAGGAATTTTTGATAAAAATTTCACTAATGCAAAAGTAAAATGATGGATCTTTTCTGGATCGAAAAGAAAGAAAATAGGACGAACAATTAACTTATACATGTTTATTATTTTTTTAACCAATTTTTAAATTCATTACTTTTTGAAAACTCTTCAAAGGTTTCTTCTACTACAGTTTTAAAATCTTCTTTTTCCATTTCAAATTTTTCTAATACTTTATCTAACAACACAGTAGCTTCTTTAAAATTAGACGATTCAATATAAACCGTCAACAAAGAATCATAGGCATCATAAAAGTTTCCATAATTATCTATCACATAGCTAAACTTTTCTACTGCCTTCTTGTAATCTTTTTTAAGATAATAAACATTACCCCTGACAAATTCTAAAAAATCATCTCCACCTATAGATTTTTCAAGATTATCTACTGATGTTAGAGCTTTATCAAATTCTTTATTTAAGATAAAACCATCAATAGAAATTAAGTGCAAACTAGGGTCATCAGGAAATTCTGCTTTGTACTCATCAATATGTTTATTATAAACCTCATTTGATAAGTGTTGTGCAGATGTTAATGCGTATATTTTAAATATTTTTTTCTTTTTAGATGTTTTACTTAAAGATTCATATATTTCAATAACTTCATTATACTTACCTTCATCCCTTAACTTTTTTAATCTTGCTAACTTTTTTAAATCATTTATTTCATCAACATTTAAAAGTTTTTTTAAAAAACTTCTATTATTTACAGACACATTATAAATGGTTTTAATAGTTTGTGAAAGGTATTCTCCAGTTACATACACATAACTATCTATAATTTTAGGTGTATTATCTATAAATTTAATTAAATGTTGATGATAATTAATTCCTACATCACCTGATAATCTGAATAATAAATAATAGTTTCCTTTAGCTTTATAAGCCTTTAAAAAGTTATATTCAGAACCTGATTTAGAAACTCTTATAATTTCATTACCAAAACTAAATGATTCAGAAAAACCATTGAAGAACCCTTGATTAAACTCTACGAGCTCTGGATCATCAGACTTGATAAAAAATCTATCTGTGAATGATTTTATATGAAACGCTTTATCAAAATACGTAGCATCATTATTAAACAATGTACTATCTATAGCGTTTCCTAATTGTTCTAACGCTAACAGTTTTTTATCTGTAGTTTGCTGTGCCTTTATTGTAGCAAAAGACAACATAAAAAATAATACTATATATAATTTTCTCATAACATAATGTATATTAAAAAAGCTCCAAAAAGGAGCTTTAGTTTTTATCGTAATGCTGCACCAACATTCTTTTCGAATGTTTGCTGTAATTTTTGCATTATTTTATCAATCTGTTTATCATTTAATGTCTTATTCTCATCCTGTAAGATAAAACTAACAGCATAAGACTTTTTACCTTCTGGTAAATTCTCTCCTTCGTAAACATCAAATAAATCAACTTCTTTTAATAGTTTTCGCTCTGATTGGAAAGACAAATTGTAAATTTCTTTGAATTCAACTCCACTGTCTAATAACAACGCTAAATCTCTCTTTACTGCTGGATACTTAGGTAAATCTGTAACTTTAACCTTCTTTTTACCAACTAAATCTAAAATTACATCCCATTTGAAGTCTGCAAATAACACTTCCTGTTTGATTGAGAATTCTTTTAAAACAGAACGTTTAACAACTCCAAAATCTACTAATTTAGTTTTACCTAAACTTAACGATAATCCTTCAGAAAAAACTGTTGACTTTACCGGAGTAGTCTTTAATTTCGACAATCCTAATCTTTCAAAAATACTCGTGATTATTCCTTTTACATAAAAAAAACTAGAAGCTTCTGAAGCTAATTTCCAATTTTCTCTTAATTTATTACCTGTAACGAATAATGTTAAATGTTTGTCTTCTTGATAGCCTGATTCGTATTTATGATACGTTTTTCCGAATTCAAAAAACTTTAAAGAATTGTTCTTACGATTAATATTATAAGAAATACTTTCTAAACCACTAAATAATAACGACTGGCGTAAAACTTTTAAATCGTTACTCAATGGATTTAACATTTCTACATTGAAATTCTCATTTAAATCTTCTGATAATTCAATATACTCTGCTTTTGTAAGAGAGTTTGCCATAGTTTCATTGAAACCTAACGACACTAACTGTTCTGAAACAATATTCTCTACTTTAACTTGAGTATTGCTATCGAAAGAAATAGATGTATTTAATTTATGAGAGAATTCGATATTGTTGTAACCATAAACTCTTAAAATTTCTTCTATAATATCTGCTTCTCTCTGAACGTCCACTCTATATGAAGGAATTACCAAGCCTAAACCAGCTTCTGTAATACTGTTTATTTTAATTTCTAATGAAGCTAAAATATTCTTGATTGTTTCTTTAGGAATAGCCTGACCTATTAACTTATAAACATTCTCAAATGATAAAAATACTTCGAAGTCATTTACTTTTTCTGGATAGAAATCCATGATATCTGAAGACATTTTTCCACCTGCATATTCTTCAATTAATAAAGCTGCTCTTTTTAAAGCGTACTTTGTTTGATTGATATCAATTCCTCTTTCAAACCTGAAAGAAGCATCGGTATTTAAACCATGTCTTTTTGCAGTTTTACGAACAGCAACTGGATTAAAATATGCGCTTTCTAAAAATACAGTAGTTGTATTTTCTGTTACTCCAGATTTTAAACCTCCAAAAACTCCACCAATGCATAATGGATTTTCTTCAGCATCACAAATCATAATATCTTCAGCAGATAATTCTCTTTCTACTTCATCAAGTGTTGTAAACTTAGTTCCTTCTGATAAGGTTTTAACAACAACTTTATTTCCTCTGATTTTAGAAGCATCAAAAGCGTGTAAAGGCTGACCTAGTTCGTGTAACACATAGTTTGTGATATCTACAATGTTATTTTTAGGAACAATACCAATAGCTTTTAATCTATTCTTAATCCATTCTGGAGAATCTTTAACCTCTACGTCTGTGATTGTTATTCCACAATATCTTGGTACTAATTCTTTATTATCAACTTCAACATCTATTTTTAATCTTCTTTCATCTACATGAAAATCAGAAACAGATGGTGAGATTAATTCTAGTTTTACATCATTTTGTAATAAACCTGCTCTTAAATCTCTTGCAACACCATAATGACTCATAGCATCTGCTCTGTTTGGTGTTAATCCAATTTCAAAAACATGATCAGTTTCAATTTTAAATACTTCAGCACAAGGAGTACCTGGAACCAAAGATTCATCAAGAATCATAATACCATCATGTCCAGACCCAAGACCTAGTTCATCTTCAGCACAAATCATCCCATGACTCTCTTCACCTCTAATTTTTCCTTTCTTAATTTTAAAACCTTCACCTTTTTCATCGTATAGTATTGTTCCAATTGTGGCAACAGGTACCTTCTGACCAGCATCAACATTTGGTGCACCGCAAACTATTTGTACAGGTTCACCATTTCCTAAATTAACTGTTGTTACTTTTAACTTATCTGCATTTGGGTGCTTTACACAAGTAAGAACCTCACCTACAACTACTCCTTTTAAACTTCCTTTTATACTTTCTTTAAGCTCAATTCCTTCTACCTCCAGTCCTAAATCAGTCAATAATTCCCCTATCTTTTCTGGATTCCAGTCAAATTGTAAAAATTGTTGTAGCCAGTTATACGATATTTTCATTTTTTAGTTTAGTATTTAGCGTGCAAATTTACATTTTTTCTAACGATTTACAGCACCTATTTTTTTCTATTGGTAACTTCTTAAAAATTAACGTTATGTTAATATTATGTTAAAGAATCTATATGTTATTTGTATTCATTAAAACCCAACAAATAAAAAATGAAAAAATTATTACCTATTTTATTTCTGATAATAGCATTATCGGCATTTAGTCAAGTACCTTCATATTACAATAATACAAATCTCAATCTCAATGGTACAGCTTTAAAAAACGAACTTGCTTCAAAAATAATTAGTACACATACAACAAATATTTCTTATACACCGGGAGTTTGGAATGCTTTAAAGCAAGCTGATTTAGACCCTACAAACGCTTCTAGAGTTTTACTAGTTTATGGTTATAGTTCATCAGGAGTAACAGCAAGAACCAGAGGGGTTGATGACAATGGTGGAAGTACTGGAAATTGGAATCGTGAGCATGTATATCCTCGATCTCTTGGTAATCCTAATTTAGGAAGTACTGGTCCTGGTTCTGATGCGCATCATATTAGACCTGCTGATGTAACTTTTAATTCCCAAAGAGGAAGTTTAAAATTTGTGGATGGCTCTGGTAATGCTGGAAGCACTTCTGGGGGATGGTATCCTGGTGATGAATGGAAAGGTGATGTAGCACGTATGATGATGTACATGTATTTACGTTATGGTAACCAATGTTTACCTAAAAACGTAGGTATAGGAAATACTATAGCATCAGATGCTAATATGATTCAGTTATTTTTAGAATGGAATGTTGAAGATCCTGTTTCTGATTTCGAAAAACAACGTAATCCTATTTTAGAGGGTATTCAAGGAAATAGAAATCCTTTTATTGATAATCCTGCTTTTGCTACACAAATTTGGGGTGGCCCTCAAGCTGAAGATTTATTTGGAAATGGTGGCAATGGTAATGGTGGAACAACTGATTTATTAATTTCTGAATATATAGAAGGTTCTTCTTTGAATAAAGCTATCGAAATTGTAAATCTTACTGGAAATACAGTAAACCTCTCTTCTTATTCTTTAAGAAAATCTATAAATGGTAACAATTCTTTTTCTAGTACTTATAATTTATCTGGACAATTAGCAAATGGTGAAGTATTTGTTATCGCTCATTCTAGTGCTTCTTCTACTATTACAAATGTAGCCAATACAGTAACTTCTAGTTCAATTATGAGTTTTAATGGAAATGATGCCGTTGGCTTATTTAAAAATGGAGTTTTAATTGATGTTGTAGGTAACCCTTCAAACAGTGCGAATTTTGCCCAAAACACCACATTAAGAAGAAAAACTAGTATAACTAACTCAAATACAACTTACACTGCTACAGAATGGGATACTTTTCCTAATAATACATTCGATGATTTAGGAGTATACACAGGTAATACTACACCTAACCCTCCAACAATTATTACATATTGTGAAACAAAAGGAAATAATACAAATTTCGAATATATTGATACTGTAGTAATTGGTGGTATTTCTAATAGTACTGCTGCTAATGGAGGGTATGGAGACTTTACCAATTTAACTGGAAATTTACCTTATGGAAGTAATACTATTATCTTAAGTGCTGGTTTTACTGGATCTGCTTACACAGAGTTCTGGTCTGTCTGGATAGATTTCAATAAAAATGGAACTTTTGAATCTACTGAACAAGTTGTCTCGGGGTCTTCTTCTAGTTCTGGAAATTTATCATATACATTTACTATTCCTTCCTCTGCTTTAGCTGGAAAAACTAGAATGCGTGTTGCTATGAAATGGAATGCAGCTGCTACTCCGTGCGAAACATTCTCTTATGGAGAAGTTGAGGATTATACTGTTAGTATTGGAACTTCTTCAAAACAGCTAAACACAACGCAAAATGTTAGTATTGATGGTGAATTAGGTAGTGAAGCTGCAATCTTCGATGCAATTGTGTATCCTAATCCTGCAGTTAATACGATTACTGTAGCTTTAAAAGATAGTAGAAAAGCTACTTATAAAATTATCAATACACTCGGACAAACTGTTAAGGTTGGTACCATTGATAAAGACATAAATATTGCTAATTTGAATAATGGATTATATATTTTAGAAGTAAATGATGGTCAAAAATCATTCATTAAAAAATTCATTAAGAAATAATATACCTAGGTATATCAAAAAAAAGAGGATTAAAATTAAAGTTTTAATCCTCTTTTTTATTTTTATAAATCTATTGTTTCTATACTAATTAAAACAAAGATGTAATAATTTCATGTATGGTAACTCCTTCGGCTTCTGCCTTATAATTTTTCACTACCCTATGTGATAAAATTGGGATAGCTACAGCTTGAACATCTTCAATATCTGGTGAATATTTTCCGTGTACTGCAGCATTAGCTTTAGCTGCTAAAATTAAATTTTGAGAAGCACGAGGCCCTGCACCCCAATCGATATACTTCTTTACTAAATCAGTTGCATTTTCAGATTTTGGTCTAGTTTTACCAACTAATCCTACTGCATATTCAACTACATTATCCGCAACAGGAATTTTTCTGATTAATTTTTGTATTTCAACAATTTCTGTAGCACTAAATAGTGCATTTACTTTTTGATCGTTAATAGCAGTTGTACTTTTTACAACTTCTACCTCTTCTTCAAACGTAGGATAATCTAAGTTTATTGAAAACATAAAACGATCTAACTGCGCTTCAGGTAAAGGATATGTACCCTCTTGTTCAATAGGGTTTTGTGTTGCTAAAACAAAAAATGGTAAATCTAATTTGTAATGATGTCCTGCAATGGTAACTGAACGTTCTTGCATTGCTTCTAATAATGCTGCTTGTGTTTTAGGTGGTGTTCTGTTAATTTCATCAGCTAGAATAATATTAGAAAAAATAGGTCCTTTAATGAACTTAAACTTTCTTGTTTCGTCTAATATTTCACTACCTAAAATATCTGATGGCATTAAATCTGGAGTAAATTGTATTCTATTAAAATTTAACCCTAGTGCATCTGATATAGTATTTACTAGTAAAGTTTTAGCTAAACCTGGCACACCTATTAAAAGTGAATGACCTCCACAAAAAATAGAAAGTAATGAAAAATTAACAGCCTCTTTCTGACCTATAATTACTTTTCCTATTTCTTGTTGTAACTGTTGGTATTTAGTTACTAAATTATTAACTGCAGCAACGTCTGACATTATTGATTATCTTTTTTCCAATTAGATTTAAAAGTACACTTTTTATGATCACTTCCAATCTTAATATAAGTTTCTACTATTTTATCTTTCGACCATTTTGCAATTGTTTCTTCTTTTTTCTTTGTTAATGCTAATTGTTGCACTTTTACATAATCTTCTACCAAATCTGCTTTGTGAGTATTGGTTCTATTTCTCATATAAAGCAATTTATACATTTTTTCACCTGCTCTTGTCTCATCATAAAAAACTTCAGAAAACTCTCCTTTTTGCAGTTCGTTAATTCTACCGTACAAAGCAGGATCCATTCTTGTTAAATCGAAAGTAGATTCTCCTGTATATGGATTAAGAATTAACCCATCACTATTTTTTGTATCATCATCTTCAGAAAAGCTTGCAACTGCCTCTTCAAAAGTAATATTCTTAGCTATAATATCTTTCCTTATTTTTTCTAACTTTTCTTTAGCCTCTTGTAATTTTTGATCTTCAATTTCAGGAGTCATTACAATATGTGATACGTCTCTACCATTACCTCTTATCTTGTGTAATAAGATAATATGATATCCAAAAATTGTTTTAAAAGGTTCTGAAATTTGCCCTTCATCAAGAGAAAAAGCAACTTCTTTAAACTCTTTAATAAATTGAGTTTCTTTAGTAATTGTACCTAAATTTCCTCCATTTCTACCAACAGAAGGGTCGCTAGAATTCACAATTGCTTTTAATCTGAAACTAGCATCGTTTTCTTCAACGTCTTTCTTTATTTGATTTAGCTTATCTATTATTCTTTTATTTTCTGCTTCTGTAGGTTTAGACTTTAATACAATTTGAGCAATTTCAACCTCAGCAGGAAATTCTGGTAATTCATTTTTTTCTTTTAAACCATTGAAATATAAACGTACTTCTTCTGGTGTTAAATCGATATCTCCTGTAATTTTTTCTTGCTCTTTAGCTATAAGTAGCTCTTCTTTTTGAACTCTTGATAATTCTTTTTTCAAATCAACAATATCATTGAATCCATAAACCTTAGCTGCTTTTTCTTCTGATCCATATTCTTGAACAAATAAAGCAATACTTCGTTTAACTCTATCATCAATTTCAGATTTAGACACAGTAACACTATCTACAACAGCATGGTGCGCTAATAACTTACGTTCCATTAACTGTTCTAACATTTCACAATCAGATACTTTTACTTTTCCTTCACTACGTTCTTCTATCTCTTTTTTAAATTTCGCTATATCAGAATCTAAAACAATGTTTTTACCTACCACTACAGCTACACCATCTATTTTCCCTTGCTGCGCTCCAACAAACATCGGAACTAAACCTAATAATATTACAATACTAATACTCTTTAAATTCATTGTTTTTAATTGCATCATTAATCAATGTTTTTTCTATCTCTCTTACTAATTCTATTTTACGTTTATGTAAAATAAGTTGTTTTATATTGTTTTCTATATAACTTAAAGGGGCAATATCATTCCGCTTTAGTACATTATTCACAGCCACCAAATATACTCCTAAACTATCTTCTTTTTGAATGAATTTTGATTTTTTTAACAGTTTCTCCTTTGATTCATAGCGAAACGGAGGGATTTTTAACAGAACATCATCATAGCTAACCCATGAAGAATCACGCAACATATAATCTTTAAAATTAATTGTTAAATTTTCAAGAGCTTCTAAGTCTTCTATTGAATTGGATTTAAATTTTTCAATTGCTTCTTTTTTATCTAAAAAATCTTGACCAAAATAGACATATTTTAACTGTATTAATTCTTCATTCAACCTAAAATTATCTTTATTGTTGGTGTAATACTTTTCAATAGACTGTTTCGTAATTAAGGTATCTAATTGTTGGTTAATTAAAGCTTCTTTATATCCATTTGTATATAAACTTTCTTTATAATTTTTTACCAACTCATTAATTTTCTTACTATTAACTTCAGAAATATTCTCTTCTGCTTTTTTAAGTAGTAATTGTTGTTTTGCCCAACTTGTAATAAAGCTTTTTACTAAAACTAAACTATCATTTTTTGGTGTGCCTCTAGGAACAACATTTGCAACATCAGAAAGGTAGAGATTTGTTTCCCCAACTGATGCAATGATTGGTTCATTAGTTTTTTTATCTTCCTTGAGTATAAAACTTTTAATCTTATCACAAGAAAACATCGTTAAAAAACAAAATATGGCAACAATTTTTTTCACTTAATTACTGTTTGTATGATTTTTTAACTTTTTTAAGTACTCTTTTATTCACCTTTATAGTATTTGAAGATTTTAAATCTTTAATCCAAGAATCTTCTAAAAACTTTTGATAATCATTAATCACTTCTCCTCTAACCTTTTCAATATCTTCTGTTTTATATTTTTTCTTATTTTTTTTAAAAAAAGACACTAAAGCTTCATCTTCTTTTTGAGATTTATTCCAAACTTTCATCTTCATTAAATCAAACAATAATAAACCGTCTTTGTACTCTTGAAGTGTATATTTATACTCAGGAAAAATATTGCCAAGATTATCTTTATAGTAATTTAAAATTTCTTGATCTTTAAACTTACTCCAAATTGCTTGTGCAGGCACATACCCCTTATTTTGTGAAAATTGTAAAAAGTCTTTTAGTTTAATCTCTCTATCTTTTATTGAATAAATAACTGAAGTAGAATCTTTTGAACTAAAAGCTTCTTTATTCATTACCTTTTTAAGCAACGCTTTATTTTCAATAGGCTTATATTCACCATTTAATTTAGAAATTAATCGTTTTGTTGATAAATTACCTCTATTACTTGTTCTTATCTTTCGTTTCAGATCTTCTTCTAAATCTTTAAAAGATTTTACAGGATATTTGTTTAGCAATTTTACAATATGCCATCCAAATTGAGTTTTAAAAGGTTTACTAATTTCTCCTTGTTTAGTTAAAGCTGCAACTGCATCTTCAAAAGGCAAAACCATTCTTCCTGCCCCAAACCTTGGTAATTTACCTCCATATTTTGCAGATCCATTGTCTTCTGAATATGTTTTTGCCAACTCTTCAAATGCTTGTCCTACTTTAGTTAATCCATAAATAGAATCTATTTTTGATTTCCCTTTTTCAGCAAGATCTCTAATTAAAATATGAGCTGCTTCAAACTCTCCTCTCGATTTTCTTTTATCAGTAACCTTAAGTATGTGATACCCAAATCTTGTCGAAAAAGGCTTAGAAACCTCTCCTATTTTTGTAGTGTAAGCTACATCTTCAAATTGATAGACCATTCTAAATGCCGAAAAATACCCTAAATCACCGCCATTAATTTTTACAGAAGGATCGTCTGAAACTTCTTTAGCTACCTTAATAAAATCTTCACCATTTAATACTCTTTGTCTTGCTTTTTCTATCTTTTGTTTTAAAGCTATTGTATCATTATCTTGTTTATTTTTTGGATAAGCAATAACAATATGGCTGGCCCTAACCTCTTCAACAGTCCTTTCATAAGCTTCTTTCAACATTTGTTTCTTAAATTCATCATCATGCAAATACGGTGTCATTAACTGATTCTTATACGACTTTAACTCACTTTTATAAGTCTTAGACGTATCTAATTTTAATTTATAAGCGTCAATTAATTTTAACTTGTAATTGATAAAAAGATTTAAATTTTTATCAATATCCTTTTCTTCATCTTTAATTTGATCTAAATTTTTTTCATAAACTCTTTTAAATTCAGAAACATATATTGGTTCTTCGTTGATTGTAAGTAAAACTTCTTCTTTTTGTGCAAAGAGGAAGTGTGAAATACATAAAGTAATAGTTACGATTAATTTAGTTTTCATCTATTTGAGGTTTTGGTTTTTAAAAATATCCCTGTAAAAGAATACTCTTTTGAATATTCATATATAATTTGTCATTAATTTTAATGCAAAAAAACATTATGAAAATTCATATTGATTTATTTTTGGTTTTATAATGATATAATGCCTTCTACTTTTTCTGCTTGCTGATAATATGCTATTACTTCATCTGCATCAGCAACATTTATATGAATAGAAACACTAGTGTATTTACCTGATCTAGATTTCCTTGTGTTAATAACTGCACCACCTTTATTGAAGATATCTTGTACTTGTTTTATCTTATCTTCATCACTAGAAACAATAAATTTGTATAAATATTTTGTTGGAAAATTAGTAGTTTCTTTCAACTTTTCTTTCAAATTTGCATAAAAAGCTTCTCGTTCCGACATACTTTTGAGTATCTATATTTAATTAAATTGTAAAATATAATTACAATAATATTATAAAAATTGAACACAAAATTACACTATTTATTATATATAATTTACTAAACTAGTATTTTTGCAATATGCAACAAAAAATTGTTTTTATTGGTGGACCTGGAACTGGAAAATCTTCTGTTTTAAGATATTTAAAACGAAGGGGTTATAAATGCATGCCTGAAATTTCGAGGGAAGTTACAAGAGAAGCACAAGAAAAAGGTATCGAACAACTTTTCCTTACAGAGCCTCTTTTATTTAGTTATAAACTTTTAGAAGGTAGAGAAAAACAATATTTAGAAGCCGATAAATCTAATAAAAAAGTCGTTTTTTTTGATCGTGGTATTCCTAGTGTTCAGGCGTATTTAGAATACTTCAACACTGAATTCCCTGAAGATTTCACCAAAAAAAGTGAACAGTATCGATATACAAAGATATTTCAATTTTTACCTTGGGAAAAAATTTATAGATCTGACAATGAACGTTATGAAACATTCGAACAGGCTAAAAAAATAAGTAGTTGTTTACATAAAGTATATGCAGATTTAGGCTATGAAATTATTAATGTGCCTTTTGATAGTGTAAGAAATCGTTGTTATTTTATTTTGAATAATATTTAATTTGTGAGCAACCCTACTGATATATTAAAAAAGTATTGGGGATTTAATACATTTAGAGGACAACAGTTAACTATAATTAACACTGTTTTAAATGCTAATGATACCATAGCTTTACTACCAACAGGTGGAGGAAAATCAATATGTTATCAAATACCCGCATTGTTGTTAGAAGGAGTTTGTATTGTTATTTCTCCTCTTATTGCTTTAATTAATGATCAAGTTCAAAACCTAGATAAAAAAGGAATAAAAGCACTTCATATTCCTTCAGGGAGTTCGCAAGATGAGATTATTCGTATTTTCGATAATCTTAAATTTGGAAACTATAAGTTTTTATATCTGTCTCCTGAAAGAATTCAGTCTAAATTTATTCAAGAAAAAATAAAACAATTATCAATTTCATTTTTTGCTATTGATGAAGCACATTGTATTTCGGAATGGGGGCACGATTTTAGACCTTCATATGCGCAATTATCAATCTTAAGAACACTTCAACCCAATACATCAATAATTGCCGTAACAGCTACAGCTACAAAGAAGGTTTTAGTTGATATAAAAAGTATTTTAAATTTAGAAACACCTACTGTATTTAAACAATCTTTTTACAAGCCTAATGTAAGTTATCGTATTTTAAAAAGTGAAGATAAATTATATCGACTTAAAGAAATTTGCACAAAAATAATAGCTCCAACTATTGTATATGTCAGCTCAAGAAAAAAAACGATAGAAATTGCAAATTTCCTTTGCGCAAATAACTTTCATGCAACTTCATATCATGGAGGGTTATCTGCTACAGAAAAAGAAGTTGCCTACACGAGTTGGATGAATAATACCACACCTATTATTGTAGCAACAAATGCTTTTGGTATGGGAATAGATAGAGCTGATGTTAAAATTGTTATACATTATAATATCCCTAGTTCTATTGAGAACTATGTTCAAGAAGCTGGAAGAGCTGGTCGTAATAATGAACAATCGTATGCTATTACATTAACTAACGAAAGTGATATAAAGTTAACATTAGAACTTTTTAAAAATTCGCAACCAACGCTAAAGGAAATTAAATTTACACATGCTAAGTTATACCAGTACTTTCAGATAGCTAAGGGGGAATTTATAGAAAGCGGTTTCGATTTTAATATTTTAGACTTTTGTACTACATACAATCTACCCACTAGAAAAGTTTTTAATATCCTACAAATACTAAATAACTTTGGTATTATTGAATTACATCATTTCAACAAAAAAAAGTCTACAATACAATTCTTGATTCATCATAATCAATTAAACTCTTACACCTATGCAAACCGTAAAAAAGTAAAATTTATTGATACATTATTAAGAATGTATGGTGGTGTATTTGAACAAGAGGTACAAATTAATGAATTTACTATTGCCAAACTTTTAGGAATAACTTCAAGAATAGTTATTGATACCTTAGAAGAATTACATACAGATCAAATTATTAACTATACAAAATCTTCAAAAAATAGTACATTATATTTTTTACATCCAAGAGAAGATGACATTACGATCAATCGTTCTTCAAAAAAAATGACGCAACTATTGAGTTATAAATATGAGAAAATTAAAAATTTAATTCATTTTATTAGAAACGATAGTGTTTGTAGAAGTGTGCAACTCCTCTCCTATTTTGGTGAAGAAAACGCTAAAGCATGTAAAACTTGTGATGTTTGTTTACGTAAAGAACAGGTTATTGATGTTTCTTTAGAGATATTAGACCTCATTAAAAATCGTAATGAAATTTCTTCAAGAGAAATCTGTGAACTTTTACCCTATAAAAAAAGAGACATTTTAATACATTTGCGGAAATTACTAGCTGAAGAAAAGATTAAGGCAACCAATTATAACACCTATTTACTTGTATAAATGAAAGATTTAAGAATTGTTTTTATGGGAACTCCAGATTTTGCAGTGACCATTTTAAAAAAACTTGTAGAAAAAAAACATACTATAGTTGGAGTAATTACTGCTCCAGATAAACCAGCAGGTAGAGGAAGAAAACTGAACGAATCTGCAGTGAAAAAATATGCTGCTTCAGAAGGTCTTACTATTTTACAGCCTAAAAATTTAAAAGCAACGTCATTTATTCAAGAGTTAAGTGATTTAAAAGCTGACTTACAAATTGTTGTTGCTTTTAGAATGTTACCAACTATAGTTTGGAAAATGCCAACATATGGTACTTTTAATTTACATGCATCTTTATTACCTGAGTACAGAGGAGCCGCTCCTATTAATTGGGCTATTATTAATGGTGAAACAAAAACTGGTGTTACTACTTTTTTTATTGATGATAAAATTGATACTGGTGAAATTATATTACAGAAAGAAGTTACCATTGCTCCTGATGAAATCGTTGGTGAATTGCATGATAAGCTAATGCACTTAGGTGCCGAACTAGTAAATGAAACTGTAGCTTTAATAGCGGCAGATAATGTTACAACAATAAAACAACCTGAACTGGAAGAAAAATCGGCTCCAAAATTATTCCCGCATAATTGCAAAATAGATTGGTCTAAATCGCTAGATGATATTTATAATCATATCCGTGGATTAAATCCTTATCCAGCTGCATGGACTACTATACTAAATAATGATGATGAAATTACAGCGAAAATTTATAGTGTTTCTAAACAAAAAATAAGTCACGATAGTAAAACGGGAACAATTCATACTACTAAAAAAGAAATTAAAGTGGCTGTTAAAGATGGATTTTTAATTATTGATGAAATAAAGATTTCGGGCAAGAAAAAACTATCTGCAACAAGCTTATTAAATGGTTTTTCGTTTGCTGACAACGCTAAGGCTCTGTAGCCCTTTATTCATAAGGGTTTACAGGTTTTTAGGTGGTTTTTGACTGTGGTTATTAACAAATCAGGTGTTTTTATTAACAAATCCCTTGTTTTTTGGGAGACCAACTTGCACAATACCCCATTAAATCTATATTTGTTAAGCGATTAAGCAAAAAATTTATTAATTAATTTTAAAATCTACAAATTATGAACAAGTCTGAGTTAATCGATGCAATGGCTGCTGACGCAGGAATTTCAAAAGCTGCTGCTAAAGCTGCATTAGATTCTTTAACTAACAACGTAACTGGCGCTTTAAAAAAAGGTGAAAAAGTTGCTTTAGTTGGATGGGGAACTTGGTCAGTATCTCAAAGAGCTGCTAGAAGCGGAAGAAACCCTCAAACTGGAAAAGAAATTCAAATCGCTGCTAAAAACGTAGTAAAGTTTAAAGCAGGTGCTGGTTTAAGCGATTCAGTAAACTAAAAATCGAAAACTAAACAGTATATAAACGCCCAATCGTATTGGGCGTTTTTTTTGTAACATATTTAAAACTTCATTGTCTTTAAGATGAATAAGTAAACTTTTTACATCATGAAAACAATTACAACACTCGTATTACTATTTATTGGTACTACTTTAATAGCACAGAAAAGAATAAATGCAAATGATATTTTAGATGCTTTATCTAAAGAAGAGCATATTACCATAAATAATGCAACTATAGTTGGTGTGTTAGATTTAACGTATATGAACAAAACACTACCGAAATTACCCAAAAGAAAGAAATGGTGGAATAATGGTGGTTCTAATAAAGTAGAAAAACAAATTTCAAGTAAGATCTCATTTGTTAACTGTACATTTAAAGATGATTTACTTGCTTACATTCCTCATGAAGATAGTGGCTATACTTTTATTGCCAATTTTGAAGAAAGTGTAACTTTTCAAGATTGTACATTTGAAGGTAAAGCAATGTTTAAATTTTCAGAATTTAAAGACAATACAGATTTCAGTGGAACAAAATTTTTAGAAGACACTACTTTCAAATACGCTTTTTTTAATAAAGAAATATCATTTAAGAATACTAATTTTGATGAGCCTGCTACATTCAAACGTGCTAAGTTTAAAACATTTGTAAGCTTTTCTAACTCTATTTTTAAAGAAACTGCTACATTTAAGTATACCAAATTTGATCGCGGGGTGTCGTTTAATAATGTGAAATTTGAAGAAGATTTAAATATTAAATACATGGAAGTCTCTGGAGACTTTAGTATGAAAAACATGATTGTTAACTATGATATCGACTCTAAGTATACTAGAATAAATGGAAAGAGTTTTGACAGTTACTTATTTAAAAAGTAATAGATTAACAGTTACATAACTACACAAAAAAAGTTTAGCTCTCGCTAAACTTTTTTGTTTTTTTACTTCCTTCGTAAAGTTCATACTTTACAAATCTACAATCTAAATCTCCGTTTTTAATAGGTAGTCTTTTAGAAGTTCTTAATCCCACAGACTTTAAAGCATTAAAGTCTGATGTAATTAACCATGCTGTAGAATTAGGATATCCGTGTTTTAAAGTATCTCCTATTTTTTTATAGAACTCTTCTACATCAATATTTAAACGTTCTCCATAAGGAGGATTAAATAAAATTGTTGTTTTTCCAAAGACTTCTTTTTTTGAATTAAAAAAATTCACATGATGTACACCAATAAACTCTTCCAGATTAGCATTAATTATATTTTGTTTTGCTTTTTTAACTGCAGAAGGTGCTTTATCAAACCCCATGATTTTATGATGTGCATTTCTAATTTTCTTTAATAACGAATCTTGAATTATAAAATATAAATCTTCATCATAATCCTTCCAATTTTCAAATGCAAAATGTTTACGATTAATATTTGCTGGAATATTATTAGCAATCATTGCTGCTTCAATTAATAAGGTTCCAGAACCACACATTGGGTCGATAAAATTTTCTTCGCCTTTATATCCTGAAAGTAAAATCAAACCTGCAGCTAAAACTTCATTTATTGGCGCTATGTTAGTAGCACTTCTGTAGCCACGTTTATGCAAAGAATCTCCTGAGCTATCTAAAGAAATTGTCAACCATTCTTTATGAATATGAATATGAACTTTAACATCAGGATATTTTAAATCAACATTAGGTCTTTTCTTGTATTTATGCACAAAATAATCAGCAATAGCATCTTTAGATTTTAAAGCTATATAATGAGAGTTTGAAGTAAAATTCTTAGAATACACCACTGCATCAATAGCAAAAGTACCATCAACATCTAATAAACGCTCCCATTTTACACGTTGAATAGCTTCATATAAATCTTCTTCATCAAAGATTTTGCTTCTCTTAATTGGTTTTAATATTCGTATAGCTGTTCTTAAAGCAATATTCGCTTTATATAAAAACCCTTTATCACCTCTAAAATATACACTCCTAATTCCTTCTTTTACCTCTCTAGCTCCTAAATGCCTTAACTCATCTGCTAAAACTCCTTCTAAACCAGAAATGGTTGTCGCCACCATTTTAAAATCTTTGTCCATCTACTATAACTTAGACTGCAAAAATACATTTTAATTATTGTGTTTTTACGTATTAATTGAGGAAAGAAAATGTAAGTTTTCATTACTTTTGCGTCCATATTACTTATGGAAACAAAAGATTGGTTTAGTTCTTGGTTTAACACACCTTATTATCATACATTATATAAACATAGAAATGATGAAGATGCGCAGTTGTTTATGAAAAATATCACAACGCATCTACAACTTCCAAAATCTGCTCATATTGCAGACTTACCTTGTGGCAAAGGTCGTCATTCAATTTATTTAAATTCTTTAGGATATAAGGTTACTGGCGGGGATTTAAGTGAAAATAGTATTCAACATGCAAAACAATTTGAAAACGAAACCCTACGTTTTGAAGTTTGGGACATGCGTAAAACACTTACCCATAAATATGATGCTATTTTCAATTTGTTTACCAGTTTTGGTTATTTTGATGATGACAATGAAGATCTTCAAGTATTAAAAGCTATCAAAAGTGGTTTAAAAGACAATGCTGTTCTAGTTTTAGATTTTTTAAATGTTATTAAAACGGAAGAACACCTTGTAAAGCAAGAAACTAAAACTATTGATAGTATTGAATTTCATATTAAACGTGAAGTTAAAAACGGATTTATACTGAAACATATCAACTTTTCAGCAGACAATAAAGAGTATTCATTTACTGAAAAAGTTAAATTTTTAACTTTTGATAAAATGAAAAATTATTTTGAAACTGTAGGCTTAGAAATTATTGATATTTTTGGCGATTACAACTTAAACTCTTTTGAGGAAAAAAATTCTAATCGATTAATTTTAGTTGCTAAATGAGTTATATACTCTTAATTGGATCTGTACTATTAGGTGGTGCTTTTGTTCTTTACAGGAAACCTAATAAACTTTACACTAGATTGTTATTAGCATTTAGTGGTGCTTATTTATTATCTGTAACTGTCTTACATCTGCTACCAGAGGTATACGGACATGCTCATGACCATACAGTATTCCATAGATTAGGAATTTTGATATTAGTGGGTATATTGTTTCAATCTATTTTAGAATCCTTTTCTAAAGGCGCTGAACATGGACATGCGCACTTACATTCAAACACAAATACATTTCCTTGGTTACTATTTGCGAGTTTATCATTACACGCTTTCTCTGAAGGGTTACCTATTCATAGTGCTAATGATAATTTATTATGGGCTATTGTTATCCATAAAATTCCTGTTGCTATTATTTTAACTACATTTTTTTTACATTCTAATTTTTCTAAATCTAAGACCTTCCTGTATCTTTTCATTTTTAGTTTAATGAGTCCTATTGGTTATTTTTTAGGACAAACCATAAATTTACTTCAACAATTTAATCAGGAAATAACAGCTTTAATTATTGGTGTATTCTTACATATTTCTACTATAATACTATTTGAAAGCTCAGAAAATCATAAGTTTAATTTAAAAAAGTTTATTGCTATACTTTTGGGAATTTTACTTACCATATTCACAATGCATTAAGTTTATATACCTATATTTAGGGAGTTTAAAATACCTAATTGTAGGTATTATTTTTTCGATTAGCCAAAGTATATTTATATAAATTAAATCAAACTCAATTATGGAAAAACAAACTCTTTCATCTAATGTTCAACTTGATCATGAAAGTAAAAATAGAGAGCAATTTTTATTAGCTAGTCAAAGTTTTGGTACATTTTATTGTATCTATGGAAAATTTGATATCAGTGAAACTGGATTACTATCTAAAATAGAATTTAGGTTAATTAATTATAAAGGGATTTGTAATGTTGGTTTTTTTCCAAAAAACTCAAAAATAAAATTAGAAGTAATAGAAGTAAAATCAGAAAATTTAAATTATAAGAGATTAGTTATTAAAATTCCTTTAATAGGTTTTTCAGGAAAACAAAGAGCTGAAGCTAATATCTCTAATGCTATTAATGATCATGAAATTAACTTTAATGAAATTGAAGAAATAATAATATTCAGAGGTATAATCAAAAATGATTTTATCGATGATAATGTATTTGACAGTGAGTTCAATTATAGAGATGGCGAAGGTGTTAACTCCATAAAACCTCTTGAACCTCAAAGAGGTAGATTTAACAGTATAGAAGATTGGGATAATGCCAATTTCGATTCAGATAATTTAGCTCAAGCTTCAAGTATAAATTGTATGACATCAGTATTATATAAATCTAATTCTATAAAAAAATAACCTAATAAGTTTTATCAACACAAAAATTAAAATAATCATCTTCTTTTTTCTCCAGAACTTTATCTTCGGACAAACTTCTGGAGAGCTTTTAGTATTAAATAAATACTTTTATAATTTAAAAACTCTAAACTTCAAAAAAAACTCTCATATACTAAATTTAAAGGATACTACTCAAATAAAATTATTAAAAAAATTAAATTTTCTTATTGAAAATAATGGAGAGGTTAAGATCAATTTAGAGCTCGAAGAGCAAGATTATACTGATAAATTTGACAATTCGTTACAAAACTTAATATACGGCTATTATGAACTTTTATATGATCATAAAAGAACTAATAGCTTTAAATATTTTCGAAAATCATTGAATTTAGCTTCTGAAACAAAATATAAACCTTTAATAAAACTATCTCTAAGATCGTTGTTACTTTTTTATTCAAAATCTTCCATACAGAATGATAATGATTTTCTAGATTATTTAAATCTGTATAGAAAAAATTGTTCGGATACTGAAGATTGGATTTATTATTTTTCATATAAGTTTAACCTTTCAAGTCAAACAAAATTATATAATGAAAAAGAAAATCAACTTCAAAATGAATCAAATCGACTTTTTCTAAAGTATGACTCAATTTTTAATTTTTATAATAAAGGAAAACTGTCTTCTATATATTATTTTGATAAAGCAAATAATATTATTAGACAAAATCCATTAAAAGCCAAATTTTACTATCAGAAAAGTATTGATGACATAGATAGTAGTAATTTTTTTAGAGCCAATAAGTTTAGAGTTTTATTAAACTTTGCAAGAGTAGCGTCTTTAACTGAAAATTTTCAAAATGGAATTAATTTTTTACATAGATCATCGAAATATATAAATATAAACGATTCTCTTAGGTACTTATATAATCAAAAAGCTTTCTTAGCAGATATGCATTCTAAAGTTAAAAATTATGATTCTGCATATTTTTATGCTAGACAAGTTAGATTTTTAGGCTACAAAAGAAATTTTCAACAACATAGTACTATTATTTCAAAAACTAAAGTTCAAATCGAAACAATAGAAAAGGAGCAAGAGAATTCTGAGTTAAGAGCAAAACGAGAACAAGATAAATTAATACTGTTTATAGGAGGTGCTTTTTTTATTTTAGCTGCATTTATCGTTTTTCTGAGTTTAAAAAACTCAAAAAAGAAACGTTTATTAGCAGAACAACAAAAAGAATTAGAAAAACAAAAAAATCTTACTCTTTTAAAAGAACAAGAAATTAATACTATCAACGCAATGGTAACTGGTCAAGAAAAAGAACGTGTTCGAATTGCAGAAGATTTACATGATAATATTGGTAGTGTATTAGCAACATTAAAACTACATTTCGAAAACTTGAAAATCAACAGAGAGAAAAAACATTTTAATCAAGATGAATTGTATGAAAAAACTGAAAAATTAATTGATGAAACGTATCTTAAAGTACGTAACATTGCACATGCTAAAAATGCGGGAGTAATTGCAAATCAAGGTTTATTAGTTGCTGTAAAAATTATGGCAGAGAAAATTTCCGCTGCTAATCAATTAAAAATAGATATTATCGATTTTGGACTTGAACAACGTCTAGATACCAATACTGAGATTACACTATTTAGGATTATACAAGAACTCACAACAAATATCATAAAGCATGCTGAAGCAAAGGAAGCCACAATTAATATCTCTCAATTTGATGACACTATAAATATTATTATAGAAGATAATGGAAAAGGATTTGACCCTAAAACTACAACTACGAAATCTGGCATGGGCTTACATTCGATTCAAAAAAGAATTGAACACTTAAACGGTACTTTTCAAATTGATTCTTCATCAAAAAGTGGAACTTCAATTATAATAAACATCCCCTTATAAATACCTAGCAGTAAGTAGTTCAATACTACAAGGGTTTAGTATATTTGATTATGATAAATCAGAAAAACATGACCACAATCGTAATTGCAGAAGATCATCAAATGCTAATTGATGGTATAAAATCTTTCTTTGAATATGATGAAGATATAACAATTATAGGCTGCGTTAATAACGGTGAAGACTTAGTTAAACTTGTAGGCCTAAAACAACCAAAACTTGTAATTACAGATATTCGCATGCCTAAAATGGATGGTATTGCTGCTACAGAAATTATAAAATCTAAATACATCCATATTAAAGTTTTAGCCTTAACTATGTTCGATCAACCTGAGGCTATTAAACAAATGTTAGACGCGGGCGCTTCTGGATATTTACTAAAAAATTCGGGAATTAAAATGCTTTCAAAAGCAATTAAAACGATTATTGATGGAAATACTTTTTTTGACCCAAATGTTGCCTTTAACTTCATGAACGATTATATCGATAAAAATGTTACTGTAGGTAAACCAGATCATATTATTTTATCGAACAGAGAAAAAGAAATTTTACAACATATTGCCAATGGAGAAACTTCTAAACAAATTGCTGAAAACTTATTTATTGCTAAAACTACTGTTGATACTCATAGAAAAAATATGATTAGAAAATTAAATCTGAATAATGGAAACGAATTAGTTAAATACGCTATAGATATGAAATATAAATTCTAAAAAATATGGCTACAGAAAAACATGCAAATGAAATTCTTGATTTATATCAAAAAATACTAGTAAAGAATAAGAATATCTCTTACATGGCTGTTGTTCCAATAATAGATAGTGATAATAATCTTACTGAAGATTTCACAATTGAAGTCGGTGTTTTAAATAAAAAACACCAAATTGATTTAAATGATAAATTTGATATAGAAAAAAACATCGATAATTATCTATCAAAAAGAGGTATGCCTGAAAATTTGAGTATGTACGATATTACTAATACTATACTCGAAAACGGTCTTGTTCCTAAAAAATTAATAATTCCATCTGATTCATATGAAATAGACCTTTCTATAAATACAATAGAAGTAAAAATAGTAACTTCAGATGAGTTAAAAACTCAAACTTTTAATGACTACAAAAGACCTGTTAAAGGAGGATGTAGTATTATGAACTATAAATATAATGCTCCGGGTACATTAGGAGCTATGGTAAAAATAAAAAATAGTTCAGAATTATTTTTTATTTCTAATTGGCATGTTTTAACTGGTAGTATAGGAAGGAATGGAGATCACATTCTTCAACCCAGTAAGTATGATTATGGACTACACCCAAAACATAGTATAGGCACTCTTTATTGGTCTAAATTAGATGTTCATTTAGATATAGCTTTAGCTAAAGTCACTAATAAAAAGAACATTAAAAGTGGTACTAGATGTTTTGGAGAAATAAATGGAATAGAAAAAGCCAAAGTCAATATTGAGGTTAAAAAATGTGGAAGGACAACTAGACTGACAAACAAAAAAGTAAAATCAGTAAATGCTGCAGTAAATATTGGTGGTTATCCAGGTGGGAAAAGATGCTTTTTTAACCAAATACTCATTGAAAACATGACTAAAGAAGGCGATTCTGGATCAATAGTATGCAATTCAGAAAATAACAAAGCTATTGGAATAATAATTGGTGGAGATAAAAGAACTATAAGTATTGCCAATGATATCAATAAAATAATAGGTGTAAAAATACCTGCATTTGAGGTAAAACACTCTAATAATGAAATAGAAAAAATGCCTGAAATTGAAATTACAGGTTTTGAATAACAATCTTAAAAACCTAATCTAACAATCAAATTCATTAATCTTTTTCTAAAAACCTAGTCTATTTAATTTCATAACTTAGTCGGATCAATCAAGTATCTTACTATGTTTAAACATGTATTTTTTCTCTCAACACTATTATTTTTAACATGTTCTTGCTCTTCTAAACAAAATAAAGAGGATATTGTAAGAGAAATCAAAATACTTCATAAAAAAGCTTTTAAAAACAAGGATTCTACGCTAATCAAACTAAATAGAGTTCGACAAATTATTACAAATAATACTTTTCTTGGAGATTCAATAAAAAAAAGAAATAATTATTTACTCGGACATTATTTTAAGAAAAATAATCAAAACGATTCTGCTGATTTCTTTTTTAATAAAACTGTAGATCTTATTAAAGATACTATTAAGGATAATGACTATAAGTATCTTTACAATTACTGGTCGTATTACCTTCAACAAGGAAAGTATGGAGATTGTTTTGCTTTTCTAGAAAAATATAAAAGCATAATGTCTGCTAGTTATTACCATTATCTAATGGAAAATACTCATAAAGCTAATAACAACTATAAAAAAGCTTTAATCCATAATAAATTACAAATTGTAGCTTTAAAAAAAGAAAACAACAGTGTAAACTCAATCAATGAAATTCTACTTATTCAATCACAATATGAATTTGAATTAAAAAATAAACAACGTGCTTATTTTATTTTAGATAGCTTAATTCAATTAAAAGACGTATTGAATAATAATACCAAACATAACCTATATAGGAATTACGGTGTTCAAAAGTTTTATGAAAAAAAATATCATGAAGCTGTCTATAATTTTAAAGAAGGGCTACATAATTTAGTAAAAACACCTAAAAGCCCTCTTAAAAAAAATGAAATTGCAGGTTTGTATAAAAATATTGCTGAATCTTATATCCTTTCTAAAGAATATAAAAAAGCAAAAAAACACCTAGACTCTGCTTTAACACTCATAGATCATGGAATAAAATCTACTACTGTAAAAAGTATTTTACAAACTCAGTTATATTACTCATATGTTACCGATAAAAATATTGAGGCAGTTGATCTAAGTTTCGATAATCTATTTAAGTATCAAAATAAAGAATACACAAAAAAAATTGAAAAAGAATTAATAGCACTTAAAAAAGCTTCAGAAAGAGAGAAAAGAATTATTGCCGAAAAAAATGAATTAGAAGTTAAAAATTTAAAACGTTTATTCATTCTATTGACTATAATTGCACTACTTATTATTGTAGGGTATCTTTTCTATAAACAACGAAAATATAATTTTGAAAAGCACAATTTACAAATGCAACAACGTTTACTGCGTTTACAAATGAATCCCCATTTTACATTTAATACTTTATATGCTATTCAAAATAAAATTGAAGAAACACCAAAATTAGCTACAAAATATCTTTTAAAATTTTCTAGACTATTACGTTTAATATTAGAAAATTCAACTGAAAATTATATCCTATTACAAGATGAAATAGAAGCGTTACATAAATATATTGAATTACAACAGTTAAGGTTTCCTAACACATTTAAATTTCAAGTTAGTTTAACAAATTTACATGAAGATGATTTCATATATATTCCTCCAATGCTCATACAACCTTTTATAGAAAATAGCATTGAACATGGTATTATGGGAATGCAAAATAAGCTTGGAGAAATTCATCTTAAAATGACATTAAAAGAAAAAACTATAGCATGTAGTATTGACGATAATGGAAATGGTAGTAAAACTGACAAAAAAAACACAAGGATATCTTCTACTCAATTAATAAATAACTACTTAAAAAAAACGGTAAATAAAGGAGTGGAAATCAAAAACAAAACCCATACTAATGGCGTTATAGTTACGTTCGAAATACCTTATAAACTTTCTGAAAATGATTAAAGCTATACTTATTGATGATGAAGATCATGTACGAAAAGATATTAAAAAGAAAATAGTAGGAACATTTAGCGACAAAATTAAAATAGTTTCTGAAGCTTCTACTGTTAGTACAGCTCTTGAGGAGATACACAAACACAAACCTGATTTACTTTTTTTGGATATTAATTTAGGTCAAGAAACTGCCTTTGATATTTTAGTACAATTAGAATATAAAAACTTTGAAATTATTTTTATTACTGGTTTTGATAAGCATGCCATTAAGGCGATTAAAGTTGGAGCCTTAGATTACATTCTAAAACCTATTGATGACGATGAATTTAACAATGCTGTTTACAAAGCTATTAAACAATCTAATACGAAAGAAGATTTAGAAAAATCTATAGCCGTTTCCAACGAGTATTTTAATGAAGTTAGCACAAATAAAAGAGTCATTTTAAAAACATCAGACCATGTTTTTGCTATTCATGAAGATGATATATTTTACTGTAAATCAGAAGGTAATTATACTACATTTTATACTACAGTTACAGAAAAAATAGTAATCTCAAAATCTGCGAAAAAAGTAGAAGAACTATTATCAGATCAAAAATTTGTAAGATGCCATCAATCCTATCTTGTACATAAAAAGCATGTTATAAAATACAGTAAAAAAGGCTTTTTAATGCTTAATAATAATGTGAAAGTACCTGTATCTACAAGAAGAAAAGAATATACTTTAGAAAAAATTTTTTAATCGCTTTTAAAAATAATAGCTACAAATTTTAAATTATAACTATCTAATTTGAAATCCATGTTTTTACCTTAAATTTAAAAGTATAACTTGGCTAGTCATTCACATATAAAATCTATTAAAATGAAAATATTTAAATTAATTGTTAGCGTTTCTTTACTAGTACTATTAGCTTGTGAAGGTAATACAGAAATAATAGAAGAGATAGAAGCAGAAAACATTGAAAAAGAACTAAAAGGTAGACGTATTCCTTTTCAGAACAATACAAATGCTAAACTTCAAAAAAAATTACAATGGGTATCCTACATTACTGCACAAGTAATCATGTCAGATAATAGCAATAGAATAGAGTTTTTCAATGCCCTACAAGGTAGAAAAGTAATAACATTACATGAATTAATAGGAGAACATTCTAATTTAAATTTTAAATCTCAATTTAAAAATGTTTTGAGATCATATATACAAAAAGACCCTCCTAAAAAAGATCCGATTTTTGGAACACAATCTCCTCCTCACCCAATAATTACATGTGATGAAGATGTAGAGGAAATTTGCTTAATGCCTCCAGGTGCATACAACGAAGGTGCTACAAATGCTTTTTTAAGATCTATTTTAGAAAAAAACTGTATCGAACTCTACTTACCTGAAGGATTACACCCTTTAGTAAATCAGAATTTACCATATTCTATTACATCTACTGCACATCCATTAAGTCATGATAGTTTTAATAGTGGATTTCGTCATTCATCGATAGCATCTCCTAAAAGTGATCCAAATGGAGTCCTTAGTGTATCTAATGTAAGTCAAAATTACTTAGGTATTATCACTGATAATGTTATAGTTGCAAGACCTTATAAAAATTCTAGTAACTGTACTTATCAAGAATACTTATTATTAAACTTTACAACTTTTTTGAACCCGTAATAACCTAACTTTCATTTAAAAAACGTTCATGAAATAAAGCCTTACGAAAACGAAATTATAATTGTAATATCAATTCAAATACTTCATATTTGAATTAAATAATTTAAACAATTTAATTATTATGAAAAAATCAATTCTAAATTTAGGAAATATTTTAGACAGAAAAGAACAACAACTGATTATAGGAAGTAGCTTAGGAGTAATACCTTTTAACGGCTGTGGAATGAAAAATTGTAATAATGGAGGCATAGGGTGTTCTGCATTAGAAGATTGTATACAAACCTACTGTATTGGTAGAATTATTTATGTTTGTATTAATCCAAATGGTAACGAACATAAATAAATTGTTTCAATAGCTAAGAAATTACATTGCAATATTTATAAGATAATTTTAAAACACCAATATTTTAACCTTATAAATTATTTAATTAGTTATAAATAAGTTACAAACTATCAATCCATGAACTACCAACGCTTTTGAAAAAATAAAACACAATTTTGAAATCCCTATTGTTCTTATGAAATTTAAGTTCAATCTTTAAGCTTAAATAACTTTAAACGTATAATTATTATGAAAAAATCTATTTTGAATTTTGGGAAAACGTTGAGTAAGCAACAACAACAAAACATTAGTGGAGGATTTGGTGCAACATGTCCTCAATATTCTGCCTTACAATGTACAACTTGTGGTGGATTTTCATTACCTAATGGCTGTTGCTTAGGTTCACAAGAAACACATTGTTGTTTATCTGATATTTGTGAATAAGGAGATATCAAAAAAATTGAAGCTTTAAGAGCTAGTCAAAAAAGTAATTATTTAAATAGAATAAAATCATTTTAAACTTAAATTATCAATCCAAAAATTGACTACTTCAACATGAAGTAGTATATGGTTAAAATTTTGACACAACCTGACACAAGTAGATAGTAATCAAATACCTGATTGTCGATTTGTAAATAAAATGATTTATAATTTACTTTTTTGACTAGCTCTTTTTATTTCTCCTCTCTATGCACTAAATCTATAGAAAAAGCAGGTAAACAAACTGCTAAATATTCACATTCTTCAGTAAAGGGATTCGAATATTGTACCCTTACATTCTTTTCGATTTTAATCGACTCTCCTGCAGCTAACACAATAGTTTCACCGTCTATAATAAATTGTTTCTTTCCTTTTATGATATAAGTATACTCTTCAAATTCGGGAGTCTGAAAGGGTTCACTCCAACCAGTAGGTGCTACCATATGAGCAATACTTACCTTTGAGTTACCATCGGTAGCATTTCCAAAATGTTCTTCAATAAGTTTTCCATCTGTAGTAGGAACTATAAAAGGAGCTTTCTGTACTGTGTATTTTTTCATCGTAAAAAATATTCTGTAACAAAAATAGAAAACGGAACACCAATTGTACTATAAACAATGTATAAATTAATTATAACTAAACAACTAAAATAAGATGTAGTTTTGCTACATTTGTCGCGTTTTTATCATTCAGTTTTCTGAGGTAATGACAAGTTGACATTTAACGTATATCGATGGAAGAAAAAAAATTTGATTTCAACTCATTCATAGGAATGTTATTATTAGGTGGGATTTTACTATGGTATTTAAATTCTAGAAAACCTGAAGTTGATACTGAAAAACCAAACACTACACCAACTGAACAAACTACAACAGCAAATCCTGCAACTAACATTATTGATAATGATGGACTTGTAACTAATGATTCGTTACGACAAGTTGCTTTAAAAAATCAATTAGGAGCTTTTGCACTTAGCGCTATCAATGGAAAAGATGGCGAAACAGTAATTGAAAATGATGTAATTCAGTTAACTATTAGTAATAAAGGTGGACAAATCACCAAAGCGTTAGTGAAGAATTTCAAAACCTATGATTCTTTACCATTGCATATTATTAATAATAAAAATGCGAACTTCAACATTAATTTTGGTACAACAGATAATCGTATTTTAAATACTCAAGATTTATTATTTGAACCAAAAGAAACTAAAAATGGCGACAATACTATTCTTTCAATGAAACTTAAGGTTTCTGATAGTCAGTTTTTAGAGTATCGCTACGAAATTAAGTCAAAAAATGACTACAGAATTGGTTTCGCTGTTCGTTCTCAGGGATTAAGTTCTGTGATCAACAGTTCACAAGATATTAATCTTGATTGGAACTTAAAATCTTTACGAAAAGAAAAGAGTATGCGTACAGAAAATACATACACATACTACTATTACAAAGAAAACGGAGATGTAGACTATCTTCAAATGAAAGATGATGAAGTAGCTAGCGATATTGAATGGGTAGCTTATAAACAACACTTTTTCTCCGCTGCACTACTTACAGACACTCCTTTTAATGATGCTAAATTAAAATCTGTAGATTATTTAGGCGAAGATGTAGACAGCCTGCATACAAAAACGTTTAGTTTAAAAACTCCTTTAGCGCTTAAGAACGGGGAATTAAATTACAATATGGAGTGGTATTACGGACCTACAGATTACAATTTACTAAGTACATATGAAGGAACAGATTTAAAAGAAATTTCTGATTTAGGCTGGGGTATTTTCGGTTTCTTAAATAGAACAATTTTCTACCCTGTATTTAATGTATTAAAAGGATTTTTAGGAAACTATGGTCTTATCATAATTTTAATGACAATCGTTGTTAGAATCATTTTATCTCCAGTATTATACAAGTCGTACTTATCTAGTGCTAAGATGAAAGTTATTCGACCAGAAATGGAAGAAATTAATAAAAAGTATCCTGGTTCTGAAAACGCAATGAAGCGTCAACAAGAAGTTATGGCTGTTCAACGAAAAGCCGGGGTGAGTATGATGTCTGGTTGTATACCTGCGCTATTACAAATGCCCGTATTCTTTGCTTTATTTAAATTTTTCCCAACTAATATAGATTTCCGTCAAAAAGCTTTCTTATGGGTAAATGATTTATCTTCTTATGATATTGTAGCAAAGCTTCCATTTAATATTCCTCTTTATGGAAATCATATTAGTTTATTTCCAATTTTAGCTTCTATTGCAATTTTCTTTTACATGAAAATGAATCAGAGTCAGCAATCTGCTATGCAAGCACCTACACAAGAAGGAATGCCAGATATGAGTAAGATGATGAAGTACATGATTTACTTCTCTCCTATTATGATGTTATTCTTTTTTAATAATCATGCAAGTGGATTAAGTTTATATTATTTTATTTCGAATTTATTAACGATAGCAATTATGTTTGTGATAAAGAACTATGTTATCGATGAAAAGAAAATTCATGCACAAATTGAAGAGAATAAAAAGAAGCCTGTTAAAAAGAGTAAATTTAGAGAACGTTTAGATGCGGCAATGAAACAAGCTCAAGAACAACAAGAAGCTCAAAAAAGAGCAGCTCAAAAGAAGAAAAAATAGTCTACTAAAGCTAGAAACAAAAAAACGCCCATGTCAAATGCGGCGTTTTTTTATGATTTTATGTCAACTATTGTCTTTTAACTTCAGACAGCTAATTTTATAAATTACTTTTTTGAAACTTTAATTTCTCAGATCTTCCTTTCTTAAAAATCTTATTGCTTGCTTGCTTTCCTTTACGCAAAGCTTTTTGCTCTTCATAAGGTAAATGAATAATTTCTTGACACTCTACAGAACATGTATTTTCCATTTTCTCAGCACATTCATCACATTGTATGAATAGTAAATGACAAGCCTCATTTGCACAGTTTGTATGAGTATCGCAAGGCTTACCACATTGATGACAATTAGAAATCACGTCCTCAGAAATACGCTCAGCTCTTCTGTGATCAAACACAAAGTTCTTACCTATAAACTTATTCTCTAATCCTTCAGACTTCACTTGTCTGGTATATTCTATAATTCCTCCTTCTAATTGGAAAACATTTTTAAAACCTTTGTGCTTATAATATGCAGAAGCCTTTTCACAACGGATTCCACCCGTACAATACATTAATAGGTTTTTATCTTCTTTATGCGCTTTTAAATCCTCTTCAATAATATCTAGAGAATCTCTAAACGTATCAACATCCGGTGTTACAGCTCCTTGAAAATGCCCTATCTCACTCTCATAATGATTACGCATATCCACACATACAGTATTAGGATCTTCTAACATTTTATTAAACTCATCAGCAGATAAATGTATGCCTTTGTTCGTTACGTCAAAAGTATCATCATTTAATCCATCAGCAACAATCTTTTTTCGAACTTTCACTTTAAGCTTTAAGAAAGATTTATTGTCTTGCTCAACAGCAACATTTAGTCGAATATCTTTTAGAAAAGTAATACTATCTAATTGATCTTTTAATGCTAAAAAATTCTCAGCTGGTACAGAAATCTGTGCATTAATTCCTTCATAAGAAACATAAGTTCTACCAAGAACATCTAATGCATTCCATTCAATGAATAGTTTATCTCTAAAAATTTGAGGGTTTTCTATCTTATAATATTGATAGAAAGAAATAGTTATACGGTCTTTTCCCGCTTCATCAATTAATTTAGCGCGTTCATCAGCGCTTAACTTGTTGTACAGTTGCATGCTATACCTTTTTAAGTTAAACAATATTTTAGGCTGCAAATGTACAGAATTTTAGTTTTTAATTACTAATCATCAATTTGTTTAATTTTAAACATACTGTGTATTTTATACACTTTAAAAGATGTTTTAAAACTTTTTTTTCTGAAATTTGTAACAAGAAATTTAAATCAAAGTATAAAAATATTTCATCATGAGAGTAGCTGTAGTAGGTGCAACAGGAATGGTAGGTAATGTAATGTTACAAATACTAGAAGAAAGAAACTTTAATATTAGCGAACTATATTTAGTTGCTTCAGAACGTTCTGTAGGTAAAGAAATGTATTTTAAAGGTGATACTTATAGTGTAATCGGATTACAAGATGCAGTGAATTTAAAACCAGATATTGCTTTATTTTCTGCTGGTGGAAGCACATCCTTAGAATGGGCGCCTAAATTTGCTGAAGTTGGTACAACTGTAATCGATAATTCTTCTGCTTGGAGAATGGATCCTACGAAAAAGTTAGTCGTACCAGAAATTAATGCGAATGAGTTAACTGAAAATGATAAAATCATTGCTAATCCAAACTGCTCTACTATTCAAATGGTAATGGCTTTAGCTCCTTTACATTCGAAATATGATATGAAAAGATTGGTAATTTCAACATATCAATCCATTACAGGAACTGGTGTTAAAGCTGTTCGTCAATTAGAAAATGAAGTTAATGGTGTTGATGGCGAAAATGCTTACCCACACCCTATTCATAAAAATGCATTACCACATTGCGATGTTTTTGAAGAAGCTGGTTATACTAAAGAAGAATTAAAATTAACTAGAGAAACTCATAAAATATTAAACGATGCAAGTATAGGAATCACGGCTACAGCTGTTAGAATCCCTGTAGTTGGTGGCCATTCAGAATCTGTAAATATTGAGTTTGAAAACGACTTTGAATTAAATGAAGTTCGACAAATTTTAGCTGAAACTCCTGGCGTGGTTGTTCAAGATGATATTGAAAATAACGAATATCCAATGCCTTTAAATGCTCATGGTAAAGATGAAGTATTTGTTGGACGTATCCGTAGAGATTTATCACAACCAAACACTTTAAATCTTTGGATTGTTTCTGATAATTTAAGAAAAGGAGCTGCTACTAACGCTGTTCAAATTGCAGAATATTTAGTGAGTAAAAACTTAATTAAAAGTCCTGTTACAGCATAATTTCAGTACAAATATAAATACCTACTTTCAACAGTAGGATTTTTTATTTTTGAACTATGAATGATATTAAAGAAATAGTAAATAATACTATCGAACATGTTAAAGATGTTTTACAAGGTGCAGAAGGCGGACATGATTTTTTCCATATTGAACGCGTCTATAAAAACGCAATGAAAATTGCAGCACAAGAAAAGAAAGGTAATGAATTAGTTATTGCTTTAGGTGCTTTATTACATGACATAGCTGATAGTAAATTCCATAACGGAGATGAAACAATTGGACCTAAAAAAGCTAGCGTATTTTTAGAGAGTCAACAAGTAGATGAGGCTACAATCACTCATGTGATAAAAATTATTGAGAACATATCATTTAAAGGAGGAAACTTTAAACAAGCATTTACGTCAATCGAATTAGATATTGTTCAAGATGCAGACCGTTTGGATGCAATTGGTGCTATAGGTATCGCTAGATGCTTTAATTATGGCGGATTTAAAAATAGAGCTTTATACAACCCTGAAATAAAGCCTAATTTAAATATGACTAAAGAAGAGTACAAAAAATCTACAACTCCAACTATAAATCATTTTTATGAGAAGCTTTTACTTTTAAAAGATAAGATGAATACAAATTCTGGAAGATTAATGGCACAACAACGCCATGAATATATGGAGCATTTTCTGGAGCAATTCTATAATGAATGGAATGCTGAGATATAATGTAAGATATTTTACAAATCTAATTATGATAGAGTTTAATCTTATAACAGACATTTAGCTATAATTGGGCGTAACTCTTCATTTACAAGTTCAATTGCCTCCAATTCTCTTTCTGAAACCCATATGATTTCACGGGTGTTTTTAGGTTTAACATAATTAAACTCTTCGCTAAAAGTAATAGCGTAATAAGAGACTTTTTTTTGAATAGTCTTATTTTTTGATGAAAAAGTATACGATATCTCTCCTACTTTATCCCCTAATGCTAAGTCATTAATAATACCTACTTCTTCACAACATTCTCGGATTGCTGCCTGTGATTCACTTTCACCTTGTTCTATATGTCCTTTAGGCAATTCAAATCCATTCTTTCTTACACGAATAAGCAAAACTTCTTTATTTTCATTATTAACTTCACGAAAAATGACTCCTCCTGAAGAATATTCCTTTACTATTTTCATTTTCTTTTTTAAGTTTATTTAAATATTAAATCATTTTGAATAAAATTTAAATAAAAAAAGCTCAACGTAAATGTTGAGCTTTTTTATGTATTGTACTATGTTTTCTATGCTTCAAATGGAAGTATAGACACATATGATCTGTTGTCTCTTTTCTTCTGGAATTTAACAACACCATCAACTTTAGCATGTAAAGTATGATCTTTTCCCATGTAAACATTCTCACCTGGGTAATGTTGAGTTCCTCTTTGACGAACGATAATATTACCTGCAATTGCAGCTTGTCCACCAAAAATCTTTACTCCTAAACGTTTCGATTCCGATTCACGACCGTTTTTCGAACTACCGACACCTTTCTTATGAGCCATTTCTTATTGAGTTTTATAGGTTAAACTTACGGATTTATTTTTCAACGCCTCCGTCTAACTTGTCTTGCCATTCTTTTAATTCATCCCATTTACCTTCAGCAGCTAATTCAGCTTGCTTTGGCCAAGTATCAGTAACATGGTTACCTCTAACATTTGCGATGATTTCAGAAATCTTTGCTGGTTCAGTTTTAGCTAATTCAGCAAAAGTTGAAATTCCTGCCGCAGCTAATGTTTCAGCAATTTTAGGACCAATTCCTTCAATTTTCTTTAAATCATCTCCTTTTTTTGAAGTTGATTTTTTTGGAGCAGCTTTTTTAGCTTCAGTTTTAGCAACTTCTACTTTAGGCTCTACCTTAGCTTTTGGAGCAGCTTTCTTACTAGCCTTTACTCCTGAAGCAGCAATACTCTCAATTTGAATTTCACTTAAATACTGACGGTGACCATTTTTCTTTTTGTAACCTTTTCTTCTTTTCTTCTTGAAAACGATTACTTTGTCTCCTTTTAAGTGTCCTAAAATCTTTGCAGTTACACCTGCACCTTCTATAGCTGGGGCGCCAATAGTTACGCTTCCATTGTCATCTATTAACATTACCTTGTCAAAAGTTACTTTAGAACCTTCTTCCTCTGGTAAACGATGAACGTAAACTTTTTGGTCTTTTGCTACTTTAAATTGCTGCCCTGCTATCTCTACGATTGCATACATACGAATTGTTTTGCGTTTATTTTTAATTACTTATCACATTTTATCTCAAAATGCGGGTGCAAATATACGTTTTTAATTCTGTAAAACAACTTATTATACCTAAAAAGTGTTAATAAAAAAGACGCTTTATACAATTGTACTTATCTTTGTGAAATCAAAAGTAAAAATAAAACCATTAATTTCAATGTAACAATTTTGTTTGATGAACGTCAAGTTAAAAAATCATTGATAAAACAAATTTTAACTAATGAAAAAAATAATATTTACTCTAGCTACTGCATTTGCTGTATTTACAGCTAAATCCCAACAAGTAGAATTCGAAGAGTATGATCTAAACAACGGAATGCATGTTATCTTACACCAAGATAAGTCTGCACCTGTAGTAATTACTTCCGTTATGTATCATGTTGGTGCCAAAGATGAACAACCAGACAGAACTGGAATGGCTCACTTTTTTGAACACTTACTGTTTGAAGGAACTAAAAATATCAAAAAAGGTGATTGGTTTAAAATTGTTTCTTCTAATGGAGGAAGAAATAATGCAAACACCACAGATGATAGAACTTATTACTATGAAATATTCCCTTCTAATAATTTAGAATTAGGATTATGGATGGAGTCTGAACGTTTATTACACCCTATTATTAAACAAGGTGGTGTTGATACACAAAATGAAGTTGTAAAGGAAGAGAAAAGACTTCGATATGATAATGCAGCATATAGACAAATCCTTCCAAATGTTAAGAAACATTTATTCAAGAAACACCCATATAAAGGTACTACTATTGGAAAAATGGAACATTTAGATGCTGCTACTTTAGAGGAATTTTTAGCTTTTAATAAAAAGTTTTATGTTCCAAACAATGCTACTTTAGTAGTTGCTGGAGATATTAATGTTAAAGAAGCTAAAAAATTAATTAAAGCCTATTTTGGAAGAATCCCAAGAGGTGAAGATGTTGTAAAAAACTTCCCAAAAGAAGATCCAATTACGGAACAAATAAATGCTAAGGCTTACGATCCGAATATTCAAATTCCTGCTGTAATTGCAGCCTACAGAACGCCTTCTATGAAAACAAGAGATTCTAGAGTTTTAGATATGATTTCTACTTACTTAAGTACTGGTAAAAGTTCTGTTTTGTATAAAAAGTTAGTAGATAGAAAGAAAATGGCTTTAGCTGTTCAAGCTGTAAATTTAAGTCAAGAAGATTATGGAACGTATGCTTTATTCGGAATACCATTAGGAAAAAATAAACTTATGGATCTACTTAAGGAAATTGATGACGAGATTTTAAAAATTCAAAATGAATTAATTTCTGAAAAAGATTTTCAAAAATTACAAAATCAATTTGAAAACGACTTTGTGAGTTCAAATTCAAGTGTTGAAGGTATTGCTAGTTCATTAGCTACATACAATATGTTGTACGGAGACACAAACTTAATTAATACTGAAATAGATATCTATCGATCAATTACAAGAGAAGATATTAAAGAGGTGGCAAAGAAATATTTAAATCCTAATCAACGATTAGTGATGGAATATTTACCAAAGCAAAAGAAATAGTATCAATTAAAAAGAACGAAACAATATCATGAAAACAAAAATAGTATCATTCATAGCCATTTTAGCAATGACATTTGCTACTTATGCGCAACGAGATTTAAATCAACAACCTAAACCAGGACCAGCTCCAAAAGTAAAGTTAGGAAAACCTGAGAAATTTACGTTACCGAACGGATTAAAAGTAATTATGGTAGAAAACCATAAATTACCAAGAGTTTCTGCAAACCTTTCTATAGATAACAAACCTTTTTTCGCTGGAGATAAAGCAGGTATATCTGGTTTATTTGGAGGTTTATTAGGAAATGGAACTACAAATATTTCAAAAGATGACTTTAACGAAAAGGTAGATTACTTAGGTGCCAATCTTAACTTTTTTAGTTCAGGAGCTTTTGCTTCTTCATTAAAAAAATATTTCCCTGAAATATTAGGATTAATGGCAGATGGAGTTAAGAATTCTGTGTTTACTAAAGAAGAATTTGATAAAGAAGTAGAAAGAACCTTAGACGGTTTAAAAAATAATGAGACAAATGTTACTTCAATTGCACGTCGTGTTGAAGATTATTTGACATACGGGAAAAATCACCCATTTGGTGAATACACAACTTCAGAGTCTATTAAAAACATTTCTCTAGAAGACGTTAAAAATCATTATAATACATATTACAAACCTAATAATGCTTACTTAGTAGTTGTTGGAGATATCAACCCTAAGAAAACTAAAAAATTAATTAAAAGCTTATTTAAGGATTGGAAAAAAGGTACAATTCCATCTTATACATTACCTAAAACTACAAATCCTGAGACAACAGAAATCAACTTTGTAAATATGCCTAACGCTGTACAATCTGAAATCGCTGTGGTTAACAATGTAGACTTAACATTAGGTGATAAAGATTATTATGCAGGATTACTTGCTAACAAAATTTTAGGTGGTGGTGGTACTGCTCGCTTATTTATGAACTTACGTGAAGATAAAGGATATACTTATGGATCGTATTCTCGTTTAAGTCAGAGTAGATATGCAGGCACGTTTAGAGCTACAGCTAGTGTTCGTAATATGGTAACTGATAGTTCTGTTGTTGAATTACAAAAAGAGATTAATAAAATTCGTTATCAAAAAGTTTCTGAAGAAGAACTAAAAAATGCGAAAGCTGAATATGTGGGTAATTTTGTAATGGATGTACAAAAACCAAGAACAGTTGCTAATTATGCTTTAAATATTGCACGTTATAATTTACCTGAAGATTTTTATGAAAAATATTTAGAAAATATTAATGCCGTAACATTAGATGATCTTCAAAACGCAGCTATTAAATACTTTAAAGGTGACAAAGCAAGAATATTTATTACTGGTAAAGCTACTGATGTTTTAACAAATCTTGAAAAAACAACGGACTACGCAATTAAATATTTTGATAAGAAAGGAAATCCTACTTCAAAACCAGAAATGAGTTTACCTATTCCTAAAGGAATGTCTGCAGCAACTGTAGTGAATAGTTACTTTAAGGCCATTGGTGGTAAAGATAAGCTAGATAACGTAAAATCTCTTATGACTGTTGCTAACGGAAAAGTACAAGGAATTGATGTGGTGTTAACAGCTAAGAGTTCTTTTCCTAACAAAAATGCAACAGTATTAACTGGAATGGGACAAACTTTTATGAAAAATGTTTTTGATGGTGAAAAGGGATATTTAGAACAACAAGGTCGTAGACTTGATTTTAATGAAAAACAATTAGAAGAGGCAAAAGCTAAAAAAATGCCTTTTGAAGATGAAATTTATAAATCTGGTAAATTAGATCGTATTGAGTCTGTTGATGGTAGTAATGCTTATGTAATTAAATATAATGATCTTGAAGTATTTTACGATATCAAAACAGGTTATAAAGTAAAAACGATTAGGACTATTAAAACTCCTAGAGGAGATCAACAAGTACCTACTACTTTTTCAGATTATAGAGAAGTAAATGGTATTAAGTTTCCTTACAAGACTTCTGTAAAACAAGGACCTATGTTATTAAACTTTGAAATTAAAGAGATTAAATTAAACGAAGGTGTTAGTGATGCAGACTTCAAATAAAATTTAAACTACAATTTTATAAAAACGTCTTGTTTGCTCAGCCTTCAAGGCGTTTTTTTTATGCTTTAACCCGAATTAAGTATTGAAAGAGTAATGCAATTAACGACTAAAATAATACACACTAACCGTTTTTTTGATCTTGTGTAAGGAAAAAATAGTTCTATTAATTTACACGAAGTTTTTAATTATAAATCGTTTAAAATTTCCCAACTTTCCAACTTTCCAACTTTCTAACTTTCTAACTTTCTAACTTTCTAATTTAAAAACACTATTACTTCTTCCTATTCACCAAATACACACCAAATAAAATAACAATTCCTGCTAGTAATTGTATAATACTTAATTGTTCTCCATCTAAAACACCCCACAAAACAGCTACAATAGGTATTAAATAAGTAACTGAAGTTGAAAAAACAGGAGACGAAATATGTATTAGTTTATTAAAGACAACCTTAGCTACTGCAGTACCAATTATTGCTAAAATTGCCACATAAGATAAACTCTGATATGTTATAGTATTAAACTGTAAAGAAGTAAAAAAACCAGTGTAAAACAATACAATAAACATTGGAACTAAAATTATAATGAAATTTCCTGTTGTTATTGCTAGAGGTTTAAGGTCTTGTAAATGTTTTTTAATGATATTAACATTACAAGCATACCCAATTGATGCTAATATGGGTAATAGTGCATACCAATAATTTTGATCTGGATTTAAATTCGCTCCTTGTAAAATTAAAACAGAAGTCCCTGCTAATCCAACTAACACCCCTATAAATTGCCTTTTACTAAACATTGTGTTAAAAAACATAAGCCCAATAACTAAAGTATTAAATGGTGTTAGCGAATTTAAAATAGAAGCAATAGAACTATCTATTCCTGAAATTGCAAAAGCGTACAAAAATGCTGGAAAAAAAGTTCCAGTCATAGCACTTACAAAAACATATTTCCAATGTTTTTTCTGAATTTCTTTCAATGATTTATACCCTATTATAACAATAAAAATTGCTCCGATTAAACTTCTTAAAGCCCCAACCTGCAATGGTGTTAATCCAATTAAAGCTTTTTTCATCAGTATAAAAGAACTTCCCCATACCAAAGCAAGGAAAATTAAATAAAGCCATTTCTGTTGAAGTTTAATCATTGGTTAAATTTAAAAACACAAAAATCGTGTATTTTAATCGTTTACAAATCTTTTTTAATAAATTTGTATAATAATTTAATAAAAGTCTACTATGAAAGTATTTAAAATAGTATTTGCTTTATTTCTTTTAAGCTTTGTTACAATTGCTTGTAGTACTGAAGCAAAAAAAGATAAAACGAAAGAAGTACCAACAACTCAAATTGCACACGCAGAAACTTTAGCTTTAAATGTATCTGGAATGTCTTGTGAAATAGGTTGTGCTAAAACTATTGAATCTAAACTAGCAAAAAAAGAAGGTGTTTTAGATGCTAAAGTTGTTTTTAATGATAGTATTGCAACTATAAAATACGACGGAGATAAATTACAAAAGGCTGATTTAATTTCTTTTGTTGAGAGCATTGGTGATGGTGAAACTTACAAAGCTTCAGAATCGTCTAAAAAAGAATGTAAGGCAGGATCTAAAGAAGACTGTTGTAAAGATAAAGGAGATAAAAAAGCTTGCAATGAAAGTACAAAAAAAGAATGTTGTACTACTGAAAAAGCATAATCTTCTTACTAAGATTTTTTGATTTAAAGGCCTAAAAGTTGTTTAACTTTTAGGCCTTTTTTCTTTAACAGACTTTTAACATTGAGTGTTTAAACCATTACAGAACTTCGTGGTCTAAAATAGGATTATCTATTAACCGATATTAAATGAAAAAAATTACTTTACTTGTGATGCTTATTAGTATAGCAAGTTATGCACAAAAAACCGCTAAAATCACTATTAGTGGTAAAATTATAGAAACAAATTCTAAACAACCTTTAGAGTATGCTACTTTAATACTTACAAACGTAAAAACAAAGAAAATTACTGGAGGAGTTACAGATAGTAGTGGTAAATTTTCAGTTGATGTTCCTAAAGGAACCTATCAAATGAAAGTTGAATTTATTGGTTTTAAAACTAAGCAATTACCTCAAAAAACAGTTACATCTAGTACTAACCTTGGAATCATAGGATTAAAAGAAGACGCTGAAACCTTAGATGAAGTAGAAATTATTGCTGAAAAATCTACAGTAGAAATTCGATTAGATAAAAAAATCTATAACGTAGGAAAAGACATGACTATAAAAGGAGGAAATGCTTCTGACGTTCTAGATAATGTTCCTTCTGTTAATGTTGATGCTGAAGGTGCTGTTAGTTTACGCGGTAATGAAAATGTAAGGATTTTAATCGATGGTAAGCCTTCTGCACTTGTTGGGTTAAATGGAACTGATGCTTTACGAAATTTACCTGCTGACGCTATTGAAAAAGTAGAAGTAATCACCTCTCCTTCTGCCAGGTATGATGCTGAAGGAACTGCTGGTATTTTAAACATTATTCTTAGAAAAGGAAAAGTGACTGGTTTTAATGGATCTTTAAATTTGTCTATTGGTAATCCAGATTTATTCCAAACTTCAGGAAACTTAAATTATAGAACTAAAAAGTTTAACATATTTACAAACCTAGGTTTCTCTCATAGAAATGGACCTGGTAACTCTTTTAGTGATTTTACAAATTTAGATAACGGAACTATTACAGGTTTTAGAACCGAAGACAGAAAATTTCAAAGAAAAAACAATAACTATAATGGTTCTCTAGGATTAGAATACTATCTAGATAAAAATAGCTCTATTACTGGGACATTTTTTTACAGAAATAATAATGGAGATGATATTGCTACTAACTTTACTGATATCTTAGATGCAAACCGACAAAGTTTAGATCAAATTACTAGAATTGAAAACGAAAGAGAAGATGGAAATAATAAACAATTTTCTTTAAATTACTCCAACAATTTAGACGATAAAGGACAAAAGTTAACTGTAGATTTTCAAATAAGTGGTAATAATGAAGATGAATTTTCCGATATTACAGATAACAATACTTTATCCGAATTAAATAGTCAATTTACTTCATCAACCAATACTTTATTTCAAATAGATTATGTACTACCTATTGGTGAGAAACATCAATTAGAACTAGGGCATAAATCTGAATTTCAAGATTTAAATTCAGATTTTAGAGTTCGTGATGCAAACGGAAATCCATTAAATCCTGATCCATCAAATAACATAGAATTCAAACAAAACATTTATGCTCATTATGCTCAATTTGGTAGTAAATTCGATAAATTTTCTTATTTATTAGGACTTAGAGTTGAAACTACAGATATTGATTTATTACTAATTAACACTAATGAAACTTCAGATAAAAATTTCACACAAGTATTTCCTACCATAAACTTAGGGTATGAGTTAAATGATACAGATAACATCACTTTAGGTTATAGTAGACGTTTACGAAGACCTCGTTTTTGGTTTTTAAATCCATTTGAAAGTAGAAGTTCTGCTACAAATGTTTTTAAAGGAAACCCAGATTTGACACCTACCTTTACAAATTCTTATGATTTAGGATATATTACTAGATTAGGAAAATTAACCTTAAACTCATCTATTTATTATCAACTATCTACAGATTTAATTCGTCCTGTTTCTATTATTGAAGAAAGAATTGTTAATGGACAACCTACAAATGTGTTTGTTCGTCAACCATTAAACCTTAATAGTGAAGACAGATATGGTTTTGAACTAACTACGAATTACAATCCTTTAAAATGGATGCGTTTATCGACAACTTTTAATTATTTTAAATTTAAAACTGATGAATTTTCATTTACATCAAGAGCAACAGATGGTACAGAAATAACAACGTTGTTACCTGAAGTAAATAATGAAAGTTGGTTTTTACGATTTAATTCAAGAATTACGTTACCTGCCAAAATTCAATGGCAAACAAGAGTTCGTTATCGAGGACCACAAGAAAATGCTCAAGGTAAACGAGATGGAGTTTTTGTTACAAATTTAGCCTTTAGTAAAGATCTATTTAAAGATAAAGCTACTTTAGTACTTAATGTAAATGATTTACTTAACGGTCGAATCAGAAGAAGTCAAACATTTAACCCAAGTCAAGAAAATCCTTCTACTATTGCTGATCAAGAATTCCAATGGAGAGAACGTCAAATTACATTGAGTTTTACGTATCGATTCAATCAAAAGAAGAAAAGAGAGCGTCCACAAAGAGAATATGATGGCGGAGGCGGAGAAGCTTTTTAATTCTCTGTAAAAACTAAAAACAGCATACTTTTAATTAGTATGCTGTTTTTAGTTAAATGTATTCGATTTACTATTTAATCTCTTTAGTTTTCATTGGATAATTAATCAGGTCTGTTTCTATTTTATTATATAATGTAGCCCAATCAATAAACGCTTTTTCAGAAGTGTTATTAGCTATTAAAATAAGTCCATAGTTGGTATCAGGGCAAATTAAAATTACACTTTGTACTCCATTTGAAGTTCCTGTTTTCTTATAATAAAAACCTTCCTTTTCACCATAATCTACATCCCATAAATACGCTATTTTATCCCCTTCTCTATCTGTAAATAATACTTTAGTTGATTCTTTTATTAAAGGATTAGCACTTTCTAGTTGAAACTTCATAAATTTAACTAAATCAGGAAGTGTAGTAACCATTCCTCCTCCTCCACCTAATAAGATACTTTTAGCTTTTACAGCTAACTTACCGTTTTCATCATAACCATTAATAAGCTGTTTGTCATCAGTATTCCTACCCTCTAGGTAAGAGTTTTTCATTTCTAATTCATTTAAAAACCTAGTTAACATATGGTTATAAGTATCTTCATATACTTGCGCTAAGATATAAGCCAATATTTATGATCCTACCGAGTTGTAAACATAATATGTACCTGGTTTTTTATCTAATTGAACTGATGTAAGCTCTTCTAAAAAATCATTAACTGAATACTCAATTGGTTTGGTTTCATAAATTCCTTTTGATATGTCATTCCACAGTTGATCAAATTTTGGAGGCCTTCTATCTTTAAAACCTAATGTATAAGTTAATAAATCTTTTATAGTAATTGGAGTTCCTTGAAATTCTAAATTAGAATAATCTCCTTTTAGGTATAATCGTATATCATCCTCTAATTTAATTTTCTTCTCTAATACAGCTTTGGCAACCAAAGATCCTGTAAAAACTTTAGTTATTGAAGCAATTTCAAAGTGTATATCATCAGAAGGGTTTACTTGTTTATCACTTTTTTTACTGTAATAATTATGATAAACCTTTCCTTCTTTATAAATAGCAAGACTTATTGTATTAATGTTACCATGTTCCAAAGTTTCATTAGCATAATTATCGATGGAAGTAATTAATTTATTAAAAACTTTATCTTGTTGGAGATTATGTTTTTCTTCTTTTTTATCTACTTGCTTGCACCCCAGTAAAAGAATAGCAAAAAGAAAAGCAATTATATTTTTCATACTTAAATATTTAACTATTTGGAAATTAAACTTATGGTTTTAATTAAAAACAACTTACGCTACAAGAATAAGCCGTCATTATAAATTTAATAACTAGTCATTATATTCAAAAGTAAAAGATTCAAACGTATAATTCTCACTAGTATCTTTAGCAACAATTTCTACAGTATAAACACCAGGCTCAGTTGTTTCAAACCCTTCATAAATTCTTAAAATATGAGCATTTTCTTTACTTCTTTTTATTGATTTCTCAATAATTATATTATCATGTTCATCTTTAATTTTCAAACTTAACGATTCAATTTCTATTTCATCAGCAGCTTCTGCCTGAATATTTACTCTATATGGAACATTACTATTTCCTATATCAGTAGAATAATTAAAAATTAATGTCGGACTTTGTATAAATAATTTCGGAGAAGTATCATCAATAATTTCTTTATTATCGGAACAAGACATAAAGAAAAGTAAAGAACAAATAGATAGAGCTTGAATAAAGTTTTTCATAGGAATAGTGTTAATTATTTTTATTTGAATTGATGATCAATAGCCATCAAAACACATTCCAAACTACTATATAAACGATTTGTTTTTTGTTAAAGTTTCAAGCACAAAAAAAGAGTTTACAAATTGTAAACTCTTTTAAATCTATATTTTCAATAGAACTACTTTCCTTCAGCAGCTCTTTTAGCTTCTTTCTTTAATTTTAAATTTTCCCAGATAGTTCCACCAATCCAGTAAGGAACTACAAACGTTAGTAAGAAAATTAACAACCAAAAACCAGTTGTAAAAATAAACATGAATAATACTAATCCTGAAAATTGTGAAAAATCTAACATCTGTTCTTATTGTAAAATTATCTGAATGCAAAAATAACACTTATTTTCATTATTTAAATACGATTTTTTAAAAATATTTCATTATAGTTTTTAATCTTACTTTTCTTTGAGTTTTATTAACTTTGAAAACTCTTAAATACTAAATAAATAACAATGGAATATAGAATTGAAAAGGACACCATGGGTGAAGTTAAAGTACCTGCTGATAAATATTGGGGAGCTCAAACTGAACGTTCTAGAAACAATTTTAAAATTGGTCCAGCTGGAACAATGCCACTAGAAGTAGTTTATGGATTTGCTTACTTAAAAAAAGCTGCTGCTTATACCAACTGTGAGTTAGGTGTTTTAGCTGAAGAAAAGCGTGATTTAATCGCTCAAGTTTGTGATGAAATTTTAGCTGGAAAACACGATGATCAATTCCCATTGGTAGTTTGGCAAACAGGTTCTGGTACGCAAAGTAACATGAATGTTAATGAAGTTGTTGCTAACAGAGCTCACGAGATTGCTGGTAAGAAAATTGGTGAAGGTGAAAAAACAATTCAACCAAACGATGATGTAAATAAATCTCAATCTTCAAACGATACATTCCCTACAGGAATGCATATTGCAGCTTACAAAAAGATCGTAGAAGTTACAATTCCTGGCGTTGAGCAATTACGTGATACACTACAAGCAAAATCTGAAGCTTTTGCTAATGTTGTAAAAATTGGACGTACGCATTTAATGGACGCTACTCCCCTAACTTTAGGTCAGGAATTTTCTGGATATGTAGCACAATTAAACTTTGGTATAAAAGCATTAAAAAATTCTTTAGCACATTTAAGCCAGTTAGCTTTAGGAGGTACAGCTGTAGGTACAGGTTTAAACACTCCTGCTGGTTATGATGTTTTAGTCGCTAAATATATTGCAGATTTCACAGGTTTACCTTTTATAACTGCAGAAAATAAATTTGAAGCTTTAGCAGCACACGATGCTTTAGTAGAAACTCATGGTGCATTAAAGCAATTAGCTGTTTCATTAAATAAAATCGCTAACGATATACGTTTAATGGCTTCTGGTCCACGTTCTGGTATTGGTGAATTAATTATTCCAGCAAACGAACCAGGTTCTTCTATTATGCCTGGAAAAGTAAATCCTACACAAGCAGAAGCAATGACTATGGTTTGTGCGCAAGTTATGGGTAATGATGTTGCTGTTACTGTTGGAGGAACTCAAGGACATTATGAATTAAACGTTTTTAAACCAATGATGGCAGCTAACGTATTACAATCTGCTCAATTAATCGGAGATGCTTGTGTGTCTTTTGATGTAAACTGTGCTGCTGGAATCGAGCCTAACCATGGAAGAATTACAGAATTAGTAAACAATTCTTTAATGTTAGTTACTGCTTTAAATACCAAAATCGGATATTATAAAGCTGCTGAAATTGCAAACACTGCGCATGCTAATGGAACTACATTAAAAGAAGAAGCAGTGAATTTAGGGTATGTAACTGCTGAAGAATATGACGAGTGGGTAAAACCTGAAGATATGACTGGTAGCTTAAAATAAATCAATTTTAAACTACAGATAAAAAAAATCGTCTAAAATAATTTTAGACGATTTTTTTTATCTGTTATAACGTTGTTTACTAAACAACTAATAGCTTTTGAGATGGCTTGAATTTAGTTAATACAATACCCTCTACAGCTGCTTGATATTCTTCTAATGTTGGAGTTCTACCTAAAATTGAAGATAAGACTACTACTGGAGTTGAAGATAATAAAGACTCTCCTTTTTTCTCTTGAGAATCTCTTACCACACGACCTTGGAATAAACGAGTAGAAGTTGCCATTACAGTATCTCCTGGCTCCGCTTTTTCTTGGTTACCCATACATAAGTTACATCCTGGACGCTCTAAATATAATACGTTTTCATATTTTGTACGTGCTGCTCCTTTTGGTGCATCGTCATCAAAAACAAAACCTGAATATTTAGCTAACACTTCCCAATCTCCTTCTGCTTTTAACTCATCTACAATATTATATGTTGGAGGAGCAACAACTAATGGTGCGTTGAATTTAACTTCACCTTGCTGTGCTTCTATGTTCTTTAACATTTGAGCTAAAATTTTCATATCTCCTTTGTGAATCATACAAGATCCTACGAAACCTAAATCAACTTTTTTAGTTCCTCCGTAGAAAGATAATGGTTGAATATTATCGTGTGTATAACGCTTAGATACATCTTCATTATTTACATCTGGATCAGCAATCATTGGCTCAACAATCTTGTCTAAGTCAATAACAACTTCAGCATAATATTTAGCATCAGCATCTGGTCTTAAAGCTGGTCTGCTTCCAGACTCTAATTCAGCAATACGATTGTTAGCTTTGTCAACTAAACCTTGTAATACTTGCTTCTCATTATCCATTCCTTTATCGATCATAATTTGAATACGATCTCTAGAAATTACTAATGATTCAATTAATGTTTCATCTTCAGAAATACAGATAGAAGCTTTTGCTTTCATTTCAGCAGTCCAATCTGTAAATGTAAATGCTTGATCAGAAGTTAAAGTTCCAATATGTACTTCAATAATCTTACCTTGGAATACATTTTCTCCTTCAAACTGATCTAACATTTGTTGTTGTGTAGCATGCACTACATCACGGAAATCCATGTAAGGAACCATGTTTCCTTTAAATGTTACCTTAACAGACTGAGGAATTGGCATAGTAGCTTCTCCTGTTGCTAAAGCTAAAGCTACTGTTCCAGAATCAGCTCCAAAAGCAACACCTTTTGCCATTCTTGTGTGAGAATCTCCACCAATAATAACATCCCAATCATCTACAGCGATGTCATTTAATACTTTATGAATTACATCAGTCATTGCGTGATACACTCCTTTTGGATCACGTCCAGTAATTAACCCGAAGTCATTCATAAACTTCATTAATCTTGGAATGTTAGCTTTTGACTTATCATCCCATACAGAAGCTGTGTGACATCCTGACTGATAACCAGCATCTACAATTGGAGAAATAATAGTTGCAGCCATCATTTCTAACTCTTGAGAAGTCATTAAACCTGTAGTATCCTGAGATCCAACGATATTTACTTCTACACGAGTATTAGATCCCGCATGTAAAGTAACTCCTGGAGTATTTCCTACTGCATTTCTATTGAAAATCTTCTCAACAGCAGTTAAACCTTGACCTTCAATAGAAATTTCTTTAGAAGGAGCATATACTTGAGGTACATCGATACCTAAAGATTTACATGCAAAAGTTTGTAATTTTTTACCGAAAACAACTGCATAAGAACCTCCTGCTTTAATAAACTCCATTTTTTGAGGAGTTAACGCAGTAGAAATATCTTTTAATTCAGTATCTCCGTTATATAATTTCTTTTCTTTTGTATTGATTGTTAAAACTGTACCTGTTTTAACTGAATATACTTCTTTTAAGATTGGATCACCATCTTCATCTACAATAGTGTTTCCATTTTCATCTTTTTGCTTCACCCAGTTTTTAAGGTCGATACCAATACCCCCAGTTACACCAACTGTAGTTAAGAAAATTGGAGCAATACCATTAGTACCAGCAATTACTGGAGCAATATTGATGAATGGTACATATGGACTAGAAGAAATACCTGTCCATAATGCCACGTTATTTACACCAGACATTCTTGAAGAACCCACTCCCATTGTTCCTTTTTCTGCAATTAACATTACACGCTTATCTGGATGTTGCTTTTGTAATGCTAATAATTCGTTCTGCATATCTTTGTTATGCTCAAACATAGATTGACCATGTAATTCACGATCTGATCTTGAGTGAGCATCTGCACCTGGAGAAAGTAAATCAGTAGAAATATCTCCAACTCCAGCTACATAAGTAACAACTTCTATTTCTTCATCAATTTCTGGTAACTCAGTAAAGAATTCAGCTTTAGCATAGCTTTCGATAATTTCTTTAGCTAAGCTATTACCATCTTTCATCGCATTTTCTAAACGCTCAGTATCTGCTTCATATAAGAATACTTGTGTTTTTAAAACTTTCGCAGCTTCTTCAGCAATACTTGAATCGTTTCCTAATGCTAAATCTAAAAGTACTTCAATTGAAGGACCTCCTTTCATATGTGATAACTGCTCAAAAGCAAAAGTAGGTGTAATCTCCTCTACTACAGATTCCCCTAGGATAATCTCTTTTAAAAACTTTGCTTTTACACCAGCTGCGCTAGTAGTTCCAGGTAATGTATTATAAATAAAGAAATTAAGAGATTCTTTCCTATGCTCGTTATTTACATCTTTAATTTGTGAGATGATTTCACTAAGCAATGCATCGCCATCGATTGGCTTAGGATGTAAACCTAGCTGTTTTCTTTCTTCAATCTCTTTTAGGTAATCTTGGTAGTTCATAATAGAAAAATCTTTTCAATGTTAAAGGCAATTTTATCAATTAGCTGTTTACGCCTAATCTTGGTTTGCCATAGTTAATTGTAACAATGTCGTTTGTATAGTTGCATTCATTTGCAAGACTATTCTAGTTTAATTGTCCTATGTAAATTATATTCATTAAGACTCGATTTATACGGGTTACTTACAAACAAAATTTACACAGTAAATGTTTATAATTTTAAGTCTGGCGAATTTACTAATTTTCCTTCATATTTGAAAACACTATAACGTTTTCGTTTAAACATTAAATATCAACTAATAAAACATCATTTTAAGTTCTTTTTTTTGTCAATTACTTAAAAAAAAGAACTCAAATTATCATATTCGTAATTTTAATTTGATTTATTTTATTTTCACAAAAAAGTAAAAACATAAAAGCAGACCAGTAAGCCGGATTCTGTTATCCTAAATTAAATTTAAGACCCTTATCATTTATCTAGTTTAAGCATTACTGCTTAAATCTATCTGCCTACCCCTTAGAATCGTGCGAGTAACACTCAAGTTCTAATATACGTGGCATTGCACCGCATAGAGTTTACCTGATTTCACTACAGCATTACCTGTACATTCTTTCTGTTGCACTTGTCCTCAGTTTACACTGGACGGATGTTATCCGCTATGCTTACTCTCTAGTGTCCAGACTTTCCTCTAAAAATAAATTTCTAGCGATAAGGTTGGTCTGCTTATTGTATTTTAATAATATTCTTCATAAAAAAACCCACTCAAAGATTGAGTGGGAAAATTGCTATGAAAAAGAAAAAGTATCTAGAACGTCTTCTAGATGTTACAAATATATAACTTTTTTTAATATCTCACATAAAAAAGAAAAAAAAATCTTTTTTATGAAAACATATCTTTCACTCTATCAAAAAATGATTTATCTGATTTTTGAGGGTTTGGTGAAAAATTGTCATCAATCATCATCGATTCAAAGAACTTACGTTGTTCTTTGGTTAATTCCTGAGGTGTCCAAACATTAATATGGATTAAGAAATCTCCATTTCCATATCTTTCAATACTTGGTAAACCTTTTCCTTTAAGTCGTAATATTTTTCCAGATTGGGTACCTGCATCTACTTTAATTTTAACTTTACCAGTTACAGTTTCTATTTCTTTAGATGTTCCTAAAACTGCTTCTGAAAAATTAATATATAAATCGTAATGTAAATTACTTCCTTCTCTTTTTATTGTTTCGTGTTGTACTTCTTCAATTAACACTAATAAATCCCCCGGAATAGAATTTTTACCTGGAGCTTCGTTTCCTTTTCCTCCTACTTTCAATTGAACTCCTTCAGTTACTCCTTCTGGAATATTAATAGTAACCGTTTCTTCTTTAACAACCATTCCTTGCGCATCTGCATCATTTGGTCGTCTATCTATCATTTCTCCTGCACCTTGACAAGTAGTACAAGTAGTAGCTGTTTGCATTCTACCTAAAATGGTATTGGTAACACGCATAATCTGCCCTGTACCATTACAAGTTGTACAAGTTTTATAGGTAACACCTTCTGCCTGTACTTTTCTACGAACTTTTACTTTCTTCTCTACTCCATTAGCTATTTCTTCTAACGTAAGTTTTACACGAATACGAAGATTCCCTCCTTTTACTCTAGCTCTTCCACGGCCTCCACCTCCGAAGCCTCCGAAACCACCACCAAAGGCTCCTCCGAAAATATCTCCGAACTGACTAAAGATATCGTCCATATTCATTCCGCCGCCGCCGAAACCACCTGCTCCACCTTCGAATGCTGCATGACCAAACTGATCGTAACGAGCTTTCTTTTGCTCATCACTTAATACTTCATAAGCTTCTGCACATAATTTGAACTTCTCTTCGGCTTCTTTATTATCAGGATTTTTATCTGGATGATATTTTATAGCCATCTTACGATACGCTTTCTTGATCTCTGCTTGAGTAGCTGATTTTGAAACTCCTAATATTTCGTAATAATCTTGTTTTGCCATAATTTTTAGTTATCAGTAATCAGTATTCAGTACACAGTTTTTTACAGACAGCTTAATTTTTTTTGAAACTAACAGAAAACTGATGACTGGAGACTGAAACCTAATTTATGCTTGTCCTACTACCACTTTTGGGTGACGAATAATTTTATCTCCAAGTTTATATCCTTTTTCTACACAATCGATAATCTTTCCTTTTAAATCATCTGATGGTGCTGGAATCTGTGTTATTGCTTCATGGGTATCTGCATCAAAAACATCTCCTTGATTTACTTCAATAGCAGATAAGCCTTTTTGTTCTAGAGTTTTTAATAACTTTTGATAGATTAACAACACTCCTTTTCTTAATTCTTCTGCTTCTTTGTCATCTTCTATATGTGTAAGCGCTCGTTCAAAATCATCCAAAATTGGCAGTAAAACTGTCATTAATTCCTGACTTGCTGTTTTAAAAAGCTCTATTCTTTCTCTAGTTGTACGTTTTTTATAGTTTTCAAACTCTGCAAATAAACGTAAATATTTATCCTTTTCTGCCTGTAAAAGTTGTTCTGAAGATGGTTTTTCTTCTTCTTTTACATTCTCCTTATCATCTTCAACAGCTGAAGCCTCAGACTCTTTCTGCTTAGCATCAAATTCTGCACCTTTAATTGCATCATTTAATTCATCTTCTTTAGTATATTGATCTTTACTCATTGTAAATCGCTTCTTTAATTTTTAGTTTGCTAACTATAAACAAGAATACTGCCAATACAGTAAAAAATGTCATTATGACATTTCGTTAGTATTTAGCAATATTATTTTTCTTTTTATTATATTGTAATTCGAAAACCCCAAAATACCCAATTTATGAAATTAGTATCAAAATCAATCTTAGTATTTATAGCTGTCATAGCAATTTCGTGTAAGAAAAATCCAGCTGAAAGCCCTGAACATAAAGCATTGGTTACAGAGCATGAGCTAATGATGAAAACTCATGAAGAAATTGAAAAGAAACACGCGAGTATGGATCATGATCATGGTACAATGGTCACTTCTCATAAAAATTTTAAAAATGATTCTATACATCTAGCTAATGAAAAAGCACATGCCACAATTTTAGGTTCTCATACTTCTTTAGTTGAAAAGCACAAAAAGTTAATTGCAACACATAAAGCTTTAGAAGAAAAACATTTGACCGGAAAAATTTCTTTAGATCAGATGATTAAAGATCATGAAGAGCTTAAAAAGCAACATCAAGAAATGCTAGAAGAACATCATAAAATGGTAAAAGACCATGAAAAAGTAAAAACTGAAGATGCTAAAATGATTACAGACCATGCTAAAGAGGGATGATAATAATAATTCTACCTAATTTTTTTACTAGTCTAAAAATATTCAAAAACTACCGTATTAAGGTAGTTTTTTTGTTGTGTGTCACTTTACTCAAGTAATTAAATAACTATAATTCTTGACAACAAAAAATTCAAGGGGAGATAAAAAAATGAAATGTATTAGGTTTATTTTTTTTGAAGTTAATACCAATAGTAGCGTAATCTAAAAAATTAACAAAATCGTAGCTATTCGGATATAATCCATTATAATAAAAAATACTTGCTAAATTTTTAACAAATTCGCTACGTATTACTTTAGAAGAAATTTCAAATCCATTTACCACATAGCTATTTGTTTTTAAAGAAAACCAATCAATTTCTACAACACCTTTGGTTTCTTCAACTATAAATTCACCATCATTATATATATATCGCATATTTCCACTATAACAACAATCTTCTTCCTGCTTTATTTTTCTGATAGGTTTTCCTTTTATACTTAATAATTCTGCTAGGGAGAGTTCGTATCCTTTTAACCGAACTCCATTCAATAGTATGTAATTTTTTTCTTTATCTATTTTTTGAAGTTCTTCATAGGTAAATTGCTTCTTAGTTTTAGCTTTCTCGATCTCTATTTCTAATACTAGTTTTTCTATAAGTTGTTTATCTTTTAATTGTTTTGCTACAGATAAATAACGTCTTAATCCTGGATTTTTTGGGGTATCAATTCCTGTTCTCCATACAAATTCACCAATACGCTGTCCAATTTTTTTTCGTTCTTTAAGATCTGATATTGGAATACTATCGAATTGTTGATATAATTCGTGTAATATTGGTCTCTTTCCTAAATACTTTTGTTGAACAAAGTAATTATCTACGTTTACCCATTCGTCTGGATTAAAAGGATAATAATTCACTCGAACAACTTCACCCATAGTAAATACTTTACCTACCTTGGCTTTAATTGAAGGTTTAGTTCTCCCTCGTAATGAAGCTACTGTGATAAACATGTGAGCTGCTCCATAATGCCCATCATTTTCTATAACTGGACTACTTCCCTTTTCATCATAAGTATCATAAATACTTAAACGTTTTTTTAGTAGCGATTTTAAGACAAATCCAACAGTAGTATTGTCTACAATTATTTTTTGAAATTTTCCATCTATTTTGCTTTCTTCAACTTCTTTTACCCAAGCACCTCTAACTAACACTCCTAACGGTTTAGCTTTTAGACTAGCACTTTCATATAATTTTGTTGGAGAAACAATATAGCTTTGGGCAGAAATGAAAAAATTCATACCTAACATGAATACTATGGCTATACTTAAATTTTTAGTAGACATCATTATTAGGTATGAATAATATTTTGATGAAATAAGATATATTACTTATTCTTCTATTCGTTCTATTTTAGCACCTAGAGCTTGTAAACGAGGAACGATGCGTTCATAACCTCTATCAATTTGCTCTATATTATGAATAATACTTGTTCCTTTGGCTGATAATGCTGCAATTAGTAACGATATCCCAGCTCTAATATCAGGAGAAGTCATTTTAGTTGCTTTTAATTGTGATTGGCGATTATGACCAATTACTGTAGCTCTGTGCGGATCGCATAAAATCACTTTAGCTCCCATATCTATTAATTTATCAACAAAAAACAATCGACTTTCAAACATTTTTTGATGAATTAACACTGTTCCTTTAGCCTGTGTAGCTACTACTAAAACAATACTTAATAAATCTGGAGTAAAGCCTGGCCAAGGCGCATCAGCAACAGTTAATACAGAACCATCTATATAGCTTTGTATTTCATAACTCTCTTGTGCAGGAATATAGATATCGTCATTTTTCTTTTCTAATTGAATCCCCAATTTTCTAAATACATTAGGAATCTGACCTAAATCTTTCCAACTAACATCTTTAATTGTTAATTCAGATTTAGTCATTGCTGCCATACCAATCCAACTTCCAATTTCAATCATATCGGGTAAAATACGATGTTCACATCCACCTAATTTTTCAACACCTTCAATAGTTAACAAATTAGAACCAACACCAGTAATTTTAGCTCCCATACTATTTAACATCTTACAAAGTTGTTGTAAGTATGGTTCGCAAGCAGCATTGTAAATTGTAGTTGTTCCTTTTGCTAAAACTGCGGCCATAACAATGTTAGCTGTTCCTGTTACAGAAGCTTCATCTAATAACATATCTGTTCCAACTAAACCTGTATCTGTCTCTACACCATAGAAATATTCTTCTCTATTATAACGGAACTTTGCACCAAGATTAATAAAACCTTCAAAGTGTGTATCTAAACGACGTCTTCCTATTTTATCTCCACCTGGACGTGGAATATATCCTTTACCAAAACGAGCTAGTAATGGCCCTACAATCATAATTGAACCACGTAATGAGCTTCCGTCTCTTTTAAATTCTGGACTTTCTAAATATTTTAAATTAATAGCGTCAGATTGAAAACTGTACGAATTATCTGATAACTTTTCTATTTTAACCCCCAGTTCACCAAGAATAAAAATCAATTTATTTACATCGATTATATCTGGAATATTATTTATAATTACTTTTTCTGGTGTTAATAAAACTGCACATATAACCTGTAAAGCTTCATTTTTAGCGCCCTGAGGAGTAATTGTACCTTGTAATGAATGCCCTCCTTCAATTTTAAACGATGCCATTTATTTTTTTCTGTTTTTAGAATTTTTACTGTGATTTGTTTTCTTTTTTCCTTGTGAATTTCTTTGTTTCAATAATATTTTTACTTCAGCCAATTCGTCTTCTTTACCTCTATAATCTATCTTACCATCAGACAACTCAAATAAATGTTCAAATATCACCTGATCGTCTACATTATCTTTATTCCAATTCAAATAACATTTTTTCATGTGATTTGCAATGGTGAATCCTAAGGCTTCTTTCATTTCTCCATCATCCCAAGTTAAAGCAACATCAATCATGGTTTGTATATTGGTTCCGTAGAATCTGTATTTCGATGCTGATTTAGGATAAGGCATAGATTGTGGCTTTTCTCTTAATTCTTCTTGAGAAGGTTGCTCATAAGGTGAATCTACATCCAATTGAAACTCTGCCATGATATGTAACTGATCCCAAAGTTTGTGTTTAAAATCTGGAACATCACGTAAATGTGGTTGTAAATTTCCCATTACATCTATAATAGCTTTCGCCATTGTATTTCTCTCCTCTTTTGTAGGTAGACTTTTACAATGATCTACTAATTTTTGTATATGTCTACCATACTCTGGTATAATAAGCTTAGTTCTTCCCGAATTATATTCTAAATCAAACGTCATTTTCTGTTAATATATTTATTGCAAAGTAAGGATTAATTATGAATTTACTTAGTATTTAATCTACAGATAATTGTTTATTTTTTTTCAAATCTTTAAATGCTTTTAGTTGTGCCCATATTTCCCATATAACATATATATAAAACAAAATATTGGTTATTCCTAAAAAGACCACCATAAAGGAAAAGCCCTCTTTTTTGAACCCTTTATAAGTAAAGAAAGAAAATAGTGGACAAATTAATAATAATACTATAAACCTTAGTAATTGTTTTAGATTGTATCTGTACTCATTCTTAGTTAGTACTATTTTTCTATTCCCTGCAGCTTCTTCATAGGCGACTAATTTTGAATCCTCTTCTAAATCTACACAAACAAAACCTGATCCTGAAGCTATTAAATCTTCAGGAAATAAAAAGTAATTTGTGTTTTTTTCTTGATGTGTTATACTTTCTACTTGGTTTCGTAAAGGCTCAACAAAATCTATTAAATGTTCTTTAAATCCTCGTAATTGAAAAATATCTATCACTAATTCATAATTATCTTTAAAATTTGATGAAATTAAATGAGTGAATTCCTGATATAAAGAAACATAATCAGCATTTAATCTCTTTATATAGTCTAACCCTATTCTGGAATTTTTATTGAATTGATTTTTAGTCATAAAAAATTCTAAAGAATTATTCTCTTCCCATACATCTATTGCATCATAATCTTCGTAATCTATACGTTCGAATGATTCCCAATCTTTGATTTTGCTTTCCAAAGTTTGTTTATCTATTAAGGTTAACCAAAATAAAGGCAACGAATTGTTTGCCTCAAACAATAAGATTTCATTTTCATGACTATCCTTAACATACAAATAACTTCTATGCCCCATCTAATTAATCTTTTACTTTAAAATTTATGCTTAGAAGTCTATAACATCTATTACAAATTCCTTTAAATTTTTTGCCATAATTAACCCTTTATGATCCCAGTTTAAGTCGTCTTTTTCTTCATCAAAAATTTCTTCCCATGCATAGCCATCATGTTCTGTAGAATACACAGTAGTATCTTCTTTTTCTATATTTATTAAATAATAACTTCCACAACCATCTTGTCCTATACAAAACTTCCCATTCATCATTCCTCTTTCTTTTGGCAACTCTAACATTCTATTTGTTGCTATAAGCCAATTTTCATTGGTTGCTATAAAATAGGAATCATCGAATTCTTTGCTTCTTAATTGTTCTATTAATTTCTTTTCGGATAAATGAAATTTAATATATGATTCTGGCAGTTCTATTTGTAAAGCTGATGCTATGGTTTTGAAATTCATTATTACTTTTTAATCATCATTTATTTTCTACTTCCCAACCTGTGTTTGACTTAAAAAGAATTGAAACATAGTTGTTTGAAGTATTTTTTAAATCTAATAAAATTATTTTCATATAATTAACTTATAAACTCTTAATTATAAGATTACGATTTACTCTTTGGGAAGCTTCAATAGCTGTATAAAAAACTTCAAATAAATCTTTACCGCCACTGGTAATAAAGCAATTAGAAAGATTGGTAATTGTTTCTGTTACTTTATCTCCCCAAGGAGGCTGTTGACTTCTATCTTCTATACTCCAAACAACCTGATCAATTTCAATATCTTTAAATTTAGCTTTTATGTCGTTTAACTCATTTTTTAATGAATCTACATCTTTAGACAAAACCTCTCCTTTGTACAATTGATTCATTAAAACAGGATATTTATCCCCCCAATTTTCACTTTCAATTCTAACTGCTACTGTTGAAAAAAAACAATGTAAGAAACTTCCTCTTCCTATTTTGTAGAAGATAGGACCAACTTTTAATCCAACCATAACTCATCAATTTAATTGTTTACAACATAAAAGTAATGAAAGAATGAAGCGTAACAACTTAACGTTTTATATTCGCTAAAAAGGAAAGTAAATTAGAAGAATTCTAATAGATAACTGCTAGATATATCGTTTTATTATTTGCCAAATAATCACAGCAATTAGTATAAACACATATCTAACCCATTTCTTTCCTTTTTTAGCTTCTTTTGTGTTGTGAGGATGATTAAATGTAGCGTTTTTAAAACTATAGCCTTTCAATTTTGTTTCAAAAAGTAAATCATCTGCAGCATCTAAAGTTTCACCAAAATAACGTTTGGTTAGTTCAAAAACAAAGTTTTCTCCAACCTGATCGTCTGTGTAATATTCATCAGAATTTTCTTCTAAGTGAAACAATCTTTTTCCATATTCATTTTTAGATTTAGAGAGTAACTCTAATTCTTCCGCTAAAGGCTCTCCGTATTCTATAAAAGTACCATCCTCTGCACTTCCTCCTCTAACTCTTAATTTTTCTCTATTTTTTGATACTGAATATCCCCAAAAATTTACTGTACTATGTAAAGCTATTGCACAAATTTCGGTATCTGACGGAAAATATTCTGCTAGTGTTCTTTCTCCTCTTAAAATTATTTGATTAAAAAAAGTAATCGGAAATTCTTGCGAACAAATTAATATATTTCCTTTGTAATAACCTATATACACTTCATTATCATCTGGACTCATTATTTCTTCAAAAGGCTGACTCGCTATTTCAGTAAGCCCATTGAAACCTATTTTTTTTAATAAATCCAATTCATCAACTTTTTGATCTGAGTTAATAATTAATGAAGAAATTTTCCATCCCATAGTAATAATGTGTTTTATAATTTAAAAGTTGTTTGCTATACTCTTAAAATATTAATGATTTTTAATTTATAATATCGTATGATAATTATTTTTTCCTTGTTTAATTCTAACATTACTTATTCTCCACTCCTTGTTTTTTAGTTTTAACTTAAACTCACAAGAAGGAACAATACTTTGATTTTTTTTAGTTACAACAATTACTTCCTCTTTATTGATTGTTTCCGTAAAATCTATCTCTTTAATATCTTTAATTGAATCTAATCCTAATCTATAATCGTTATTTGGATGAAACTTTAAATAAGTAAAATCATGAATTAATTTTAGAGACTCTTTTATACATTCTTCTCTACTCCCTTTGGGACCTATTGGGCACCTTTTACAAAATTGATAGGAACATTTAATGAATTTAAGGACCACATATTCTGGCACTTCAAATTCTGTACTATTAATATTCTTCATTATTTATTCGAATAAAATTGTAGTAAACATAAATACATAACTAATTCCCAAAAAATCATATAATTATATTGAAAAAAAATTCATTTTCAATAATGTATTAATTTCACTACGCTAAAACTTTTATGGCAACAATATTGGTCCTAAAAAATTCATCCATAAAATAAATCCTAAAACTCCACCAAGAAATCCACCTGTAATAAATGTTAACCTTAATGGCTGTTTTACTACTCTAAACACTACAAAAATTGATATTACAATTCCTATAACTCCTAAAATACAAGAAAAAGTTCCTTCCCATAAGTTTAATAATTCTGAAATTACTTTTTCATCTCCACCGAAATAACTACCATTTGTATCTATTAACCCACTAATAATTGACATAAACAAATTGAATACCTCTCTTAACCAAAATAATGATAGAAAAACAGCTAACCAATCAAAAAACTTCAGACCATATCTGTTGATTTTTTTTCTTCTATAAGAAACAACTATTAATCCAATAATTCCTGTAGTTATTGTCTGTAATGGACCTCCAATTCTAATCAACAATGCATCGTTAGATAATTTTTTCACTCCTTCTTCATATTTCACTTTATCTTTAAATTCATTTCCATTGGCTATGTTAACTTTGTTTTGATTATATATTTCAATTATTTCATTTTCATACTCAGAATTATCATAATTCATACTAGCATAATGTAGAGTAGTTTCATAACCAAGATATTTAGCCGTTAGTATATGACCATATTCATGACTAATTGTTCCAATTATTGTAAATAAAATAAATCCAATACATATAAATATTAACTTTCTAATAAAAATTTTCATTTAAACATGTTATAAATAAAGTTTATTGTCAATTAACATAGTCAAAAGCAGATAATAATTTTTCAAGTCATCATTGTCAAATCAAATAGTAATTAATTTTAATCTGGCACAATTATAAATTCAATTTTAAGTTTATAAATTATTACACTTAATGGCTTATGTATGAAATGTAGTGTTTGAAAAGGTACTAACTTTTCGGATTAACACAGAACCGAATTTTTATATTTTGTTTTTAATTTATCATTTTTTTAAAGCCAAATTAAAAATTTGATGAACTTTCTAAATATACACAAACCTTTCGGGTAAGCACTTATTAGCCTTGTTTTATATACCGTATTATCTACTTTTTAGTCTATATCTCTTTTTATCAAATTCATCTTTATGTTTTTCATCATCCTCATATTCTTTAACTAACTCTATTAATCCTTCTGTGCACAGTATTTCTAAATCATTATTAGATATATCTTTAAATGAAAAGGATTCAGATTTACCATTGATTTCTATAAACAAAGGATACCACATTACTCCCCATACTTCCCAATAATATTCAAATTCAAAGCAATTAACTTCTTTACATTTTTGTTCAATTTCTAGTATTATTTGGTTTAATCTATCATTCACTATTAAAGGCTTTCAATCATTTTTTCATATTCTAAAATTTTTGATGATAACCTTTGGTTTAGATAATCATTCTTTTTACTAAGAGTAGATGAAATCAATTTGGCTTCATCACAATAACTAACTATTTTTTCCTTGGTCCAATGTTTTGGAGGCCTTTGTAAATTTGTTATTCTATCTGCTATTTTGACAATTCCAATTTCTTTTTGTAATTGATTTATTCTATTTAAGCTATCAATCATTCTTTCTTTTTTAGATTTTAGCTTTTCATCTTTGGTCAACGCCTGCTCACCAGCAGCAATGTTTTCTCCAAATTCATCTTTAATCTCTTCAAAATCAGTATTTGTATCTTCAATAGTATCGTGAAGTATAGCTACTTGTACAGCCAAGTTTATATCAAAATCATTATCAAAACTATAAGCTATCAAAACTTCCATAGCAACATTAGAAATGTGTAAAAGATAGTTAGCATTTGTTCCAGGTACTTTCTGTTCACTATGTTTTTCGCCTGCAAAAATTATTGCTTTTTGATATAATTCTTGTGTCATATTTTATTGTATAATTGTAGATAACTACCCTATAACTTTAAGTTTAGCAAACTGTAATAATAATTTCTTTTTCCCTGCTGTTGCAAATTGAATTTCGGCTTTTTTATTAGGTCCTTTCCCTTCTAAACCAACAACTTCTCCTTTACCAAATCTATTATGCTCTACAATATTTCCTATAGTAACTTCTCCATCGAATAGATTAGCTTTGGTATTTGACAGTTCTGAAACTTTTTTCATTTTGCCTTTCTTAGGCATCACATCTCCCGATTTTTTATCCAAAAACTCTTTCCTTTTTTTCTGAATTGGCTTCTGAAAACGAATTTTCTTAGGAGCATCATCAAATAAATCTGCATCAATAAATCGGTTTGCTCTTGGCTCAGGTAACTTAGGAGTTATATATTCTAAGAATTTATCGTCTATTTCTTCTAAAAAACGACTTGGTTCACCATCAGTGAGTTTCCCCCAACGATATCTTGTTTGTGCATATGTTAAATACGCTTGCTTTTCAGCTCTAGTCAAAGCAACATAAAATAATCTGCGTTCCTCTTCAAGTTCTGACCTAGTATTCATACTCATGGCAGAAGGAAATAAATTTTCCTCTAAACCTACAATGTATACATATGGAAATTCTAAACCTTTTGCTAAGTGAATGGTCATTAACGATACCCTAGGAGTTTCATCTTTTTTATCACTATCAAAATCGGTAGCTAACGCAACATCTTCTAAGAAAATTGGTAACGATGCATCTTCTCCAGCTTCAATTTTATCTGTTATAAAATCTTTAATACCGTTTAATAATTCTTGAACATTCTCAACTTTACTGATTCCTTCAGGAGTCCCATCTTTCTGTAGATCTTTAACTAATTGTGTTTTCTTAACAACTAAATCAGCAACTTCGAAAGCATTTTTTGTTTGTGATTCAATTTGAAAACGTTGCATCATATTTGCAAAATTCTCAAGTTTTGTTTTTGTTCCTGAATTTATTTTTAAGTCTATTGTAGACATATTCAGAATTACTTCAAAAATAGATTTCTTGTAATGATTCGCTGCAATTGCAAGTTTATCCACAGTTGTTTGACCAATTCCTCTAGCTGGATAATTAATGACACGTTTTAATGCTTCTTCATCATTCGGGTTGATTAATAGGCGTAAATACGATAACAAATCTTTGATTTCTTTTCGCTGATAAAATGAAATACCACCATAAATTTTATATTTAATATCTTTTTTACGCAATGCATCTTCCATAGCTCTAGACTGTGCATTCGTTCGATATAAAATAGCAAATTCATTATTAGTTAATTGTAGGTTCATTTTATTTTCAAAAATAGATTGCGCTACAAACCTACCTTCTTCTCCATCAGAAATCGTTCGCATTACTTTAATATAACCTCCCGATTCATTGGCTGTCCAAACTTCTTTATCTAAACGTGTTTTATTTTTAGCAATTACAGAATTTGCAGCATTTACAATATTGCTCGTAGAACGATAATTTTGTTCTAATTTAAATGTTTTTACATCCGGATAATCTTTCTGGAAGTTTAATATATTCTGAATATTAGCTCCACGGAAAGCATAGATACTCTGAGAATCATCTCCTACTACACATATATTTTGAAAACGATCTGCCAAAGCCCTAACAATTAAATATTGGGAATGGTTGGTATCTTGGTACTCATCTACTAAGATATATCTAAAACGATCTTGATATCTTGCCAGTACATCAGGAAAACGAGCTAGTAATTCATTTGTTCGTAACAAAAGATCATCAAAATCCATTGCTCCAGACTTAAAACAACGATCGACATATTCTTTATAAATATCTCCAACTTTAGGTCTACTTGCCATAAGATCCGCCTCTTGCAAATCAGAATTATTAAAATAAGCCCGAACTGTAATTAAGCTATTTTTAAATGACGATATTCTACTCAAAATCTGTTTTGGTTTATATCGATCTTTATCTAAACTCATTTCCTTGATGATAGTCGTAATCAAGCGAACTGAGTCTTGAGTATCATAAATTGTAAAGTTTGATGGATAGCCTAATTTATCTGCTTCAGATCTTAAAATTCTTGCAAATACAGAGTGAAAAGTCCCCATCCATAAGTTCTTAGCTTCACCATAGCCAACCACTTTTCCAATCCTGTCTTTCATCTCTCTAGCTGCTTTATTTGTAAAAGTAAGTGCCAGAATATTAAACGGATCAACACCTTGTTGCATTAAATATGCAATTCTAAAGGTTAACACTCTTGTTTTCCCTGAACCCGCTCCAGCAATAATAATCATTGGACCATCTTTTTGTAATACTGCAGCTTTTTGAGGTTCGTTAAGTTGTTCTAAATAAGTATTCAATGGAATTAAATAAAAATAAATTGAAAGTATTTCTGTGCTAAATTACACCATTATTTCTTCTTTTTCTACTTGTAAAACTCAATTTTATTCACAATTGTTTATCAAACTAAATTTTATCAATTCACAACATTTATTTTCTTAAAATCCTGTTTTAAAACTGTGTTTAATATTTACCTTTTTTTAGATTCTTTTTTAAAATTTATAAACTTGATAGTAATCAATTTTTAACTTTTTATCTTTACAATACTTATAAATTTTAATGCCGTAAAACAATAATCAAATCCTAAACACAAATTATAAAAAATAACTTTTATTTCTTAACTAATTTCCAAGTTCTAACATACTTATATCTTGTAGATCTTTCTTTAAGCGGTTTATTAAAACCATCATTCTTTGGATTGTCAGTTGGCATATTAAAGTCATATGTTTCTGAAGCCATCGTTATAGCCATATCATCATTAAATGGTGTTGGTGGATCAATTGAAAAAGCATAAACTCCATCAAAATAAAAATGTAACTCTGTTGGGCTTTCCCAAAAGAAACCATAAGTATGAAAATCATTTTCAGGCAACACATCACTAACTGTCTTACCTTCATTTATTGCAGGTAAACATTTTGATTTTCGTTGTCTTGCTGTAGCATTAATACCAGATCTAAAATCTACAGCTGCGTTTTCATACCAATCTAATTCTGGTTGTCGTGTTACATATGACCTCTTTCCAATACTCTCAGTTACATCTAATTCTTTTTTAATAAATTTTTTACAATTATTATCTGGTGTACACATCCAAAATGTCCCAGACATTATGGTTTCCGTTGTTTTCATTTTTGTTTCACAATACGTTCCAGGAAATAATAAAGCTTTCGATCTAACAATTGCACCTCCATGAGTCCATTCTTTACCTTTTACAAATTTTGCTTTATCGAATTTTTCAGTTTCTAACCAAAGTTCACCATTACTAATTTTCACGTTATCACTTTCAAAAAGCCCTGGAAACCTACCAATCCAAGAAAAACGATCTTCTTTATAAGGGTCTGGATTCCATTGTAATGAGTCAATTTTTTCTGAAGTACTTTCAAATTCATCCGTTAATTCATCAACGACTACCCATTTTTTCCCTTCAGGAGTAGGGTTTTCTTTTATGAAATAAGGAGCTTTAGCTAAATATTGTTTCTTAACAACAGTAACATTAAAACTACAAGTCATTCTATTTCCTTTGTTATTGTTAATTTCGTAAGTATTTCTGGTCGTTCCTACTGGGAATTTTTCTCCTGATGCTAATCCTTTAATTAATTTAGCTTTGAATTTTGAATTAATTTCTGCTACGGGAGCTTTATAAGTTACAATTGCACCATCATCTTCCGATGAAATTTTCACAATAATATCATCTACACATTGAATCTCTAAATTTTCATTATGCTCTTTTTTACATCCGACAGTGATAAATAATAATGTTCCAAAAATAAAATAGGTTACTTTGTTTATTAACATCATTTGATTTGATTTGATTTGATTTGATTTGATTTGATTTGATTTGATTTGATTTGATTTGATTTGTAACTAAAAATACTCAAAACTGAACAAATCAACATCATATTAGGTTATGATATATAAATCAAAGATTTATAGCATCTTTTTATTCGAACTTTTTCAAAGAAAATGAACAGAATTATCCAAAAATAATTTAGAGATCAGTTCTATTATTTCTTCTTTTTCTACTTGTAAAACTCAATTTTATTCACAATTGTTTACAGTTCTTAAAAAAATTATAGTTGTATATTTACGCTAACCATAAATAAAATGCTAAAACTTTTCAAATTCAATTTTATATGAAAAAAATACTATGCAGTTGTATTATTTTTAGTGCTTGCTTTACCGTTTTTTCTCAGGATTTATCAAAGGATTTTAAACATATTGAAGATAAAGTCATTCAATGGAGAAGACATTTCCATAAAAATCCAGAATTATCTAATCGTGAGTTTAAAACGGCGAAAACTATTGCTCAACATTTAAAAAGTTTAGGAATAGAAACTAAAGAAAATGTTGCAAAAACTGGTGTCGTAGGAATTTTAAAAGGAAATACTCCTGGAAAAGTAATAGCGCTTCGGGCTGATATAGATGCCTTACCCGTAATTGAGCGTAATGATTTACCTTTTAAATCTACTGTAACATCTAAGTATCTAGGAAAAGATGTTGGTGTAATGCACGCTTGTGGACATGATACACATACTGCAATTTTAATGGGAGTTGCAGAGATTCTTTCTAATCACAAAGACTTAATTAAAGGAACTGTAAAATTCATTTTTCAACCTGCAGAAGAAGGTGCTCCTGAAGGTGAAGAAGGTGGTGCAGCACTTATGGTTAAAGAAGGGGTATTAAAAAACCCTGATGTTGATGCCATTTTTGGTTTACATATAGCGTCTGGTTTCGATGTAGGCACTATTAGCTATAAGGCTGGAGGGATAATGGCTGCTTCTCAAGGATTCAAAATTAAAGTAAAAGGAAAACAATCTCATGGTTCTAGACCATGGGCCAGTATTGATCCGATTATGATTTCAGCAAAAATAATTGACGGACTTCAAACTATTATTAGTCGTGAAGCAGATTTAACTAACGAGGGAGCTGTAATTACTGTTGGAAAAATAGATTCTGGTGTACGTAACAATATTATTCCAGAGTCTGCTGAAATGATAGGTACTATTCGCACATTAGATTATGGAATGCAAAAACAAATTAATGACCGAATGAAGGAAATGGTACCAGCCATTGCTAAAGCATATAGAGCGGAAGCTACTATAGAAATTGAAAAAGGATACCCTATTACTTTCAATAATATCGATCTTACACAACAAGTTTTACCCACATTACACAATGTAGCGGGAAAAGAAAACGTTAAGCTTATTAAAGCTATTACTGGAGCAGAAGATTTTTCATTTTTTCAAAAAGAAGTACCTGGTTTTTATTTCTTTTTAGGAGGAAAAACAGTGGGTAATACTAATCCTTATCCACACCATACTCCTGATTTTATTATTGATGAAAGCAGTATGCTTTTAGGCGTAAAAGCTATGACACAATTAACTTTAGACTTTTTAAATAACTAACTGAATATATGGAAGATAAAATAATAGAAGGCTTAGCCTATGCTTTACCTGCTTTAGTTGCTGGAGGCGTTGCTTATTTTATGTTTAGCGCATTTTTACAACGCGATGAAAATGAGAAAAAATTTGAAGCACTTATCGCTAAAAAAAAGGAAAGTTTACCTATTAAACTTCAGGCTTACGAGCGGTTATTACTTTTTTGTGAACGTATTAATCCCGCAAAACTATTAACTAGAGTAAATCCTATTGGAGATGATGTAAACAGCTATGTTCATTTACTATTAGCTAATATAGAACAAGAATATGAGCATAATATGGTGCAACAAATTTATGTTCATGAAGATGTTTGGAAAGCTGTTGTTGGTTCTAAATTAGCTATTGCTAATAAGATACGTACTACTGCTGAAAACAGCACTACTGCAAAAGAATTACGAGAAAACTTACTGATTGATTATTCTCAAATTGAAAGTCCTACAGAAACCGCTATTGCTATCATTAAACAACAAGTAAAAAAATTAATATAAACCAAAAACAAGAGGTTGTTTTAAAAAGTATTTATATGATTTCATATACAATGAAATGACTACTTTCAAAACAACCTCTTTGTTTATATATAAAAGAACAATATTTATGTGTATAAATTTGGTTTTATTTTAAAACCTAACTTTTATTCCAACATTAAGGTTTCTTCCTCTAGTTGAAAAACCTGCTATTTCCTGATAATCTTCATTTAATATATTAGTTACACTACCAAAAACAGTGACCTTATCTTTATACAAACTATGATTAACGAAAAAGTCTAATACACTATATGCATCTAAAAAAGCATTTCCAAAATCTGTAGTTTCATCTACATATTTATATGTTAAAGATGTATTTGTTTTAGCCAAAATTTTATAATCAACTGCCAAGCCAAATTTGTGTTGTGGTATTTTTAATAGTAAACTTTCCTCTCTATCAATATACGTATAATTACCTCTTAATAATAAATCTTTTAACGGTGTATAAGTAACTTCAGTTTCTATACCTCTTGCCAAAAATGTTCCTAAATCATTAATAGATTGAAAAGTCGCTGGATCAAAACCTATTTTATCTGTTTCTTCTCTGTAAAAATAAGTTCCATTTAATGTAAGCTTATCTGCTAAACTTAATTCAAAACCTCCTTCAATAGTAATATCTTTTTCAGGTTGTAGCTCGTCAACAGATGGTAATTTATTGAAAATTTCTGCTAAAGTTGGTGTTACGAATGCTGTACTATATGATGCAAAAAACTTTACTGTATTTTTTTCTGAAAAATTAAAATTATACGATGGATTAATATTATATACAAAATTACTTCCGTATTCATTGTGCATATTTAACCTACCTCCAACGCTTAAGTTAAAATTATAATCAGAATTATAGTTTACTGTTACATAAGGATCAAAAAAGTGTTGTTTTCCTTCTCCTTCTTGAATTGTTCTAAATGAAGTACGTTGCAACATATCTTGATATTGTCCAGCAACTCCTGCTATAAAAGAGAATTCCTTATTTATTTTATAGTTATTAAACACATCAAATCCATATACATCTCCTTTGTAAACATCATTTGATGGAAAGAAATCTCTATTAATATTTAATATTGAAGTTCTAACTTTTAACTCTCCTTTATTATATTTATAATCAGCTGTAAGTCCGAACCTTCTTTGATTACTTGTAAAACTATTAGCTCTATCTACTGCTGTACCTTCAAAAGTTACTGGGTCAAATTCAAAACCATCAAATTCAGTTCTAAATTCATCATAACCACCAAATACTCCTATCCTAAGGTTATCAGTAGCATTATACCCCACTTTTAATAAAGCATTCTGTCGGTTAAATTTATCTTCTCTGTTAACTATATTTTTATTTACATTTTCAGACGCAGATAAACCAGAAGAATTATTTGCATTTAAAGTAAGCATATAATCTATCTTATCTACTGTTCCATTAAAGTTAAAGTTAGCTGTAAATTCATCCGGTGCAATTTTAGTATTCTGACTCACTCTATTACTACCTACAGATGTAGTAAATGTTCCGCCGAATTTATCTTTAGAAGCCTTCTTTAAAATAATATTGATAACACCTGTAGCTGCTCCAGTACCATATAAAGTTGAAGAAGCTCCTTTAATCACCTCTATTCTTTCAACTTGATTAACATCTATCTGACGTAAATCAAAATCTCCAGCAAAAGAAGAAGGATCATTCACATTAATTCCATCAATTAAAATAGCGACTTGTCTGTTTCGTCCTCCTCGAATATAATATCCTAAATTCTGACCTCTGTTACTGTAATTACCATTAATTTCAACCCCAGCTAAGTCATTCAAAAAATCTACAATTGTTTTTCCTTGATTTTTCTTAATATCTTCAGAAGTAATTTGCTGAACAATTCTACCAATATTCTTTTTATTGGTTTTAAACTTAGTAGCTGTAACCACTACTTCGTCTAATTTCTCGCTTTTTTCTTTTTCTTGTGCATGCGAGTTAATGTTTGTAAAAAGGCAAGCCAAAGCACCTACGACTACAAATTGTTTTTTCATCGATTTACATTTGATTTAAAAAATGAGTAACATCCCCTTTTCCCGAAGGCTTGTTATCTAAAAAATATTGGCAGGTCTCCTGGCTTGCGTCCTGTAACTTACCTTCCCGCTTTCGCAGTGGTTTAAAAGTAATTAGTTACAAGCTTTGTAGCTTACAGTTGCGGGTACAGCTTCGGTTTTACACCGAATTCCCTTTTAATTTCCTACAATTGAAAATTGAAGAAAAACCAAAAATCGCGACAAATGTATTGTTTAATTATAAATTAACCACTACCAAATCGTGATAATTTGTGAATTTAGCCTTTAATTTTTCAGATACTGAATAATATTCTGGGTGAATCATAGCTGCTAAACATTCTATTCCATCTACCAAAGTTCCAGCAGAAGATTGTGTAAACATGGCAAAATCTGCGATATAAACATTCTTGTTTTTCACAGCTCGTAAGTCGTTCCATCCAGATTTATGAATTAAAAACTCCATATCTTCTAAAGTTCTTTCTATACCATAACCACAAGGAGCTATAATTAAAACTTCTGGATCATATTTTACTATTTTTTCCCAAGGAATTACAATACTATCTCCTGAAGGGTGTGATAATAAATCGATTCCACCAGCATGGCCAATTTGATGTGGAATCCAATGTCCACAGTTAAATAAAGGCTCAATCCATTCTAATAACATGATGCTTTTAGATTGGATTTTATGTTCACGTTGAACATCAACTACAGCCGCAATACGATCTCGTAATTTTTGAATATAATCAATTCCTACTTCTTCTTTTCCCATAGCTTTAGCTACAGTTAAAGCATTATCAAAAACATCTTCTAAAGAATTTGGTGTAATTGAAATTAACTCAGGAATTTTAGGTAATTTATAGGCTGATTTTGCTACAGATTCTGTATCGATCTGACACACATCACATACATCTTGAGTAAAAATTAAATCTGGTGCAACTGTTTCTAAAACTGGTTCATCTACATAATATAGTGTTCCCCCTTCTGCTTTAGTTTTAGAAAAAATCGTATTGATTTCTTCACTAGTTAATGTTTGTCCTTCTAGCTTATATTTTACTACAACTTTCTTCTCTTCTAAGGCTATTGCAGGACATTCAAATGTTATTCCTTCTAAGTATTTTTGTAACCCCATATCATAAATCATTTGGGTTACCGCAGGCATAAACGACGACACTTTCATACGACTAATTTTAACATAGCTAAAATACATAGTTCCGTAGTATTATTTTCTTTTTCTAAAAAATCTTTCTAATCTTTGTCTCCTAATTTTCTTCAATTATGATGTATTATATCACCGGAGGAGAACGATCTGGCAAGAGTAGTTATGCACAACAACTGGCAGAATCTTTATCTAAAACTCCTTATTACTTAGCTACTTCTAGAATTTGGGACGCAGATTTTAAAAACCGGGTGAAGCGTCATATTTCTGATAGAGATGAACGTTGGACAACAATTGAGGAAGAAAAAAACATCAGTCAAGTAATTCCAGAAAATGCTACTGTAGTTATAGATTGTGTTACTTTATGGCTAACAAACTTTTTTGTAGATACAAAAAATGACATCGAAGCGTGTTTACGATTAGCTAAAGACGAAATTTTAAAGCTTTCTGAATTGAATGCAACTATAATTATTATTTCAAATGAAATTGGTATGGGATTACATGCACAAACTGAAAGCGGCAGAAAATTTACTGAATTACAAGGCTGGGTAAATCAATTTATAGCAAAACAATCAAACAAAGCCACGTTTATGGTCTCTGGCTTGCCTTTAACTTTAAAATAAAACTAGATGATTTCACCAATCTCTACTACCTTAATTAAGGATATACAGAAGAAAATAGATTTTAAAACTAAACCTATTGGTTCGTTAGGTGTTTTAGAAAAAATCGCATTACAAATTAGTCAGATTCAAAATACATTAACTCCAGAACTAAACAATCCTGCAGTTGTTGTTTTTGCTGGTGATCATGGAATTGTAAAAAACAAACCTGTAAGTCCGTATCCACAAGAAGTTACACAACAAATGGTTTTAAATTTCACCCAAGATGGAGCAGCTATTAATGTGTTTTGTAAACAAAATAATATTGACTTATACATTGTAGATGCTGGTGTAAATGGAACTTTTGAGTACAGTGAAAAACTTTTAAATCATAAAATTGCTGATGGAACTTCAGATTATTCTGAAGGAAAATCAATGTCAGAAAATCAATGTAAAGCTGCTTTAGAGGCTGGTAAAAAAGTAATTCAAAAACTACATAACCAAGGAACAAATATTGTTGGTTTTGGTGAAATGGGAATTGGAAATACTTCGGCGGCATCTTTATTAATGAGTTATTTTACTGATACACCAATTGAAAAATGCGTTGGAAAAGGAACTGGTTTAGATGATAATGGTGTAAATACTAAAGGTGAAATTTTAAGAGCTGTATTTGATTTACATAAAAACGATATTCAAAATCCGATTGACGTTTTAACTAGTTTTGGTGGTTTTGAAATTGTGATGTTATGTGGTGCGATATTAGAAGCGGCTCGTTTACAAATGACAATTTTAGTTGACGGATTTATTGTTACTTCTGCCTTACTTACAGCTCACGCTATTGATAAAAATGTTTTAGACTATTGTATTTTTTCTCACACGTCTGGAGAACAAGGTCATGAAAAAATGTTGTCTTATTTAAACGTAAAACCAATTCTTAATTTAGGAATGCGATTAGGAGAAGGTTCTGGTGTGGCAGTTGCTTATCCTATAATTCAATCGGCAGTAAACTTTTTAAATGAAATGGCAACATTCGAAAGTGCTAATGTTTCTGAAGCGGAGTAAGAGTCAGGAGTCAGGAGTCAGGAGTCAGGAGTCAGGAGTCAGGAGTCAGGAGTCAGGAGTCAGGAGTCAGGAGTCAGGAGTCAATAATAATTAAAAATGAAAGAAGTAATAGACCTTTTACCAAACAGACAAGAATATTGTTTATTAATTAAATCTGCTTTCGACACTAGCTTTTGTGATAAAATCATAAATACTACGAAATCTAACTTTAAAAAAGCAATAACCCACTACCCTACTTCCTATAGAAATAATGAAAGACAAGTTATTGATGATGAAACATATGCTATAGCATTATTTAATGAAATAAAAAATTACATTCCAAATAACATCAAATATTCAGGAATTAGTAAAAAGGAAACTGGAGAATGGACTTTAAAAGTTTTAAATTCCAGAATAAGAGTTTGTAGGTATTTACCAAATCAATACTTCAATAAACATCTAGATGGTGTTTATTACATTTCTGATGACGTGCAATCTAAGTTAACATTCATGATCTATTTAAATGGTAAAGAAGATTTCTCTGGAGGTAAAACTCTATTTTTTGATACTAAAAGTTCAATTCATCCATTTAAAAAATATACTCCTGAAAAAGGCGATTTAATAATTTTCGATCACAATCTTTGGCATTCTGGTGAAATAGTTCTTGATGGTATTAAATATGTTTTAAGAAGTGATATTATATACGAAAAGATAAACTCTTCGCTAACAAGAAAAGAAATTCCTTTTTCTGAAGGACATTTAGGCTACATATGGAACATCACGAAGTTTAATGATTATTTAATCACTTCAGGAAGAGATAAAAAAATAAAAGTTTGGTCTAATAAAGGTGAAAAGAAATCAGAAATTATTGAACACAAAAACTCTATTCTTAAAGTAATAGTCTTAAATGAAAATACAATTGTAAGTGCATCTAGAGATGCAACTATAAATATTTTGAAACTTCATCAAAATGATTCTTTTAAACTAGTTAATAAAATAAAACATCATAAGTCTACAATACTTTCACTGTGCAAAATTAATGATAGTGCTTTCTTTTCTGTAGATGCAGAAGGAATCGTTAATCAAATCAACGTAAAAGGGAAATTAATAAAATCATTAAAAGCTCATAAAGAATGGATTTGGGATATTAAGATTATAGATGATTCTTTTTTTATTACTATTAGTGAAACTGGCTCTTTAAAGGTTTGGTCTTGTGATAATTTTAAATTAATTTCTGAATGGAAATATCTTGAGCCTTTAAACTCATTAACCATTAAAGACAATATAATTTATGTTGGAACTTTTAATGGGTACCTTATTAAACTTCAATTCGATTACAAAAAGTTAACTATCTCTGAATTATATAAAGAAAAGATCCATTCTGGAATAATTAGAAGAATTAAAATACACAAAAGTTATTTACTTACTGCTAGTGAAGATAATTTTTTAAAGATTCATAACTTAGCAACTTTGAAAACAGTTCAATCTTATGATCATAAAAACTTTGTTCAAGATTTAGAAGTTTTAGACGATCGAATTATTTCTGTTTCTTATGAAGGAGAAATACATCAATTTCAGTTCCCTTTCCAAGATACTATTCAATGAAAAAACAAATCCATTATTTTTTAACTGCTGTATTATTCTTTACAAGAATTCCTTGTCCGAAATGGGTAGATCATTCTTCTGAAGCGTTAAATAAAAGTAGTCGCTATTTTTCTTTAGTTGGAATTATAGTTGGTAGCATTGCTGCCGCTGTGTATTATGTGAGTTCTTTTATATTTTCTACTGAAATTTCTTTGGTTTTAAGTATGATAAGTTCTATCTGGACTACAGGTGCTTTTCATGAAGATGGTTTTGCTGATACTTGTGATGGTTTTGGTGGCGGATGGACTAAAGAAAAGATTCTTACCATAATGAAAGATTCTCGCTTGGGAACTTTTGGTGTTATTGGATTACTCAGTATTTTGAGTTTAAAATTCTTGAGTTTAAAAGAACTTTCAAGTCAAATTAATATTCCATTAGTTTTAATTTCTGGTCATGCTATTAGTCGTTTTATAGCAACTATTTTATTATATACTCACGAATATGTAAGAGATTTTGATAGCTCTAAAGTAAAACCTACTACAAAACAAATGAGTACAACATCACTAGTTATCTCTGCTATTTTTGGTATACTACCATTATTCTTTTTTCAAAAACTAATTGTATTTATTAGCATTTTTCCTTTGTTAGTTACTTATTTATATATGGGGAATTTCTTTAAAAAATGGATTGGTGGTCAAACTGGTGATTGCGCGGGTGCTTTACAGCAAGTTGCTGAAGTTGTTTTTTACATTTCTTTAATTGCCATATGGAAATTATTATAGTACGACATACTACTCCAAACATAGAAAAAGGAGTTTGTTACGGACAAGCAGACATTGATGTTACTGCTACTTTTTCCGAAGAATTACAACCTATTTTAAAAGAATTAAAATCAGTTGATTTTGATCATATATATGCTAGTCCGTTACAGCGTTGTAAAAAACTAGCTGAAAAAATTAGCCCAAATATTACTTTCGATAATCGTTTGAAAGAGTTAGATTTTGGTGATTGGGAATTGAAAAAATGGGACGATATTCCAGCAGAGGAAATTAATCCTTGGATGGAGAATTTTGTAGAAATTCCTGTAACTAATGGTGAATCATACGTCGATTTAAATAATCGTGTTGTGGATTTCTTACAGGAAATAGAAAAATTAAACACTCAACATATTGTTATTGTAACCCATGCTGGAGTTATGCGTTGTATTTGGGCATGCTACAATAATATTCCGTTAGATAAAACTTTTGAATTGAAATTGACTTATGGTCAAATCTTAAAAATATCAACCAATGGCAAAAATTAAAGCTACTTACCTATATCTATTCATAGTACTATTATTGTGTGTACAATGCAAAAAAGAGACAATAAAAGATAACAGGCAAAAACAAAATACTTCGACAATTAAATATGCAAAAGGGTTTGATATTGTGGAAGAAAATGGAGAAAAATATCTTATTCTGAAAAGAGTTTTTCAAAATTATAGTACACCATTTAAATATCTTCTTTCAGATAAAAATGATGTAAAAAACAACACAATAAAAACCCCTGTTAGTCAATTAGTTGTTACAAGTACCACACATATTCCTATGATTGAATTATTAGGATCTGAAGAGAAAATCATTGGTTTCCCTAACACAAAATATATTTCTTCAGAAAAAACTAGAAAACGTATTGATAATGGTTTAATTACCGAATTAGGTTCTGAACAAAGTATGAATACAGAAATCTTAATAGATTTAGTACCAGATCTAGTTATTGGTTTCTCATTGCATCCAAACAATAAACTATATAATAACATTCAAAAATTAGGAATTCCTGTAGTTTTTGATGGAGATTGGTTAGAAGAAACACCTTTGGGAAGAGCAGAATGGATTAAATTTTTCGGGGTATTATTAGGAAAAGAAAAAGAGGCTAATCGTGTTTTCAGTACTATTGAAAAAAATTATTTAGCGGTAAAACAAATTGCTAAAACTGCAAAAAAATCTCCTAAAATTATGTCTGGGAGTTTTTTTAAAGATGTTTGGTATGCTCCTGCTGGAGAAAGTTTTATTGGAAAATTTTTAGCTGATGCTAACTTAGATTATTTATGGAAAGATTCTAAAGGAACAGGCAGCTTACAGTTAAACTTTGAAAATGTACTAGAAAAAGCGCAAGAAGCAGATTATTGGATAGGCTGTGGTATTTTTGAAACAAAATCACAATTACTAAGTTCAAACAAAAACTATAACCAATTTGCGCCCGTAAATTCCAATACAACCTATACTAATTCAGCAATTAAAGGAGCAACTGGTGGTATAAAATACTTTGAGTTTGCTCCTATCCGTCCTGATTTAGTTTTAAAAGACTTAATTAAAATTACCCAGCCAGAATTATTGCCAGAATATCAATTAACTTTTTACACACAACTTAAATAAAAAACTACTCAACCGTAGTTAACTTGTTTAAGGCGTTTGAAATTTTATGCAATACTTCATCTTTACCTTCAATAGTATGCCTTTCTTTTAGGTATTCAGGATTATTGTATGTCATAAATACTTTACCTCCTTCTTCAAAAATCATGATTTTTTGAGGAAGATCAATCGCTAAAGTTGGTGCAACCTCCATCAACGGGGTTCCTAAGTTTGGATTTCCAAATATTAATAATTTTGTTGGTCGTAGTGATAATCCTTTTTTACTTGCATTCTCGCTATGATCTAATTCAAATATGAGTTTCAAATTCGGATTACTTTCTATATTATTTTTAACTTTCTCGTATGTAGCTTGAAAACTTAACGGACTTTCTTTTTTTATAAAACTATTCGACATTTCTTTATTTTTTTCATTTTGTTGACAAGAAATACAACTCCATACTATACAAAAAACAAGGATATATTTTTTCATATTACTTTTTTAATGACGTTTATATTCTTTTAGTAAAGTAGGGAATCTCTTTTTGAACCTATTTAATCTAGGAATAGATACATTTTGTACGTAAGGATTGTTCGGATGTAAACGCTCATAATTTTGATGATACTCTTCTGCTTCATGGAATTTTTCAAATTTTAAAACTTGCGTAGCTATCTTTCCTTCATATACTTTATAGTTAAGTTTTTTAATATACTTATCTATAATCTCTTTCTCCTCTTTATCACTGTAAAAAGCTATAGATCTGTACTGAGTTCCATAATCTGGATGCTGGCCATTAACTGTTGTAGGATCGTGAGAACCGAAAAATGCAATAACTAAAGTTGCAAAATCAACTTTTTTAGGATTATAATACACAGCTACAGTTTCGGCATGTCCTGTTCTACCAGTACCTATACTTTTATATGTAGGATTTTTGGTGTGACCGCCTGCATAACCTGAAACTGCTTCGTTTACACCTTCCATACTTTCAAAAATTGCTTCTACACACCAAAAACATCCACTAGCAAAATAAGCTACTTTTTGATCCTTTTGTGCTTTTGTTGATGTTCCGATGATTAAAAATGCAATTACTATTAAATGTTTCATTCTGTAGATTATTTTTTTATATGTCGTTTTAAAATTCGCTTTCATACAAAAAGCTACCCGAAAGATACGGATAGCTTTTCAAATTATAAACTAACAAAATTCAATAGAGACAACTACTGAATGCTTTTATCCCCAACATTAGGGTTATAGGTGTAATTAAATGAATAATATCTTGCATTGTCTGCTTTCGAAGGATCATTGTCTTTATAGTAACTTAAAATTTCCAATTTAGCGTAGTTTCCATCAATAGTTTTCACAATAATTACTTTTCCTGCTAGCGGACTAATTAAGTGTGTCGGTGGTCCTGCATAATTGTACCATCCGTTATCGCTACCTGTTGGTAATGCATAACTTCCAGAAGCATCTTGAGCGAAAGAAGCATCTTCTGGTACTGTTGTTACATCCGAAAAGATTCCACTATGAACATATAAAGCTGCATTCCCTGTTCTTTCTGGTTCATTTGTTAATCCTCCAACTTTAGCTCCTCCATTTACTAATATTGTAGTACCTCTAAAAGCTATATCCCAACTTTCATCAGTAACAATCGTTCCTGTTTTAAAACTAAATTTTGTAAAATCACCAGTTATTGCTGGTGGGTTTTGAGTAAAATCTGTGTCCTGTAATGCTGCTAAATTTGTAATTGTTTTAGATGCAACTGGTGCCGTTGGTATCGTATTATCTTCATCATTACAAGAAGTAGTTAGTACACCTACTACTAACAATACTAAAATTAATTTTATTTGTTTCATGATTATTATTATTGATTGTATTAAAATTTATATATGTTCTTATAAGTTAAATTGTATTCTACTGTAAAAAGTACGACCTAAACGTAATGCAGCATCCTGACCAGGAAAATCATCTATATTTTCCGTTCCTCTACTATTAAAAAGATTATCTACTCCTAATTGCAGACTCATCAGATTAAAAAATTTCTTTTGTAATGCTATATTTACTTGCGTATTTCCCGCTATAAAAGCATCATTACTATCAATAGCACCACCACTATTATTGGTGTCTGACAATGCATATTTACTTCTATACAAAATCCTCGCATTGGCAGAAAAATCGTGTTCTAAGTTTTCGTAAAATAGTTTAGCGTTTACAATATGTTTAGATCTGTTCGGTAAACCGAAATATTGGCTCACTGTTAACCTTTCTGATGGAGAACTTGGACTTCTTCTAAAGAATACTGTTCCCTGTTGTATAGCATCTAACTCTTCTTTGTCTCCAGTATCTAAAAATTGATACCCTGTAGTGAATCTTAAGTTATTATTGACCTTATAATTCAAATCTATTTCTACTCCCTGAGTAAATACTTGACTTCTATTTTCATAAGAAAAGACAGTAATATTAGATAAGTCTGGAAAATTAGTTCCTACAGCAAACGTGTTGATTAAGTCGTTAAAATCGTTTCTAAAGAAATTGATGTTTAATCGTATTTTTTGAAGTGGTTTTAATTGAAAACCAAAATTATAACCGATAGAACTTTCTGGCTTTAGTTCTTTATCTAAATTTTGAACTTCTGGTCTATCCCCATAAAGATCTTCTAATACATGTGTCCCTAACACAATGTAACCACTAGCTGTATTTCTGAAATTGAAAAATAGATGTCTGAAATCAGGAACTTTATATCCAAAACCAGCGGATGCTTTTGTCGTTAACCAGTTATTTATTTTATAATTTGCTGATAATTTCGGACTAAATGCTGATTTGAATTTATTGAATGTATCATATCTAAATCCCAGAATTACATTTAAATCTTTTCCAATATTTGTATCGTATTGCCCAAAAAGATACTTGGCATTGTATTGTTCGTTTCCTTCAAAGAAAGTTCTTTCGAGTCCATCAAAATTCCCTCCCACTCCAGCAATAATGTTTCCGAAAGAAAAATCAAACTCAGCTTTAATTTCAGGTCTGTATAATGTTCTATCAAAAATAGATGTAGTTCCATTAAAAATACTTTCTGTCTTAAAGCGCGTACCAAATAATAGATAATCTATTTTTATTGCATCTGTTAATTGATGTGACACATTTATTGATGAATAAAAATCTGTTTTTTCACTATCGCTTGCTGCTTCAAAAACTTCTTCACTTAAATATCTAGCATCTGTATTTATTTGTAATTGATCAGAAAGCTCATAAAACAAACGTAAATTCCCAGTGAAATTCTGATATGGTATACCTGTATTACCAGGAGTTTCTGGTGATACATCGTAAGCTCCACCTGAATTTAAATTGATACTGGCATCTATTCCTAATTTATTTTTTTGATGCGTAAGATTAGCATTTACATCTAGTTCTTCACGAGCTAAAAATCGAGTCATAAAACTAACATTACCAGATGTTTTATCTTTATCAGGTGTTTTAGTAATAATATTGATAACTCCACCTAAAGCTTCTGATCCGTATAAAGAGGAAGACGGCCCTTTAACAATTTCAATTTGCTTGATATTGTTTACTGAAAGTCTATTTAAATCAATATTCCCCGAGGTTCTTCCAACTAAAGGCAAACCGTTAATTAAAATTAGAACATAATCGGCTGCAACACCTTGCATTTGTACTCCTTCTGAGTTTCCTACATCAGAAACAATAATAATTCCTGTTTGTTCAGCTATAATATCTCTTAAACGAGTAGCACCTGTTGCTAAAATCTGTTTTTTAGAAATTAAAGTTACTGGCATTGGTAAAGAAGATAACTGTCTCTTCGTTCTTGTTGCTGTTATCACAACTTCATCTAATCTATCATCTACCGTATCTTTTACTACTCTCTTTTCTTGTGAAAAACTATTCAAAGTAATCAAGCAAATTAAAAATCCGAAACACTTATTTAGAAACATTCTTAATAATTTTGATGCAAATATATATTTTATTTTTAATTGATCTAAATAAATTATAAATTTGTCTCGAATTATTTAATCAGACATAAAATGAAAAAAGTAGTAACTGTTTTAATGATTAGTTTCATTTTGATAGCTAATGCACAACAAGACAAAAAAGCACAAGATTTAAAAGCTATTAAATCTATGAGTGGATGCTTTGAAGTGGGATTCAATTTTGCTGAAACCTTCAATTATTCTAAAGACAGTTTATATAAACCATCTAAAAAGAAACACGACAAAGCTTTAGAATGGGTAGAAGTAATTACTGACAAAAAGAATAAAATTCAGATGCAACATTTACTGATCGTTGGTCCAAAAGAAAGACCACATATTGTAAAACATTGGCGTCAAGATTGGTTGTACGAAAACCAAGATTTATATCTTTTCCATAAAGATAGTCACTGGAAATACAGAAAGTTAGATAAAGAAAGCGTACAAGGGCAATGGACGCAAAAAGTATATCAGGTAGATGACAGTCCGAGATACGAAGGAACTGCAACTTGGGTACATGTTGACGGAAAAAGCTTCTGGGAAAACGCTGCTGATGCTCCCCTAGCGAGAAGAGAATTGACAAAAAGATCTGACTATAATGTTATGTTAAGAAGAAACAGACATGAGATCACAGAAAACGGTTGGATCCACAATCAGGATAATGATAAAATAATTAGAGAAGACGATAAAGAAGATTTCTTATTAGCTCAAGAAAAAGGATTTAACACTTACAAAAGAGTTCCTGATAATAAATGTATTGCGGCTCAGAACTGGTGGAAAAACAACCATGGTTTATGGAAAAAAGTTCGTAAAAGATGGGATAAAGCTTTCGATAATGATAAAGATATCGCTTTACAAGCTAAAGTGAATAATAAAAAATTATACTCGCATCTATTTAAATTAAAAGCAGATGCTTCAAAAAAACAAGTAAATGAGATTATAGATAGTTTTATCAAATAATTTCGTTAGCTGTTGTAGTTTGTTATGTTATTTATGAAAAGCCTTACTTTACAGTAAGGCTTTTTCTATGAAATAATATTATCTATACATACCTAAATACAATAATGTTAGTGCAATTGTATCATGAAAACCATGCATAATTACTAGTAAACTTAAGTTCTCTTTATTTTTATAAAAAATAATCGAATATATTAACGCTAAAGGAAATATTTGCACAACTCCTGTAATTCCTTGGTAAATATGAGAAACACTAAAGTATAACGACACAATTACAATTCCTAAATACCAAGCCTTCTTTGTATTTCCGAATAAAGCGACTAAACCTTTTAAATAAAAGCCTCTAAACAATAATTCTTCTCCAAAAGCTGCGAAAATCCATATTACAATTAAAGTAATTATATAATTTATAAAGTTACCTTCTATTCCTGCTAATGAGGATAGATTTGCTTTTCCTAGATAACTCTCTACTATTGAATCAACAGGAATAAAAATTACATATATTATTGATGCATAAATTACTCCTCTCACTATTGTTCTTTTGTTGATTTTCTTACCGAAACCAAATAAAGACCAATTGTATTGGCTCGACCATAATAATAAACCTGCTATTGTTAATCCGAAAAAGTAACTAAAGTTTCTATCGAAATATCCTAAAAAAGGAGCTACAATCATTACTAATACTACGATGTAAGATTTACTTAGTTGTGTATATATTTTTGTTTTCATTTGAATTAAATTTTATAATGGATATTGTTTTCCGTTGTGTAGAATTCTATAAAAGGTTTTATTTTCAATTAATAATCCTTCCGATTTTTTATTTGGTAACATGGATATATAATCACTCGGATGTTTTACATCAATAGCATACACTTTTCCTTCATACATTTTATTGACTTTCCATTGTAATGTATGTCCGACTACAATGTTTTCTGCATTGAATTTTGAAATGCCTTTTGCTACTTCTTCTTGGGATAATTCATTTTTGAAATATCCTCTGTACCAACAAATTCCAGTTTTAGTTGATAATACTTTATCTTCTACAGTTTTGTTAGGTTTAGGGAAATGACGTTGATAGTAATTCGCTCTGTTTATTCGATTGATATCATCTAATGTTAAATTAGTTTCTGCTATTTCAGGATGAATTCCTCCGTGAGCAAATAAAGTTCCGTTGATAGATTCAATTGTGTTTTTACTTGACATCCATCTTCCTAAAACAGAATTTTTACTATATAAATCAAATTGCTGTTTTCCTAAAATTGAAGCCACTGCGTAGTATTTTTGTTCTGCTGATTTATACTGACCTTGCATATTCTTCAGCTCATGATTTCCGATAATAAAATGTACTGACCCTCCTTTTTTCTTAGCTTCTTGCTCTAGTTTAAAAATAAACCAAAGTACTTGAGTTGTAGAAAATCCTCGATCTACAAAATCACCAACTAATACTAAATGACCTTTACCGAAAGTCCAATTTAAATTCGCATCGATGACTTTATTTTGAATTAAGAAATCTCGAAATGTTTTATAACCACTTTCAATATCTGAAATGGCTAAAATTTTATTTCCATCGTTATATATAGATTTTGGAGTTTCGAATGTTGTTTGTAAGTCAAAAGAAAATCGAGAAGAATCCAAAGGAAAGAAACAGGTTAACTCTTCTTCTGCTTTAGTATCATATGTTTTTCTATCTACATAGAAACCATCATTTTTATTTCCTTTTACATATTCAACACTGACTAAACTATCGTTCATATAAAAAATATACGGACCTTCTTCTTCTAGATTGTAACGTAAACTATTCTGATTATAATTTAAAGTTCCGTTCATTGCGATTATAATTCCGCTTCCCACTAAAATCAATACAGTTAGCGTTATAAAAACATGTTTTATATAGCGTAAGATTCTTTTTTTCATCGGTTAAAGTTTTAAGTTTCTTCAAAAGTATTTTAGCTCTTTAACCTTTAAAAACTATTGGGATAAACGACTCTTAAGTTGTATTAAACTCTTCAATTTTTCTTAAAAAGTACCTTTATTACGAGTTATTGTCCGTTTATTATAAGTTGACGAACGTTTATCTTCTTTATTTGTAGAATCCTAGTCAATCTTTAATTTAGCTGTATGATACAATGGCTCAAACAAAACAAAAGAATATTTATACTTATTAGTTTTATTTCTTTAGCTATTCCTTTACTATGGATTAGTTATAAAATTATTAGTACCGATAAAGATTCTTTTGTTATTACAGTAAACTGGCCTTCAAGTGTAGTTTTTATTTTATTAGGATATTATATTTTACTGATTTTAATTATTCTTGGAATCGCTATACATTGGTTGGTTCAACAAATAAAAACGATAATCGATTTAAAAAATGAAAAGAAAAAAACAGAGTTGATTCATCTACAAATTCAGGTAAATCCGCACTTCTTTTTTAACATGCTGAATAATTTATACGGACTCATAGATCGTGATTCGGAAAAAGCAAAACAATTGGTTTTAAAACTTTCTGATATGATGCGTTACAGTGTTTACGAAGGTTTAAAAGACACTGTTTATATTCAAGAAGAAATCGATTTTATTCAAAACTTTATCAGTTTACATCAAATGCGTTACAAGAAGAATATTGATATTTCTTTTCTAACAAACATTGAAAATAATGATATAAATATTGTGCCGCTTCTGTTTATTATTCTTGTAGAAAATGCTTTTAAACACGGAGTTGAAGTATTACGTAATGAAGCTTTAGTTACCATTGAATTAACAACTACCAATTCAGAAATTAAGTTTACAATTAAAAATAATTTTGATCCGACACATGTAACTCAAAAAGGAATCGGATTGAAAAATTTAACACGACGATTAGAACTTACCTATCCGAATAACCATAAATTTACTACTCGTACAGTAAATAATACTTTTGAAGCATTTTTAAGCATTACAATATGACCAATTATTTAATTATTGATGATGAATATATTGCTCACGATATTATAAAAGGATATTGTGATTTGTTACCGAATTATAATTTGGTGAAAAGTTGTTACGATGCTATTGAAGCTTTAGAATGTTTGAAAAACAACTCGGTAGATTTAATCTTTCTGGATTTAAATATGCCTAAATTAAAAGGTTTTGATTTTTTAAAAACCTTAACCAATCCACCAAAAGTGATTGTTACTACCGCATATAAAGAGTATGCGCTAGAAGGTTATGAACTTAATATCGTAGATTATTTATTGAAACCGTTTAGTTTCGAACGTTTTGTAAAAGCTATACAAAAAACAGAAGTTGTTCATGCTCCAAAAACAGTTTCAGCAACAGTGCCAGAAACTACTGGCAATAACCATGTTATTATAAAATCGAACAAAAAGTATTATCAAATCTTATTAGACGATTTATTATATATTGAAGCAGTTGGCAATTATTGTAAAATCGTAACCGAGCAAGAAGAACTTACCATTCGAGAGAAGATCTCTGATTTATTAACTTTATTTCCAAAAGATCATATTCTACAAGTACATAAATCTTTTTTAGTTGCCAAAAGGAAAATCAAGTCTGTAGAAGGGAATCGAATTTTTATTAATGGGCATATTGTTCCTATTGGAAAAGTCTACAAAATTAATGTAAAGGAGTTTTTGAGTTTGTAAAAAGCTATTACTTCTTTCTTTGTCTTGATACAAAGAAGCAAAAATCAAGATTTAGGATAAGAATTAAAAAATACTACGGTATTACCAGCCACAGATGAAAAGAACTCGCTTTGCTCAAACAGCTTTTCATCTAACCTCCAACTCTGCTACCTTGATTTTAAGTAATTCTTATCAAAGATCAAATTTAACGGCTATCGTTCCACTATTTTTATTCACAACACGCTATAATTTTCTATTGGTTTATATGTCTAATAATAATCAAAATGAGGTTAGTAACTTAATGCTTTGTTTTTAGAAAAAAACATTGTTAGAAACTTTGTTTGTTTGTAGTCTTAGTCTTTGCTACATTTGCTATATAATTCACAAGATCGAATGGAACATTTTATAGTATCGGCACGAAAATACAGACCTCAAAACTTTGAGGATGTTGTGGGTCAACAAGCGATTACCAATACGCTTGAAAATGCTATTAAAAATAACCATTTAGCTCAAGCTTTATTATTTACAGGTCCGCGTGGTGTTGGTAAAACATCGTGTGCACGTATTTTGGCAAAACGTATCAATCAAGAAAGTTCGGATAGTGCAGATGAAGATTTTGCATTTAATATTTTTGAATTGGATGCGGCTTCTAATAACTCTGTAGATGATATTCGTAGTTTAACAGATCAAGTTCGAATTCCTCCTCAAACAGGAAAATATAAAGTTTATATTATTGATGAGGTGCACATGTTATCTCAAGCGGCTTTTAATGCTTTTTTAAAGACGTTAGAAGAACCACCTGCACACGCTATTTTTATTTTAGCAACAACTGAGAAACATAAAATTATTCCAACGATTTTATCACGTTGCCAGATTTTTGACTTTAAACGTATTGGTGTTTTAGATGCTAAAAATTACTTGAAAGTAATTTGTGAGCGTGAAAATATTACTGCAGATGATGATGCTTTACATATTATAGCTCAGAAAGCAGATGGAGCCATGCGTGATGCGTTATCAATCTTTGACCGTGTAGTTAGTTTTTCTGGAAACAATTTAACTCGTGAAGCGGTTACACAGAACTTAAATGTGCTGGATTATGAAGTATATTTTAACATGACGGATTTATTATTAGAAAATAAAATTCCTGAAGTGTTAATGGCTTATAATGAAGTATTAGCAAAAGGCTTTGAAGGACAGCATTTTATTAGTGGATTGGCTTCACACTTTAGAGATTTGTTAGTAGCTAAAGATGCTGCTACAATTCCGTTATTAGAAGTTGGAGATGCTACCAAAAAGAAATACCTAGAACAAGCCAATAAGGCTGCCATGCCTTTCTTGTTACCGGCTATTGATAAGGCAAATGATTGCGACTTAAAGTATAAAACAAGTAAGAATCAACGATTGCTAGTTGAGCTGTGTTTACTACAAATTGCCTCTATCAATTTTGATGGAGCAAAAAAAAAATAGCAACTTTATAATTCCTGCTACTTTCTTTACTTCGTTAGCTCCTACTAAAAAACAAGTAGCTGACGCAATTTCATCTGTACAACAGTCTAAAGTAGTTGCACCTCCACCAAAAGCACCAGAGCAGAAACCAAAAGAAGAAACAAAACCTTCCATAAAAAATATTAAACGAAGAACTTCTGCGCTATCTTTTAAAGGGTTACAGCAAAAGAAAGAAACTCAAGTTGTAGAAGTTGAAGAAGAAAATTACGATAATCATCCAAGAACTCCATTTACACAAGAACAATTAGAAGATGCTTGGAAGAAATACTATTTTAAATTACAAGAATTAGGAGAAAAGAATATTGCTTCTATATTATTGGCTGGTCAGCCCAAAAAACAACAAAACTTTGAAGTGATTGTTACGCTTCCTAACACGTTAATGAAAAATCAACTTGAAAAAGGGAAACCTGCTTTATTAAAGTTTATTCGTGAACGTATAAATAATTATGGCCTTGCAATTCATATTAAAGTTAGTGAAACTGTTGAAAAAAAGTTTGCTTATACACCACAAGAAAAATATGCAAAACTGCGTGAGAAAAATCCGCTTCTTGATAAATTAAAACAGACTTTTGGGTTGGATGTCTGACTTTGGCTTTGCTCAGTTACCAGATTTGACTTGACTTCGATTAAACTCAGTCACCTGTTTCGATAAACTCAGTCACCGATTTGATTGTAAGGTCCCTGAGGGTCTCGAAGGGCCGTATTTAAAGTAAGTTACAATTCACAACAACTCAAAAATTTATATAAGAAATCCTGAAATTAGTTCAGGATTCGTTTTATATTTTTATGCTGCGTTGCTGTGTAATTGACGGTGTTTTAACCATTCTCCTACTCCACCAAGCTTTTTTGCTTTATAGAAATTATCTTCTTTTTTAATGCAATTTTTAACTGAAGAAGTGTCTACCGTTATGAATCCGTATATGATAAGTTTGAAAACTGCGTCTTTTATACCATCGTATATATACTCCTCTTTTTCTTTATCTCGCATTACTTCTGCTATAAAGTGATCTATACTTGTGTATTTCTTTTTGTTGGCTAGTGTTTTAAAAACGATTTCTTCCATAATCTCTATTTCCCATAATTTATATTCACAAAACTATAGTTTAAACACTTGATATAAAATGTGTTTTCTGCAGAAAAAAATGTGGATTTCCGTGGCTTCGAGTAACCTCAGCCACCAGGCTTGACTTTGGCTTTGCTCAGTCACCATGACTGGATAAAATTAGTTTATTACTGGAGCTAAGGTCCCTGAGGTACTCGAAAGGCCGTGGCTTCGAGTAACCTCAGCCACCGAACTTCGATGAATTCAGCTGCTGGATTTTCGTGATAGTTCTTTCAATTTTTCAAAGTTTCCTGCAATCAATGCTTCTTTCTTTTCTCTTCTCCATTTCTGAATTTGTTTTTCTCTATAAAAAGCTTCTTGTACTGTTGAAAATTCTTCAAAATATACTAATTTAACTGGTAATCGTGTTTTTGTATGGTTTGCGCCTTCTCCATTTTGATGTTGTAAAATTCTTAGTTTTAAGTTTACTGTGCTTCCTGTGTAATAACTTCCATCTGAACATTCTAAAATGTACATGTATCCTTTTTTCATATTATTTTTGGCTTCGATGAACTCAGCCACCAGACTTGGTTTCGATGAACTCAGCCACCAGGCTTGGCTTCGAGAGCCTCAGTCACCCGAATTCGATAAACTCAGTCACCGAGTTTGACTAGGTTCAGCCACCTTTTTATTTTTAATTGTAAGGTCCCTGAGGTGCTCGAAGGGCCGTTGACTTCGATGAGCTCAGCCACCGTGCTTGATTTCGAATAAGCTCAATCTCCAGCTTAGTTAGTTATTAAATTGATATTCCTTTGATTTGTCTGTACTCATTTGATGTTAAACCATATTGGGCTTTTACAAAGTTTTTGATACTTTGTGTTTGCTGACTTAATCCTGTAAATAGTTCTTGTCTTGTATTTATTAATGGTTTTAATACACTTAAGCATGTGTCTACAGCAACTGTACTGTTTTCTGCTGATACTGCTAATGCATTTAATGCTTCTATTTTTATTAATACATTTGGTGGATTATAGGTATCTCCTAGACTGACTAGAATGTCTATAATATTTTTGAAGTTTGCTATTCTACTAGCGTAAGTTCTTTCTATCTGACTTATCGTTTCTGTTTCATTTTCTGTGATTTGAACCACTTTAGGCTTTGCGTTTCCCCTTATTTTATTTACTAAACTTGTAATTTGTGTTAGTTCCGTACTGTTCTTTCCTTTAGCTGCTTCTATAAAAGTTCGTATTGGTGATAGTCTTCTTTCTAAAGCATCAGGTGATTCAGTGAAGATTTCTCTTCTTTGTACTGTTTTTACGGTATAATCTGCTTTTGCAGTATTATACTGTTGCTGTACCGTTTCTATATTTGTTATTGCAGTAGTTAGTGCTTCTAACGATGCATTGGCGTACTGGTGCTTGATATTCTGTAAAGCTGGTAACTATTGTTTTTAACTTTTTAGCATTTCCTAATTTACTTGCAAATGATTTTTGTGATTTTGAACTCATAACAATTATTTTTTTTATTTCTCTTTGCTATACTGTGCTCTCTTTTATCATTTGTTACCCAACTGTCTGCTAGTTTTTTTATTTAATATGCTTTATTGTTAATTTTTTGTGCTGTGATATAATTACTATTGGCTTTGAGTAGTTTTCTGTTGCCTTGTTTGTTAAAACTTTTAGGATTGTGTATTGGGCTTCGACATTGCTCAGCCACCAAACCTCGATATTGCTCAGCTATCACGCTTGACTTCGACTAGGCTCAGTCACCTTTTTATTTTTAATTATAAAGTCCCTGAGGTTCTCGAAGGGCCGACTTTGACTTCGATGAACTCAGTCACCAAACTTCTACTAAGCTTAGTCACCAGATTGGGTAAAATTAGTTTTAGGCAATTGTATGCCATACTTAAATAGCTTTTCATACCTTTTATCTTCTTCTTTAAAAAGATTTTTTTTTATTACTTTATCAAAACTTGTTAGATCGTTAGGATATATTATTAAAGCTTTTAATAACTCATTATCAAAAACTTTTAACTCTTTTCTTATTGATTTCAATCTAGTATAGCCACTAACCTGTGCAGCATCTGAATGTAAAATATTATGTTTTTCATATCTGTGCTTATACTTAGCATCTATAACAGCACTATAATTCTCGTCAACACTATTCAATATATAATCAGGTTCTAAACTATGATATTTTTTATGGTATTGGATTTCTCCTTTTATTGGAAAAACCTCCTTTAACCTTTTAAAAACATACAATTCAAATAACTTTGGCATGTTTATCCAGAAAGGATATGTTTCTTTTGCTTTGTCATTAGTATTCGTAATCTTAAAATCATACTTTCTTAATATTTGTTCAGCTAATTGTAATGCAACATCGTATTCTTTATAAAATCTATTACTTTTTCTAAATCTTATTTCTTTTTTTGATACTTCTACAGAAACTTTTTCAAAAGGAACTAAAATATAATTTAAAGTACTTTTGTAATTCTCTCTTAAAAAGGAATAATTATTTAATATTTTCTGACTAAATATTAAAGCTTTATGTAAAATTCTGTTTTCAATACTGTCTAATCCAAATTCTTCATAAGTACAATTATTATAAGTTAATTTTCCTTTACTATGATAACTTTTAATTGTAGATGCTATGTTTACTTTTCCTTTTACTCTACCATGTAATTTTTTTGATAATTTGTAATATGATTTTTTAAGCCCTTTGCTTACTATATCTTGCATAACGGCTAAAAACTGAATTATCAATAAAGGTGTTAATACATCTTGTTGTTGTTTAATCGCTATTTTTGGACTATTAAATTTTATTTCACATAAATCATCTAAATGTTTTAAATTTTCAGTCTCTTTCATAGCCTCAAACAACATTTTCTGAACATCAATTTCTGTATTAGAATTATTTAATTTAGAAATAACACAAATACTTAATTCATTTTCAACTACCCAATCTACACCAATCATATATAAAGAATTAAAAGAATAATCTTTTAACTCTTTGTCATAAACTATAGAATAACATTGTAAATCTTCATTTCTTTTGGTTTTAAAATAACAATCATATGTTGTTTCTTCTTTTAATTGTAATCTATCTTCTTTAGTAAACTCTAGAATGGCATCTTTTTTATAACCTGCATGTTCTGAAAGAATTATCATTATAACATTTCTATTGTATTAAACAACTCTTCTGACTCCTCTAAAATACCATCTTTAATATATTCGTGTAATATTGGCTTTATTTCATATTGCAATGCTATAGAAAAATCTGTATCTTTTTTATATATGAAATAGCTATGTCCTAATTGAACATCTTCTCTTTTAAAATCTAATGATAAATGTTTTTCAAAAATAGAAGCTACTTTTTTAAAACTTTCTGTAGCAAACTGTAATTCTTCATTTTCTAATTTATTTGTTAAATCTTCTGGTAATACTTTAACAAAAGCAAAACGTCTTCGAGTAGCATAATCGATCTGACCAACACTTCTATCTGCCGTATTCATGGTACCAATAATAAATAAATTATTAGGCAATACTATTTTTCTATCCTCATCAATAGCATACATACTATCTACAGCTTCTCCTCTATATTCTAACGCATAAATCAATTCACCTAATACACTCGATAAATTTGCTCTATTAATCTCATCAATGATAAGTACATAATTTTTAAGCGGTTCTTTTTCTATTTTAACTTCATCTATTACTAGATTATGTTCGTCTATGAATTTTTGAAATTTATTTAAAACACGGACAAAGTAACTGGCATGTTGTTTTGCTAAACCAGATAAGTTAGTATTCTTTTTTAAATCTTGCCGTTCCTTATTACCATCTAAGTATGCTTGTTTAATATCTTTAAACAACATTCTATTCCCTCTTTTTATCCACCCATCTGCTTTTCCTTTATAACGAAAAGCATCTTCATCCAAATTAATCAGGCCTACGTTATCTGTTAGTTGTAAAAAACCTTGACTGTCTTCAATTTCTTTTTCTATAAAATCTAAAAATGCATAAAAATCCTTTTCTAATTTGGCTTCTTCATTCAGTAGATCAACCTCTTTATGGTGATTTGTCCAGTTTGTATGTGCTTGCTCTGCTATACTTGCTAAAATTTTGTTTTCTGTTATATACTCTAGACCATCTCCATTATTTTTTATAGTAATCCCTCTTACAAAATCTTCATAGGTATAACTGGGATGAAATTGTATAATTTCAACATTATCAATTGTTAACTCCTTAGCTATTTGTTTCGCTAACCTCGTTTTTCCTGTACCTGGAGGACCTTGTAAAATAATTTGTTTTTTCTCTAATAGTAATACCTTTAGTTTATTTATGTCTTCTTTCATCATATTTTCATTTATTGAGCTTTTTAGTCCTTCAAAGATTTGCCAAGGATAGGTAATTAAATCCATATAATTTTTGGATGGAAGAGACTCTCGAAAAAGTTTGGCAATTGTATGACTATCTTTAAACCAATTGTGCTGATATGGTGGAATATCTTCCTCTACTGTTCTCAACAAATAATCATATAATTCCCTTAAACTTTCTTCTTTAACTATGGTAGAAAGTAATTTTGGTTGTAAACCAGCAATCAATCTATTTGTTGCTGATCTCATATCATTTTTTGTGAATCTTCTAATCGTTTGTTTTAGACCTTCGTATTGTTCCCATTGTGGAATTTCTTGATGTTCTGCTATAACTTTTAAAAAAGGAGCTATTTCTTGCCAGTTTTCTTTTATTCTCTCTTTCTCTTCGTTAGTGAAATATCCTTGCTTTAAAGATGATACACATTGATCTCCAGACTTCTCGAAATATTCATAAAAAACACCTTCTTCCCAATCTTGCCAATTTTCTTTTGTCAATGCTTCTTTTATAAACTTAGTAACATTTCTTTTATAATAATCTATCCAATCTTGCCAAACATCAATTTCTTTGGTTAATTCTTGTAATTTCATTTAGGAGGTATTTTTTATCTATTCTTCAGTAAACTTTTTATACATTTCTTTTATATCATGTATTGAATTAAGTACATATTCATTCTCAGGTTCAATTTGTTTCCAGAAACTTAACCTTCCTAGTACTCTGTCTATATAAAAAATATCATTGTAACGATTTACCTGGTCTAAAATTCCAAATTTCTTCAAATAATAAACCTCTAACTTAATTTCTTTTCTCTTAACTTTAGGTAATCTAATCTTGATATCCCCAACGACAACGCCTGTTACCATTTTTCTGTCGTCTTCTTCATATCTCTTGGTTTTTTGATGATTGATACTAAAACCATATGCCTCTATTTTACTCTGAATAAATACTTCTAAATGGTGAGGGATATAAACTCCAGAAAAGACTAAATCATCAGCATATCTTGTATAAGTAATACCTAAAGGTATCGTTAGTTCAGATAATCTTTTATCTAAAGTTTTTAAAATTATATTACTAATCATGGGACTTGTTGCAGCTCCTTGAGGCAAAGCTCCATTTAAACAACAAAGTTTTGTTAAATACCCTGCAACTTCTTTGCTATAACCAACTCTATTAAATAATTCTCTAACTCTTGGGATTTTTATACTATGAAAAAAATCTTTTATATCAATTTTTAACATCTGAGCATTACCAATATGCTCTTTAGCATTCAATGCAATATTTCTATTTTTAACGTAAGCATATGCTTTGTCGTGTATTGGGAATTGGGATAAAATATTTTCAACTATCCATTGTTGGACTTCTAATAAAGATTTATATGGAGTAACTATATCTCTAAAACCTCCTCTTTTTTTGGGTATTTTAAACGCTCTATAAAAACTTTTGGGACTATGTATCATGCTTGCTAGAATAGCTTGCTTTAACCCTAGTAAACCTGCTAAATGCTTAAGATCGATTATTACAGGAACGTTATTCGCATAGAGATTTTTAACTAAAGTAAGTCTACTTTGTTTTTCTTCTTCTGATAAAGAACTATTAAGAATTAACTCTTCCCAATCTGATATTTTATATTGATTATTCATATAAGAAAAGAAAAAGGATTACTGGATTTTGCTTTGTAAAATCATAATCTACAAATCATCATAATGGATAAAACACCCTTAACGTATCTAAGGCGACTACACCTTATAATTAATTTGATTTGTCTAGGCGACTGCGCCTAATTTGCTAATCCTTTCTCTTTTATTTTCAAATGTAAGGTTTATTAATTTCTGTTTTTTTAGATTTCATATAATCTGGTATATTTCTTTCTTTCTTATCTAAATTGTTTTTAGCAACTACAATATCTTTTTCATCTCCTTTTTTAACAATAACTCTTCGTTTCCAATCAATAGTTATTATATCTTGTTCAACCAATTGCTCTAATTGGGTTGCTAATTCAACAGGCGTAAATCTATCTTTCAATGAAAGAATTTCTATTTTATTACTTTCACTTTTCATAACAATAGAATATAGCTTCTCTTTTATCATAACTATTGTAATCTATTAAACATTGGAAACCTTTTTTTACCATCTTTATATTTGTTCCACCAAAAAAAAGGATAGTTATTATTAGGCATATTATATCCTGACCAAGAGTATAATGCTTCAGAAGCACCATAACCTAGGTGATAATCGGATAATAGCATCTCTTCATTACCTTCATGTAAAATTCCTTCCATTCTTTCTATAATCTTTCTAATTTTTTTCCTTTTGAGTGCTGAATAAGCTAACTCAGTACCTTTTTTTAATGTAATGCAAGAGTGGATATTAAGTTCTCTAGCTTTTTTAAGCCCTTCTTCCATTGCTGCTAAAGAAAAAACTTTTAACTGTATTTCTTTTTTTTGATTTGCAATTGCCTTTTTAACCATGGTATGAATTTTAATAGCAGTACCTCCTGTGCCTATAAAATCGTCAATTATTACTACATTTTCTAATTCTATACCATATTCACTATTCCCACCTTTTTTTATTCTTTCAATTCCATAGTGAATTCTACTATACAAATTGGCTTCTAACCAATCTCCATCAAGTTCTTCCAATACAGGTTTTAATAAATTTAGTAGTATAGCAGACCCGTCTGCATATTTATGTTTAGCAAAGCCTACAAAAATTGTATTACTTGGTTTTAAATTCCATTCTCTTATAATGCTTTCTAATTCATCTTTTATAATAATTAAGGCTTCTTTATTTGTTAAAAACTTAAACTTAGATATTAATTTTTTTATCACTAGTCTTTCTTCTTCATCCTTATATTCTAGCCAGAAGTTTTCAAATTTTTTGTGATTAGCTTCTTTTCTGATCCAATCGTATTTGAAGAAAATCTCTGTTAACTGTAAATAGTCAAAATCAGAAATCTCATCAGTCACTTCCTTCTCTTTTTCAATATTCTTGTTCTTACAAAAGAAAGATTGAAATGGTTTAATTATATTTTTTTTTAAATCAAACAAACTAACTTTTACTTTTCTCCATATTTCATTTCATCCTCTGCAACCATCCCTAAACTATCTGTTTCTAAATAATTCCCAACCTGTACCTGCCCATTCATTAACATAGGTAATAACCAATCGCGTAACTCAGAAAGTTTTTGGTTTTCTTGTAGGCGCTTTTGAATTTTAGAGAAGATTGACTTTACTTTATCATAAAACTTCTCTATTATTTCATCAGTGGGTTTTACTACTTTATAATTTGTTATAAAAGACTCAAACAACAAATTTTTTATTCCACTTGTTTTTCCTTCCCAACCAAATAGAACTCCTGCATCGTATAACTGATTCCATAAATGAGCAAAATAATAAATTGATTTTTCATCTTCTAAAGTAACTACCTTGCAAAAATTAGAACATATTAATGGATTAACAAACCTCTCTAGAGTTTCAGGAATAATGAATGACATTCTACCTGTAGATTGCGTTGGGCTTCCTCCAGATATTTCAATGATAAAATCTCCAACCTCTAATATTTTATGTTCGTTTTTTTCTAATATAAATCGAGTTGGTGACTTCACTTCTCCTTTACCATTTAAACCATTGAGGTCTGCCCCTCTAATACAAGAAACTTTTGTTGTATAATTACCTTGTTCTGAATCTTTTCCCCAATCTCCACTTTTGTCTTTTTTTATCCAAGATGCAATAGGTAATACCTCCCACCCCTCAGGAATCTCTCGTTTTAACTCCTCGCTATACACCATTTTTCCTCCAGAGGTTTTGTATGGTTTTCCTACGGCATTGGGGAAATCAAACTGTACAAACCAATAATCGTATAACAATTTAGCCATGGCTTCTAACTCTTTGTTGATTTTGTTGTTGACTTCTATTTTAGCATCTAAATCGGATAAAACTTTGGCGATTTGTTTTTGAGTCGTTAGATTAGGAATATTAAACTCTAACTTTTTTAACACAGACACAGGTGGAAAATTAGGTATTGTTGAATCTCCCTTTTTTCCAATTATCATTTTCACAATATGATGACTAAAAAAGTAATAAAAAAAACTATCATCAATCAAACTATTTTCTAATCTTATTCTTAATAAAGCTTGATTTATAACACCTCTTTCAATATTGTCTCCTAGTTGGTATATAGCACCATAATTGACACCTGAGCAAGAAATTAAAAAATCTTTAGGTAATACTTCAAATCGAGACATTTTTTCATTAAAATAATCTTCAGATATATAATACTTACCTATTTTATTATCTTTTCTTAAAACAACACCTTGCTCATATACTTTATATGTATTTTCTCCCTTAGGTACGAAAATTTCTTTTTTTAAATGTCCTCCAAAAGGACCTCTCAAAAATCCTCTTTCAGATATAACAATATCCTCAAAACGAACTTTAATCATACCCTAACTCTTTTAAATTCTCTTTAATCTCATTCTCTATATCTTTAGATTCAGCGAATAAACTTTCTAAGGAAGTTTCAAAAGCATTCATTTTGGCTGTAAACTCTTCCGCAGTAATATCAACATATTCAATTTTTACTTCAAAATACTGCCCAGCACTTAAACTATAATTTTTGTTTTTAATATCGTCATAGGATACAGCTACGGAGAAATCGTCTTTAGCCTTTTTTGCATTAAAAACATCAATAATTTGTTGTTCTTCGTCTTCCGTTAATACCGTTTTTTGGTTTTTCCCTTCTTTAATCTTTTCCCCTAAGTTAGAAGCATCAATTAAGACGACTTCTTCGCTATTGGTTTTATCTAAAAATAAAATACTCACATTTGTTCCTGTAGTGGCAAAAATATTAGACGGCATAGATACTACACCTGCCAACATCTTACTCTCTACTAACTTTTGACGAATTTTTTTATCAATCCCCGATTGTGCGGTAATAAAACCTGTGGGTACAACAATGGCTGCTTTTCCAATATCTGACAAGCTGTGCATAATATGTTGAATAAACAGCAAATAAATAGCCATCGATTCCTTTTTCTTATTGGGTACTTTAGGAATCCCGGCAAAAAAACGTTCTTTGTTGGCTTTGCTATCTAAATCGTCTCGGTAATCGCTAAAATCTAACTTAAACGGCGGGTTCGATACGATATAATCAAACTTTTCTAATTGTCCGTCTTCTTGTTTATGATAGGGTTTTAAAATGGTATTTCCTTGAATGATATTTCTAATAGAATGTACCAAGTTGTTTAAAATTAAATTTAAACGTAGTAAGGCGGAAGACTTTTGAGAGATGTCTTGTGAATAAATAGTACATTTATCTTCACCAATAGCATGTGCAATATTCATTAACAAAGTACCCGATCCTGCACTTGGGTCATAACAGGTTGCGTTGTTAATATTAGCATCAGTTACCATACAAGCTGCCATAATTTTAGCTACGGCATGTGGTGTAAAATACTCGGCATATTTACCACCACTGTTGGTGTTGTAATCTTTAATTAAGTATTCAAAAATAGTGGCAAAGAAATCGAACTTTTCACTAAAAATGTGTTCAAAACTAAAGCTGGTTAGTTTGTTCACTAAAGCCTTACAAAAGGCATCTCTATCATCGGTAACATATTTACTAATATTCTCAAACAACACTACTTTTTCACCACCTTGGGTAAGTACCGAGAAAATATCATTATTATCTTCTGCAATACTTAATAAAGTTTGGTCAAAAATATCAGCAAATTTCTCTTTGTTTTGTTGTTCAAACAAACGCGATAAGAAGTTTTTAGGTGCAATTCGGGCTGTGCTTTCACTTATTTGCATAGTAAGCATTTCCAAATCGTCTTCAGGATATGCTTTTAATGCTTCATCAAAATTGTCAGCTTTTGCTAATGTTGGTTCTAATTGTTTTAGTTCATATACATATTTATCGTTTAAAAACTTATACAAAAAAACCTGTGTGATAATTTTAAACTCGTTCCCATCATTCCCCAATCCATAATTGGCACATACACTTTTTAAATCATCAATTAGTGCTTTGGTTTGGGCTTCAAATTGCTTTGTCGTCATTCGTTATTGTTCTCTCTATTATTTAATATACGGCGTAACCGTTGTATTCGTTCATATACTCTTTCACAATCATACTATTAATACGTTTAACATCTGCTGTATTAATAGAAATGTTCTGTTCTTTTTTAAATTGTTGTATTACTAAACGCATCATCATTCGTTCTACGTAACTTTCGTTTTCTAACACCTTAGCATTTTGTAAAACCTCTTTATCGACAGCTGTTTTTAAGCCTTTTAAGGCTTGGTATAGTTTACGCTCGCTATCTGTTAAGGGATTTTTCTCTAATAAACGTTTATGAATACGTGCGTACTTAGCATCGTAATCGTACTTCGCCTTTAGCAATTGATTTTCCCGTTCAATCTTTTTCGCTTTATCATATATTTCGTTTAAGGCTTTAATATTAGCTTCCATTTCTTCTTTAGAAACTTCAGTTAAGTTTTTCTTTTTAAACAGACGTTCTAACTCTTCACGTAATGATACAAAAACAGGATCGCGTTGGTCAAAATTTCCGCCTAACATTTCACGGGTACGTTGCAAGGTTGTTTTTAACTCATCAGCCAATACCATTTCCTCCTCTTTTACTTTGGCAAAAGCAAAAATAACATCTTCTAAAGCTGTGTTTAAAATGTTATTGGTAGTAACGTTATTTTCTAGAGCAATTTTAGTGTTTATTAAACCTAATCGATCTTGGGTTAATCGTGCTAAAATGTTCAACTTTCTAAAATCTAATTTTTCGAGCAACTCAAAATTACCCGATAAACGAATGAGATTATAAAGCTCTTTAGCATTATTTAAAGCTTTAGCTATTTGTCGAATTTCGGTTCTATCATGAATCTCAGAAATCTGCTCTCCAAAAACGGTTGCGTTTTCGGTGTCAAATTTAAATAGAATATCTTTGATCTCTTCAATTTCTTCTTGTATTTCTTCGGCTGATTTAAAGAGATTAGAATAGTGTTCTATCTCACTACCTAGTTCACTTTGCAATTCGTTAAAGTAATCTTGATTGGTTTTATCAAACTCTTTTTGAATATCTGCAAAATCTACCACAAAACCATATTTGTGTAGTTTATACGTTCTATTGACACGAGTTAACGTTTGTAATAAATTGTGGGATTTTATTTTACGTCCGATGTATAACTTCTTTAATCTTTTCGCATCAAATCCTGTTAATAACATGTTATAAACGAACAAGAAATCTATATTACCTGACTTAAAATCGGCAACCCAATCTTTTCGGTCTTGTTTGGTTCCAATATCATGCAATATAACTTGAGCACTTGTTACTTTACTATCTTTTTTCTTTTTGTTTCCGTAGGTCAATTCTTCCTCAGCGGCAATGGATAGGTTTTCTTGAGAATTCGATGCATAATTTTCCTTAAATAGTTCATACATCATTTTTGCCTGATCAGAAGAATCACAAACTACCATACCACCAATACTATTGTCATCTAAAGATATACGCGCTTGTTCCATGTCTTTTACAATGTAATCAAGCATCGGTTCTACAAATTTGCGATGTGCATATACTGCATTTTTATCACTATTTCCTTGAAGAATTTTTATTTCATCTAAGGTTTGCTGTAAGGTTAACTTATAATTGGTTTCAATTTCTTCACGAATCAAACGTAACGTATATCCATCTTTTATAGATAAGTTATAGTAGTATTTATGAATATAATCGCCAAACAAGGTTCTGGAATTATATTCTTTACCTAAGAGTGGTGTACCTGTTAACCCTATTTTAATAGAATTTTTGTCTGCCAATTCTAAGTTTGCTAAAAAACTTCCTTTTGGGTTATAACTCCTGTGTACTTCGTCTAAAAAGAAAACACGCTGTACATTTAAATTATAATCATTGTTTTGGATAACATTTGGGTCGTCTTTAAACTTTTGAATATTTACGACAGTGATTTCACTCTTACCTGAATCATTATGAATAATCGCCGTTGATTTAATATCTTTAGTAAACTCTTGTCTGCTATTTACTTTATGTACAACTAAACCTCTGGCAGTAAATTCTCTTGCAGCCTGTGTTAGTAAATCCAAACGATCAACTATAAAATAAAACTTTGGAATAACATTTTGCCTTTGAAAGTAATGCGTAAGATGTTTTACATTAAAATAAGATAAGGCTGTTTTCCCCGAACCTTGCGTATGCCAAATAATTCCTTTTTTTAATCCTTCATCTAACTTTTTAGCAATGGCTTTGGTAGCAAATAATTGCGGGTAACGCATAATATGCTTCTCCAAGCCTCTTTCTTCTTCAACATAAGCAAAGGCGTATTGTAATATAAATTGTAATCGTTCCTTACTAAATAAAGAAGTAGCTATTTGATTCGTTGGTGTATTTGGCGTTTTATTAGAAAGAAACTCTTTAGAGTTTTTAATACTCAGTAAATTGGTGTCTTTTAACACGAAAGTCTCCTCCTCATCACTCAATTTTTGAAGTACACTATGTAAATCAAACGTTTCTTCTTCTCTAAAATAATTAAATATTGGCTTGTGATAGTTTGTTGTACTATAAAATGCTCCTTCTAACATGAGTGAATCATCTTCACTATACTTCATGTTATTAGAAAACACCATTACTTGTGTAATATTAATGAACTTTCGGAATTTCCTATTCCTAAAACGTGATTGCATACGTTTATGTTCGGCTAACACACCATCTCTATTATTCGGCTTTTTTACCTCAATAAAGGCTAATGGCATTCCATTTATCAACAAAATAATATCAGGTCTAAAAACTTCATCATCTTTTTGATAAGGTAATTCCGTTATTACATGAAAAGAATTATTATCAAAATTGGCAAAGTCAATAAGTTTAATTCCAGATTGATCTACAAGTTTTTTATAAAATGCTCGTCCTAAATCTTCATTTTCTAATGATAAAGATACTTCCGAAAAAACTTGTTGTACTTCGTTATAAGATAATCCTGGATTAATCGTTTTTATTTGTTGAAAAAATATATCTGTGAAGATATTAGTACTTTGATCCCATTCACAGTCCTTTAAGGAAAGGTATTTATAACCTAATTGCATTAAATGCAATATTGTAGGAATTTTTACTCGGGAGTCTTCGTTAAATTTCATTCTCTTTCTTTCGGGGTTAATTTTCAAAACAGCCTCTAAAATAAAAAAACTATTAGATTATACCTTATGGAAAGTTGTAAATATGGCTTCGATAAACTCAGCCACCAGACTTCGACTTTGCTCAGTCACCAGACTTCGGCTATACTCAGTCACCAACAAGGTCCCTGAGGTACTCGAAGGGCCGGACTTGACTTCGAGAGCCTCAGTCACCAGACTTCGGCTATGCTCAGTCACCAACAAGGTCCTGAGGTATTCGAAGGGCCGTATTATGAAAGTATATATTTATGCTATCATCTCACCAACATAAACAATAACATCATTTTCATTGATATCTTGTGGTGTTATTTCTGCTAAGATTTTAATTGTTTTTCCAGATTTAATGAATAAAGGAATAGCATTATCACGTTTTGTAATTGCTTCTAATTTTATGGTAAAATCTTCTGAAGATGTAACTGTTAATTCGTTCATTTTTGGAAAATCTCGAACAGTTTCTGTTACATTGATATAATCGTCGTTTGCCGTAAATAAAACGTCTGAATTTTCTAATTGTTTAGAAGCAACTTCTCTTGATGTAGCTAAACGGTAAGCCCCCATTTCTCCAAAGATATCAGAAAAACGTTCTATTGCGTATTTATTCACAACATCACTACCCGTCATTGCTATTAAATAACCAACATCATTTAGCTCCACATTATTATCTAAATTATCGTTATAGATATCAATATTAAATGCCTCTATTCCCATTTCTTTGGCATCATTTACATAATCTTTATTGCTATCTAATAAAATAACTCGTCGATTGTTTTGTTTTAAGTAACTCGCTATTAATCGAGCTGAACGTGAAGCTCCCACAAACACAATTGCCTCAGATTTCTTTAAGAATACACCTATTATTTTTGCTAACATTCGTGCCGTTGTAGCATTTAATAATACGGTTCCTAAAACAACCATAAATACTAATGGTGTAATATATTCTGCCCCAGGTACATTCTGTTTCATTAATTTGGTTCCGAATAAAGATGCAATACCTGCTGCTACAATACCTCGAGGCCCTACCCAACTAATGAATATTTTTTCATTTAATTGTAATGTTGATTTATGCGTACTTAAAAATACTCCTAACGGGCGAACTATAAACACTATTAATGCAAATAACGCTACCGTTTTCCAATTGAAAATTAGCATTAACTCTGACATGTTCATGTTAGCTGCCAATAAAATGAATAGTATTGATATTAGCAATACTGTTAGTGATTCTTTAAAGTATAGTAGTTCGTCGAAACTTTTTAATTTACTATTTGCAATTACCATTCCCATAACCACAACGGCTAATAAACCAGATTCATGTGCTAATAAATCTGACAATACAAATACTAGTAACACCATAGAAAGTGATACTACATTTAACAGGTAATGTGGTACAAATTTTCTATTGACGATAAAGATTAACCCTTTTGCAAAAATGAATCCTAATGTGGTACCAAATAGTACAATTTTAAAGAATTCTATTAAAGCCGTTTGTGTAAATCCGCTATCACCACCTACACTAATAAATTCAAAAACTAATACGGCAACTAAGGCTCCGATAGGATCGATTAAAATCCCTTCCCATTTTAATACTGCTGCTACATCTTTTTTTAGGGGTATATTTCGAAGTATTGGTGAAATTACTGTGGGACCTGTTACTATTATTAATGATGAAAACAATAATGCCATTTCCCAACTTAAGTCAAAGATATATTTGGCTAAGATTCCTGCTCCAAAAAACGTTACTACAGAACCCAGAGTTATTAATTTAGTAATTACGGGGCCTACATTTTTAATTTCACTTTTTTTGAGTGTTAATCCGCCTTCAAAAAGAATAATACTAATAGCTAAGGATACAAAATAGAATAGACCTTCTCCTGGGAATAGTCCTTTTTTACCATTCCATATGGGTTCTATCCATTTACTTCCGTCATTAAAGAATTCAGCTGCAAAAGGCCCTACCAATAATCCGATTAAAATTAAAGGTAAGATTGCAGGGATTTTTAATTTCCATGCAAACCATTGTGCTAAAATTCCTAAAATGATAATTCCTGCTAATTCTAACATTTTTATTTAATTATTACCTGTAAATGTATGCTATTTTTAGCTGATAATAAAACTTTGATGCAATTCTGTTGCTGATTGTTCAAGAGGTATTTAAATTGATTTGTTTGGACTATAATTAATGTATTGATTTACTGATTTCTGACTTCTGACTTCGGTAAACTCAGTCACCAACAAGGTCACTGAGGTACTCGAAGGGCCGTATTGACTTCGACTTGACTCAGTCACCAGGCTTGGCTTCGACTGGGCTCAGCCACCTCGTAAGATTCTTGAAGTTCTCGAAGTAAGGTCCCTGAGGCTCTCGAAGGGCCGTATTGACTTCGATAAACTCAGTCTCCAGAGTTCGAGAAAGCTCAGCCATCGGGTTTTGGTTTTACTTAATTACCTTAATAAATCTCGATAAATCGTTTTACTTCGTTACCAACATTATCTATTGCCATAATTGTATGTTTCCCTTTTGAGGGTTTTATTGGTAACTCATGATAATCTTCTGTTACTTTTACAAATGTATTATCGATATACCAAAATATTTTTGCTTCTGGATTACTATGCGTTATTCTAATGATAATGGGATTTACACCGCCATTGTTGTCTTTTACTAAAGACATTTTAGTACTTTTTGCCGTGGGATACACAAAATCAATTGTGTTTTTTTCTATTGTAGAACACCCCCGTTTAATATCTGGTAGCTTTTTATATTCTGGATTTTTCTGTTTGTAATAATATCCCATTAATGGAGGTAATACAAACCAAGGTCTTGTAACCATTTCATTTACGGATTCACAATCGGAGTTTACTCGAAAGCTTTCGGTTTTATCTAATAAAATTTCTTTGTGATATGGGCATGATTTTCCTCTTATTCCGTTTTTTGAGACTCTTTTTGTTATTGATTCACAAATTGGCAATGCTAAATATCCGCTTGTACTACATACCTTTACCTCTTCCATATCTTCAAAAGGTTCTAAAAACCAAGTAGATTTTGGTAAAATATCAAATATGGAAAACATGAGTGGAGCCGCACTTCCTACTCCTGTTAAATCTGTTCGTCCTTCTCCATCAGAATTTCCTACCCAAACACCAACCACATAATTGGCTGTTGTACCTACAGACCAAGCATCTTTATTTCCAAAGCTTGTTCCTGTCTTCCAAGCTATTTTTTGTGAAGAGTCGTAATACTTCCAAGCTTGATCGGATAAAGGACGGTTCACATTCGTTAACGTTTCTAAAGTAATGTAAGCAGAACCTGCATCAATTATGCTTTTATCGTTACGAATTGCTCCATAATCCGTTGCTATATCTTGTTCATATATTGGTGACCTAAATTCATTGGTATAATATTGGTGCTTTAATGTTTCATAGTGATTTACTGTACCTGCATAGCCTGCAAACACTTTACACAAATCCCATAAACTGGCTTCTCCTCCTCCCAAAATGACTGATAATCCGTAGTAGTGTGCCGATTTATTCAAATGCTTAATTTTATATTCTTGCAAATGATCTCTAAACTTTTCTAAACCATAATTTTGTAGCATTCTTACTGCTGGTATATTTAATGATCGTGTTAGCGCTTCATCTGCTGGAACTGCGCCATCAAAAGACAAAGCAAAATTTTTAGGTGTATATCCTGCTATTTCTGTTGGAATATCTTTCACCAACTGGCTAGGTAATAATTCGCCAGATTGTAGCATGTGTGCATATAAAAAAGGTTTTAATGTACTCCCGGTACTTCTCGGAGAGATGACGTTGTTTACATCTTTTTGATGCTTTTTGTCTGTGGGTGAATTTCCTAAATACGCAATTACTTTTCTTGTGCGGACATCTAAAACCAATACTGCTAAATTATGAACCTCATTTTGCCGCATCTGTTCATAATGACGCTTGGAAAGATTTGCAACCTGCTGTTGTACATTGATATCAATAGAACTGTGAATTCGTTCTCCATTTCGATTTTTTTTTAATTCTTGAACGAAATGAGAAGCTACAGTAGGTAATTTATGCGGTCGTTGGGGTAATTCTTCTTCAATAGCTAAACTATAGGTTAAGCTATCTATAATTTTTTGAGTATATAATTTTTGTAATAATCGATTTCTCTTTGCTAATAAGCGTTGTTGATTTTTTCCTGGGTAAATTAAAGAAGGAGCATTAGGCAAGACTGCTAAAGTAGCACTTTCTGCCCAAGATAATTGATGTGGTTGTAATCTGTAATAACGCCATGATGCCATTTCTAATCCCACAACATTACCACCGAAAGGTGCGTGAGATGCATAAAGTTGTACTATTTTTTCTTTAGAATATCTAAACTCTAATCGTGTTGCTAGAATTAACTCTATGAATTTTTCTGCGTAAGATCGTTTTTTATTTTTCCTAGACAAACGAATTACTTGTTGTGTTAGCGTACTACCACCTCGTACTACTCGTTTTGCTTTTATATTTTGCTGTAAAGCTTTGACTATGGAAACAGGATTGAATCCGAAGTGATTATAAAAATGTGCATCTTCAAACTGTATGATGCATTGTTTAAATTTATTAGGTACAGAATCTAACTCAGGGAATCGCCATTGTCCATCACTTGCTATTGTAGCTCCTAATAATTCGTGATTACTTGCAGTAACTACTGTGGAAGTAGGTGCATTAAATAATTCTTTTGGTAATGAAAAATAATACGTGATTAACAGTATAACCACTAGTATTATTTTAATCTTTTTCCTTCTTTTTAAATGCAATTTAAGTTTCATATACAATTTATATCAAAAAAGAAAAGAGTTTTAAAAAAGCATTGCATAGTACTTTTTAAAACTCTTTTAATAATTTTTTATGAGTTATAGTAAAAATGAAAGTACTCCTAATATTACTAAGGTAACACCAGCAGGCACTTGATATTTTACTAATTTAGCTCTTAATTGTTGTCCTTTTTCTTTGGCTTCATCATTTTTTTCTAATAGGTATTTAGAAATTAAACTATAGGCTAATAAAAACCCTACAATAAATTCTAAAGCTGCAACTGCAAAACCGATAAGCCAACCAGGTGTTCCAATATGAAAAATTAATCGTAACATTCCTATAACTCCAAAAACGGTTAGCGCTACTCCAATTACTCCCTGAAAAGGAACTAATTTATCTATAAGTTCTTTGGCATTTGGTTTTTTAGATACAATTAAAGATGATGATGCTATTATTCCTCCCAAAATAGCGATGATTGCTTTTAACATATTTTTCTGTTTTTTAGTTATTCATGTACAAAGTATTCGTATACTCTGCTTGTTATAAAAGTACACATTTTAACTTTTTAATGTACATTAATTTTTAGCTATTATATGTAATATTATCTCAATACATGTAATTTTTGTAAAATATTGTGTTGAATAGCCTTTTTACTTCTCTATACCCCTACTTTTTCACGATAGGTATACCCAATTTCTTCCACTGCTTCTACCAATCGTTTTGTATCTTCTTTCTTGTGAAGAATTAAAATATACTCATCTGATTTTGTATCGATACACCCTAATTGAAGTCCTATTAATCGTAATGGTTTACAGTAATCTTCAATTACGCCAAAATGAGAAACTGTCATATTATCTTTATACGATTGATGTTTAGGTAATTTAATTACCTCATCATAGTTATCTTTTAACGACATTTTTAACAAGGTCTCAAAATCTTCAATCTCAGATTTCCAATCCAATCGAATTATAAAGTTCTGATCTGCTTTTTCTATAAATTCTAAAAAGTAATTGAGTGTAGAAAAATACTCTTCATCTTCATCATAATTTTTAAGTGTTTCTATAAATTGAATGATCTTTCTTTTATCATCAGGATTAGGAACACATAATTCGACTAATTCATTATATCCGCTTTTTTGTTTTTCATTAAGTAGCGGACGCATTTCCTCAATTTTTCTTTTTCTTTCTAATTCTTGCTGCTCTCGCTCTTCCTCTGCCTTTTTATTATAGGTTGTATCTACTAATTTTTTTACTTTTTTTAACGTGTTTTTAATTTTCAGGATTACCTTTTTTTCTTCCACAGATTTATGTAACATAGGAATGTGGTACCATTTTACTGCTTCTCCTCCTTCGCATGTTCTTACTTCTATTTGGTCTCCTATTTTTGAAATAAAATAAAACTTCGATGGAAAATCAAAATCATTGACATCTGAAAATACAATTGAATTGGGTAAATAAAAATTACCTTCATCTGTATTATAATGTATATCATCTCTTCTTAGCTGTACATTTTTAAAAACATCTAATTTAGTTTTTAAAGCTTTAGGAAGTGGTAGTTTTGAATTTGCTTGAAGTTGAAAGCTGTTTGTATTTGTACTATTAAAAATATAATCAAATAACGCTACATTAATAAATTTATGCTGTATGGGCGTACCTCTTAATTTTTCTTCTTTATAGTATATTCTAGTCATAGGATCCTCTTTAAATTTTTTGACAATTCAAAAGTATTATAATAACCCGTTGTGTAAAAGTAATTGGTCAAAAGTTTAATTAGTCGCTACACACTTTCCTTTTTTCAAATCATGAATACTAGGATTAAATGCATTGTATTTTACATCAAACTTGTTTATAAAAACGCTCTCATCAATCTTTTTGAAAAAAGTAGTTAATGCACAAAAATCATTCAAATTTGTATTATCTCGAATACTTAAGCTCCCTATCGTTTTTAGACTTTCTAACCCTGTTAAATTTCTCAATGATTGGTGCTCTGCAATATGAAGCTCACCTCCTACTTTTACTAAACCTTTAAGCGCTGATAAAGAAGTTAAACTTTTATTTAGCCAAATATCCAAATAATCGTCAACACTTTGTAGATTTTGAAGTCCGTATAGAGAAACTAAGGCAGAATTACCTCTGATTAAAATTCCTCCAGTAATCGATTTCAAATTGTCTAAACCTTGTAACGTTGTAATACTGTTATTACTCGTCAACACTAAATTATCAACTGTTTTTATATGCGTTAAACCTTCTAACGATTGAAGTTTGTAATTGTTCTTTATGCTTAATACATTTCCTATTGTTTTTATGTTTAATTCAGCTATACTTTCAAGATTCTCGTTATCATCAATACTAAAATTTGTTTTTACAGCGCTTAATTTCTCTAATCCTTCACAGTTTTTCAAATTCGCATTCAAGAACAACTCAAACTCTCCTACTGTTTTTAACTTATTGAATCCTGTAAAAGAAGTTAGCGAACTATTGTGAGTGATTTTGCATAGTTCTTGTATCGCTGTTACATTATCGAATCCTACAAGATTTTTTAATCCTGAATTTGCTGTGATTTCTAGCTCTAAAATGCTGGTTAATTTTTCAAACCCTTGTAAGGATGTTAATGCTGGATTATTAAAAATATAGATTCCGCCCTTAATACTAGTAATCTTAGAAAACAACGCAATACTTGAAATAGTACTTAAACTTGCACGATCTCCAATAATAAGATCTCCTTCTATACTTGTTTTATCTTTAAGGACTCCTGTAGTACTAAATGCTTTGTTGATTTCTTCTTGAGTTTTAAACTGTAAACTCCCTTTGTATACTTGTGCGCTAATATGAATTGAAAAAAAGAGAATACAGCAACAGCTTACCATAATCTTCATATTCAGCTTACTTAACCTTTGATCTTTTCTTATCATATACGTAGTTCTTTCCATTCCAAATATATATTTCTTCACAATCCAATACTAAATCATGTATATTGTTCGTCTTCGTTTTTAAAATCCCTATTCTTTTAGAAGAACCTAATGCTTCATTTTTTAATTCCTTACCATTCATAATAACTTTAGTATCATGTAAGATTCCCCATCGACCAAAATAACCACTTTCTATACTATCTGGAATTCCATTATTATCTATATCATATTCAATAGACAATTTCTTATCAACTTCCATGATATTTTCTGGTTCAAAATCTTCAGATTTTAGTTCTAATAAAGCCTTAAGTTTATGTTGTTTTTTAGTTTTTATTAATTTAAACTGAAAGTTTTCAAAAACATATGTTTTTTCTTCATCTTCACATAATGTCGTATTTCCATGACCCATATGCTGTACATCAACTATAAACTGTCTTATTTTGTTCTTGCCATACTTCAATTTTATTCCATCAAAATCATAACCAACTTTTTGAGTTGGCACAAACTCACTTCCATTGTATGAATATAACATTATAGAATTACCGCAACAATTCCCTCCACAAGCGTCAAATTCCAATAGTATTTCTTCTAAACCGTCGTAATCGTAATCTTTTACTTCTAAAATACTGAAGCACTGTTCGTCTTCAATAGTTAAGATTTTAATTTCTTTGGAATCGATCTTGGCTATCAAACCATCATACATTTCTCCTTCTTCTTTATATATGCGATACTGAATATCTATATCTGAATAGGGTTTTAAAAAACCATTAAAGACATAAGCTTCATTTAAGTTTTCTTTTTGTATTCTTACCCAATACCCATGAATATTTTCTGTTGTGAAAGTAAAATTAGTTTGTGATATTACAGTTACTTTTTCTCCAAAATCTAACTTCGCAATTCGATCTCCTTTTATACTGGGTTTATTGCGAACTGAAAGTCCGCTTTTAGCTGTAACTACATATTGCTTTTGGCAAAAAACAGTTATTGTAGCCATAAGTAGTAGTGTAAAAATTCCTTTTTTCATAGCTATTAAAATCGATTGTTAAAGTTCAATAGGTAAATTCCTGTTTTTAGCTGATCTTCTACTTTTTTTAGTTTTGATTCATAATTTAAAAAAATGCTTTAACAAGGAAAAAAACTGTGTAATTTAATCAATCTTCCATCTTTAAATTCAAAGATATACATTCCGTCTGACTTAGGATGGATAGGAACACTTATCGTTAGTACTTTCTCTTTATTATCTTCATTCTGGTTATCTTTAAAAGATAAAGGAAAGTCTTTTTTAAATGCTAACAGCGTATAATTTTTTGAAAAAATGGTTTTACCATATCTCACTGTAATGTTAGAGAAACTAAAATCTATAGTACGAAATACATAATCTGTATTTGAAACTTCAATTTCATTTTTTAGATAATACCAAATTTCATGATTATCCTCTAAAAAATAACCACATTCATAACCTTGTTTATTTATTGAATCTGCATTCTTTACTATTTTTTTTAAATCTTTTCGCTCTCCCCATGCTTCGTATATATTATTCACATATAATGCTTTGGAAAAATATGCTGAAGCTATTTGATTATTGGATAATGTATCTGTTTTCTCAATGATTGAATCGCTTTGTTTAGTAACTAATACACGTTTATTTTGATTTGAATTTTCTAAACTAAAATTGGATTGGTTTTTAGGTTTTGTTTTGCAAGCAAATAAAAAACTTAACACCAACAACAAATAAATATTGAAAACAGATCTAATTTTAAAAAAAGATTTAATTACATAAATAGATGCAAGCCATATTATAAAAATCCATTTAATCATAGTTATTAAAATCGATTGTTAAAGTTCAAGGTTTGTATGCTTACTTTATTAAGTTGTTTTTCTACTTTTTGCCAAAATGTATCCATATATTGAAAAGAACCTCCTAACCAATATACTTTTCCTTTTTTAGTATTTTTAGAAAATATTTCTATTCCATCCCATTTGTACCTTACACCATATTTTTCTTTGTATGAAATATAATTAATACTATTAATAGCATATTCTTTTTTTATCCAAAATAGCACTAAGTTTCTTATCACTAACTTTTCTGAATTCACTTCGATATAATAAAGTTGTAGTATTCCTATGTAGATAAATAATATAATAAAGGGAATAACACACACAAAAATAAGTATAGTAGCACCTTCTGAATAATCCGATTTAAAAATTATTTCAAACGCTAGTAACATTCCTAAAATAATAGGAATTAAACTTGGTGATGTGTATGTATGTTTTTTAAAACTGTACATTATTATAATGCCTAAGGTCAAATAGTAATTGAAAAAAATATGTGATCTTTAATTTCTTGTTTTTAGTTCTTAGATAAGCCATTTAACATATCTACAAATACTTGTGGTGGCTGAATATTAATTTTATCATCAGCAAATTTAAACGGAATTTCAATCAGTCTTTCATCAGTATACCAATACAATTTATTACTTATTGCCTTTGGTTTATTATATTCACCTTCTATCATTTGTGCTAAAACATGAACTGTACTAATTACCTCTAAACTTTCTATTGGATAGATAAATGTCATATTTGCGTTAGGAATTCCTATCAATGCTCCTTTAGTACCTATATACTTCTCTAACTTCTCTTTTTTTAATAAAACATTCGTTGAAAACCCCTCACTATCTGCAATTAACCAAAGTTTAAATTCCCCCATGTCTTGGTGGACAATTTCTTTTTCATACGTACTTTCTAAGTTAGATAATCCTGTGGATAATAACTCATCTTCGCTTTTATGCCAAGTAGAAATATCTTCTCTTCCAACCGTTTGAATAGTATGCGGAAAATCATAAACTAACGTTATATACAAATCATCTATAACTTTTTTACACACTACATTTTCGAATCCTATATTTTCTAAATGATCTAATGGATAAATACGAGAAGCTAAATATTCTTTGGCATAATTAAACTGATCGCTTTTCTTAGAAAATTCTTCAAAAAACTTTTTTGATTCAATTAACCCTCCAAAATGCGTTGCTACGATCTCTTTCCAATGTGCGTTTTCGTTTTGTTTGCACATATGTGCTACATTATATAGACCATAAACAGAATCGTCTTCTGTAATTTTAATTACACCTTCATTTTCGTCTACAGTAAGATTATTATTAAAATAATTTTTTACATATTTTATGAACTGGTTGTACTCCTTGTTACTAAAAAAATTAGCCCACTCTGGTACAGACGATTGTTTCTTTTTTAAAAAATTAAAAATACTCATGTTACAATTTCTTTATATAAATTCAGATAAACAGTTGGGTACAATTTCATTTTTCTATGTAATTTTTCAAAATGTATTAATCATTTTCCTGAAATGCTCTTATTAATGTGGTTTTATTATGCTTTAAACTAAAATCAAAATTAATTATTTTGTACTCTAGCCAAGCATCATAATCATCTTCTCGCATAGTTTTATCGTGTATACTAATTCGAACTTCTTCTTCATTCGTATCAAAATGAATTGAAATATGATCTAGTTCTTCTTCTCTTGTTTCTGGTGCTTGTGGTTTATTGAACGAATAGTTTTTCGTTAACACTAATGTATTCGATTTTACTAACTTGTTTGTATTTATGGTAGTGATAAACTTTTTTACCCTCGAATGATATTTTCTATAATTACTAGCAACATCAGAACTTTGTTCATACCTTTCTTTTATTTTTTTTACGGCATTTATCGCAAAATCTATATGCACTTGTTCATACTTTTTTAGTAACCGAACGTTTTCTTCTTCTATATCATTTAACACAATTTCTACACCTTCTATGGGAGTATACCAACCTTTTTTAGAAAAATATTCAGCTAAATCTTTCTTCCCAAAAACAAAACCTCTGCGCGCAAAAATTTCATTACGCAGTAAAGCTAACGACCACCTATTCTTTTTAGATTGCAAATAAGATTCTGGTATAATTTTGGTAGCTAACTTATCGTGTATTAGCAATCCATTTTTACTAGGATTATAAGCATTTTTGTAGATCTGAATTTCTCTATCTGTTTTAGATTGCAGTAGTCCTTCTTGTAATGCGCTATAATCTTTTAATCTTGAATTGTAAGTAATATCTAGTATTTTTCCTACTGATGATAATTTTTCTAAACCTTTTAAAGAACGTAAATTATTATGATTGTGGATATCTAACTCTTTAGTTACCTTTTGTAGGTTTTTAAACCCAGATAGGTCTTGTAATGAATCGTTATCTCTAAGATATAGGTCATCTACACTAGACAAATTATTAAATCCACTCAAATCTTTAACATCTCTATTTTCATCCATCCATAAATCACCTATGTGTTTCAAACTTTCGAATCCTGTTATACTTTCTAATGTTGGGTGATCGTCTATTCTAATTTCATGTATTGTTTCCAAACTATTAAAACCATAAATCGTTTCTAACAATCTATTATCATCTAAAGCAAATCTTCCTGTTATTTTTTTAAGTCCATTAAAGCCCGAAATAGAGACCAACCTTTTGTTTTCTTTAATTTTAATTTCACCTATTTCAAGGACTGAATTTGGGCCTTTAAAATGTTGTAATGCCTCATTAGAATACATATATACTCCTTTTTGAATCTGTGTGAGTTTCGGAAGCGATTCAGAAAGATCTAACACAGGAATATCGCTGCCAATTCCTAAACTTTTTGTAGTTATCAAATTTTTAAAACCAGTTATTTCTGGTGAATAATTACAGGTAAAACTTAAATTTCCGCCTATGCTTTTTAGATTATTGAATCCTGAAATTGTTTCTAAATGATTTCTAGATAAAACAACAGCTTTCTTAACATGAGTTATCGTATTTAATCCTGTAATCTTTTTTAATGATTTATTTTTTATAAAAAAAATGCTTCCTCCAATCGTATCTTTTAATGTATTTAACCCACTAACATCTGTTAAAACAGGATTTTCCTGAACGTCTAAGTACCCTTTTATTGTGGTTAATTTTTTTATCCCATTTAAGTTTTTTAACTGACTGTTTTTGTATATCTTAAAATCTTTAGCAATGCTTTTTAACGATTTTAAACCTTCTAAACTTTCAAGAGCGTCATTTTCCTTAATACTGAAAAATTTTCCTACCGCAGTTAATTTCTCCAGCCCTTTTAAGTTTTTCAAAACAGGATTTGTAGTAATTTGAACTTCTTCATCTACTCGCTTTATACTGCGTAGTCCTTTTAAATTTTTAAGATAGTTATTACTTCGTACTGCTAAATACCCTTTTTCTACAGCTTTAATATTATGCAACCCCTCTAAACTGAGTAGCGATAAATTTGAATTTACAGCTAAATGGTCTCCTACCGCAGTAATACCTGATAATGCCGTAATATCTTGTAATCTTTTATTTTTATAAAGTTGCACTCCATCAGGAATTTTTCCTGAAATATTTTCAAGCCCAGCTAAACTTTTTAACATAGGGTTGTAAGCAATATTTAACTGTCTTGCACTTTTTAATCCTTTTAAGGCACTAATATCTTCGAGGAGTTTATTTTGTCTTATTTCAATTTCTCCTGAAACTTTACGTAAATTCTGAAGTCCATTTAGGGTTGTGATCAATTTATTTCCAGCTTTCAAATCCTTCTTATAATCATAAATCCCGATATAAAGATCACCTGTAATCTCTGTTAATGCTTGCAGTGGTGCCAAATCTTTCACTGATGAATCGTAAACACGTAAACTACCTTTAATTTTAGTAAAACCACCTTGTTGAAATGTATCAAAATCTTTTGCGTGTACATCTCCTTGCCAAACCTTTGCTTCTTGAGCCCCCAAAACTATACTGATAAAGAGTGCATATATAATCGCTATTCTATTTTTCATTGGTGTCCATTTTTTTAACATGAGAAACAAAAATCAGGCATTTTATACCCTTTACAGTTTTTATTTCTTAAGCTCATTATAGAAGGGTTATACCCATTATCTTCCGTTTCTAATTTTTCTATAATTCCCTCACTTATTTCTACTCCTTGTATTCCTTGATAGATTAATTTTTTTTGAAGGGCACAATAACTATAGAGTTCAGGGTTGTCTAATATTGAAAACTTACCACCTACAAATTCCAGATATTCCAATCCATTTAAAGATGTTAGCTTTTTATTTCCTAAAATACGAATGCTACCTGTACATTTTTGTAACCTTTTTAGTACCTTCAGGTCGTTACCCTTATAATTTTCAATAGTAATTGTACCTGCTACACTTGTATATTTCCCTACAGAAAAGGCCTTCAAATCTTTGGTATTTAAATCTCCTTTCCAAATTCTAGGTTCTTGTGCCTTAACTACTGTTACAGAAATCATTGTAATCAGTGCTATTAAAAAACTATAAGTTCTCATCTAACTAATTTATTTACATCATATTAATTTGAAACTACTATTCAACTAAGCCTTTAGCTTTATCTAAAAGGTTCCAACCTTTATTCTTTAAATCTTTACCAGCTTTTTTAATTCCATCTACTGAGGTATAGGTACTTAGTTTATCCATAAATGTTTTGAAATTATCAATAACAACAAACATCTCTTCTGTATGTGGAACATCATTATCTTTAAGTAATTTTTCCCAGTCTACTTTAGAAAGTATAGAAAACATATATTTAGTGGCAATTTTCCCTAAGAAAAACTTGTCATACGCCCCATTTAAAAGTTTGCCAGATTTCCTATTCTTTAAGTATACTATCGATTCTTCTATTTTCTCTTTTTCATTTGATGATAATAGCGGACTAGCTTTTAATTTTTGTAATGATGCTATTGCTTTCTCTTTATTTTCTGTTTTTATAAATAAGTAAGTTTCTATTGCCCAAGTAATTTCATTTGACAATCCTATTGTATTTGCATCTTTTAAAAATGTTTCAAAATCTTGTAAAGCACGTTCTTCATCAATTTTTCTCTCCATCATCAACCGATCGAAACCTCTAAACAAATGGTTTAAAGCGTGAAAACCTACATGAGTTTGTGCATTCGTTAATCCTCCCCATTGAAACATTGCTCGTGTATAAGGTAAATCGACTGTTTTATTTTCATTTAACCATGAAATGTTTCTTGAAATCTCATCTTCAGATAAATAATAGAGTTTCTTTTCAAAAAACAAAAAACCTCTAAAGTAACCCAATAAAGCTTTTAACTCAGAATCTGGAAGTAGAGCTGGATTTGTTTTAGAACATTCATATAATGATACTTCTTTACCTAAATCCTTACTTAAAATCACGATAGCACTTAATACAGAATGCTCTATATTTTGAACTATTTCTTTTTCTTTTCCTTTTAAAAAACCACTCTTCTTTTGAATAGAATCTCCGTAAGTAACTCGTAAAGCATCTACAACTGTAGGAAACATATCTTCATCTGTTTTCATAATGAAGTTTTCCATTTTTTTATAATCTCTATAAATACTTACATAGTCCAATAATGATAATTCATCAGGATTTGACAAATCATGTCGCATTAATCGTTTAGAAACTTTATCTAAAGAAGTTTTAAACGTTTGATATTCTGAAGAAATTGTATCTTTTGTAACTGCAGATCGAATTGCTATTTTACCAAACTTATATGGAAAAATCTTATAGGAATTTAAACTTTTTTCTAAGTTCTTTTTGTCTAAGTTTAATAAGGCTTCATCAGTTTTATCTTTAGTTTTACAGGCAAAAAAGCACAGTAAAAGTGTAATTATAAATAATCCTTGTCTTATCTTCATGGTAACTCTTCGTTTTATTGATGCTAAAATATTACAATACAAGGAATACCATACTTAACAATGTTTTTTAAATCTTTTACAATGTATTTCCGTTGAAAAAATTCAATTATTTGAGTATTTGATATTTTTTTAAGCTTTTATTCTTTAATGAACTACCTCGATGCAAGCATACAAGGTATGTAATTGAAAATTTTATAACTTTCGATACGTATCGTGGAATTAAACTCTTAGCTATCGCCCTGCAATTAAAATCTTTTTCATAAAGCATAGTTGTACGAAATAAAATATACGAAAGCATATCGTCTTAACTTTTTCTGAAAACCAATAGTACATTGAAATAATTGTTAAGAAATACACCAAGATAAATAACATCAAAAAAGAAGAAAAAAATAAATATCTAAAAAGCAGTCCTTTATATTGTATTTTTTGTTAATTTTATGTTAATTAACCTAAACCCTATTATAATGAAAAAACAATTACCCATTGTATTTTTTCTATTGTCTGTTGTGGCAATAGCTCAAAACAAAATTAAACACAAAGCTTTTTACAAAGGTAAAATTCCTTCTGTTGAGTATGTCGCTCCTTTGTCTAGCAGACCTGCAGATTTAGTTCCTTTTGTAAATGTTGAAAAAGAAGCTAAAGACAAAAGATCTATGGGAAGCGTTATTGTTTCCGGACAAGATCCTCAGAAAAAAGATGATTACTTTTTTAGAAACAGACATCCGTTAGAGCAAAGTAAAAAAATGGCAAATGCTGGTTTAGTCTTTGACACATATTCATCAAACTCTCAGCCTACCGATCCTTCTTTAGCTGTTGGACCAGATCATGTAATGGTCGTTTTTAATACAGGTTTCATGATTTATGACAAACAAGGAAATGAACTATTAGGAGAAACAGCTCCTAATCCTGCTATTTTCCCATCTGGTGGATGTTGTGATTTAACCGTATCGTATGATAATGCAGCAGATCGTTGGGTATTGACCTTTTTAGGTTCTGGTGCACAAGTTGCAGTTTCTGACGGCCCTAATCCTTTAACTGCTGGTTGGTACATTTATAACATTCCACAAATAGTTGATTATCAAAAACTATCTGTTTGGAGTGATGGTTATTATATTACAGACAACACTAATAGCTCTAATAGAGTTTGGGCTTTAGAACGCGATGCAATGTTAGCTGGAGATACCAATGCTGGTATTTTAGGTTTTAATTTACCGAATATTGCTACAAGTGGTTTTTACAGTCCGCAAGTATTAAATGTAACTAATGATGATTTACCTGCAACTGGTGGAGCAACTGTCGTATATATGCAAGATAATGCATGGGCAGGAGTTTCTAACGATCATGTAAAAGTATGGACTATAGATGTAGATTGGTCTAACACTTCAAGCTCTACGGTATCTAGTCCTACAGAAATTCCTGTAACTCCTTTTATTGGAGTATTTGATGGAGGTAGTTTCTCTAATTTATCACAACCTGGTGGAGCTTCAATAGATGCGTTACAAGCTACGATTATGAATCAGGCTCAGTTTAGAAAATTTGCTACGCATAATTCTGCTGTTTTCAATTTTGTTGTTGATACAGATGCATCTGCAGGAAAGTTAGCTGGTGTTCGCTGGATGGAATTTCGTCAAAGTGCCGATAATCAGCCATGGTCTTTATATCAGGAAGGAACCTATACTGCTCCAGATGGAAGACATGCTTGGAATGCAAGTTTAGCTATGGATGGTAATGGAAATATTGGAATGGGATATTCTTCTCTTTCTGGTGCAACAACATCTTCAACTGTTCGAGTAAGTTCTTATTTTACTGGACGATCTAATGGTGATCCTTTAGGGACAATGACAGCTGCCGAAGGGCTTATTGCAAATGGTAATCAGAATATACCAGGTACTCGTTATGGAGATTATAGTAAGATAGATGTTGATCCTTCAAATGACAGTACTTTCTGGTTTATTACCGAATATATGAACAATGGAAGAAAAGGAGTTATTGGTACTTTTGAAATGCAACCTGCTGGTCCACCAGATACAGAGTCGCCTACAAATCCATCTAATTTAACAGCTACTAATATTGGTGGTACTGGAGCTACTTTAAATTGGACTGCTGCCACAGATAATGTTGCTGTAGCTCAATATTTAATTTCTATAAATGGAAGTCAGGTAGGTACTTCTCCTACACCTTCTTTTACTGTGTCAGGCTTATCTCCTAATACACAATATACTGCTGCTGTAGTTGCACAAGATGCAGCTGGAAATGTATCGGGTAGTGTTAGTGTAGTTTTTACAACTACAGACGCGCAGGTTACGTATTGTGCTTCTTCTAGTAATAACGCTAATGATGAATTTATTAGTAATGTTAGTTTAAATACTATCAATAATACTTCTACAGCTCAAACATACTCTGATTTCACTGGTATTTCAACAGATTTAACTGAAGGAGAAGAATATACGATTACTGTAACACCAACATGGACTGGAACGGTTTATAATGAAGGATATGCGGTTTGGATAGATTATAATAATGATGGTGACTTTGCTGATAGTGGAGAATTAGTTTTCTCTAAATCTCCTTCTAATGATCCAACCAATAGTGGAACTTTTACTATACCTAACAACACTTCGCAGACTTCAGTAAGAATGCGTGTTTCTATGAAATATAATGCTATTCCTAATGCTTGTGAAAACTTTACTTATGGTGAAGTAGAAGATTATACAGTTAATTTACAAGCTGCTGGAAACGGTGGTGGTGGTGATACTCCTCCGACTGGGTATTGTAGTTCTAATGGACAAAATCCTGATGAAGAATTCATTTCTAGAGTACAATTAGAGAGCATTGATAATTCAACTGGAGCTGAAACTGGCGGATATGGTGATTATACTGCTATTACAACAAACTTAAGTGGAACGCATACAATTTCTATAACTCCAACGTGGACTGGAACAGTGTATCCTGAAGGTTATGCAGTATGGATTGATTATAACAGAGATGGTGATTTTACTGATAATGGAGAACTTGTTTTCTCTAAAGCAGCTTCAAGAGATACAAATAACTCTGGAACATTCACGATACCAACTACAGCTTCTTTAGGCGCAACTATTATGCGAGTAGCTATGAAGTATAATGATATTCCAGATCCTTGTGAGTCTTTTACTTATGGAGAAGTTGAGGATTATGTTGTAAACATTGGAAGAACATCTACACCTGGTGAAAATTTAAAATCATTTACAAACACTGCCTTAAATAATATAAAAGTTTTTCCAAATCCTGCTAAAAACAGTTTAAACATAGAAATTTTAGATGGTGATTTTAGTGAAGTTACGATCTATTCTATTACAGGAAAAGTTGTGTACAAGTCAAATACAATAGGAAAAAACACGACTACAATTGATGTTTCTAAATTTGCTACTGGTTCTTATTTCATGAAGTTTATTTCTGAAGGAAAAGCTGTCACGAAACGTTTTATTAAAAAATAATATTTTTTGTAATTTTTGTAATTTTTATTTAAAAAGATCACCTCTCATAGGGGTGATCTTTTACTATTAAAATTATATACGCTTTATTGTGCACATTTCACAGCAGCTTCTTTCATAAAACTCATTGTTTCCTCTTTAGAAATAGAAGGTAAATTACTAAATCCGTATTTTATCTTTATTTGTTCTCCTATACATTTACATTTTTCCTCTATTAATGCTTCATTAGGTTCTATTCCTGCGTTTTCAAAACTTTTTTTTGCTGTAGCAATACAAGTTTTTAAATATTTTGCCTCATTTTCTTTTGCTAAGGATTCTTTAGAGTATGTATTTTTACATGATACGCATACTGTGAGTCCTATAATTAAAGCTCCTAAAAAAGTAAGTGTTTTTAATTTCATCTGATATAATTTTGTCTAAATTTTTAAACTTTTACGTTTCAAAAATATATATACGATCTTTTAAATTATACCGCTAGTTTTTTTTAGTACTGCAAAAACCCATTTTTGCTTGCACTTCTTATTTTTTCGATATGAATAACATTCTAATTATGTGGAAGGGTTAAGTCTATTACTTAATAAGTGTTTACCAAACTACCCGTTGTACATTTGAAGCAAAATTCTATCAATTCTGTAAAAGTTAACTAATTCGTTGATATTTTAAAAAGATTTAAGTTTCTAAATCCACAACGGGGCAAACTAAAAAATATGTACAATTATTATAAGCACATCTACGTTATCAATTTGGATGTATTCTGTTATACTTCTTTATGATTTTAATAACATCATTGATAGGAATTGATTCCCTTTTATGATTTTTTCTACCAGTCATTGTTTTAGCCGCAAATAAAGAATTGATAATAGCTTCTTCAGTTGCCTCAATTACAGCTAAGAAAAGAGGTGTCATTGCTCCATTTTCTAATTCTATATTCTTAATTAATGGAGATTCTTTATGGTACGGAATAAAATTATCTTTAGCAGTAGATACGGCTATGACATAATCTCCACTACTATTAGAAGCTATTCCTCCTGTTCTTGCTAGTCCCATCATAGCTCTTTTTGCTAGCCTTTCTAAATTTCTAGCGCTAAGAGGAGCGTCTGTCATAACTACTATCATACAAGAACCATCAACATCATAGGTAAAGTTTCTAGGATAATTATCTAACTCTTTCGCTATAGGAACCCCGTTTATTTGAAGAACTCCCCCATAATTGGTTTGGACTAGTACACCAACCGTATATGAGCCAAATTTTTCTGGTATAACACGAGAAGATGTTCCTATACCTCCTTTATACTGAAAGCAAGTTGTTCCGGTTCCAGCACCAACATTACCTTCTTTAACCACGCCACTTTTTGCATTATTAATTGCATTTAAAACATGTTTTTCTTTGATGTGCCTTCCTCTTATATCATTAAGCCATCCATCATTGGTTTCTCCAACAATTGAATTAACAGAATATATATTTTCATTACCTTTTTGTTGTAGCGTATAAGTTATTAGCGCATTTGAAGCCTCAGGAACACTTAGTGTATTAGTTAAAATAATAGGTGTTTCAATATTTCCTAACTCTTTTACTTGGCTATACCCTGCTAATTTTCCAAAACCATTTCCTAAATAGATTGCGGCAGGAACTTTTAATTGAAATATATTTCCTGAATGTGGGAGTATTGCCGTAACTCCAGTTCTAATACTATCGCCTTCTATTAATGTTGTATGTCCAACTTTAACTCCTTTAACATCTGTAATAGCATTTAATTTACCTGGTTTTAAAACACCAATCTCAATTCCATAATCTCTAATTCTTTTATTTTGAGAAGACAAATTATTTAAAGTTAATACAAATATTGTAATTAATATTTTTCTGCTAATCATGAAGTTTTTTTTAGATTTATTGAGCCTATTGTTCCTACTAGGAAATAATTGCATTAGTTTTAGTTTTAGTTTTAGTTTTAGTTTTAGTTTTAGTTTTAGTTTTAGTTTTAGTTTTAGTTTTTAAATATACCTGAATTTTAGTACAATGATTAATTTTCTAAAATAGAAAAATCAATACTTTATTTATTTGTAACATCAAATTCATTTGGTTTCGGTGGCGGTGGAATATTTACAATATCAAATTCCTCAAAAAGAATATTATATTTAAAATAGTCTGAAGCGTTTTGAGAATTAATTTCTTTAAACTGTTTAACAATTTCTTTTAGACTTCTTTTTGTTATTTCAATTGGGTATTTATCTTCTACGTAAAAATGAATTAAAGCTGGTTTTAGTTTGTTTATGTTATCCTGAAAGTTATAGTTTTTAGAGATTATCTCATTCAGTTCTGTTTTTAAAAATTTGATTGGCTTTTTCTTTTCATTTTTTCCAAATTCAATTACCATGGAGTCATTCCTAACAAATAATAAATTCCGTCTTAAGTAGCATCCTATTTCTTTTGAAATCGGACAGTTAGCAAATCCAGTTAAATAATAGATCGTATCATTAGATATAAATTTTAATCCAGACAATTTTCCCTCACAGGTCAATTCACCCATTTTTTGTCTTAATTCCGTAAAGTTCGAAACCGAATCTAAATCTATAATTTCTATCTTATTATCAATTTTCGAACTTTTAAAGTCCCCGGAAAATAATTGGGTCAAAGGTTTTTTTTCGACCAAATTTGAGCAAGAAATTAAAAGTAAAATCAATATGTAGTTCAAGTTTTTCATCAAATGTTTGGTTAACATTACATTCCAATTGCTGTTTTTGATATTTTTCCATTAGTATCTATCCAAAAGTATTTATCACCACCAACTTTAGAAGCTAGTTCCTTTGATTTCGTTTTGTGAAAAATAAAATCAGAGTCAAATAGTACTGGTAGATACACCCCGTTTTTGAGTTTTAAAAATCTATTGTTATTTTTTAATAATTCAGAGTTATAGATACAACTTAGATTTTCAGGACAGCTATTCATTGTTAGTTTAAAAGATTCGTTAGAAAGATTTACTTCAGAAAAAGAAACGTAGAATCTATCATTAAACTTTTTTTCTTTTTCATTTACATAAACTTTATAAATCACTTCAATAGTCTCTGCCTCTAATTCATAAATAATTTTTTTATTAGAGTTTTGAATTTTATCTATTTTAAAATCAGACTCTTTTTTACAACTTAAAAAACAAAAGATTAAACTAAAAAAATAAATTAAGCATATAGTTCTCATAATTTTAGATAACATGATATAATACATTGCGATTTTTTAGTTGTTGGGTAAATTAAAAATTTGAATTCGATTATTTATATAGTATTGTATCGTTGCGTGTATGAATCGTCGTGGCGAGTTCGAGTGCTTTTGAGGCACGAAAAAGTGTATCGAGAACTACTTCTAAGTCAAAATTCTTATTCTCGATACGATTTTTCTCCATTTTATTCCAAAAAATCACTCGAATTGACAGAATTTTGCTCCAAATGTACACTGGTCCTCTTTATTTAAAGGTTTATTTTTATATTTTTCAATACATAACAAAAATCTTTAAAATCATTTCACTACTTTAATCCATTTACCCGCTGTTCTAGAAATATAATCGTTATTATACATCGCTTCTGCTTGAACACCTGGCAGGTAATAATCTCCTAAATAAGACGCGTTCAATAACACCCTGAATGTTTTAGACTTAAACCCTTGTAATGTAAAATAATTACTGATACTTGCATCTCTGATATCCGTAAAATCTACATGAGAAGAAGTTGTGTTATTTCCAAACTCGGTAAAACGTGTATTAATAACTTCCCACCCTGAAGGTAAAAACTGGGTTAAAGCAATGTTTTCTACCTTTTCATTAGTTGTATTTCTAATCGTAATTTCAGCCACAAAATTAGTTCCTTGAGATAAGCTACTTACATTTATTTTTTCTCCACTTTTATCTTTGTAAACCACATTCACATCAAAATTTTTCTGAATTACCTTTTCTTCTCCTACTGGTAAAATCCCTCTGTTATATATTCTAACATATAACGGACTTTGAGAGGTATTACTAACCGTAAACTTATTTTCTTTTTGCACTCCTTTCAAATCTTTTACAAATAATGATTTTGAAGTACTCACATTATTTTTGTTTCCATTCCAGTTATAATCTACCTGTATTCCGGCATTTTCTCCATTTTTAAGTGCATATTGAGCAATCGCTAACAAACTATATGAGGTGGTTTGTGTACTCATCCAACGATCACTAGACAATTTCTCTGCGATCTCTTTTGCTAATTTAATAGACTGAACCTCATCTCCTATTAATGTATACGTCTCCAAAGACATTGCTTTATCTCTTAATGCAGAACCATAATTATAATAATACCTTCTATTGTAATCATTAGTTTGAATTGATTTAAGAATAGTCTTAGCTATTGATTTTTTTCCTATCAATGCATATGCAGCCGCTAAACGTCTTTTAGCAATAGTAGAAATTCCTTTCGTTTCTCTAAGCCTGTTCATAGAAGCTAAATCTGGACTATTAGCTAAGCTTAATGTGTACAATCTGTATGCTTGAGCTAATTCATTGTTGTAATATGTTGATGATTTTCTCCACCTCCTTGCTTCATTTTTCTGGTAATTTAACCACTTCGATTTAAAACCAATAGGCAATGCATAACCTCTTTTCGAAGCTTCTAATAAAAAATGTCCTGCATACGAGGTTCCCCAACTATTAGAATTTCCAGAACCTGGCCAATATGAAAGTCCTCCATCAGATTTTTGAAACGTAGCCAACCTTTTTATGGCTGCTTTCATATTTCTTTCTATAGATTTTTTTCGTTCTTCAGGTAATTCAAATAATTCAGAAAAATATAATTGAGGAAAAGCACTAGAGGTAGTTTGCTCTACGCAACCATGAGGATATCGAATTAAATACTCCATTCGACTTGTAAAATTCATAGGAGGCAACGTTGATAATTCTATACTCGTTTTATTTGTTCCTTGCGTTCCAAAAGTTACGATATCCAACTCACTTTGCTCTCCTGATTTCAATACCAATTCTTTTACTTCTGTGGTAACTGGATTTGGGTTTAAGACATCTATTTCTACATCATAAAATGCTTTCTCATTACCAGAAACTGCTTCTACTCTTACCTTACCTATTCCTTTAAAATCATTAACTTTTAAGGTAAAATACACCATTTTTTCATCTGGTTGATTGAAATGTAAGGTTTGAGTAGCATCTCCTATGATGCGATATGACTCATTCGGTAAAACTTTAACTTTTACATTTTTAACATTAGGTTTCATCGCAAAAACAGTTACAGGTAATGTTACTGTTTCTTTAGGTGTTATTTTTCTTGGAAGTGAAGCCAATACCATTACTGGTTTACGAACAAAAGCATTCTTTTCATCACTACCATATGCATCTTTTGCGACATTTGAAGCCACAACCATAGCCCTTACAGAACCTACATAATTGGGTATTTTAATTTCATGTGTTTTCACTTCTCCTGAACCCAATTTAAACGGTCCTAAGAATGATACCATTGGCTTAAAACGATTTGCTCTTTTGTTTTTACTTCCTGCTTTTGCTTCATCTCCACCAATACTTAAAATTTGATTTACTTCTCCTCCATAAGCTCCAATAATATCATCAAACACATCCCATGTTTTTACGCCCAAAGATTGTCTTGCATAGAAGGTAGCCCAAGGATTAGGGGTTTTGAAGCGTGTTAAATCTAACAATCCATCATCAACTAAAGCAATAGTGTAGGTCATTGCTTTTGCATTCTTCTCTTTAACTCTAATTTTAGCAGTGCTTTCTGGTTTTAATTCGTCTGCTAATTGAATTTCTGGGGCTAATTTAGTTTCCGGGTCATTTACTAATATTGGTATTGCTCCATACATTCGTATAGGCAAGTCATTTTTGGTTTGTGAATGCTTTTGAAGTAAAGAAATATTAACAAATATGTTTGGCGTATAGGTATTTAATACAGGAAAACTAAAATCAGTTTGCTTGTCTTTAGTCGTTACCCAAAAATGATCTAAAACTTCTGTTCCATTTTCAATAGTAATTAATGCTCTACCTCCTGCTGAAGACGGAAACTTTACGGTAGCTGTTTCGTTTACATTATACGCATTTTTATCACTAGAAAATACTAACATAGTCGCGTTTGTTTTGTTTTGACTCCCTCTTTTTCTTCCGTACCAAGAAGGCCAATCAAAATAAACAACAGCAGAAGTAACGTGTTTACTTTTCTTATCTTTTACCTTAATTAAATATCGTCCCCAATCTCCTTTATCTACTTTAAGACTAAATGAACCTTTACCATTTGTATTGGTTTTTACCGTTTTACTTTCATACGATTCTCGCTGACTTGATCCATCATAATACGATAAACCTCCTCTAGAAGAACTCCACCACCAACGCCAACTTAATTTATACACCTTCACTTCCAAATCATTTGCAATACCTTTTCCTTCTTCATTTACAGAAGCTACATTAAATGCATATTCCTGATCTGTGAATAAATAATTTCTTGATTGTTGTTCTTCTGCCAAATTTAACCCTGCATATGATGCATAAGGAGAAACTTTCATGCTATACACATCTGTACTAAAATCTCCTCCATTCTCATATACTTTTGTAATAAAATTAGCACTAACCATACCCGGAATTCTTGTTCCTAATTCAACTTTTTTTGTAAAATCTACTTTTCCTTCTTCATTTAAATTTCCTGAAGCTACTGTTGTATTTGTTGCTCTTAATCTCCTTGTAACATCATCAAAAGTATAATTATCAAACTTTGGAAATTTCGTTAATGCTGGACTAAATTTCGATTCAACATCGTATTTTAATCCTCTAGCTATAGCACCATGCAACCATTTTACTTCTAATTCTCCTTTAATTGGTTTTCCATACTTTACAAACTTTTCTTTGGTATTCACCCTTATTTTTAAACGGTTAGGTTTTATGGTTTCTACTTTTAATGTTCTACTGAAGTTTGCGGCTCCAACATTTACCCTTAATTTCCAATTTCCTGTAATGGCAGTTGCCTCAGTCTTTGGTGTGTATGTATATACATTAAGAGCATTTTTTTGAGAAATTTTTCGGTCAATTATTTTTCCTTGTGGATTTACCAATTCAAACTTGATAGGATGCTTTTCAGGAATCGGATTTACCTTATCATTCAAAACAAAAGTTAAAAACATTTGATCTCCTGGTCTCCACACCCCTCTTTCGCCATAAATATATCCTTTAATTCCTTTTTGTAATCGAGCACCAGAAACATCAAACTTACTCATGGATAAAGAAGCTCCGTCTGTAAGCTTTAAATACGTTGTGTTATCATTATTAGATACTTTTGCAAAGAATGCATCTTTTACAGTATCAAAAACAGTTACGCCATCAGCATTAGTTTTTGCAGAAGTAATAACTTGTTGCTGTAAATTAATTAATTCTACCTTTGCTTCTTTTACTGGTGCTGTAGTAAGTAAATCAGATACTACTACAAATGTATTATCGTTATTTCCTTGCTTTACAATAACTCCTAAATTAGAAGCCAGTATATTTTTACTAATCTTTTTATTGCTGTAAAACGAGTTTTTACAAGGATCATTTCTTTCATCCCAATTATAATCGTAATCATAATCGTAATAACTGTATCGTGTATGATTATAATTTCTTGTATCTACTTCTTTTTTTCCAAAAACAATGGTTGTATTGTTTTGTTCTCCATCACAAGAATAATTTGAATATTCTTTAGTAAACGACAATTCTACACGATACATTGCTCCGTTTTCTACAGCAATCATATCTGCTAAATCTACTGCGAATGCATTAGGTTTACTTAATTGTAATCCTTGGTCAGCTAAATTTATAGTATACTTTGCTGTAGGTCTTCCTACATATCGAATGTTTCCTAAATTGTTTAAATTATTATTTTGTAAAAACTGTAAAACATTGTTTTTGTATATTTTATAAATAGTAGCATCTACTGCTTTTAGATTTATAGCTTTAAAATTGATTTTTAAATTACTAGAATTCGGTAAAATTGTTCCACTTTTTATAAAACTTACTTCTGGCTTTAACTGTTCAAAATATATCGTTTTGGTAACATTATTTTTTAATGAATACCCTTCTATATTTTTTATCCCTTTAAAAATTTCAACATCTACTTTATTTCGAATGGAAGATTTAGGATATATACTAATAACATTGTTTTTAATCTTTGTAGTAAAATTTTGCTTTTGTGTATTTACAAATTGAATTAAACCTTTTAAATTTTGTGAAGTATGTATGGGATCTGAAAAATTAATATCAATCCGTTGTTTATTTTCATTAAAAACATCGACAGAAAGTACTTTAAAGGTTGATTTTCCCGTAATAACTATTTCGCGTTCTCCTTTAGAACTTGAATTAATAGCACTACCATCCCAGTTTACTTTTACCGTTTTATCTTCTGCAAATCGTTGTAAACTATCAATTTTAAATCGAACAGCATTTGTATAGGTATCAGATGATATGTCAAACTTTACCTGCTTCTCTACTCCATCATAGCTTGCTTTTATTAACTTAGAAATTTTATCACCACTAATAACATCACTTGATGTTAAACTTCCTTCAATATAATACCAATCTTTACTATATATAGACGGAGACTGTAACGATAAACTAAATTGTAATGGTTTTGTTTTTAGTAAAATAGTAAAGTCTTTTAATGAACTATTTATATTACTATATAACTTATCTAAATGAAGCGTTACTGTATATTCCTTGTTACTTTCTAACTTTTCATCAGGTATAAAAGACAAAACAGCGTTATTAATTGCTACTTTTCCTTTTACATTTGGACTCATCGTAATAATATCATCACCTAAATTCTCAACATCAACTTTTTTATTTAAATAAAAATCTAGTTTTGGTACTGTTGAAATTATTTTTTCAGGATATACACTAATGTATTCCGAAAAACTAGCCACATCACTTTCTTTATGTACTGTTTCTTTCTTACAGTTAAACAGTAATAAAATTGTGGCTAAAATGAAGTATGATACTACCTTTTTCATAATAGATTTTTGTTAGATATAGATTAGTTGTCTCAAAACTAATAAATTATAATTTATAAATAGAGTACTCTCTAAAATTCGTTATTCCCTGTTTAGTATTCGTTAATGTTTCGAATAAATTCGTTATTCGCTATTTTCTTAACTTACTACCATCCTCTTTATAATAATCTATATGTGTAAATTCACCTTTTTCATCAAAATAACTAATCGACCGTAACGCATTATTCTTGGTCTCATAATATTCTTTAATCGTTATCAAGACACCATTTTTTAAAGTTACCTCTTCAGAAATATTCCCATTTTCAAAAAAAGTTTTCCCTGCATTCTTTTTCCCACTTTCATTATAACGTGTATAATTTGACATGTTTCCGTTTTTATAATATGAAATCTTTTCACCAATTTCATTCCCTTCTTCATTATAATTTACAACTTCTTTAAGCTTGTTATCAGTATAATATATTTTATGTGTGCCAACGATTATTCCTTTTTTTGTTGAAAATTCCTCAGCTGTAGTACCATTCTTATGAAACTCTTTCCAATTTCCATTGGTTAATTTATTAAAATATTCGTCGTCATTTCTAAACCCTTCTTTGTATTCTTCATAGATAAAGTTAGATTTAAGTTGACCATTTTCATGATAGGTATTATGTTGGTAATTTCCATTTGATATTTGATTTGCAACTACTTTTGCTTTACCATTTTCATAAAACTCATTGTAAAACAAATATCCTTTTTCTGTAAATCCTTTTTCTGCTAGTAGTTTGCCTGTGGGGTAATAACTATGAAATGTTTCAACTACAGAATCTCCTAATATTTTGATAAACTTTTTTTCAATCTCTAAAATACCATCTTCTGTATACTCTTTCACACCTACTCGTATTCCTCTTTGATAAAAAGTTATTTCTTCCAACGACCCATCTTTTCTAAACCCTCTTCTTTCTCTTTCTTCCTCATCTTCAATATAATAAACCTTATCTTCTAAGACACCATTTTTATAAAACATCTTAGCTACACCATGTTTTAAACCATTTTTATAATTTTCACTGAATCGAATTTTTCCATTTCTATAAAACGTTTCCCAAATACTATCTTTTTCTCCATTTTTATAAAAACCTGTTTCTTCTATAGTTACACCATCATCAAAATACCGTACCTCTTTACCTGTTGGGAAATTTGCGATAATCATTCGTTGTCCATTCTCATGATATGCCTTCCATTCACCAAATTGATTTCCCTCATCATCTAAAAAACCTTCCTTTTTGAGTTGCTTATTTTTATAAAACCACTGCCATTTCCCAATAGCAATAGTATCCTTAATTAATTTCCCTTTTTTGGCGACTACACCATTCTTATAAAACACGGTAAAATCACCTGAACGAAGTCCTTTTTCATAATACATTGTTGCTTTAACTTCGCCTTCTTCATAAAACTCTTTCCATAATCCTTCTTTCTTATTATTCAATATTTCTCCAGTCTCTTTAAGCTGTCCATTTTCGTAAAATTCTTTCTTATTTTGTTGACTGCAAGCGCTTATTGAAAAGATTATAAGTATATAGATTCCTATTTTATACATCATACTATATTTGATCAATCTTTAGTTATTGATATGCTCAAAACTAATAAAACATGAAGTAAGGACGAGATGAAATTAAAAATTTGATCTTATCTAGCTGATATTCGTTTACGCTTTTGCTAAATTTGTATCCTAAAGAAATAATACGTACACTTAAGTTTATATGTTAGGATTACAATTTGATACAGAAACGTCTTGGGTAGATGTTGCTAAAAACGGATTACAGCAATTATTAACCGATCATGCTTTTGCAGAACAAAAGGCAGCTAGTAATGCTGTGTCTATCATCATAAATTATTCTGAGGAAACAGAACTTGTAAAAGACATGAGTGATATTGCTATTGAAGAAATGGAACATTTTAGAATGGTACATAATTTAATGGTAGATCGTGGAATGGTTTTAGGTCAAGCTACTAAGAACGATTATGCTTTAAAACTACAAGGTTTCTTTCCTAAAACTCAAGACAGAACAGAAGCTTTAGTGCATCGTTTGCTTGTTGCCGCTTTAATCGAAGCCAGAAGTTGCGAGCGTTTTAAGGTTTTTTCTGATCATATGCCTGATGAACAATTATCTGAATTTTATAAAGATTTAATGATTTCTGAAGCAAATCACTACACATTATTTTTAGGGTATGCTAGAAAATATATGGATAAAGAGATTGTTGATCAAAAATGGAATGACTTACTTTCTTTTGAGGCTGAAATGATGAAAAACAGAGGAACTTCAGCTAAAGTTCATGGTTGATTACAATGATTATTGATAACTGATAACTGATATTAATGTTTAGTAAAGAAGAATCTGCAAAAATTAGAAAAGAGTTCTGGACTAGCTTCGGTAAATCTTTCCCTAGAAAATGGTTGTTATACAACACTAAAATCAAAGGTTTTTCTTTTAAATTTCAAGCAGATAGAAAAAAAGCTTTTGTCTGTTTAGATTTTGAGCATCCTGAAGAAATTGCTAATGAATTGTTATACGATCAGTTAATTTCTTTAAAGAAAATTTTAGAAGCTGAATATTTACCAGAAGTAATTTTCGATAATGCTTTTCAATTGGATAGTGGAAAATATATTCAGAGAATATACGTTTTACATGAAAAGAAATTCAGTATTCATAATAAAAATACTTGGCGTGACTGTTATGAGTTTTTTGTAGAGACTATGACTCAGTTTGAGTTATTTTATTATGAATATGAAGATTTTATAAAACAAGCCATATAATTTTAACCCAACTTATTCCCCAAAAATGAAAGTATTTAGATCTCTTTTTCTAATTTTTATTCTGACTATTATTTCTTGTTCTTCTAATGAAGAAAATATTGATTCAGATATAACAACAGAAACTCCAACAAATGAGGTTGATTATGAAAATCAAATTCTAAACTTATTAAACAATCATAGAGCTGATAAAGGTTTATCGAGATTAGAAGTTTTAGATATTATCAAAACTCAAACAGATGCACATACCAATTATATGATTGACAAAGGTGTGATATCTCATGATAATTTTAGTGATCGTAGTTCATATTTACGTCAAAATGCTAATGCTAGAAACATTGGAGAGAATGTCGCTATCGGTTACAGCACAGCACAGTCTTTGGTTGATGGATGGATTAGCAGTAATGGACATCGAGAAAATATTGAAGGAAACTTTACACATTTTCATATTACAGCTAAGCAAAACACTAATGGTACTTGGTACTATACTAATATTTTTATTAGAAGATAAGAAATCAAAAAACAAAATTTAGGCTATTTTTTACAACATGAAAACACAACTTCTCTTAGCAGTCTTACTACTAATTATATCATGTAAAAAAAGGAGTTTAGATAATTATTATTATCCTTCTAAAGCAGATGTTTTAGGACATTTTAAAAACAATCAAAAGCTAGCACTATCGTCTTTTCAAAACTTTGAAAAATTGATAGACACCCTAGAAAGAATTAACTGTTTAGGAAATAATGCAATTTTTAAATTGACACATCAGCATAAAGAATTTAATTTCATAGCTTCAACTTTATTTGGAAATTGCTCTAGTGCTCCTCATATAAAATATTACAACTTACTATCGATTTCTAAAGATTCTATACTTAAAAACAAGTCTAAATTCCCTATCGATAGTTTAGCTGTAATGCTTAAAAGAGACCTATTAAATTATGGAAAAGATAAAAATTATTCAAGATCTCCTAAAAAACTAATTGTATCCATAACAGAAAAAAAGTACTTAAAAAACGTATTATTAAAAGTTTTTACTGAATTTAATCAAATACAATCTGAAACTATAGATTCTTTAACTTTGAATATACAATTCAATAGAAGATTTGAAATACTTCCTCCAGTTCCACCTCCTCCGCTAGAGATTATTGAATAAAAATTATTTATAGTAAATCACTTAAATAAAAGTAACAAAGAACATTTAATGAACTTCAACGTTTTCAAATATTTTTTCACAAAACATATAACTCTTTTCGTAAATAATGTTGAGTTTATCCTTATCTAATACCTTAAACTCATTAAGATATTGATGATCGAACATGTAATTGCATTGGTTAAATTTAGGCTTTGCTCTTTGGTAACTATTCATTGCAAATAATCGATTTAATAATTGTTGTACATTACTATCTAAATCTGTACTATAAGATGTCATAGGAATCGCGTAACTCCCATAAATTATATCACATTTATCTAACAAAGGAGCTACATTGAAATTATCGAGTAAAGCACTATCCACCAAATGTTTTCCTAAATATTCAACAGGTTTAAAAAAAGTAGACAAAGCAACCGAAGCTTTTAGAACCTGTTTTAAATCTCCAGAGTTATAGGTTACAACTTCACCAGAGTTTATATCTGTTGCTGCAATAAAAACATTGTTTGATTTGAAAGTTTCTGGTAAATAATTTTTAAAACCTTCAAACATATCGTTGATATCTAAAATTCGTTTTTCTTTCAACTTTTGAAAAGGAACAGACAACCATTCTTCTTTTGATATTATTTCTAAAATATCTTCTACACTGTATTCATAGGCATATAATGTTCCTATTAATGCTCCTGCACTATTTCCTGAAAAATATGTTGGTTGTATACCTTGTTCTTCTAAAACTTTTAATAAACCTAAATGTGCTGTTGCTAATGCTCCTCCTCCAGAAAAAACAACTCCTACGTTCTTCATTATTCTTAGTTTACTCCGTTAGTTAAAATATAGTTTGCTATTTTTCTTCGTTCTTCTTTCACATTAGCATGTGGTAATTTCATGTATTTATCCCAAGCTTTAATGATAGTTGTTACATCTTTTTCACTATCAAAAGAAACAATCAATTCATTAATTGTATTTGATACTTTTGTAAACACATCAAATCCTATAGTTTTTAAAATAGCGTAGTGATATTCTTCGTTTAGCTTATGTAATTCTTTAAGTTTTTTAATTCTAGAAAGCGTACTTTCTAACACATAAAGTTGAATTAATAAATCTGAAATATGCATTGCTATTTCTTGTTCTTCTTCAAATTGTGTCATGAACTTTTGTAAACAAACTCCTGAAATAAAAACAGCAATTGATTTTAATCTGTTTACAAACTCTTGATATTGATCAATAACATCATTGTTAAAATCTGCGATGTCTTCCTCAAGTTCTTCAGCAATTTTAGTAAAGCGAGAGAAAATATCTAGCTCTCCTTTCATTCCTTTTTTTACGAACTCTTTTATAATTACAAGTCTGTTTATTTCATTAGTTCCTTCGTAAATTCTACTAATTCTTACAGCTCTGTATAATTTTTCAACTGGAGATTCAGCAGAGAATCCCATACCTCCATAAATTTGAACAGCTTGATCTACAATATAATCTTGTATTTCTGATCCGTAAACTTTTACGATCGCACTCTCAATACTAAATTCTTTTAGTGAATTAATTTTAGCTTCAGAAAAATCTTTTCCTTCTTGTTGAAATTCTTCTCTAAGTTCATCAATAGCATTTCCTAATCTAAATACAGCAGACTCATTAGCAAAAATGTACGCTTGCATTCTAGCAATTTTATCTTGAATTGCTCCAAAACTACTTATAGATTTTCCGAATTGTTCGCGTTGTTTTGCATAATCGACAGCATGAAATAATGCCTTCTTCCCTACTCCAATACAAGAAGCTCCTAATTTAATTCTACCTGTATTTAATGTGTTTAAAGCTATTTTTAAACCTTTATTACGTTCTCCTAATAACTGTTCTTTAGGCACTTTTACATTTTCGAAGAAAACTTGGCAAGTACTCCAACCTGAAAATCCCATTTTATGCTCTTCTGGTCCGATTGTAATTCCGCCAAAATCTTTTTCTACAACAAAAGCAGATAAATTTTTATCGTCTTCTACTTTTGCGAAAACAATAAATAAATCAGCAATACCTGCATTGGAAATCCAAGCTTTTTGTCCGTTTATCACATAATTTCCATCACTATCAATCGTTGCTTTTGTCTTGCCTGCATTTGCATCACTTCCGGCATTAGGTTCTGTTAAAGCGAAAGCTGACAATAATTTACCTGAAATCATTTCAGTTAAATACTTCTCTTTTAAATACGATGTTCCGTATAAAAAAATCGGTGCAATACCAATACTAGTTTGTACTCCTAAAGCTCCAGTAAAAGAGTAACCTCTACTCATTGTCACCGTAAAATGCAGTACATCTTTGAAGGATAAATCTAATCCTCCATATGCTTCAGAAACTTCTAATCCTAAAAAACCATACTCACCACACTTCTCTAATAACTTAGGAGTTTCGGTAATGGCTTCTCTAGTTTCCATAAATTCTAAACGACTTTCAATCTCATTGTCTAAAAAAGATTCTCCAGCGTCTTTCATCATTTTTGTTTCCTCAGAGATTAACTCTGGTATATAATATTCTTCTGTTTTTACATCGTTCAGTAAAAAGTCTCCACCTCGTTTTGGAGTTAAAATTTCATTCATTTTTATTCGATTAAAGATTAATTAGGCATTTATACCTAATTCAAAAGTATAAAAAAATTTTAAAAAATAGGCTAAAAAGCCTAATTTTGAAATTATGACAACTAAACAGAAAATTTTAGAAGCCTCTTTACAGCTATTTAATGAAGAAGGTTATGCGAATACTTCTAGTAAAACTATAAGCGAACATATCGAAATTAGTTACGGGAATTTATGCTATCATTTTCCTAAGAAAGAAGATATTGTAATTCGATTACATCAAAACTTCATGGATGAATTAGATGAATCGTTACTAAATTTAAAAGGTGAAATTTTTGAATTCGATTTTATGTTAAGAAGTTTAGAGAATATGATGAACTTAACATACAAGTATCGTTTTTTTCTACTAAATGGCTATGATATTACCTTGAAGTATATCAAAATTAAAGAAAAAACAATTGAACGTTCAAAAGTATATAGCAGTATCATTCTTAAAATTTCTCAATTTTTAATTGAAAATGGGTACATGAGAGCGCTCAATGAAAAACAATTAAAATTAAAGATTCATGGTTTACTTATCATATTCAATTCTTGGATTTTCGATAAAACTATTTTTTCAATGTTAGATTCTGGAATAAAAACCGATCATACCAAATACTACATAGAACTTCTCTTCTCCATGATTAGTGCTGCATTAACTAAAAAAGGGGTAAAAGCTTTTGCTAATGCCTACGAAAGAATCTGTAAATAATAAATAAACTATTAAAACTAATCATACATTTATAATAAAAACTTACTAAAGATAATGATTAACAAAGAAGATATAAAAATTAAATGCAAAGATGGTTTTGAATTGGCTGCAACAATTTACAAACCAGAATTAAGTAAAGGAGCTATAATGATAGCACCTGCTACAGGAATTAAAAGAAGATTTTATAATTCTTTTGCAACTCATTTGTCTGAAAATGGATTTGGTGTTATATGCTTTGATAATAGAGGAATTGGCGATTCAAAAAAAGGAGATATTAATAGTATAGATGCTTCGTTAATACATTGGGGAAAACTAGATATGACTGCTGTAATGGAATCTTTAAAGTTAAACTTCCCTAATCAACTGTACCATATCGTAGGACATAGTGCTGGTGGACAATTAATTGGTTTAATGGATAATGCTTTTGATGTTCATTCTTTTTTTAATTTTGCTTCATCATCTGGTAGTTTAAAAAACATGAAATATCCTTTCAAGTTAAGTGCCTTATTCTTCTTGAATATATATATACCTATTAATAATTTACTTTTTGGAAAAACAAATTCTCAATGGGTGGGAATGGGAGAAACGCTACCTAAAAAAGTAGCATCTCAATGGAAAAAATGGTGTAATTCTAGAGGCTATGTAGCTACCGACTTTGGTAAAGCAATTGAAAAGCATCATTTTTTTGAACTAAAATGTTCTTCTTTATGGTTACATGCAATAGATGATGGAATTGCAAATCTTGATAATGTTAAAGATATGACGAGAATTTATTCTAATTGTAATACTGAAATCATTACACTTAATCCTAAAAAAATTAATAAAAAGAACTTAGGGCATATGGGCTTTTTCTCTTCTAAAAATAAAGACCTTTGGAATTATGCTATTGATTTTTTTCAATAAAAAGACTTTAATATCTAGAAAAATATTTGTTTTAAATTTTTTTCAGGTAAAATGGATAAGAAAAACTCATTGTTTTTGATTAGATTTCTTCAAAAACAATGAATTTAAATTTCAATTTAATATGACTAAGTTTGAAAGCCTCTAAACTCTCTTTATTATAATATATTTATTCTAAAAACTGTATACTAAAAGGATAATCTGGAGTTTCACCATTAACGGCTCTTATTGCATTAATAATAGGAAAAATGAAATAAAAAATAGCTAAAAGGAGAAACCCTAATAATCCTAGACCAAAGAATAAAATTAAAGGTACACATAGTAGAGCATAGATAAACATTGAAATTCTAAAATTTAAAATAGCTTTACCATGCTGATCCATCCCTAAAACTTCATCTTTTTTAATAATCCATATAATTAATGGAGTTATAAAACCACCAATAATAGTAACTAAATCTAATAATTGACTTAAATGTGTAATGGCTAGTAATTCTTTATTTTTCTGCATTTTTTTGATATTGTTTACATCTAACAGACGACAAACTACTCTTTTTGTTACACATAGCATATGATTCTTTATTATTTTTGGGATTAAAAAGTATTAAAAAAAGCATCTATTCTTACTATTTTTTCACCTTTACAATAAGGAATACTACAGATATTATCCTCATAACAATTTCCATTAAAAATATAATCTAATTGTCCAGAAACTAGTACACCAATAACTTTATGTGAAGCTCTATCAAATACAGGAGAACCAGAATTTCCTTGAAATGCATCTAAGGTTGTATAAAAATAAGCTTGCGCTTTATTTTCTATAATTCTAGCATTTACTGCCGCTTTTTGAGGTAATCCAGACGGGTGTCCTATCATATATACACGCTGATTTTTAGACAAAACTTTCGAATTTTCTATTGCTAAAGGAGCTTGTAGGGTGTTAAACTCTCGAGCAACTTCAAAAAGTACCAAATCTAAATTATACGATTTCTTTAATACTTTTTTTGGAAAAAAGACATTCTTTTTTGGAATAATGGTTTCATCTACACCAGACTTGGTAATTCTCTTATAACCAAAAACGATAGCATAATTTTTTAATTTATTTTGAAATACGTGAGCAGCAGTAAGCATTTCTTTTTTGCCAACGACAAAACTAGTACCTATACCTACAGTATATTGTTTTACAAAGGAAACCTTACTGCAAAGATTATAACGTTCTTGTAACGTTTCTAATTCATCTATTTTATAATAATTGGCACTTATTTTTTTGAGAACTCTTTTATCCACTACCATAGCCACGGATTCACTTATTAGTAACATCTGAGCTTGGCGTTTCTCAAATGGGTTTAAATCTTCAATTTCTATTCTACTATCAAACTGCGTTGGCCCTTTTAATTGTACTTTTAATTTTCTTCGTCTTTCTCCTATATTATGCTCACTGGGATCTTTCACTTCCGTAGAATCCACGGAAACAAAAGGGGATTGATCGAGATCTGGATTTTGGGTTTCTTCTCCTTGATTCTGGTCCTCTGTTACTGGATCCTCAACAATACTCTGTAACTGGAATTCTAATACTCTTATTTCCTCTTTATTACTCTGAAAACCTTCCGTTTTTTCTTGTTCTTGTAAGTCTAATATTTCATTTCTTATAATTCTTTTTTGAAAAAGATTCGGTTTAAGTTTATTGTTACTTTTACCTCCTACTTCTTTTTTAAAATTAAAATGTTTTTCATTGCCTTTATCGTAATCTTTTTGTTTCAATTCTTGTGGCGCCCTCTCATAAAAAACTTTTGCTTCTATAAGTTTTTCTTGAATATTCTTATTTTCTAATTGTTTAAGCTGAATAGAATTCTGGTACAAAGGTTTAAATTTCTTTCTCTTTGAAACAACCACCTCTTTTTGTTGTGAGAATACCATATTCTTACCAACAATTACAAATAGTAATGAAAAAAAAAGTTGCTTTTTCATAATATATTAGCGGTTTTATCTAGGCCTATTATATATTGTAAATAATGGTATATCTACCACAACCCCTATATTTAAACTCCATGAACTTTTATCAGCGATAGTAATATCATCTCCTTCTATTGCCAGTTCAGGACCGTATTGTACTCCGCCATACAATGCAAAAGGCGAATCCCATAAGCCATATGTTAAATAAAAACCAGGAGTAAAAATGTTTTCAAAACTTAATTCAGGTAGTTTTTTAATCGTGGTGTCTTTATCATCACCCTCGTAAAGTCTAAGTCGCAAAGGTGCACCTATATCTATAATAGGTATAAAGAAAGATAAATTACCTGTAAATGGTGTTATAGATAATCCTACTGGTGCAGTAATCGCTATGGCACTTCCCTCTAACTGTTCCATTTTCATTGTAATTGTATTGGTTTCTCGATAACTATTAATGTCATAACCATATAGAATTCCAGGATAAGCATTGATAGATACATTAAGTGCTGCATTTCTTTTTAATGTATAACTTCCTGTAGGCAGCGCGTAACTTTCTAGAGCTTCTTTAACTGCCTTTGCGTTTTCTGCTTTAGCGATACTAGTTGTAAAATTGATAATATTGGTTACTTCTTTATTGGGTTTTATAGTGGTACGTTTCGTTAATTGTTTTAAAATATTTTTCCCGAATGTTTCAAGGAGTTCCATTCTCGAAGTCTCTAATGATGATTGATCTGTTTGAAAAAGATAATACTCTATTGCATTTACGCTATACGTTTCTACTTTATTTTTAAAATCGATAATATCACCTGAGTTCTTTTTTATTTCTTTTATTATAGATGTATATGCTTTTGCATTGTTTTTTAAAACTATATCTTTTTTTATCTTTTTTTGTAAATTATCTAATTTTATCTCAAAATCTGTTTCCTTTATGCTATTCAAAACAACTTTCATTTCTTCAACATTTCCTTCTTTCTTAAGTAAATAAAGAAGTATAGAATTTTCAAGTCTATCTAATTCCAGATGTAAAAATGCTTTTGCTAATTCTTTTTTCACAGCCTTATCTTTAAATCTAGGTTGTATTTTTTCAATACTATCTTTTAATGTTGAAAAATCGGTAATACTCTCTAAACTCTTTATTTTATCTTTCAAATCAGAAAGTATGTCATTCTTTTCAAAAATTTCTGCAATTTTTTTATATATCTTTTTTATTCGTAAGGTATCGTTTTCTGTAATAGGATTTATTGTCGTTTGTTTTAATAAATGAAAAACTTCTGAGGTTTTTAATTGATTTGTTATACTTAAAATTTTATCTGTAAAAGCAGACTGCCCTGTATATTTTTCAGGAATAGTTAACGCTTCTTCAATAGCCAATCCATATTCTTTGTTATGCAGCTGCAATACAATATTATTTACTGATTTAGCAGTAGCTAAATAAGGAGTTATATTTTTCTTAAAATTCCCTAAGTCTGTTGATACGTTTAAATCTGTGTTATAAAGTAATTTTGTTTTCTCTGAAGTTTCGAAAATAGTTTGTGAAGCTTCTAGGGTATCTTCAAAAAAACCTAAAAAACTATTTAAAAAACCATGTATCGTTTCTACATCTACCTTTTGCTCATCGTCGTTACTTAGTCTTTTAATTTTTTCTATTTCTTGGTATAACTTTTCTGCATTATCTGTAATACTTGTTAAAGCTCCTGAAATGATTTGTACATTCGCTTCTGTACTTTTTATGTTTTTAGGGATTAATGTATTACTCATTAACTGATCAAAACGCAAGGTATATTTTAACGTATTTCCTCTATCAAATGCTATATTGTAGTATTTGATATTCTGCTGATGTAAAAAGCCTATAAACAACATAAAAAAATCTGGTTCTACTGCATAATTTGCCATAAATTGTGTAGAAGCAAAACGCCTAGAATCATTAGCATTTACGGTTAACAAACTATTGGTTAGTAAACTTGCTGTTTTTATAGTGTTTGCAATATTAAATTTATGCTTGTTTTCAGAAAAACTCCATGTTCTAATCAATTTACTTGTTTCTAGTTTTTCAAAAAAATCTACAGGATGGTCTACACTAGACAATTGCGGAATTAGTTCTACAGCTTCAAAAGCAAATTCGATATCTGGATTTTTTTGTATCAATTTTTTAAAACGTGGTGTTGTTTTTAAGTTTGCTATGTTTTTTATTAAGTCTTTGATATCAGAAGCAATATGTGCCCTAAAATTATCTGTGAATTTTAAAATTTCTTCTCCTTCAAATTGTTTGATATATGTTGTTGTTTTTGGCAACAATGCCATTAACTCATGTAATAAACTTTCATCTTTTAACTGCTTTGGATCTAATTTTTTCTTAATATTCTCCATTGCATAGTTGGTAATTTCAGCTTTAATTCTTTCCGCTAAAAAATCTGCCAAACCTTCCACTAGAACATTAATATTAAAACCACCTGCACTTAAAAAAGAGGCTGATTTTTGTACGCTCGATTGGTTGTTTACACGTGCGTATCCGTCTGTATTTTCATCGTTGATCGCTTTATACTTCTTTTCAAATTTTTTAATTATTTCTTCTATGTATGGATTGCTTTTTTCATAATATGCTTCTATTGTATCTAGTTCTGTTATGAAGATATTATATTGTGCTGATACTATATTTTTTCTTATATTTTGAATAGTACTTTCTAGGCTATTTATATCTTGGTTTATTTGAGACAGACTTCGCATACCTGTAGTTGGGTTAGCACCTTGTCTTTCTTTTTTTTCTAATTCAAAAACTTGTAACTTCCTCTGCTCTCGTTTTAATTTAGCTTCTTCGCTCTTAATAGTATCTCTGGAACTTGAAATTGTTGTTTCTAATATTTCATCTTTTACATAAGTTCTAAAAATTGTTACAATTCTAGCTCGATCTATTTTTAGTTGTTCGTTTTTATTTTCAGGATCAAGAGCACTATAGTCTTTTCTAAGTAAATCAATTAATTCCGCCACATGCCCTGCGACTGGTGAAGATTTTTGTGCAAAGGAAGTTTGTGTTGCTACTATAAGCAACATGAATAGTAATAGTTTAGTTTTCATTGTAGTTGGTTAATCTTACTATAAATATATAAAAAATTGTATGGGACAATTTATATAGAATAGTAAAATTTCCCCATACCTATTAGTAGGTAGTTTTACTTGTTAAAACAAATTCCGAAAACTTATTCTTTTAGAAATATTACTTAATAAAAGACAATGATAGTTTAAAGTCAAATCAAAAAAATATAATTTCCTTTAACAGAATTTCACCTGTATATTTGTAGCATGATTCAAAATGATACTATTATCGCTTTAGCTACACCTGCTGGAGTTGGAGCTATTGCTGTTATTCGACTTTCTGGAGAAAATGCTATTAAAATTGTAAGTAATTTTTTTAAGTCGGTAAAAAAAAACAAACTCCTATCTGAACAAAAAACCCATACAGTTCATTTAGGTCATATTTTTGATAATGAACGTATGATAGATGAAGTTTTGGTATCTGTCTTTAAAAATCCTAATTCATATACTGGAGAAAATATTGTAGAAATTTCATGTCATGGTTCGGTATTTATCCAACAAGAAATTTTACAACTATTCTTACGAAACGGTTGTAGAATGGCGGATAATGGTGAATTTACGATGCGTGCTTTCTTGAATGGCAAAATGGATTTAAGTCAGGCAGAAGCGGTAGCAGATGTCATTGCCTCTAATTCTGAAGCTTCGCATCAAATGGCTATGCAGCAAATGCGTGGTGGTATTACCAATGAATTAAAAGAATTACGTGGGCAATTGTTAGATTTTGCGGCTTTAATTGAATTAGAATTAGATTTTTCTGGTGAAGATGTTGAATTTGCAGATCGAACAAAATTCCGTGAACTAGTTACTAAAATCTCAACAGTTTTAAAACGACTCATTGATAGTTTTGCCTTTGGAAATGCCATGAAAAACGGAATTCCTGTAGCTATTATCGGAGAACCTAATGTGGGGAAATCTACCCTTTTAAATGCTTTATTAAACGAAGAAAAAGCTATTGTTTCGGATATAGCTGGTACTACTAGAGATGCTATTGAAGATGAAATGATTATTGATGGTGTTGCTTTTCGTTTTATAGATACCGCAGGAATTCGTGAAACTGAAGATTTAGTTGAAAGCATTGGTATACAAAAAGCTTATGAAAAAGCAGATAATGCACAGCTGATTATTTACTTGTTAGATGCTTCTAGGAAACAAGAATCAAGAGACAAGAGACAAGACGAGATTACAAAAATTTCAAACCGATTCGAACATAAGCGATTATTAGTTATTGCGAATAAAATAGATCAGCTTAGTGATGATGAAATCTCTATGCTTAATGCTCAATTCTCAAATCTAATTTTACTGTCTGCTAAACAAAAAACTGGAGTTGATTCGTTAAAAAATGAATTGACTTCTTTAGTCAACAAAGGTGCTTTGAGTAATAATGAAACCATTGTTACAAACTCTCGCCATTTTGAAGCTTTAACTAATGCTTTGGAAAGTATTCAGTCTGTTGAAAATGGTATTGAAATAGGAATTTCTTCGGATTTATTTGCTATTGATATTCGTGAGTGTTTACGTTATCTTGGTAATATTACCGGAGAATATGATGTTGATAAGGATATTTTAGGTCATATTTTTTCTAATTTTTGTATTGGAAAGTAATTACCTTTCTTTTATTACATAACTACTTGTTTTTCTTTAATTTAACTAAATATATCTTCCTTTATTTGTTGCTTATTAGCTCTTTTTTGATTAAATTCGTTGTATAATCGTTGCCTTATTTCATTATTTGTTGCCCAAATAGACAAATAAGTTTTTACAGGAAATATTATGCACCATAATGCTACCTATTGACCCATAAGGCTACTTAACGCACCAAAAGGATGAGTAGTAACATATATCTTTTAAAAAATTGTCAGCAATGTAATAAGACATTTACAGCGCGAACAACTGTAACTAAGTATTGTAGTAATTCTTGTGGCAAGAAAGCTTGGAAACTAAGAAAAAGACAAGAAAAAATAAATGCTGCTATTTCTGAAACTGAAATAAAAAACGAAACAATCAATAATACTAATACAGTTCTTAATACAAATAAAGAATACTTAAGTATTACAGAAGCTTCTCAACTTATTGGTGTTAGCAGATGGACCATTCAGAGAATGGTTCAAAATGGACGTTTAAAAGCTGTACCATTTGGTAGAAAAAGAATAGTATCTAAAAAACAAATTGAAAATTTATTTAATGAATAAGCTATGAAAGTAACGCTAAGAAAAAGAAAGAAGAATAAAAATATAAGTTTATACCTCGACTATTATCATAAAGGTAAAAGAAAAACTGAGTATTTAAGGTTGTACCTCACTCCTAACCCTAAAACTACAACGGAAAGAGAGGTTAATAAAAAAACCTTACAACTAGCTGAAACCATTTGCGCACAAAGACAGATTGAATTACAAAATGGAATCTATGGTTTTGATAATATTGAAAAATTAAAAGGTAGTTTTATTAGTTATATTAAGACATTAGCTGAAACCAAAAACAATAGTGCTGGTAATTATGGCAATTGGAATAGTATGTTAAAACATCTTGATAAATTTTGTCCAAATGATATAAGCTTTAAAGATGTTGATAAAACGTTTGTAGAGAATTTCAGAAAATATTTAGATAAAGATGCCATTGGTAGAGCAAATAAAAAACTATCTCAAAACTCAAAGCATTCTTATTTTGGTAAATTTATGGCTGCACTAAAACAAGCTGTTAAAGATGATATTCTAAAAATTAATCCTGGGCAAAATGTAAAGCATTTTAAACAAGGAGAACCTCAACGTGAATTTCTAACCTTAGATGAATTACAAGCAGCAGCAAAAACAGAATGTGAAATTCCTATTTTAAAAACCGCTTTTATATTTTCTACTTTAACAGGCTTAAGATGGTCTGATATAGTAAAATTAAAATGGTCAGAAATTCAACATTCTAAAGAAATGGGTTATTACATCAGATTCACTCAAAAGAAAACAAAAGGAACACAAACCCTTCCTATATCAGAACAAGCAAGAACTTTATTAGGTGAAGAAGATAATCAAGAAAACCAAATTTTTAAAGGTTTGAATTATAGTGCTTGGTCAAATTTAAAATTACAACAGTGGATGATGAAAGCAGGAATAACAAAAACAATAACATTCCATTGTGCAAGACACACCTATGCTACTCTTCAATTAACACTAGGAACAGATATTTATACAGTTTCAAAACTATTAGGTCATAAAGAATTAAGAACAACTCAAATTTATGCCAAAGTTATTGATGACAAAAAAAGAGAAGCTGCTAACAAAATAAATTTAGACTTATAATGATAAACGATATTTACGCTTCCTTAACTTCCATTACAGAAGGAATCCATAAGGACAAAAAAAACGAACGTGATTATAAAGAACTGAATAATAATTTTAAAAACAGCGTTGCTTATAAAACTCCTCCTCTATTTACAATAAGTTTTACCGAAAAAGATTTTGGAGCTAAACGAAAATATTATAAAAAACTAATTGATATTGAAACTTGCAATAAGTTTAATAAATTAATTGATAGTTTTCCAGAGAATGCAATAGAACACGAACATATTTTCAATTATCAAAAAATCTTTAATCAATACAAACAACATTTACAAAATGTAGATAATTACATCAAAAAATATAATTTTCATAGAAAAAACATCCAAGAAGAGAACACATTTGTTATTCAGTATTTAAAAACAAATATGATCTGGTTGTTTTTAGAATTACAAGAACGATTTGCTGAATATGGTGAAGAAGACAGATTTACAGTTGAGGAAATCTATAAATATTATTTTAATGAAGTTTTAAATGAATACGATATTGTTAAAAACAAGGATAAAACCACTAAAAAAACAGAATTAAAATCAAATACAAAAGCCTCTAAGAAGCTAAATAAAAAAGTTTCATTTGGTTATTTAAAAGAAGATAAAAATTGGCTTTTAAAAATTTTAAAAAGATTACAGTTTAGTATTGATTTACTAGACACTTCAACAGATGTAGAAGATTTATATAAATTATTATTGACTGAAAATTTCAATCAAATTGAAAAGAAAATATATTTAGATTGTAAGACAACTGAATTTAAGTACGTTGTAAATAAATTAAAAATACATTTTAAAAACTTGAATCCTACAATAATAGAATCTACAGGTCTATTTTATACTAAACTAGGGAAACCTTTAACTGCTCAAAACCTATATTCTAAAAATAACAATCTGTTAAAAAAAGAAAGTATAGACAATATCTTCAAACAAATACAATAAAAAACAATGAGATTTATTAGAAATCTCATTGTAATCTCCCACTCACCTAAAACTCTCACACTTTAAAAATCATTGTTTTTAAACCTTTGTATCGTTCTTGATAACCAAGAATGACATTTGGCCAGATGTCCTTATTTATTTTAAACCAATTTAAAGATGGACACAAATATCATCGAAAAATTAAACAGCATTGAAAAACTCATAATTGAGCATCAAACAATGCAAAAACAAGTATTAAATTTTAATGAAACGTGTAAGTATTTAGAGTTATCTCAATCTCACTTATACAAACTAACTAGTACAGGAGCAATTCCACATTACAAACCAAATGGTAAGAAAATCTATTTCAATAGACCAGAATTAGACCAATGGTTGTTACGTAATAAAATTGAATCGCAAGACGAAATCGAACAGCAAGCTGCTAATTATTTAATTAATGCAAAAACGGTAAAGCTATGACTGAAATAATCGATTTGCTACTAACAATCTCTCAAGAAATAAAAGACATTAAAGCACGTATAGATTTAATCAAATATCAAAAAGCTGAAAAGCTGAAAGATAATTGGATAGACAATCAAGAGGTAATGCAATCCTTACACATTAGTAAAAGAACATTACAAACTTTTAGAACAAATGGCACAATACCATATAGTAAGATTCAAGGAAAATTTTACTATAAAGTAGCTGACATTGAGCAATTACTGCAAGACAATTACTACAACCATAATTTTAGAAAAGATGGAAATAAGTAAAGCAGCAATACTCAACAAAACACATTATGGCATCAATATTTATGCTTATGTATTAAAACAGTATTATTCAAATCAAACAGTTCTTTCCTTAACAGGAAGGAGCTGTAAAATAATCAAGAATCCTTTTAATAAAGATAAAGAGACTTTAAAAATTACGATTGAAAATAATATTGCAGTTCACATAGATACTGAATTAAGTAGTTTTAAAGGAGATGTTTTTGATTTTGCTCAATTGTATTTTGATACTGAAAATTCTGAACAGTTGCTTATAAAAATAAGTGAAGCGTTACAATTAAATTTAAAATCGAAACCGAAGGAAGAAGATAAATTCTTTCACAATGCAGAAAATACTTGGATAGCTAAATGTAGCTTTTTCAAAGCTCCTATTAGAAATGTTTTTCCTGCGGATACTTTATGGCTTCATCAAATACATAGCTTAATCATTAGTACTAAATATAAAAGTGCTACAGAAAGTTATAGAAAAATAACTGATACAAAAGAAGCACGAAAATTCAAAGCAAACAATTTCGACTATGTAACTTTTTCAGGAATTTTTAAGAAAAGAAATGACAAAGAATTAATCAAACATTCAAATTTGTTAACCTTAGATTTCGACCATTTAGAAAATATCATTGAGCTAAAAAAACGTTTACTAAATGATGATTATTTTGATACTGAACTATTATTTACCTCACCTTCTGGTAAAGGTTTAAAATGGATTATTAGAATAGATATTTCTGAGATAACGCATTCAGAATATTTTAAGGCAGTAGCCAATTATTTAAGTTTAACCTATAACATAGAAGTAGACCAATCAGGTAAAGACGTTTCCAGAGCTTGTTTTTTATCATATGATCCAACTGCTTTTATAAATAAAAGACATCAATTAATATGAATAAGAAGTTCCAACCTAAAGAATGGTTAAATAAACCTATTAAGGAAATAACAACAACAAGCAACAAAACAGCAACAAATTTTATTGAGCCTACTAGCAACAAAATAGATTCCTATATAAATGAAATTGAACGAAATGGTATTGATATTACTGTAAACTATACAAACTGGAGAAATATTGGTTTTGCAATTGCAGAAGAATATGGAGAATCTGGTAGAGAATATTTTCACAGACTAAGTAAATTTCATCCTAGTTATGATAATAAAGATTGCGATGAACAATATTCCAAATGCATCAATGCAAAAGGACACGGAATTTCGATAGCTACTTTATATCACCACATACATCAAGCAGGAATCAGAATCACAGAGCAACAAGAAAGCAACAAATTTACAACAGCGAATGCAACAAGCTATGAAACAGATAATACAACACCAATTGAAATTATTAAGGATAATTTACCTACAATTTCAGAGAATGTATATCAAACCATTCCAGAGTTTTTAAAATTAGTTGTTGAACCGGCATCAAGCGCAGAAGAAAAAGATATTTTATTGTTAGGTGCTGTTACAGCTTTTAGTGCGTGTTTACCCAAACTATTTGGTATTTACGACCAAAACAAAGTGCATAGCAACTTGTATTTATTTGTTACTGCCCCTGCTTCCGCAGGAAAAGGAAGGCTAAATAAAATTAAAAACTTAGTAGACCCAGTTCATAAATCTAAAAGAGAACAATCTAAAGTTTTAAAGCAACAATACGATTCAGAAATGAATGTATACAACCTACATAAAGGCAAAAGTGAAAAAGCAGAAAAACCTTCAAAACCTCCAGAACAAATGTTATTCATACCTGCTAACAATAGTGTAACAGGTGTATATCAATTAATATCTGATAATGATGGTAAAGGATTAATATTTGAAACTGAAGGAGATACCTTGGCACAAGCCTTTAAAAGCGATTATGGTAATTATTCTGATGGTTTTAGAAAAGCCTTTCACCACGAAACGATAAGTTATTACAGAAGAACAGATAGTGAATATGTAGATATTGAAAAACCTTGTTTATCAACAATTCTTTCAGGCACACCAAAACAAGTAGCTACATTAATTCCGAATGCAGAAAATGGGTTGTTCAGTAGATTTATGTTTTACTATATGAACATCAAACCAATTTGGAAAAATGTTTTTAACAATAGTAACAAAGTAAATCTAGATGATTATTATAACAATCTAGGACTTCAATTTTTAGAGCTATATAAAACGTTACAAAACAATTCAGAAATTGAAATTCAACTTTCAACAAAACAGCAACAACAGTTCAATTCTTTCTTTGAATCGTTACAAACTAAATATTTAAACGTACAACCAGAGGAATACATTGCAACCATAAGAAGATTAGGTTTAATAGCATTTAGAATAATGATGATATTCTCAGTATTTAGAATTATGGAAGATGGTGATGTAAACAAAATTAGACAATGTGAAGATGAAGATTTTAACAATGCCATTTCTATAATTGCAACACTCGTAAACCATAGTAGCAAAGTGTTTAATGATTTACCCATTGAACCTAAAACACAAAAAAGGCTAAATAAAAAAGAGCGATTTTTAAATGAACTTTCTGCAAAATTTACAAGACAAGAGTATTTAAATATTGCAGATAAGTTTAGCATTCCTCACAAAACTGCTGAAGGCTATATGACTTCTTTTGTAAAAGCTAATTTAATTCATAGAGATGCACATAATTGCTATACAAACCCTGCAAAGGAAACCTAAGGATTTTAAGGAAACTAAGGAAGCAAAGGAGCAATCAACTCTTTTGCTTTTTTTTCTTAATATCCTTAAATCCTTCAAATCCTCAAAGCCTTTTTTTTTTCAAACAAGCAAGTGTTAATAAATCGTTATGAATTAAATACCTATTATTCTTTCCTTTAGATACCTTTTTCTTACTTTTATAGTAAATATTTTATAATTGGAATTTGCTATGTCCTTTTAAAAATAAATAATGAAAAAGAAAATAAATGAGAGAACACCTAAAAACCAATGTCCTAACGTTTAGTTGGCCTAATAAAACACCTACTTTCTATTTTACAAAAGATGAATTAGAAGAGTCGCACCCAATTCACAAATCAAAATTTTCAAGACAAATACAAAAGGCTTTTAATGATGTTGACATTAGTGGTTTAGACCAAATTTACACCACTTTTACACTAAAAACATCAAATAGTATAGGGTTAAAAATTGACTTAACAGATTACAAAGAATTAAGCATCTATAAGCAATTTCTAAAGCATCAAATTAGAAACTTTTGTGATGAACAAGGATTTATTGTTACTAAAAACTTTGTAAGAAACATACAAGTTTGGTTACCAAAAACAAAAGAAATTTCAAATGAATACACCTTATATTATAAATTTGCTTTTAAATTACAATTCGCAAAATTAACAGACCTTCCAGAACTCATAATTTCTTTTGATGGCACATCTAAAGTTCTCAAAACATCAGTACAAGATATTGAGGATTCAGAGGATATAAAAAAATGCATCTATAAAAACAAGGTGATTAACTATCAAATGAAATTAGATACACCTGAAAAAGAAGAAGCATTTAATCAAATAGATTTCAGCAAAACCTATCCAATTTTTAATTTACAACTTGCAAAACAATTAAATCTAACATTAGAGGAAGTAAATAGACCTAAAAACAAATACCAGACGTATACTAAACTGATTAATAAGTTTGCGAATAAATACCTTTTTACGAATGAGTTTAAAGAAATTATTCCAATTAAAAAAGAGGAATTTATAGATGTTCCTTTAAATAGAATCAATCACATAGATACAAATGTGGGTTTATTAGAATTTGGTAAAGACAGTTATGGTAATAAAAAAACGCATTTAGTACCTAAACAGGCTATGAACTTTTTAACTCCATACAGAAGACCTGATAAACAAAACATTAAAATTTTCTTTATTTGTCATACCACGCATAAAGATTTTGTGAAAGATTTTTACTTAAATTTTATGAAGGGTGTAAATTCAGATAAAAAATATTACAAAGGTTTTGAAGAGTATGTAAATGTAAAAGCATCATCATCTAAAGAACATTTTATAGAGTTTACCAACTTAAATAAACCACTTCCAGAAATTTCAGAAAAATTAGAAACCTTTAATTTCAATCACGACACTACAAAATATGCGGCTTTTTATATCAGTCCTTTTGATAAATACACCCCAAACATCGAAGACAAAGAAATATATACAAATATCAAAGAACTGTTTTTAAAAGAAGGTATTGTTACACAAGTAGTAGATTATCAAAAAATGGTTAGCAACATTAAAAACCAATATACTTTTCAATTCTCACTACAAAATATGGCATTGGCATTACACGCCAAATTAGGTGGTAAACCTTGGAAACTAGCCATTACAGATAAAAAAGAATTAGTTATCGGTGTAGGTGCATTTACAAATCAGTCAGAAAATACGCAGTACATTGCAAGTGCTTTTAGCTTTCAAAACAATGGTTTATTTAGAAATTTCGAATATTTCAGCAAATCAGAATCAAAATTATTAGCAGGTAGTATTTTAACCGCAATAAGGAACTTTACATCAATTGCACAAGCAGACAAAGTAGTCATTCATTTTTATAAGGAAATGAAATACGAAGAAGTAAAACCAATTATTGAGGGTATGAATAAGTTGAATTTAAAAATTCCTTTATACATCTTAAACATTAACAAAACAGAATCTCAAGATATCATTGCTTACGATTTAAATTGGGATGGTAAATTAATGCCTCTAAGTGGTACATATATTAGAATTGCGCTAAATCAATTCTTATTATTTAACAATGTACGTTATCCAAATAGTAAATACTATTCAGATGCAGAGGGTTACCCCTTCCCTATTAAAATAAGCATTTCAAGTCCAGATAAAGATGCTTTTGAAGATGCAGATATTGTTTTAGAATTATTAACACAAGTATATCAATTCAGTAGATTGTATTGGAAATCTTTAAGACAACAAAATGTTCCTATCACAATAAAATACCCTGAAATGGTTGCTCAATTAGCCCCTCGTTTTCAAGGGACTATTCCAGAACACGCAAAAGATAAATTATGGTTTTTGTAAAATTATAAACAAATGAGAAATGTAACTCATAACAGTATTACGATTGTATTAGTAATAAGTATTCTATTCTTTTTTTCGCAAAAGGATCCCTTAAATAATGAGATAAACTTCAAAAAAAAAATTATCGAATTTATAACAGCAGAGGATTCCAGAGAAATTAAAAAGATTCTTAGCTATTACCAATTCCCAATCTTAAATTATTGGAACAAAAAAAACCTATCTAAGAATAATCTTAAAGAAATTTATTTAAGTAGTTGGAACAAAAATGAATTTTCAAAAAATGAAATTCAGAATATAAAAGAAATTAGCAGATACCAATATCTTCTTACTACAAAATACGACTATACTAAAAGTTTAAAAAGTGAAAGAATAAATTCCATATTATCAGACATTCAATTTACTTTTAATAAAGGGGGTAAAATTACTTCAATTAAAAATATTAGTGTTAGAAAAATAAATAAAGAGGATATATTTAATCATAATTATACAAACGAATTAAATGAAAATGAAGATTTTCTTTCAAAAAAAACTTTATTAATAAAAAGTAGTTTAATAATACTTCTAATTTTAAATCTAATTCTTCAGATATTATATTATTTCAAACAGTTAAGTGATAAGAAAAAAAGTTCAAATACTAATTCTGTAAAAAGGCAAGAACTAAAATCTAATAAGTATAATTATAAAGACTTAAAATACGAAGAAGAATTTAATAAGTTGCTAAAAGAGGAAGAAGTTAAAAAAAAGCAAGAGTCGACTAAATATCATTATAAAAAATTAAACCACGAAGAAAATTTTAATCGAAAAACTGAAGAAGAAAAATTAAAACAGAGAGAAGAAATATTAAATAATGTAAGAAAACAAAATGCTGAAAAAAAGAGAAAAGAACAGGAAATAAAAGAAAACTTAAGAAGAAAAAAAGAAGAAATTAAACTACAAAATGAAGAAAATCTTAGAAAACGAAATGCGGCTACAGCTAAAAAGCAACAAGCAGAAAAAGCAAAAATAAAAAAGGAAAAAAACACAAATTCTATTAGCATAAAAAGAGTTAATTTTTTAACAACTCACATAATTACCTCTAACAATCAATATCCTATCGTTAGAAAACCTATTTATAATAGTATTATAAGGTCTTATCGTAAAGGTAGAAACAATAGAAAAGGATATAAAGAGAATGATTTGTATCTGGCCATTTTAAAACATTTTAAGAAAGACTTTGATGTTTTAGACAATACAATGTTAGCAATCGGTAGTGGCACAACTCCTTACGAACCAGATATTGCAATGATTTCAAAAGGCACAAAAAATATTTATATAGATATCGAAATAGATGAACCTTATGCGGGTGTTTCTAGAAAACTCACTCATTGTTATCCAGAGGATGTAAACAGAGATAATTATTTTGTCGATAGGGGTTGGTTCGTGATTAGGTTTTCAGAATACCAAGTGCACCATCAACTAGAGGAGTGCTTACATAAAATCGTTAAAGTTATAAGTGCAATAGATATTAATTTCAAAAATCACAGATTTTTCAACAATAAATATGCGTTTATTAAAACAGAAGATTGCTGGAATAAACTACAAGCACAAATTTGGGAACAAACAAACTATCGAGAAAAGTATCTTAACCATAATTTCAAACCATTTAAAGAGATAAAAAAAAGAATTGATACAGCCCTTACAGCAAATGAAAAATTAGAAGAAAGTCTAGTAATACCTGTAACTCGCTCCAAAGTCAAAAAAAACGTAAAAACAAATACTTATACTAAAAGTAAAGAATATCAACAAAAAAAGGTAACAAAGCCTAAGGTTACTTATCAACAAAAAGAGTTCAACTCAAATAATTACTCAATCGCATACCTTATTGAAAAGGCTATAAGCAATGACTATACTATTGAAATGAAATATACTAATTGGAATGGGGAAAGCAGTGGTCGAAAAGTGAGTAATTTGGAATATACTTCTGAGTTTTTAGAGAATGGTTATGAATATAAACAGCACTTTAAAGGCTATTGTCATAAAAGACTTGAAGAAAGATCTTTCAAAATTACAAGAATAAATTACATAAAAATATTAAATTAAATCACCATCCTGTATAAAAAATAAGCACACCTAAAAAAGTATTAAATAAAAAGAGTATTGCAAAATGTTCCTATAACAATAAAATACCCTGAAATGGTTGCTCAATTAGCACCTCGTTTTCAAGGAACAATTCCAGAACACGCAAAAGATAAATTATGGTTTTTGTAAATGAAACAACTAATAGAAATGAAAGACACAAAGGGTTTATGCTGTTTATATATTTTCAGTATAATAAAAACAAGAATCAATAAGATAATTTAAAATTAAAACTATATTTTTAAAGTCCTTTAGCTATGAAGGATTCAAATAAACATAAAACATTTAATGGCAATAAAAAAATCAGAATTATACAGCTCCCTTTGGGCAAGTTGTGACGAGTTAAGAGGTGGTATGGATGCAAGTCAATACAAAGATTATGTGTTGGTTATGCTCTTTATAAAATATATTAGCGACAAATGGGCAGGTCAACCCTATGCACCAATAACAATTCCACAAGGTGCAAGTTTTAAAGATATGGTTGCACTTAAAGGAGCAACAGATATTGGAGATCAAATCAATAAAAAAATTATTGCTCCTATAGCAGAAGCAAATCAGTTAGCAGATATGCCAGACTTTAATGATGTTACCAAATTAGGTAGCGGAAAAGAAATGGTAGATAGACTAACGAATTTAATAGCAATCTTTGAAAACCCAAGTTTAGACTTTAGTAAAAACCAAGCAGAAGGTGATGATATTTTAGGGGATGCCTATGAGTATTTAATGCAAAACTTTGCTACAGAAAGCGGAAAAAGTAAAGGTCAATTCTATACTCCTGCAGAAGTAAGCCGAATAATGGCAAATATTATAGGAATCGATAAAGAGCAAACTACTGCAGAAACTACAGTATATGACCCTGCTTGTGGTTCTGGTTCTTTGTTGTTAAAAATAAGTAATGTAGCAAATGGTAAAGTAACTTTATATGGTCAAGAAAAAGATGCTGCAACCTCTGGTTTAGCTCGTATGAATATGATTTTACATAACGAACCTACTGCATTAATAAAACAAGGAAATACATTAGCAAAACCATTATTTGAAAACGAAACTGGTGACAACCTAAAAACATTTGATTATGTAGTTGCCAATCCTCCTTTTAGTGATAAGCGTTGGAGCAATGGATTAAGTTTACCAGAAGACAATCCATACAATCGTTTTCAAGATTATGGTATTCCTCCTTCTAAAAATGGAGATTATGCTTTCTTATTACATATTGTTCGTTCTTTAAAACGAAATGGTAAAGGAGCTGTTATTTTGCCTCACGGAGTTTTATTTAGAGGAAATGCTGAAGCAGAAATACGTCAAAACTTAATTAAAAAAGGCTACATAAAAGGTGTTATTGGTTTACCTGCCAATTTGTTTTATGGTACAGGCATTCCTGCTTGTATTATTTTAATTGACAAAGAAAATGCACAAAACCGAAAAGGTATTTTTATGATAGATGCTGGTAAAGGTTTTATAAAAGATGGCAATAAAAATCGTTTACAAGAAAAAGATATTCATAGAATAGCAACTATTTTTAATGAGCAAAAACAAATAACGGGTTTTAGTAAAATGGTTTCTATTACAGAAATTGAAGCGAATGAGTTTAACTTAAATATCCCAAGGTATATTGAAAGCCAAGAAACAGAAGATATACAAGATATTGAAGCGCATTTATTAGGCGATATTCCAGATTCAGATATTAAGGCTTTACAGCATTTTTGGGATGTATATCCTAATGTAAAAGGTGCATTATTTACCCAAAGTAAAAGATCTAATTACAGTAGCTTAAAAGTGCCTAAAGAGGATATTAAAACTACCATTTTTGAGCATCCAGAGTTTGTGGCTTTTAGTACGCAAATGGATAATTTATTTACCGAATGGAAAACAGACACAACCACTACTTTAAAAGCCTTAACACAAGGTTTTAATCCAAAAGAATTAATATATAGCTTATCTGAAAATTTATTGAACCAATACACCAATAAGGCATTGATAGATCCTTATAATATGTACCAACATATAATGACATATTGGTTTGAAGTAATGCAAGATGATAGCTACATCATTACGCAAGATGGTTGGGTAGCGAATACATATAGAATTTTAAAAGAGAATAGCAAAAAGAAATTGGTAGACAAAGGTTGGACTTGCGATTTAATACCAAAAAACCTTGTAATTAATAGATATTTTACGGAAGAAAAGGAAGCTATTGAAAATTTACAAAACGAATTAGAAACCGCTATTGCTAGAGCAACAGAATTACAAGAAGAAAACGCTGGTGAAGAAGAAGCCTTAAATGAAGTTACCAAAAAAGCGGAAGCACAAATAAGTGTAATAGATTTCAAAAACTTGGCTTTAAATAAATTCAATAAGCCTTTGTCTATTAAAAGTGATGCTTTATATGAAGAATTATCAAATCAAAATGCAATTTTCTTAGAATTATCAATAAATCAAGTATTTAATCCATTAAGAAATGCAAAAGGTACAATTACTCAAAAAGCAATTAAAGACAGATTAAAGAGTATAGATGTTGATTCAGAAGAAGCTATTTTATTAAATCAGTTTGTAAATAAATCAAAGGAGGTTACTGCATTAAGAAAAAAAATTAAAGAGCTGAATACAAATATAGATGTCTATATAAATCAACTTATAATAGAAAAACCAGAAGAAGAATATATAAAAGAAATAATGATACTGTATGAATTTATCGAATTAAAAGATAAAGAAACAGCTCTTAAAAAAGAAATCAAAATAGAAGAAGAAAAGCTTGATGAAATACTCTATGCCAAATACCCAACCTTAACAGAAGATGAAATAAAACAATTAGTAGTAGATGATAAATGGATGCAAACCATAGAAACTACTATAAAAGACGAAATAGACCATATTAGCCAACGCTTAACCAACCGTGTAAAAGAATTAGCAGAACGCTACGAAAACCCATTACCTGTTATTGATAATGAAGTAGAAAATTTAGAAACCAAAGTGAATACTCACTTACAAAAAATGGGGTTTGTATGGAGTTAGATGAAGTATCAAATACAGTTCATTCAAATTGGAAAGAACTAAATTTAGGAGAATCTGCAATTTTAAAAGCAAGAATTGGATGGCAAGGATTAACTACTTCAGAATATCTTGATACAGGTAATTATTATTTAATTACTGGTACTGATTTTAAAAATGGCTTTATTGATTGGGACAACTGTGTATTTGTGGAAAAAAATAGATATGACCAAGATAAAAACATTCAAGTTCAAGTTGGTGATGTTTTAGTAACAAAAGATGGCACAATTGGGAAGGTTGCTTTCGTTGATAAAGTGCCAAAGCCAACAACTTTAAATAGCGGAGTATTTGTAATCCGTCCAAAAAATAAGGCTTTTGATACTAAATATTTCTACTATGTTTTGATGTCGAATCATTTTGCAGATTTTCTTTCAAGACTTACAGCTGGCTCAACGATTTCACATTTATATCAAAAGGATTTTGTTCACTTTAATTTTACACTTCCACCTCTCCCAGAACAAAAAACCATAGCTCAAGTATTAAGCGATACCGATAATTTAATACAAGCCATAGAACAAAAACTCACTAAAAAAAGAGCCATTAAACAAGGTGCTATGCAACAACTTTTAACACCTAAAGAAGATTGGGTGGTAAAAAACTATGTAGATATTTTCATTAAACATCAATCAAAAAACTTTCAGATTAACTCAAAAGAATATGAAGAAAATGGAAAGTTCCAAGTAGTTGACCAAGGAAAGAAAATTGTAGTAGCATACTCGAATAATGACAATAAGCTATTTAAAATTCAGGAAGATGGAATAATTGTTTTTGGTGACCATACAAGAATTGTGAAATTTATAGATTTTGATTTTGTAGTTGGAGCAGATGGTACACAATTACTATCAACTAAAAATGTCTTTTTAACTAAATTTATTTATTATTTACTATTGAATAAAGAAATTCCAAATACTGGATATAATAGGCACTTTAAATACATTTTGGAAATGAAATTCGCTATTCCCAAAACAAAACAAGAACAAACAGAGATTGCAACTATCCTTTCTGATATGGATGCAGAAATAGAACAATTAGAACAAAAGTTATCCAAATACAAAATGGTAAAGCAAGGGCTAATGCAAAACTTGTTAACGGGTAAAATTAGGTTAGTGTAAAAAATACTAAAGAAAAAAAGCTATGATAAAAAAAGAAAAAAGAAAATTGAATGATTTTAGTATAACCCTTAAAATCCATTTAGTTTGAGCAACAACATAGAATTAAAACCTATAAACAGCATTTTAGGAGAACGCTTCTATATACCTTCTTATCAAAGAGGGTATCGTTGGACAAGTGAACAAGTAAAAGCTTTGTTAGATGATTTATGGGAATTTAAAATAAGTCAAAAAACTTCTGATAGCGATGCTAAAAATCCATTTTATTGCCTACAACCTGTAGCAATTAAAAAGTATAATGAAGAAGACGTAAATTATTGGGAAGTGATTGATGGTCAGCAAAGGTTAACAACCATATTAATTTTGTTGTATTATTTTAACGAAACAGAATTTAAGACCCCAAAAAAGATTTTCAAGATTAAATATGAAACCAGAAGTGATAGTGAAAAATTTTTAATGAATATAAAAGACGATACTGTTGCGAATCAAAATATAGATTATTTTCATATTAACGCTGCTTTTAAAACAATTGTAAAATGGTTTAAGGAAAAAGAAGAAACAAATACCGCTATTAATAGTGAGTTTTATCCTGTACTTATAAATCAAACCAAACTTATTTGGTTCGAGATTACTGACAATCAAGATTCCATAGATATTTTCACTCGATTAAATATGGGTAAAATACCTCTTACTAATGCAGAATTAGTAAAAGCATTATTTTTAAGAGAAACCAATTTTAATAAAAAAGAAGATGTTAATTTAAAGCAACTGCAAATAGCTTCAGAATGGGATGCTATTGAAAGCACATTGCAAAACGATGATTTTTGGTATTTTATCTACAACAATTCAAATCCTCTTAAATACGAAACTCGAATAGAATATATTTTCGATTTAATCAAAAATAAAACCAAAGAAGATGAAGATAGGTTTACGTTTTATAAATTTAGTGAGGCTTTTACAACTACCTTAAACGAAGACAATAATCCTGACATAGATAAATTATGGATGGAAATAAAAAAATACTTTCTAACATTTCAAGAATGGTTTAAAGATAGAGAGTTATACCATTTAATTGGTTTTTTAATTAGCACCAATAATAATGTAAGGTTGTTAAAAGAAGCTTCTTTAGATAAAACAAAAACAGCTTTTAAGCTTCATTTAAAAGAGAAGATTAAAGCTAAAGTAAAATGTCAAATAGACGATTTAAGCTATGGTGATAAATTAATAAAAACAGTGTTGTTACTGTTTAATATTCAAACCATATTAGAAAATCCAAAATCTAATATGCGCTTTCCTTTTAATAGTTATGAAAACGAAAATTGGGATATAGAACATTTACGTTCTCAAACAGATAAAACAATTTCAGGTAAACAAAGAGTGTTATGGTCTAAAGATATTTTAGAATACCTAACAGGGAAAGAAAATATAGCAGAACAAAGGTTAATAATAGAACAAGAACTAAAAGGGAAAGTAAAAAAGATTTCAAAGGGATTATTAAGTTTAATAGAGGCAGAAAAAGTAGATGCAATAGAATTTGAAAAATTGTATAAAAAAGTAGCAAAATTATTTAAAGAAGATAAAGAGCCAGATAATAGCATTTCTAATTTAGCATTGCTAGATGCTTCTACAAATAGAAGCTATAAAAACGCAATGTTTCCTATTAAACGTAAAACCATTATAGAAAATGATAAGAAGGGAACATTTGTACCAATTTGTACAAGAAACGTATTCCTAAAGTCTTATAGTAAAAAGTTAGACGATGTAATGTATTGGAAAAATAGTGATGCGAATGACTATTTAGAAGCAATAAAAAGTACATTAAAACAATATTTACCAACTCAAAACGTACAAGATGGACAACAATAAAGAAAACAATCAGTCTGGAGAGCGTTTAACTTTTTTTCAGTTATTTAAAGAGAAAGAATATCAAATAGAAGTTCCTATTATTCAAAGAGATTACGCACAAGGTAGAAAATCAAAAGAAGAAGTTAGAAATTTATTTATAGATGCTCTTTATAATTATTTGTTAGAGAATAAAAAACATAGAGATTTAGATTTTGTGTATGGTAGTTTACAAAATATTAATAGTAATAAAGTTACCAAGTTTATTCCTTTAGATGGGCAACAACGTTTAACAACATTGTTTTTAATGCATTGGTATTTAGCAAATAAAGATGATGATTTTGAAACATTTAAAACTTATTTAGTTACAAATGATAAATCAAATTTTAGCTATAAAACACGTACAAGTTCTTCAGAATTTTGTGATGCAATATTAAACAATGACATAGATTTAAATGATTTATTAGAAGCCGATAAAGGCAAGGAGAATAGTTTATCTAAAACAATACAAGATGCTGGTTGGTATTATTCATCTTGGGAAAGTGATCCAACAATTCAATCTATGTTAGTGATGTTAGATACTATTCATTATAAATTTAAAGATACCCAGGGTTTTTACAACAGATTGGTAAATAAAGACAACCCAGTAATTACTTTCCAGTTTCTAAATTTAGAAGAATTTAAATTAACAGACGACCTCTATATAAAAATGAATGCAAGAGGTAAGCCTTTAACGCCTTTTGAAAACTTTAAAGCAAAATTTGAGCAATTAATTAAAAGCACAACTTTTACAAATGCTCCTAACTTTAAATTGGTTTTTAATGAAGTTGAAAGAGAGGTAACTGTTCAAGAATACTTTTCACATAAAATAGATACAGATTGGGCAAATCTATTTTGGAATTATAAGAACAGTAAAAATGTTTTTGATGATAAGATTATGAACTTAATCAAAACAAAAGCAATTACTCATTATGCAAATTTAAATGAAAATAAAAAGGTCAAGTATCTTATTGATAGAAATGAAAAATTAGAAGACATATCTTTTCAAAAATATACTGATTTAGGTGGTTTTAGTGAAAAGTTTATTTTAGAGTTTATTTCTTTTTTAGACCTTGTAACTAATGGTAATGAAAAGGTTAAAAAAGTATTAGAGAATAAATTTTATTACGATGAAGATATAATTTTTGAAAAAGCTTTAAATGATGATTTTGATAATTACAACCAACGTATATTATTTTATGGGTATTCTCAATATCTTATAAAATGGAAAACAAAAGAAGGTTTATTCAATTGGATGCGTATTTTACATAATCTAACAGAAAATAATATTTACAACAACGAAAAAGAATTTATAAGGTCTATTGAAGGTATTTCCAACGTTTTAGGAAATAGTAATAATATAGTAAATCATTTTGCTAATAACTTAAAAATTGATGGATTTGGTGCTTTACAAGGTAAAGAAGAATCTATAAAAGCCCAATTAATTAAAAAAGAAAGTTGGAAAGATTTAATATTAGAAACAGAACAACATACCTATTTTAAAGGTCAAATAATTTTTATCTTATATTTTTCTGGAATTGAAGATTATTATAAAAATAATGGAAGACAATGCAATTGGTCTAATAATGAAGATATACAATTCATAAATAAATTTAAAAATTATAGAGATAAAGCTTTAGCTGTTTTTAACGAAAAAGGCTTGAAAGAATTTAAAGCTTATAGATGGCGAAGAGCTTTATTAAGCAAAGGGGATTTTTTACTAAAAGAGGGTAGTAATTATAGTTTTTTAATTAATTCTGATAGAGATATTGGTTGGAGAAGATTATTATTGGATGGTGGTGATATTAATAATGCTGGTAAGAGAGATTTTGTTAAAGACTTATTTGATGATGAAGATTTTGATGTCCTAAATGTAGAAAGTAGTTTAAAGATTATAATTGATAAATCTAAAGTAGATGATTGGCGAAAAGGTTTTATTGAAACACCAAAATTAATAGATTATTTAGGTCCTAAAAACTATATAAGATACAATAATACTCAAAGTATTTATTTACTTACAAAAGAAAGAATGAGTGGTATGCATAGCGAATATTATACTCATTATTTTTATTACAAATACTTACAAAATTTAGACACTTCTCCTTTCAAATTAAAATATTATAATGATGTTAGTGGTGAAGATTATCCTCCTTGTGCAGTATTAGGTAATTTTAATTATTTAGAAGAGAGTTATAATATTTTGTTATTCTATGAATCTTCTACAGCAGAATACGAAATAACATTTTCAAGTAATTCAAAAGAATTTCATTCTGATATAATTGAAATTTTAGAAAACGCTAAATTCAACCTTGAAGAGCCTTATTTTACTAAAAGCTTATCAGAAAGAAAGGCTGTAAAATTATTTAAATCATTATTTGAATCTTTTAATTCTTTAGAAAATGAATAAAGTAGGAAGTATTGAACGTATCACACAGAATAGGGTCGTAAAGTTATTCCAAGATGAATTAGAATATACTTATTTAGGAGATTGGCAAGAAGATAGAGAAAATAGTAATATTGAAGAAGAATTCTTAACCAAGTATTTAATTAAAAAAGGGTATAACAATGCTCAAATTACCAAAGCTATTTATGAGCTAAAAACAACTGCCAATAATTTTAGTGATAGCTTGTATACTACTAATAAAAACGTCTATGAATTATTGCGTTATGGTGCTGATATAAAAACAGAAATTGGTAAAAATACAGAGAAAGTTCATTTTATAGATTGGAGAAATTGGGAATCAAATGATTTCTCAATAGCAGAAGAAGTAACCATAAAAGGTAACAAAACAAAGAGACCAGACATAGTTATTTATGTAAATGGTATTGCATTAGGTGTGTTAGAATTAAAAAGAAGTACAATAACTATAAACGATGGTATTCGCCAAAACATTACCAATCAACAAGACCGTTTTATTCAACCATTCTTTTCAACAGTGCAATATTTATTTGCAGGAAATGATACAGAAGGTTTACGCTATGGAGCTATTAAAACACCAGAAAAATATTATCTAAAATGGAAAGAAGATGTAGAAGATAATAGTAGAAATCTATTAGACAAGTATCTTTTAAAGATGTGTGATAAAGAACGTTTTTTAGAAATTATCTACGATTTTATTGTCTTTGATGGTGGTGTTAAAAAGTTACCAAGAGTACATCAATATTTTGGAGTTAAAGAATCTCAAAAACATATCAATAGATATGAAGGTGGTATTATTTGGCACACACAAGGTAGTGGCAAAAGTATCACTATGGTATATTTAGCAAAATGGATTTTAGAAAATAATCCAAATGCAAGAGTAGTTGTTTTAACAGATAGAGATGAATTAGATAAGCAAATCGAAAGTGTTTTTAAAGCTACAGACGAAACAATCTATCGTACCAAAAGCGGTAAAGATTTAATGCAGAAACTAAGCAATCCAACACCAAGATTAATGTGTTCTTTAGTGCATAAGTTTGGAAAAAAAGACACAGGTAATTTCAATGCATTTATAAAAGAATTAGAAAGTCAACCCTCACAAACCGTTGGTGAATTATTTGTATTTGTAGATGAATGTCATAGAACACAAAGTGGTCGTTTACATAGAACAATGAAAGCCATTTTACCAAATGCTGTTTTTATTGGTTTTACAGGTACTCCCTTACTTAAAAAAGATAAGTCTACAAGTTTAGAAATATTTGGCAAATACATACATACCTATAAATTTAATGAAGGTGTGGCAGATGGTGTTATTTTAGATTTGGTTTACGAAGCCAGAGATATAGACCAACGTTTAACCTCTCAAAAAAGAGTAGACCAATGGTTTGCAGCAAAAACTAAAGGCTTAAACGATTTTCAGAAATCGGAACTCAAAAAGAAATGGGGAACAATGCAAAAAGTATTGAGCAGTAGTTCGCGAATGGATAGAGTAGTTACGGATATAGTTTTTGACTTTAGTACAAAACCTCGTTTATCTTCTCAAAACGGAAATGCAATTTTAGTCGCATATTCAATATATGAAGCGTGTAGATATTATGAATTATTCCTTAAAACACCATTAAAAGATAAGTGTGCAATAGTAACATCATATAGTCCTCATACAAGTGACGTAACAACTGAAGATACAGGTGCAAGTACAGATACTGAAAAAGAGTTTATGTATAATTTGTATACGAATTTATTAGGTTCAAAATCTACGGAACAATATGAAGATTGGGCAAAAGCAAAGTTTAATGATGAGCCTGCAAATATGAAACTACTAATTGTGGTATCTAAATTACTAACAGGTTTTGATGCTCCAAGTTGTACGTATTTATATATTGATAAGAGTATGAAAGACCACGGATTGTTTCAGGCAATTTGTAGAGTAAATCGTTTAGATGGTGATGATAAAGATTTTGGTTACATCGTAGATTATAAAGATTTATTTAAAAATTTGGTAAATGATAAAGGAACAGGAGCTTTACAATTATATACTACAGAATTAGATTACGATGATTTTGAAGCAAAAGATATTGATGTAATGCTTCAAGACCGTTTAAAGGTTGGTAAAGAGCGTTTAGATAATGCTTTAGAGGAAATACATATTTTATGTGAACCTGTTGCAATTCCCAGAGACACACTTGCATATATTCATTATTTCTGTGGCAATACAGAAATAAAAGCAGAACTAAAAGCGAAAGAAACACAACGTACAGCCTTGTATAAAAAAACAGTTTCTTTGATTCGTGCGTATGCAAATATAGCAGATGAAATGGAAGAAGCAGGTTATACATCAAGTGAAGAAATTAGTATAAAGAAAGAATTAGACCATTACTTAAAATTAAGAGAAGAGATAAGACAAGCAAGTGGTGAAACGCTGGATTTGAAAACCTATGAAGCTGATATGCGTCATCTAATAGATACATATATTCAAGCAGATGAATCTGAAGTAATTTCACCTTTTGATGATATGCCCTTATTAGATATTATCGTAAAATCTGGAATGGCAGATGCTATTAATTCAATGCCTGATGGTATAAAATCGAATCAAGGAGCAGTTGCAGAAACAATTGAGAATAATGTTCGTAAAAAGATTATTAAAGAGCATTTAATTGATCCTGCTTTTTTTGAAGAAATGTCTAAACTTTTGGCAGAAATAATAAAAGAGCGTAAAGCAAATGCTATAAGTTATGCAGAGTATTTAGAAAAGATTGCAGAATTAGCTAAACGTGTAAATGAAGGTAAAAGTGAAGAAACACCAGAAACATTAGTTACTATGGCACAAAGAGCTTTGTATAATAATTTAGCTAAAAATGAAGTGTTAGCAATGCAAATTGATGCTGCTGTAAAAAATGTGAAAAGAGATGGTTGGAGAGGTAATTTACCAAAAGAAAGAGAAATTAAAGCAGAAATTTACAAACAATTAGCTTCTTATTCAGTGGATACAGGTATAGATATTGCAAATGAATTGCCTGAACCTTATGGTATAGAAAACAAAGTAGAAGCTATTTTTAAATTAATAATAGAACAACCAGAATATTAATGCAAAACATTCAGTTAGGAAATATTAAAATAGAAGTAGAACAAAAGGATATTAAAAACATTCATTTGAGTGTATATCCACCTAATGGCGTTGTTCGTATTGCCGCACCAAATAGAATGGATTTAGATACTATTCGTGTATTTGCGTTAAATAAATTAAAGTGGATTAAAAATCAACAAGAAATATTTAAAAATCAAGCAAGAGAAACCCCACGAGAATACTTAACTAAAGAGAGTCATTATTTTTTAGGAAAACGATATTTATTAGAAGTGATTGAACACAATTATCCACCAAAAGTTATTTTAAAACATAATACAATTGAGTTACATATAAGACCTGATACTTCAGAAAAAAAAAGAGAAGAACTGATGATAGAATGGTATCGTGAGGAATTAAAAAAAATAACTCCAAAATTAATATCAAAATGGGAAAAAGTGATTGGTGTTCAATCGAATGAATTTGGTATAAAAAAAATGAAAACCAAATGGGGTACTTGCAATATAGCCGCAAAAAGAATATGGCTCAATTTAGAGTTAGCTAAAAAACCATTAGAATGCATTGAGTTCATTGTGGTTCACGAATTAGTCCATTTATTAGAAAGAACTCATAATGAGGTATTTGTAGGGTATATGAATCAATTTATGCCTAAATGGAGATTTTATAGAGAAGAATTAAACAAATTACCTTTTAGACACATAGATTGGAAATATTAAAAAAAAAGTAGTTAAGCGATGAATAATTTAGTAGTAATTTTAGGAGCAGGTTTTTCATTTCCAGCAGGTTTACCTTTAGCAAATGATATCAAAAAACGTTTTAACAGAGTCCAAAAAGAAAAACTATTATTAGCTAGTTCAAGTGAATGGATGTGGGCAGATGATAAAGACGATACTACAAAACATAATGGGTCATTAGGCTTTGACCATTTAGCTTATTCTTATATTTTAAATGAAATTGTTAAAGCCTATAATGATGATGTTGATGATTTTGATAATTATGAAGTTTTCTTCTCTTATGTTTTAGATAAGTTTAGTGATTTAGATTGGTTTAAAGAAATATATGCAAAAGCTAAAAATGAACTTATTAAAGACAAACCATATTTAGTCTCTGAACCTTTGCCACATTCTGATTATCTTGTTCCATTAACACAAGAACCTTACATAAAAAAAATACAAGATATATTCAATTATCTTATTGGTGATATGTTATTTGTTTCAAATGCAACAGTAGATAACTCAATTTCTGAATATACTAAGTTTATAGATTATATACAGACATTTGATAGAGTTGATATTTTTACACTTAACCACGATTTATTATTAGAAAAAATACTTTCTAAAAAGGGTATATCATTTTGTAGAGGTTTTTCTATAGATAATTCAGATGTTTATTATGAAAATAATCCTTTGCCTATATTTAATAATCATTTTACAGATAAAATAAACATACATAAGTTACACGGTAGTACAGACTTTTTTAAATTTCAACATTTTAATAATGATTCGGGTCTATTTTGGTCCCCTACAGAAAAGTATAACTATTTTGTAACGCAAAATTATAATACAAAACATTATGCTGTAAGAGTAAATCCCATAACAAAAAAGGTTGAACAGGATATGAATTTTGATATAATCCCAAAATTTATAACAGGTACAAAGAAAACAAGTATAATCTCAAATGATATTATGTACTCCCAATTATTTAAGAATTTTGAAAATGCCATAAATGTTGCCTCTCAACTATTAATATCTGGTTATTCATATGGTGATGAACATATAAATAATGAATTAAAAAAGAGAGATGATATTAAAATCATAAACCAAAATCCTTATAATCCTTACCCTTTTAAATGTTCTGAATTAAATGAAATAAAATCGTTAGAGGATTTATAGTACAATCAAACCTCCACAACACAAAACTCAGTTTATTGCGAAAAGCAAAAACCCTCTGTCTTTTGTGTTGTTCCGCTCACCAATACAAGTTTAGCGTTTTAATATTCTAAAGGTACTTGCATTTTAAAGCTTGTCTTTTCGCATACTCAAAAACAACTGTAAAAAGCAATCTTTAATATTGTTTTCATAAAACACAAAACTCCCCAAAGCTAAGTTACATAACGGGTAGTTATGGTACTCTTCCATAAATTCCAGGTAGCCATAACTCCATTATGTAAAATAGCCGCTCATCCAACGCTCACATCCGTTATTAATAATGAAATTTAGATATTTAAATAACATTCAGTCTTTAATGCATTGTTTTTATAAGTGCTATTATAGTTTCAATAAGATGCGCTTGTTAGAATGTAAAATAGAACTTAATAAGATTAATTGTTAAGCACCTATAAAATCAAAAAAAAGCCAATAAGAGTATAACTTATTATTTGTCAGAAAATTCGTAAAGTTGTTTTCACTAAAATTGGAAGTTTTAGTAAGTTTATAAAAGTAAGTAATAATCTACTTTAAAAGTATTAATAATACAATTAGAGCATCCAATTTTAAAGAAACCAATCAATAAACTTAGTACAAAACAAATAATAAGCTACACACTTATTTTCGCTGCTGCCCACGCACTAGGTACTACGTCATTAATTATTAAAAAAAAGAAACCCACATCGTTGAGAGGTGGGTAAAAAATTGCTATGAAAAAGAATGTGAGCGTAAACTCACAGTAGTAAAGATACTAAATTTTAAAGAACATTTTTAGTTTATTATTTCTTATCTCATTCATCTTCACAAAACCATCGCTAAGTCCAAGTATTCCTTATCTCAAGTCTTTGTTTGTTTCATTTCGCTAACAAATAGTAATTTTAATCCTATAAATCAAAAGTCATTTAATTTAAAAATAAAAAAGATGGTTACAAAAACAATTCAAATTACAGAGGTTACAATAGATGAATTAGCAGAAAAAATTTCAGATATACTTTTATTAAAAATAGAGAATTATATTAAAGAATTAACTAAACAAAAAAACAATAAATTATTAACACGTAAAAGTGGCTGTAATGTTAAGAGTTAGTTTAGTTACAATTGGTGTATGGTCTAAAGTAGGTATATTAAATCCAATTCGTATGGGTAACAGAATTTTCTTTAAAGAACAGGATATATTAAATACTTTAGAACAACAATCAATAAATAAAAAAAGATAGCAAATATAAGTGCCTTGCATCATCCAACGCTTTTAGGTTATCAAGGTCAAGCCCTACGGGTTTTGAATAAAACTTTTTTTAATAGCCTTTTATCTTTTTGTTCAAATTTTTTACTTAAAAAACTTTTACCCAAAAACCTTGACAACCTATCCTAAGGCACTAGTCTAAGGCATATCTCTTTTTACTTCCAAAAAAATGTGCGAAGCGCAGCGAAGCATAATTTTAATTGGATACCTATGTCAACTTTTGAAATCAAGACCCACCAGATTGGGCGCACTTACTCAAACCCTCATTTTTTTATTTTAAACAAAGGGCTAAACAGCGGTAAACCTTTAACTCTCCCCTGCCCTAATTGTTTTGTAATAATAACAAAAACAGAAAAAGAAAAAAACACATTATATCATTTATCTATGATGCTGCAAATTGGCGGATATTATGCTTATTATTTAAAAGGCAGTGTTATTCCTTTTATTTCTATAAACGATTGTAAAAACACTTTATTAAAGGGTTTTGAAACAAGTAAAGATTCAGAATTTAATAAGCATATAAAAGCTGTCAGTATAATTTCTAAAAAAGAAAAAGAACTACAATATGTCATTGAAAAAATGGCACTTTTAAAGAAATCTTATATAGAAAGTCTTTTTAAAAACGCAAAGTAGGGCAACAAAGGGCAACAAAAATAGAACACGTCAAATTGCATAATAATTGCAGTATATTAATATAGTTGGTACAAGTTAAAACCAAGTCCGTACCAACTCCAAATGTATATTAATATTTAAATCGTAGTAAAATGGGTAAAATTTCACAAGGTATTTTAGGTGGATTATCTGGTAAGGTTGGAAACGTTATCGGAGGAAATTGGAAGGGAATAGATTATTTAAGAATCAAACCTTCAAGTGTTAAAAATCCTCGAACAGAGGGACAAGTAAATCAACGTAATAGATTCTCTATTACTTTAAACTATTTACAACCAAATTTAGGTTTTATTAAATTAGGTTATAAATCGTTTGCAACAAAAAAGACTGAATTCAATGCTGCAATGTCTTATGTATTGAATAATGCAGTTAGTGGTACAGCTCCAAACTTCACTATTGATTACTCTTTAGCATTGTTAAGTAGAGGTACTTTATCAGGAGTATTAAATGGAACTACTGATTTATCAACTGCTGGAGAAGTAACTTTCAATTGGGATGATAATTCAACAGAAGGAAATGCAAATGCAGATGACAAAGCAATGATCCTTGTTTACAATCCTGAAAAAAAAGAATCTATTTATACATTGGATGGAGCAAATAGAACAACTGGAACAGATGCAATTTCAATTCCAAGTTCTTATGTAGGTGACACTGTACACCTTTTTATGGCATTTGTTACTTCTGATAATAGTACAGTATCAAATAGTATTTATTTAGGCTCTGGAACAGCTATTTAATTTTTGATGTTTTAATTGAAAAGCCACTCAAATGAGTGGTTTTTTTTATGCTATATTTGTTCTTCAATCTATTGTTATTTATTCCCAAGTTTCCTTTAATATGTATAATCTGTACCCTATTTGTTGCCCTATCACTTCAAACCTACTAAAATCAAGGGTAGTTAAATATTGTATTGGAAAATAGATTTTCCTTTACTACTACTTTGTTTGCTCTTTGCTAAAAGGAGAAAATATAGGAAAACATATTTTAGAGTTCTGCTAATTAATTTTCTAAAAACAAGTCAACCAAAAGAAAGTAAAAACATATTATGAGCCAATTCAATAATTTAATCGGTTCATGTTTATGTTCAATATTAAATCAACCTCAAAAAACAGTTTAATTTTGAAATCAAAATGATTTTTTATAAATTGCATCAATAGTAATAAAAATGATGCAATATGGCTACAGTAAGAAAATCAATTACATTTACAAAACAACAAGATGCTTGGATTAAATCACAAATAGAAGGTGGAGATTACACTAACGATAGTGAATATATTAGAGATTTAATAAGAAAAGACCAAGCTAATAACTCTAAATTAAACTATTTAAGAATGGCTGTTCAAAAAGGTCTTGATAGTGATGTTAGTGAAAAATCTGTTCAAGATATTGTTAAAGCCAAGATTAAAGAAAAGCAATAATGTCAAAACTTAATTATCAATTAAGAAAAGAAGCTCAATTTGATTTAGAAGATATTTTTGACTATTCTGAAGATAATTTTGGTTTAGATATTGCAATTAAATATTTGAATGAATTAGAAAATACCTTTTTCAATCTATATGACCATCCTCATCTTGGAAAAGATAGATCTGAAATTAAATTTGGCGTGTACAGTTTAGTCCACAAAGAGCATTTGATTCTGTATAAAATAACTGAAACAAAAATAGATATTTTAAGAGTTTTACATCAAAGTAGAGATTTACCAAGGTTTATAAAACATCTTTAAAAACCAACAAAAAGAAAACAAAATATTCCACCACTACTCCACCCTATTACGCTGAAAGTGCTGATTTTACTGAGATAGTTATATATTGTATTGGGAAGTAGATTTTTTTAACAAAAAAACTGTCTAAAAAAGACAGTTTTCGTTTTCTATTAATTTATAATCTATAAAATTCTTTTAAACACAATGCAAGTCGTTATTTATTAATATACAACCACCCTGTTTTTGGCTTCTCTCCATTACCAGGATCAATTACATAAAAATATGTTCCAACAGGAAGTTTTGTATCTACAGCAATAGTAGCTCTTCCATTAGATATTCCTTCAAACCTCTTTGAGCTATCTGTATTACTATAGCCCTGTATTTTATATACTGTATTACCCCATCTATTAAAGATTTCAACAGTATTATTAGCATATTCAGGATTATCTATACATCTAATAAAGAAAATACTATTCTCAGTATTTCCATCTCCTGGAGACATTAAATTATATGGATTTAAACATGCGTCATTATTACAATTAGCTCCTTCTTGAGGATCGCAAGGATCATTAGGGTTTGAAGTTGGTCCATCAACATAAGTTGTAGGATCCAAAGGTGTATTTGGATCATCAATACCTGTGACTTCCTCTCCATCAGTAAGTCCATCACCATCACTATCTGGATTCAGTGGATCTGTACCTTCAACTACTTCATCTCCATTCGATAGGCCATCATTATCACAATCTAATTGATTCCAAGCATCTGATACATTTGAAATATCTTGACTTAAAGGTTCATATGAACAAGCATCTAAAGGATTGGTTCCATCTAATAGTTCATCTCCGTTGGTAGCTCCATCTCCATCACAATCTAAATTACTCCATTCGGAAGACACATTTGTGCTTATTTGACTTGCTATTTCATAAGAACAACCATCATAAGGATCGGTTCCATCAATGATTTCTTGACCATTAGGAACTCCATCTCCATCACAATCTGCCGCTGACCAAACACTATAATTAGTGTCTGTTACTGCGGGGATAATAGGGGTCGTAACTGAACAAGCATCTAAAGGATTGGTTCCATTAGTCAATTCTGTCCCATTGGTTTCTCCATCTCCATCACAGTCTAAATTACTCCATACAGTAGAAACATTTGCACTTACCTGACTAGTTGCTTCATAAGAACAGCCATCAAAAGGATCGGTTCCATCAATAACTTCTTGTCCATTAGCTACTCCATCTCCATCACAATCTGCTGCAGCCCAAATATTATAATTAGGACTACTCGCAACTGGTTGTATTGGAGTCGTAATAGAACAAGGGTCTAAAGGATCTGTTCCATTAGTCAATTCTGTTCCATTGGTTTCTCCATCTCCATCACAATCTAAATTACTCCATACAGTAGAAACATTTGCACTTATCTGACTAGCTACTTCGTAAGAACATCCATCAAAAGGATCTGTTCCATCGATAACTTCCTGACCATTAAGAACTCCATCTCCATCACAATCTGCTACTGACCAAACACTATAATTAGCATCTGTAATCACTGGCAATATAGGTGTTGTAACTGAACAAGGGTCTAAAGGATCTGTTCCGTTAGTTAACTCCGTTCCATTAGTTTCTCCATCTCCGTCGCAATCTAAGTTATTCCATGCTGAAGATACATTTGTACTTACCTGATTTGCTATTATGTATGAACAACCATTAAAAGGATCTGTTCCATCGATAACTTCCTGACCATTAGGAACTCCATCTCCATCACAATCTGCTGCTGACCAAATACTATAATTTGGATCAGTTATAGCTGGTAGTGTAGCCATAGTAAGCGAACAAGGATCTAAAGGATCTGTTCCGTTCATCAATTCTGTTCCATTAGTTTCACCATCACCATCACAATCCAAACTATTCCATGTAGGACTTACATTAAATGCAATTTGGTTAGTTGACATGTATGAGCACCCATCATAAGGATCAGTTCCATCTGTCGCTTCTTGACTATTCGTTACCCCATCACCATCACAATCTGCAGATAACCATAAACCTGTTTGAACCAAGGAAACTGAAGCGGGAGTAAATGAACATGGATCAGCTGGGTTTGTTCCATCTGTAATTTCTTGTCCATTCGTAACTCCATCTCCATCACAATCCGAAGATAACCATAAGCCTCCTTGAACTAAGGAAACAGAAGTAGGTACAAATGAGCAAGGATCTGTAGGATCTGTTCCATCCATAACTTCTTGTCCATTCGTAACTCCATCTCCATCACAATCTGCTGTTAACCATAAGCCTGTTTGAACCAAAGAAACAGAAGCTGGAGTAAATGAACACGGATTAAAAGGATCTGTTCCATCTGAAATTTCCTGACTATTTGTAACCCCATCTCCATCACAATCTGCCGTTAGCCATAAGCCAGTTTGAGTTAATGAAACTGAAGTAGGTGTAAATGAACATGGATCTGTAGGATCGGTTCCATCTACAATTTCCTGACCGTTAGTAACTCCATCTCCATCACAATCTGCTGTCAGCCATAAGCCTCCTTGAGCTAAGGAAACAGAAGTAGGTGTAAATGAGCATGGATCATTAGGATCTGTTCCATCTGAAATTTCCTGACCATTGGTAACTCCATCTCCATCACAATCAGAAGTTTGCCAAGTTGGGTTAGTTACATCTGCTATTGGGTTTCCTGAGAATGAACACGAATCAAAAGGATCGCTTACTCCTGAAGGTACTCCAGAAGTAGATGGATCATCAACACCTGTTGTTTCCTCACAATCGGTTAAACCATCTCCATCTGTATCTGTTGAAGGCCCAATTGTTACATTGAAAGTAGGTGACACTAATGAATTACAAGTATTTGAATCTGTTACTATATAAGTAATCGTTACTGTTCCAAAATTAACACCAGTAAGCATACCATTAGCATCAATTGTAGCAATATTTGTATCTGATGACATCCAATTTATAGTAGTTCCAGAAGTCCCTTCAGTAAGATCAATTGTTTCTCCAACACATACTTCTGAAGCACCAGTAATAGGCAATGCTTCAGGTCTTGGATTTACCGTTACAATATAATTATATGAACTTCCAATACATCCATTCGGACTTGTTGGTGTTACGGTATACATTACAGTTTGAACACTTCCACTTGTATTGACTAATGTATCTGTTATGATTGAAGTAGTTCCTCCTGAAACTGTTTCTCCAGTGACATTTGGATTATCTACTGCAGACCAACTAAACGTAGCTCCTGAAACATTTACATCTGATGTTAAATCATGATTTAAAGCAACATCACTACACACTATAGTTGTTGGTGGTGTTGTATTGAATGGTTCTGGATTTACAGTAACTACTACATCAAATGTTTCTCCATCACATGCTGTTCCATCATCAATAGTAACTGTATAGGTAATTGTAACTGGACTACCTGTTGTATTTGTATAACTATCTGTTATATTTGAAGCAATAGCTGTAGTTCTATCCGCTGCTGCAGGAACATTAACAGGATCCGATGATACTACAGTATATACAGCAGTAAATGAATTAATGGCAACATTTAAGCTTTCCTTAGAACATACTTCCTCTATAAAATTAGGAAAAGGTGGAGATACAATATGTAATGTAACTTCTTCTCTAACTGGATTGACACATGAAGTCGAAGTATCTGTTATTTCAGCATAAAAAGATACAGGCACATTTTCTGTATTTGTAATAGGATTTGTAACAACATTACCTCCTACTGGAGCATCATACCATGTTACTGAAATATTAGCACCAAATGTAATACCATCGTTAGCGTTTAATGTCTGTATAGGTGTTTCTACACATTGAATAACATCACTCACTGAGGTCAATACAGGGAATGGATGTACTGTTATTGTTGTTGTATTTGTTAGATTGATAGTACAACTTGTACTACTAAATGCCAAAGAGACTAAGTTAATTGTCGTATCGGTAGCTGCACCAGAATTAACAATTGTTGCATTTCCTGATGCATCTAGCGTTACAGTTTGATTCGCATTACCATCAATATTATAGGTTAATACACTATTTGGAGAACCTGAAATATAAAACTCTGCATCTTCATTTTCACAAATAGGAGAATTTGTCGTTAATGAAATAAACTCTGGAAGCGGATCAACTGTTACAGTGTAGGTATATATATCTCCAACGCATCCATCAGTACTAGTTGGAGTAATTGTATATATAACTGTTTGACTAGTAGAACTTGTATTCACTAAAGTATCATTTATAGTACTAGACGATGAATTACTTAAAGTTTCTCCTGTTACATTAGGATTATCTATAGCTATCCAATCAAAAGTAACTCCAGATAAGTTAACGTCCGTGGATAAATTATGATTCAAGCTTACTTCACTACAAATTGTTTCAGAAGGCGGCATTGCGTTAAATGGCTCAGGATTTACTGTAACTACATATGTAAATGGATCACCTACACAACCATCAGAACTAGTTGGAGTAATAGTATACGTAACAGTTTGAACACTTCCGCTAGTATTGGTAAGTGTATCTGTTATTATTGTAGAAGTATTATTTGTAATTGTTTCTCCTGTAACAAAACCATTATCAGTAGCAATCCAACTAAAGCTAGTTCCAACTACATTCACATCACCAGACAAATCATGATTTAAAGCAATATCACTACAAACTATTTCTGTTGGTGGAGTTGCATTAAAAGGTTCAGGATTAACTGTAACTGTATATGTAAATGCATCACCTATACAACCTTCTGTACTTGTTGGGTTGATTGTATAAACAACCGTTTGAACAGTACCACTTGTGTTAATTAATGTATCGGAAATAATAATTGCAGAACTATTTGTAGTGGTTTCTCCTGTTACATTTGGATTATCTGTAGCTGACCAAACAAAATTAGTCGCACTAACATTTACATCACTTGAAAGATCGTGATTCAAAGGAATACTACTACAAACAATATCTGTTGGAGCAGTACTGATAGAAGGTTCAGGGTCTACAGTTACGGTATATGTAAACGGATTTCCTATACAGCCGTTGGCACCTGTAGGAGTTATAGTATAGACTATAGTTTGAACACTTCCACTTGTATTTATTAATGTATCTGTTATTGTTGAAGTAGTTCCTCCAGAAATTGACTCCCCTGAAACATTTGGGTTATCTACTACAGACCAACTAAAAGAGGTTCCTAATAAATTTACATCTCCATTTAGGTCATGATTTAACATTCCTCTACTACAAATCGTGATGATAGGTTCAATAGCATTAAAAGGTTCAGGATTAACCGTTACTGTATATATAAATGGATCTCCAACACAACCATTAGCGCCAGTTGGAATTATAGTATATTCAACAGTTTGAATACTTCCGCTTGTATTTACCAATGTATCGGCAATGATAGATGAAGAAGAATTTGTAATAGTTTCTCCTGTTACATTTGGATTATCTACCGCCATCCAATTAAAAGTAGTTCCAGATAAATTTACATCAGTATTTAAATCATGACTTAGAGCCGTATTACTACAAACTGTAGTTATTGGTGATGTCGCATTAAATGGCTCTGGGTTTACTGTTACAGTATAACTATAGGAACTTCCATCACAACCATTAGGACTTGTTGGTATTACTGTATACACTACAGTTTGAACACTTCCACTTGTATTGGTTAAGGTATCTGTTATGGTTGAAGTAGTTCCTCCTGAAACTGTTTCTCCTGTGACATTTGGATTATCTACTGCAGACCAACTAAACGTAGCTCCTGAAACATTTACATCTGATGTTAAATCATGATTTAAAGCAACGTCGCTACATACTATAGTTGTTGGTGGTGTTACATTGAATGGTTCTGGATTTATAGTAACTACTACATCAAATGTTTCTCCATCACATGCTGTTCCATCATCAATAGTAACTGTATAGGTAATTGTAACTGGACTACCTGTTGTATTTGTATAACTATCTGTTATATTTGAAGCAATAGCTGTAGTTCTATCCGCTGCTGCTGGAACATTAACAGGATCCGATGATACTACAGTATATACAGCTGTAAATGAATTAATAGCAACATTTAAACTTTCCTTAGAACATACTTCCTCTATGAAATTAGGAAAAGGTGGAGATACAATATGTAATGTAACTTCTTCTCTAACTGGATTTACACATGAAGTCGAGGTATCTGTTATTTCAGCATAAAAAGATACAGGTACATTTTCTGTATTTGTAATAGGATTTGCAACAACATTACCTCCTACTGGAGCATCATACCATGTTACTGAGATATTAGCACCAAATGTAATACCATCATTAGCGTTTAATGTCTGTATAGGTGTTTCTACACATTGAATAACATCACTCACCGATGTTAATACAGGGAATGGATGTACTGTTATTGTTGCTGTATTTGTTAGATTGATAGTACAACTTGTACTACTAAATGCCAAAGAGACTAAGTTAATTGTCGTATCGGTAGTTGCACCAGAATTAACAATTGTTGCATTTCCTGATGCATCTAGCGTTACTGTTTGATTTGCATTGCCATCAATATTATAGGTTAACACACTGTTTGGAGAACCTGAAATATAAAACTCTGCATCTTCATTTTCACAAATAGGAGAATTTGTCATTAATGAAATAAACTCTGGAAGTGGGTTTACAATAACTTCTGATTCACTTGACGTAACTGTAGTACAACCTGAACCTGTATCGCTAATCACTACACGATAATACGTAGTACTCGACACACTGGTATCTGGAGTATATGTCGCATTTGTAGCTCCTGAAATCACCGTAAAACCTGAGCCACTTGTTGAAGAACGCTCCCATTGGTACGTTAAACCTACGACACCTCCACTAGCAGTAATCGATAAATCTGTAGGTGTTGCTCCTTCACATAACGTTTGACTTGCCAAAGGTTGAACTGTAATTGTAGGATCCTCATTAATAATAACTTCTGATTCTGCAGAAGTAACTGAATCACAGCCTGAACCTGTGTCACTGATAATTACACGATAATATGTGGTTCCAGCAGTTGTAGTAATTGGTGTATAACTTGCACTCGTAGCACTAGCAATATC